>NZ_JAEKKT010000116.1 GCF_019510245.1 Streptomyces sp. | reverse complement strand
CGTGGTGTACTCGCAGCGCAACCGCTCCGCCGCGATGCGTATCCCGATCACGGGTTCGAACCCGAAGGCCAAGCGCGTCGAGTTCCGTGCGCCCGACTCCTCCGGCAACCCGTACCTGGCCTTCTCGGCCCTGCTCCTCGCGGGTCTGGACGGCATCAAGAACAAGATCGAGCCGGCCGAGCCGATCGACAAGGACCTCTACGAGCTGGCTCCCGAGGAGCACGCCAACGTCGCCCAGGTCCCGACCTCCCTCCCGGCCGTCCTCGACTCCCTGGAGCGCGACCACGAGTTCCTGCTCGCCGGTGACGTCTTCACGCCCGACCTGATCGAGACGTGGATCGACTTCAAGCGCACCAACGAGATCGCCCCGCTGCAGCTGCGTCCGCACCCGCACGAGTTCGAGCTGTACTTCGACGTGTGATCGACGCCTCCCCGGCGGCCGGCGCCCCCGTTCCTGTTTCTCAGGGCGGGGGCGCCGTCGTATCGTGCGTCGGTACGCATGTTCGATACGGGGGGAATCAGGGTGTCCCAACAGGAAGACGAGGACCGGGAGTTCGACCTGCGCTGGGCCGACCAGGCCGAGCACAAGGAACCGTCCGCACGGGCGCGCATGCTGGCCGCCCGATGGCGCGAGAACCCACCGGACCCGGTACCGTTCCGGCCGGATCCCGGTCCGGCCGGACCGCGACGGTCGTCTTGGGTGTCGACGGCGGTGGTGCTGGGGTGCGTGGCGGCGGTGATCCTGCTGCTGGGGTACATACAGACGCGGGCGCCGTACTAGGGATCCGGCCCGTCGGCCTGTCGCCGGCCTCGGGTAATCGGCGCGACCGGCGCCCACTTGTCCGCCTACCATCGCCCGGACGGCAGGCAGAACGGGGTACGGGCATGCGCGGGGAATTCGAGGACGGCGAAGCGGTGGCGCTGCGGATCGCCGAGGGGGCCGCGCCCTGCGACGTGATCGAGGGCAGCGATCCGGGTGGGTGGCTCGCCCTGGACGCCGGTGCGCGGTCCTGGCCGCTGCGTGACGCGCTGCCGAGCCGAGCCGAGTTCGACGGCGAGCACCGCAACGCGCTCACCGAGTCGCGGGCCGCGTTGGCACTCTGTCATCGGGACGGCCGGATCAGGGAGGCGGCGCTGGAGACGGCGGTGCGGTTTCCCTCGCTGCTGCCGCTGGTCGTCATCCGCTGTGCGGACTGGGTCGCACCGGTGCGGGAGCGGGCCCGGCATCTGCTGCGCGAGACCCTCGAGGTGGACGCCGCCGTCTCACTCACGCCTCTGATCCTGCTCGTCGGCCGGCGCGGGCGCGGCGCCTTCGGCGTCGAGGTGCTCGGCGACGTCCTGCGGGGAGCGTCTCACGAGCAGCTCGGGCGGCTGCGCGCCGACGGCGACCGTATCGTCCGACGCTTCGCCCACCGCCTGGCCGTGGCGGAAGGGAAGCTGTCCGCCGCCGAGCTGGCACGGGCCGCCGCCCGGGACTCCGACCCCGCCGTCCAGACCCTCTGCGCGGAGGCCGCGGTGGCCCTCGTGCCGGAGGGCACAGCCGCCGACGACGTGCTCGGGCCGCTGCTGGCCGCGCGCGGGCCACGCGTCCGTGCGATCGGTGTGACCGCGCTGCGGCGGGCCGGGCGGCCGGAGCGGGCGGCGGACTTTCTCGCCGACCGGTCCGGCGTCGTACGCGCCTGCGCGCGGTACGTGCTGCGGCGGTACGGCACCGATCCGCTGCCCTGGTACCGGCACCGGGTCGCCGGCACCGTCGACCCGGCGTTGCCGCCCGGCGCGGTCATGGGGCTCGCCGAGTGCGGAGAGCGAGCGGACGCCGGGTTGCTGGCGCGCCTGCTGGCGCACCCCTCCCCCGGCGTACGGGCGGGTGCGGTGGCAGGTTTGCGGACCTTCGACGTCACGGACGTTCCACGGTTTCGGGAACTGCTCGACGACCCGGCTCCGAGCGTCGTCCGGGAGGCGACCGTGAACCTGCTGCCGTCCGCCGGGTCGCTGGACGCCGGATGGCTCATGGACCGGCTGGGGCCCGGCCGGGCGCGGCATGCGCGGGTCGCCGCGTTCCGGTTGCTGGACGCGCGGGGCGGCCTCGTGCGGCTGCGGGCCGCGGTCGCGTTGCTCGACGATCCGGACGTGAAACTGCGGGGCTGGGCCGAGCGGTCCGTCCGGCAGTGGCACCCGACGCCGGACGTGCCGCTCGGGTCCGAGGAGGCGGCGGCGCTGCTGGACCGGGGACGGCATCTGCTCCCCGAGTGGGTGCTGGCCAGGCATCAGCGCGAGGCCGGAGTGCCGGGCTGAGCCTTTGCCGCTACTAGGGCCGTTCGGAACCTCCCCTTGGCCCCCCGCAGGTGCACACTGGACAGCGGGACGAGTGCCTGACTGCGGGGTGATGCAAGATGCAGAGCCGCTTCCGGAGCGACCGGCGGCTGACCGTGCGGATGACGGTCACGCTGTTCCTGCTCGGGTTGTTGTACGTCGGCTTCGTTGCCGCGTTGATCGTGTTGCTGAAGTCGTGGCTGCTGGTCGTCGTGCTGGTGGGTGCGATGTTCGTGGCGCAGTTCTGGTTCTCCGACCGGATCGCGATGTTCGCCATGCGCGGGCGGGTCGTGGAGCGGGAGGAGTATCCGGAGCTGCATGCCGTGGTGGACCGGCTGTGCGCGATCGCGGACATGCCGAAGCCGGTCGTCGCCGTGTCCGAGATGGACATGCCGAACGCGTTCGCGACCGGGCGCAACCCCGATCACGCCGTGGTGTGCGTGACGACGGGACTGCTGCGGCGGCTGCAGCCCGCCGAGCTGGAGGGTGTGCTCGCGCACGAGCTGTCGCACGTGGCGCACAAGGACGTCGCCGTGATCACGGTCGCCTCCTTCCTGGGCGTGATCGCGGGACTCATCGTGCGGTTCGCGTTCTACTCGCAGCTCCTCGGCGGGGGCCGGCGGGACCAGAACACCGCCGCCGTGTTCGCCGTGGTCATCGGGGTCTCCGCGGCCGTCTACGCGATCAGCTTCCTGCTGATCAGGGCGCTGTCCCGGTACCGGGAGCTGGCCGCCGACCGGGCCGCCGCGCACCTCACCGGACGGCCCTCCGCGCTGGCGTCCGCGCTCACCAAGGTCTCCGGTGACATCGCCCGGATCCCGACCAAGGACCTGCGCACGGCCCAGGCCTTCAACGCGTTCTACTTCACCCCGGCGACCGGCAAGGAGCCCGGCATCGAGCGCTTCTTCTCCACCCACCCGCCCCTGGAGCAGCGGCTTGAGCAGCTGGGGCGGATCTCCGCGGAGCTGGGTGAGGCGGCGACGCCCGGAAAGGCCGGGTGAGCATGGGGTTCCTGGACATCCTGCTGGGCCGTACGAAGCCGGTCGCGCCCGATCTCGACCAGTTGTTCGCGCTGCCGTCGGCGGCGGTGACGCTGGAGGCGGCGGCCGGGTTCAGGCCCACCGGCGCGGGCGCGGTGTGCTTCGCCACCGTGGAGGGCGCGGCCTTCGAGCAGACCCACCGGGAGGTCCAGGCGCTCCTCGACGCGGACTCGGACCGCGGCGGGGTTCCGGTGGAGCTGCACCAGGACGACTACGGGTACTCCTGGCTGGTCTCGCAGCGGCCCCCGGACCAGCTTCCGCAGCTGGTCAACGACCTGCACGCGGTGAACAGCTCGATGGAGGTCAACGGCTTCGGCCCGCAGCTCCTCTGCTCCCTGGCCGCCTTCGAGGACGGGCGCGGGCGCAGGCTCGCGCTCGTCTACCTCTACAAGCGGGGTACTTTCTACCCCTTCGCGCCCCTGCCCGGCTCCGCCCAGCGGCGGGACAGCGCGCTGGAGTTGCAGGTGAAGGCGGCGCTCGCGGGCGACCTGCGGATCGAGCAGGACCTCAGCCGCTGGTTCCCGGTCTGGGGCGCCCCCGGCCTCTGACCGGACGAGAGCACCCGCGGCCTACTTCCCCTTCTCCTTCTGCTGGCGCCGGAACTCCAGGGGGCGCTCGCGGCGGTAGCGGCGCTCCCACTTGGCCTGCTGGTCGCGGCGGTCGCGGTACGTCTTGTAGTCGCCGGCCATGCCCCCTCCCCCGCCGGACGAACCGCCCGACGAGGAGGCCGACGACGAGCCGCGCCCGTACTGCACGTACAGGAAGAGCAGGGCGACGGCGGCGAGCCACCAGTTGTGGTTGCCGAATCCGAGGATGACCAGGACGACGGTTCCGGATAGGACGATGGTGCCCATGACGGGCCTCCGAGGCGTGGTTGGGTGAGCGGTCGACGGATCCGACGGCACGCGGGGGACGGGCGGCCGTCCGTCGGTGCGCGGCAGTGTAGTCCCGAGTCCCCGAGGCTCGGCCGGACCTCCGGAAAGCGGTGGTGGACCACTCCGCAACGCGTCTCCAGAGTAAAGAGCCGGTCACCGGGCGTGCATCCCGTTTTCGTGCGTGCACCCGCGGACGCACCCGTGGGTGAATGTGCGGCATGGACCAACTCACCTGCTTCACCCACGAGTACGACGGCGAACGGCTCCGCGGGGTCCGTGCTCCGGCCGCGCACGGCCCGGACGGCACGGGCAGACCGGTCGCCGTCCTCCTGCACGGCGCGGGCAACGGCAGCGAACGGCGACTGCGCCCGCTGCTCGCCGAGTTCGCCGCCCACGGCTGCCCCGCGCTGGCCTTCGACTTCTCGGGGCACGGCGAAAGTACGGGCGTGCTAGGGGAGTTGAGCCTGCGCCGCCGCTTCGAGCAGGCGACGGCGGTGATCGACGCCCAGGTGAGGCCGGAGAGCCCGCTGATCCTGGTGGGCTTCAGCATGAGCGGCCAGACGGTCGCGGATCTCGTACGGCACTACGGCGACCGGGCCTCGGCGATCGGCCTCTGCTCCCCCGCGGTCTACACCCCGCAGGCCTGGGACGTCCCCTTCGGCGACGGCACCGGCCGCTTCACCGAGCTCATCCGCACCCCGGACGCCTGGCGCACCTCACCCGCCCTGGAGGTGCTGCGCTGCTACGCGGGCCGGGCCGTACTCGCCGTGCCGGGCACCGACGCGGTGATCCCGCCGCAGGTCACGGCGGCCCTCCAGAACGCCCTGCGCACCCGGTCCCGGTACACCCGCTTCGAACTCCCGGACGCGGAGCACCGGCTGGGCCTCTGGTTCCGTGACCACCCGGACGACCGGCGGGAGTTCGTCGCACTGCTGCTGAAGCACCACGGCTGACCGGGAGGGGCCGGGCTCAGACCCCCGGCGCCGCCGTCAGGATGCCCGCGACGACGGCCGCGCCGAAGCCTGCGTGATCGGTTGCGGTCCGGTCGGCGTAGGCGAGGGCGAAGTCCGTGAACGCGTGGTCGAAGGTGCCGGTGCCGCCCAGGTGGGCGGCGATGGCGATGCGGTCGCCGGACCGGGCGTGGGCGCGGGCCAGGGCCGTCAGGCTGTCGCCGTCGACCCGCTCGTACCAGACGGCGAGCTCCCCGAGCATCGCCGGCCACCGCATGGCGGTCCGGTACGCGGCCACGGCCGCCCGGGCCGAGGCGCGGGCCTGCGCGTCGCTGTGCCCGTTCTCGCGGGCGGCGACGGCGACGGAGGCGGCGAGCCGTTTGACGTCCCATTCGAAGGGCCGGGGAACGTCTCGTCGAAGTCGTTGAGGTCGAAGACCTGGCTCCGTTCCGGGGACGCGTACAACCCGAAGTTCAGCAGGTGCGCGTCGCCGCAGAGCTGCACGGTGAGCCCGGTGTGCGGCCGGGCGGCGAGGTCGGCGGCCTCCCCCACTCTCGGCTTCGCTCGAGCGGGAGGTGCCCCCATCGGCGGCCGCGCCGCGCAGGAAGGCGAACGGCGAGGCGGCCATCCGCCCGTACCGGATGGGCAGCAGCTCGGGCAGCCGGTCGCGGCCTGCCGCTCCAGTACGGCGACGGGGTCGGGGCGGTCGACGGCGGGCAGCCAGAAGGCGTGCGCCGAGCGGGGGGCCCGTTTGCGTGCCGCCTTGCCGCTGGCGGCGCGGTCGGCGGGTGTGGTCATACGGCGCTCCCCTCGGTCGACTGCTCCCTCCTTGACCTGCTGATCGCAGTGAAAGGGAGGAGCGGGGGCGCGCGCGTGCCGGGTCCGCCGAACAGGTGATTGTCAGTAGCGTCGGGCAGGATGCGCTCAGGAGTCCATGGGGAGGTCGGCATGAGCGGCGGGCGGCGGCACATCGGGGTGGCGGAGCGGCGTGCCCGGCTGGCGTTGCGCCACCGGCTGACGGGCCCTGCGCGGGCGACGACGCCGGAGGAGGTCGCCGAGGCGCTGGTGGCGCTGCACGGCTCGGATCCGGCGACGGTGCACCTGGCGGTGGGGGCGCGGCTGGCCGAGGCGGCGAAGACGGTGCCGGAGACGGAGCGGGCCCTGTACGAGGACCGCACCCTGGTGCGGATGCACGGCATGCGGCACACGGTGTTCGTCTTTCCCGCGGAACTCACGGCGGTCGTCCACGCCTCGACGGGCCTGACGGTGGCCGCCCGCGAACGCGCCGCCCTGCTGAAGGACATGGCGCGGGCCGGTGCCCCGGACGCGGCCTGGCTCGCGGAGGTCGAGTCCTCGACGCTGGCCGAGCTGGCCCGGCTCGGCCAGGCGACGGCGACGGAGCTGGCCGCCGCCGAACCACGCCTGCGTGAGCAGTTCGCGTACGCCGCGGGCAAGAGCTACGAGGGCATCCACACCGTCTCGACGCGTCTGCTGAGGGTCCTGGGCGTGGAGGGCAAGGTGGTGCGGGGCCGCCCGCTGGGCTCCTGGACATCGAGCCAGTTCCGCTGGGCACCGGCGCCGGACCATCCCGAGCTGGACCCGGCACAGGCCCAGGCGGTCCTGCTGGACCGCTGGCTGCACGCCTGCGGCCCGGCCACGGAAGCGGACCTCAAGTGGTGGACGGGGTGGCGGGTGACCGAGGTACGCCGGGCGCTGGCCGCGATCGGAGCCGAGCCGGTGACCCTGGACGAGGACGACACGGGGTACGTGACGGCCGGCGATCTGCCGGCGGTCACCGGGTCGTCCCGTCCCTGGGCGGCCCTGCTCCCCGCTCTCGACCCGACGGCCATGGCATGGCAGCGGCGGGACTGGTACCTGCCGCCGGAGCTGCGGCCGCTCCTCTTCGACAGAAGCGGCAACGTGGGGCCGACGGTGTGGTGGAACGGGCTGGTGGTGGGCGGCTGGGCGCAGCGCCGGGACGGTGAGATCGTCTGGCGGATCCCCGATCCGGGCATCCGGCGAGAGGCGGAGCAGGCGGTCGCGGCGGAGGCGGAACGGCTGCGCGGCTGGGTGGCAACCGCGAAGGTGACCCCACGGTTCCGCACACCCCTGGAACGGGAGCTCAGCGGGTGAGCGGGGCGGAGGGGTGGGGGCCCGGGAGGGGTGGGGACGCTTACCGGCGCTGGCAGGGTGCCGCTGCGCCCACCCTCCCCCATCGCCAGCGGCACGACTGCCCGCAGCTGTGTGGCTGACGCGACTGCAGCGCCCCGTAAGGGACGCGGGGAACTGCGCGACCAGCCCCCGCCGGCCCGCAGCCGGACCACAGGGGCCGCACCCCCGATACGGGGGCCTGGGGGGCGGCAGCCCCCAGTCGGTCAAGCGCCGGGCGCCGCGCAAGAACACACGGCACCCGGCACCACCGGCTCACCGCGAATATCGCATCAGCGCCCGCACCATGTGGCACGTCGTGTCCGACGGCGGGTGGATCCCGATGCTCTCCGCCGTGCTCCGTATCGTCTCGTTGCGCGCCTGCCCCGGCAGGTAGACGCCGGAGTCGAGCAGGGCGATGGCGAGGCGCATGGCCTTCAGGCGGCGGTTGTGGGTGACGTACCACTCGCGTGGCCGCCCCGCCGGCAGCGGACGCTTCTCCGCCGGCGCGTACGGCGAGTCGAGCAGCACCGCACGCTTCGCGGTGGACTGGGTCGGCAGGGACTTCGGCTTCGGCTTCAGTGCGGCAGCGGGCACAGGCATCCTCCTGTCGCGGTCGGAGCGCCTCCGGACATCCCGGCGACCCTCTCGAACACTGCTCCCAGTGTACCGGCCGGCACTGACAACGAGACAGCCCGCGGAGGCACCGAACAGCCAGGTGGAGAAGGGTTTTTCGGGTGGGACGCAAGGTACGCGAGAAGCCCTCACGACACCCCCAGAAAATCGAACAGGCACCCTCGGAAGACGGCTCGCGTACCGTTCCCGCATGGAGATCTGGATCAACCCCGCCTGCTCGAAGTGCCGCAGCGCGATCGGCCTGCTCGACGCCGAGGGGGCCGACTACACCGTCCGCCGCTACCTGGAGGACGTACCGAGCGAGGACGAGATCAGAGCCGTGCTGGAACGGCTCGGGCTCGAACCGTGGGACATCACTCGCACCCAGGAGGCGGTCGCCAAGGAGCTGGGACTGAAGGAGTGGGCACGGGACGCGGGCGCGCGCGACCGGTGGATCACCGCCCTCGCCGAGCACCCCAAGCTCATCCAGCGGCCCATCATCACCGCCGACGACGGCACGGCGGTCGTCGCCCGGACGGACGAGGCCGTACAGGAAGCGTTGGCCAGAGGCAAGAGCTGAACAGCCCTCAACTCAATTGTGACGCAGGTCACTTCAGCCCCTCCGGTGACCGCTGAGTAACGACGTTCGGTATCTCGTACCTATCGGCGTACGTTCCCCCCCTTTCAGGAGGCGCGCATGTCGCGTAGGAGAACTCTCGGCGCCAAGAAGACGATCGCCCTGCTGGTCGGCGCCGCGGCCGTGGCCGGCGGCGGGGCCTTCGTCCTGGCGTCCACCTCGAACGCCGCGCAGTCCTCGCAGAGCGCGAAGACACTGTCGTCGGCCGCGGACTCGACCGTCTGCTCGGGACTGGCCACGGCCCTCGGCAACAACCAGAAGTTCATCGCCGGGCAGCAGGCGAACCCGGACGCCCAGTCGGCGGCCCGGATCGCCAACCGCCAGGCGGTCATCGAGCAGATCAAGGTCCAGCAGAAGGCGTCCGGTTGCGTCGTTGGGGAGTCGGCTCAGGGCTCCCAGGCGGCGAACGGGACGCAGACGGGCCAGACCGGGCAGACCGGCCAGACCGCCACGGCGGCGCCGTCGCAGAGCGCCGCCACCGGCAACACCGGTAACACGGGCAGCAACGGGGGCGCCGCCGCCTCCGGGCAGCAGGTCTGCAAGGGCTCGACCGTCACGCTCTCCGGCGAGGCCGGCGCACCGGCCGCCTCCAGCAACCAGTTCCCGGCGGGAACCATGCTGAAGGTCACCAACCTGGACAACAACAAGTCCACGACGGTGAAGGTCACCTCGGTCTCCGGCAGCTGCGTGCTGCTCAACGACGCGGCATTCGAACAGGTCCGGGAACCCGGCAAGTTCCTGATCCGCCGCGCCGTGATCGAGAAGTCCGGCTGACCCGAAGAACACGCTGAGGCACGGTCGCCGGCTTTCACGGAGGGAAAGCCGGCGACCGCCCCGAAGCAGCTTCGCACGGCGCCCGAAATGGGCACCGTGCCCTGGGCGGTCACCCGTTCGGGTAGGTCTGCCGGGATCCGGAGCGAGAACCGAATCATGACGCCACAGTGGCATCATGACGACATCAAGGGAAGCCGACGCGGCCGGGCACGCCCGGTACACGTACCGGCTTCGCGTGTCGTCGACCGCCCGTACGGCACTGCTGGCGGAATGGGACCGTTGCCGGTGGATCTGGAACGAATGCGTCGCCAAGTCCAAGGCAACCCACCTGCACAACAAGGCCACGGACGAGGTGCGGACCTGCGGTCCGGCGCAGCTCGACAAGATGCTGACAGAAGCGCGAAGGCACACGCCGTGGCTGCGCCAAGGTAGTTCGGTTCCTCAGCAGCAGCTGATCCGGGACTTCGGCAAGTCCCGCGCCAAGGCACAGAAGGACATCCGGGAACGCCTGCCTCAGCGGCAGCGGGCCGGGATGCCGAAATGGAAGAAGAAGCACAGAGCCGGATCGACGCTGAACTACACGCGGCGCGGGTTCCGGCTGGCGGACGGCCGCCTGCACCTGGCGGGCGGGATCGTACTGACGGTGGTGTGGTCGCGGGACCTGCCCGCCCAGCCCTCCTCGGTACGCGTGTACCAGGACAACGTTGGCCACTGGTACTGCTCTTTCGTGGTTCCCGCCGAGGTACGGCCGCTACCGGAAACCGGTGCCGTGCTGGGTGTCGACTGGGGTGTGAAGGAAACCGCAACCACCACCTCGGACACACATGATCTGCCACACACCGAGCACGGGAAAAAGGCGCAATCCAGGTTGACCCGGTACGACCGGATGATGGCCCGCCGCAGACCGAAGAAGGGACAGGCCGCCTCCAAGGGCTACCGCGAGGCGAAGAAGTGGCGGGCGAAGACCTACGCGAAGATCGCCCGGCAGCGGCAGGACACCGGCCGGAAGTGGGCCAAGAAGGCCGTGACCGACCACGACGCCATCGCCGTCGAGGACTTCAAGCCGAAGTTCCTCGCCAGGTCCTCGATGGCACGTAAGGCAGCGGACGCCGCGATCGGCGCCACGAAGAACGCCCTGATCGAGATGGGGCGCAAGCACGGGCGGGACATCCGCCTCGTGTGTCCCGCGCACACCACCATGGACTGCGCCCGGTGCGGAGCGAGAACCAAGCACGCACTACCGCTGTCCGAACGCACCTACACCTGCATCGCATGCGGAGCCATCTCCCCCAGAGACAAGAACTCCGCCCGCGTGATGCTCGTCCGGGCAGGTCTGAACCCGGCTGGTACCGAGGGCGTAAGACCCCCGGGAGCGCCGCTCCCCGAGGCAGCCTGAGCCAGGAATCCCCTGCCCGCGGGCAGGGGGGCAGCCAAAACGTGAGTCGCACCACAGAACCACCAGGTAACACCGGGTTCACATTCGAGCAATGATCGGGAAATCGCCTGTTGACAGGCTGCCGGGCAACACCGAGGCGCCCCAGTGCCGTAGCGCCGCTGCACCCGCAAGTGCGCCCGACCACCCCGAAGGATGTGGCCCGTGACCTTCAAGGCTGAGTACATCTGGATCGACGGCACCGAGCCGACGGCCAAGCTGCGTTCGAAGACGAAGATCATCGCGGGCGCCCCGGCCGGTCTCGACGCGCTGCCGATCTGGGGCTTCGACGGGTCCTCCACGAACCAGGCCGAGGGGCACTCCTCGGACCGTGTGCTGAAGCCGGTCTTCACCTGCCCGGACCCGATCCGCGGCGGCGACGACGTCCTCGTCCTGTGCGAGGTCCTGGACATCGACTTCACTCCGCACTCCTCCAACACCCGCGCCGCGCTGGTCGAGGTCGCCGAGAAGTTCGCCGCACAGGAGCCGATCTTCGGCATCGAGCAGGAGTACACCTTCTTCGACGGCTCCCGCCCGCTGGGCTTCCCCGAGGGCGGCTTCCCGGCCCCCCAGGGCGGCTACTACTGCGGCGTCGGCGCCGACGAGATCTTCGGCCGCGAGATCGTCGAGGCCCACCTGGACAACTGCCTGAAGGCGGGTCTCGCGATCTCCGGCATCAACGCCGAGGTCATGCCGGGCCAGTGGGAGTTCCAGGTCGGCCCGGTCTCCCCGCTGGAGGTCTCCGACCACCTGTGGGTGGCCCGTTGGCTGCTCTACCGCACCGCCGAGGACTTCGGCGTCTCCGCCACCCTCGACCCCAAGCCGGTCAAGGGCGACTGGAACGGCGCCGGCGCGCACACCAACTTCTCCACCAAGGCGATGCGCGAGGGCTACGACGCGATCATCACCGCCTGCGAGTCGCTCGGCGAGGGCTCCAAGCCGCTCGACCACGTCAAGAACTACGGCGCGGGCATCGACGACCGCCTGACGGGCCTGCACGAGACCGCCCCGTGGAACGAGTACTCCTACGGCGTCTCCAACCGCGGTGCCTCGGTGCGTATCCCGTGGCAGGTCGAGAAGGACGGCAAGGGCTACATCGAGGACCGCCGCCCGAACGCCAACGTCGACCCGTACGTCGTGACGCGGCTGATCGTCGACACCTGCTGCACCGCCCTGGACAAGGCCGGCCAGGTCTGATCCGCGGACGACTCTCCCGAAGGGACGCCCACCATGACGGTGGGCGCCCCTTCGGCATGGCGCCGCGTCAAAGAGGCGTCCAAGCAGTGAGAGGAGGGTCCTGTTTCCCGGCTGTGTCTGCTTCAATGGGCACATGGCCAGCTTCCAGAAGTGCAGCGCGACGGGTCGCCAGGACCTCGAGCCGTTCTGGCCTTCCCGTCAGCACCACGACTTCGACCGGGTGTGTTGCCGCGCGACGAACGCGCGGGCCCTCTAAAGCCGTACACCCCGGCCTTCGGCCAGCGCGGAAAGCAGTACGTCCCCGCGGCGCGCCCGACCACGAATCGCGGCCGTCGCCCTCGACCGACTGACTCCTCGCGCGAAAGAGCTGACGTCTCATGGCGACCACTCGTTCTCTCTCCCCCGCCTCCGCCCTCGGCACCTCCTCGCCCGCCCGGCACCGGCTGCGTGCCGTCGACCGGGACGAGATCGTGGACATGACGGAGCTGCTGCCACCGGGCGCCACCTGGCTGCCCGCCCCGCAGCACGCCCTGCCCACCCTGCCGGGCCAGCCGCCGATGATCGGCTACCTGGTGCTGGTCCCGGCGGACCAGCAGCCGCCCTTCCTGCCGGTCGCCGTGCCGGACCCGCAGGAGCCGGCCGCGGGCCCCGCCCCGGCCGCGACCGGCCCGCGGCCGCTCGTCACCGTCGACACGGTGGAGCGCACCGCCCAGGTCGACGGGCGTGAACTCGACCTGACCTACCTGGAGTTCGAACTGCTCGCCCATCTGGTGGCGCATCCGGGCCGGGTGCACACCCGCGACCAGCTGGTCACCACGGTCTGGGGCTACGGCCACGTCGGCGACGGCCGCACGGTCGACGTCCACGTCGCCCGGCTGCGCCGCAAGCTCGGCGCGGAGCACCGCCGGGCGATCCAGACGGTCCGCCGGGTGGGATACAAGTACACCCCGCCCACCGGCCGCTGACGGACGGCGTACGGGCCGCCGAGGGCCGCTCCGCCCTCGGCTGAACCCCCCTTGCGTCCGGCGTCCCCCGGGGCACGATCGACGGCATGAGGCTTCTGGTGCTGGCCGGCCGGTGGGGGTGACGGTGGCCGACACGTGGGGGTGACTCCCGGAGAGGGGCGGCGAGGCACCGGTGCGGGCGGGTATCGGGCTCGACCCCGATGTCGAAGCGGGGGTGCTCGGCGTGCCGCGGACCGGGTCGTGATCAGGCCGCGGGCCGGTGGGGGTTGGTCGCGGGGTGTATCCAGCACCACCCCCTGACACGGGGTTTCGGGCCAGTGACCCCCGGTCGGCCGGTCGGACAGACTGACGGCATGACGACGAACACGAACAGCGGGGGCTTCCGTGCCAGGGCGCGGGAGGTGTTGCTCGCCGCCGTGCGGGGGCTGGTGCTGGCGCTCGTGATTCTGCCGGTGTCGGTGCTCTGCTTCGCGCTGACCGCGGTTTCGGTCGCGCTGATCCCGATCGGGGTCGGGATCGTCACCACGCCGTGGATCCTGGGCGGGGTGCGGGACGTGGCGGACGTGCGGCGGCGGCTCGCGTACGAGTGGTGCGGGGTGCGGATCCGGTCGGCGTACCGGCCGCTCCCGGCGGACGCCAACCCATGGGCCAGGACGTTCGGGATGCTGCGCGACCCGCAGGTCGGGCGGGACGTGCTGTGGCTGTTCACGGACATGACGGCCGGATTCGCGACCGCGCTGCTGCCGGCGGTGCTGCTGCTCTATCCGTTCGAGGGGTTCGCGGTGGCCGCCGGGCTGTGGCGGGTGCTCACCCTCGACGGCACCTACTGGTACGGCTTCGTGCCCGTCACCGACCAGGCCACCGCGTTCGGCGCCGCGGCCACCGCCGCCGTGCTGCTGGTCGGCGCCTGGTACCTGTGCCCGCGGCTGCTGACCGCCCACTTCCGTCTCACCCGTGCCGTCCTCGACCCAGGGCAGGGCGAACTCGTCGAGCGGGTGCGGGTGCTGACCGAGACCCGGAAGGACGCGGTGGACACGTCGGCCGCCGAGCTGCGCAGGATCGAGCGCGACCTGCACGACGGGGCGCAGGCCCGGCTGGTCGCCATGGGCATGGACCTCGGGACGATCGAGATGCTGCTGGACAAGGACCCGGCGAAGGCGAAGCAGCTGCTCGCGCAGACCCGGCAGGCGTCCGTGGAGGCGCTCGGCGAGCTGCGGGACCTGGTCCGGGGCATCCATCCGCCGGTGCTGGCCGAACGCGGGCTCGGGGACGCCGTACGGGCGCTGGCGCTGCGGCTGCCGGTGCCGACCGAGGTGACGGTGGAACTGCCGGGGCGGCCGGACGCGCCGGTGGAGTCGGCCGCGTACTTCGCGGTGAGCGAGGTGCTGACCAACGCGGTCAAGCACTCCGGTGCCGACCGGATCTGGGTCGACCTGCATCACGTGCAGGAAGGCGGCGGGATGCTGCGGGTCTCGGTCACCGACCACGGCCGGGGCGGCGCGGTGGTCGGGGCCGGGTCGGGGCTCGCCGGGGTGGAGCGGCGGCTGGGTACATTCGACGGCGTCCTGGCCGTCAGCAGCCCCGCGGGCGGTCCCACCATGGTCACGATGGAGATCCCGTGCGCGTTGTCCTAGCCGAGGACCTGTTCCTGCTCCGCGACGGGCTGGTCCGGCTGCTGGAGGCCTACGGCTTCGAGATCGCGGCGGCCGTCGAGTCCGGCCCCGAACTCGACCGCGCGCTGGCCGAGTCGGCGCCGGACGTGGCCGTGGTCGACGTACGGCTGCCGCCCACCCACACCGACGAGGGGCTGCAGTGCGCGCTCCGCGCCCGGCGGGAGCGGCCGGGGCTGCCGGTGCTGGTGCTCTCCCAGCACGTGGAGCAGTTGTACGCGCGCGAGTTGCTGGCGGACGGCACCGGCGGGGTGGGGTATCTGCTGAAGGACCGGGTGTTCGACGCGGAGCAGTTCGTGGACGCCGTACGGCGGGTCGCGGCGGGCGGTACGGCCATGGACCCGCAGGTGATCCAGCAGCTGCTGTCCCGGCGCGCCGACGACCGGCCGCTGGGGGGCTTGACACCGCGGGAACTCGAGGTTCTGGAGCTGATGGCGCAGGGCAGGTCGAACGCGGCGATCGCCGCTCAGCTCGTCGTCACGGAACGGGCCATCGCGAAGCACACCTCCAACATCTTCACCAAACTGGGACTAGAGGTGTCGGACGACGACAATCGGCGCGTCCTCGCGGTGCTCGCGTATCTTGACCGCGACCGCTGATTTTCCAGAAACCGCCCTGCTCAAACGGCAGTTGTGCCCCAAGTGCGTAACAAATCTCTGATGAATTTGTGAGGCGGCTGAACACGCCTGAGACGGGGCGCGTATGAAAGGACGCCGCTTCACTCCTGTCGGGCGCCTCGATGCCGCCCCGCAAGGAAGGTCTGAGGAGTTCCATGGGACGCAACATACGCAAACGCCGTTCGCCGCTGACCGTCAAGGTCATAGCCGCATCGGCGGCTGTCGCACTCGGCGGGGGCGGGCTGCTCTATGCGCAGATGAACGCTTCGGCTCACGAGTCGAACAACTCGGCGCAGAACTACACGAAGGCCGCCGCCGCGACGGTGGCGACCATCTCCTGCCCCGACGTCGGCCAGAAGCTGACGAGTGTGCCCGACAAGGCCAAGCAGGGGGTGGCGACGGAACTGGCGAACCTCGACAAGCAGATCACCGAGGCCTACTCCCGGCTCGCCTCCACCCGTCAGGCACAGGCGAACGACGCCAACTTCGTCCAGAACGCGATCGTCGGCCCCCTGAAGGAGAAGCGGGCGGCCACGATCGACCGGATCAGGATCGACATCACGCGGGTCGGCGGCCAGTTCAACAGCGCGCTGTCGCAGCTCGCCGCCTGCACCACGCAGGCCGCCAACCAGACCACCGCCGGCCAGGGCAACAACAACGGCGGCCAGAACAACAACGGTGGTCAGAACAACAACAACGGCGGTCAGAACAACGGCGGCCAGGCCAGCGCAGCTCCGAGCGCCAGCGCCAGCACCCCGGTCGACGTGGGCGCCGGCGGCCAGGCCGGCAACGGCCCGTCCGCGGCCGACTTCGTGGACATCACCAAGGTCGCGGCGAACGTCCAGGGCAAGCCGCAGAACGGCGCCCAGGCCTCGACCGGTACGTTCACCACCCGCTGCGGTACGAACCAGAACAAGAACCACAACACCGACAACGTCATCGTGGCGCCCGGCGTGACCAACGGCGCGCACCACGAGCACGACTACGTCGGCAACCAGAAGGTCAACGCGTTCTCCACGAACGACTCGCTGCTGGCCGCCCCCTCCAGCTGCCAGAACCAGAGTGACCTCTCGGCGTACTACTGGCCGGTCGTGCGTGAGCAGAACGGCCAGCAGGAGTTCGACGCGAACGCGCTCGGCGGTGGCAAGGAAGGCAACGTCGGCAAGATCATCACGCCGGTCAAGGCGCAGATCAAGTACGTCGGCAGCCCGGCCAGCAAGGTCGTCGCGATGCCCCAGTTCCTGCGCATCATCACCGGTGACGCCAAGACCACGACCAACGGTCTGGCCAACGCCAACGCGCACTGGAGCTGCACCGGCTTCGAGAACAAGGTCCAGCTGACCCAGCAGTACCCGATCTGCCCGCAGGGCAGCCAGGTGGTGCGGACGTTCGCCTTCCAGAGCTGCTGGGACGGCGTGAACATCGACAGCGCCAATCACCGTACGCACGTGGCCTTCGCGGACCCCGCGAGCGGTGTCTGCCCGAACGGCTTCAAGGCGATCCCGCAGCTGACCATGCGCCTGGTGTACAACCTGGCCCAGCCGAGCATCGTGAACGGCCAGGTCAAGAACGCCTACGCCGTGGACGGTTTCCCCGAGCAGCTGCACAAGGCGGCCACCGACCACGACGACTTCATCAGCGTCACCAAGAACAACCTGGCGGCCACGATCGCCAACTGCATCAACACCGGCAAGAAGTGCCAGTGAGCAGTAGCTAGCCGGCGGCACCGGGGCCGGTAGCACGGAGCGGGCGGTGGGATTCTCCCACCGCCCGCTCTCGTATGTGCCGTACGGCCCGCGAACCTCAGCTGGTGTGCTTGCTGTGGTCGACGCCGATCTCCTCCTCGCCGCCCAGCGTGGTCTGCAGCGCCTTCACCACCTTGTCGGTGCCGACGGCGACCCACTTGCGGCCGACGAGGTAGAAACCGCCGTAGTCCTTCGCGTCGTTGATCCACTCGCGCTGGCCGCGGTCGGTGGCGAAGGTGGCGAAGACGAACTTGCCGGCGGGGACCTTGCAGATCGCCTGGCGGACCTCGTCGGAGTCGATCTGCATGTCCGGGGTGCACTTCACCTTGGCGGCCAGGCTCTCCAGGCTGCCGGTCGCGGTGACCGGGATCTTCGCCTCCGCCTTGCCGTCTCCGGATCCACAGCCCGCCAGCGCCAGTACGGCCACGGCGCCGGCCACGGCGAGCATCGGTCGGGTCAACCTCATCTGTTCCTCCGGTCGCATCGCCGGCCCCGGGTGCCTTCCGGGAGCCCGTCCCCTTCGATACGGCTGCGGGCCGCGAAGCACTCACATCGGCTCACATCGTGCGGACACCGCAGTGTCACCCGGGTGGCGGTGACCAACCAACGGTTCGCTCGTTCACCAGGACGTGCAGTCACAGGATGTAGCCCAGCGTCACGCAGCCGCCTCCGCCGGAGCCCCGCACCCGGCCGTCGATGTCGAGCAGGCCGAGGCCGCGCTCGTCGAGCACTACCCACGGCTGGTCCGGCTCGCCTACCTGGTGCTGCCCCCGGGGCTCGCCCGCGGCCGCCGCGTCCTGACCGCGCACTCCCTGGTCCAGCGGGCGCTCCCCCGGGGCCGGAAGCAGGTCCCGGTGGTCCCGGCCCAGTCGGACGGGCGGCAGACCGACCCCGGGTACTCCCTCGTCCGCCTCGAAGTGGTGCGTACGGCGCTGGAGGCGGACCGGCCGCTCCGGCTCACCGCGTGGCCCAGGCGCGCCCAGCTGCCGCCGCTGCTCCCCCAGGTGTGGGGCCTGCGGCTCTTCCCGCGCTCCGGCGGCGCCGACGAACTCGCCCTGGACCAGCGGCTCGCCGGCCTCTCCGGCCCGGCCCGCGCCGCCTACGCGCTGCGCGGCCTCGAACAGCTCCCCGACGGCGACGTCCGGGGGCTCCTGCGGGCGGCCGGCGTCGAGCACCCCGAGGGCGCGCTCGCGGAGGCGAACGGCGTCCCGGCCGAGTACCCGCTGCTCGACTCCCCCGAGTTCGACCCCTGTTCCCTGCAGGCCCGGCCCACCGACCTGGTGCGCCGCCGCCGGCACACCAGGGCCGCACTCGCCGCCGCCGCCGCCCTCGCCGTGTGCGGAGCGCTGGTCGCGCTGCCGGGCGGCGGCTGGGGCGCCGACGGCGCGGCCGCCCCGGTGTACGCGCAGAACCCGGCCGCCCAGGCCGCCCTGGACCCGGCCCAGCTCACGAAGATCCCGGCCACCGCCTGGAAGACCGCCGCACGCACCGACTTCTCCGTCTGGCCGGCCCGCGGCACCCTCACCGGCGACACCGCGCTGCTGCGCCGCGCCCTCGCCGTCTGGGCCCGCCCCGGCGGCACCGTCCGCGTCTCGGCGACCCCCGGCACCCAGACCGGCGGCCCGGCCGGACCGCCCCAGCTGCTGTACGCGGGGGTGGTCGACAGCGCCCGGGTGGCCATCTTCTACGACGGGCTGCGCGTCGTCCGCTACGCCGAACCGAAGGACGGCACCCAGGGCGCGGCCCTGGACTTCGCCCGCGCCGACGGCGCGACCGGCGTGGAGGCGAGCGCGCTGGTCCTGGGCCGCTCCGACGGCAACGTGCGCTATCTGACCGCCCCCTGGGTCACCGGGGCGGCCGAGCGGGACCTGACGAAGCCGGAGACCGGGGCGCTGGACCTCGGGCTGACCGGCGGGGTCACCGGGCCGCTGGCCAGCCCCGCGGTGCAGCAGGGGTCCTGCACGTCCTGGAACGTGCTCCAGCTGACCGACGCGCAGGGTGTGCACCTCGCGACCGACCTGGGCGAACTGGTGCCGGCCCGGCTCACCGCCGGACGGCCCGGCGAGACCGGCGAGGCCTCGGGGGCGGCGCTGCGCGACTGGGCACCGTTCGCCTGCTCGCTGGCCGCGGAGCGGTCGGCCGGGGTGCGCAGCGTCAACGCGTGGGCGTTCGCCGAGCAGGAGCTGCCGGACGCCGGCGGCACCGGGTCGTGGGTGTGCACGCGCGCCGAGACCTGGCAGGGCGACGGGACCGTGTCGCTGGCCCAGTTCCGGACGCCGGGCAGCCGGTACGGGGCGGTCGCGGCCAAGGGCGCCGACGTGACGGCCTGCGGTCCGCGCGATCCGCACGTGCTGGCCGGGGTGTTGTGGAAGTCCGGGGACGGGCGGTGGTACCTGTTGGCCGCGGGCAGCCGCGACACCGCCTCGATCCGGGCGACCGGCGGGGTCTCGGCGTCCGCGCAGGGGCAGACCCTGGTGACCGCGGCGAAGCAGGGGGCACAGGCCCAGTTGACGGGGACCCTGGAGGACGGGCGGGAGATCAGTGGGTTGCGGTGAGTTCGGTGCCGCCGTGACGCGCCGTCGCGGGCGGTGCGTCGGCGCCCCTTGCTGACACTTCGCGTAAACAAGGTGGGCCGAAGGTCTTCTCACCCCACCTACCCGTCAGTACATTGACGCCATGTCCAACAAGCAGCCGCAGCCGGTGCAGTCCGAGCACATCGCGCTCAAGGCCCGCAACGTGTCCTTCGCCTGGGAGGGCACCCCCCTGCACTGGGTGCCCGGCGACCCCTTCGCGACGCACACCATCAACGTGCTGCACATGCTGCTGCCCGCCGGCGAGCGCTGGTTCGTGCACGTCTACAAGCAGGTGCTGCCGCTCATCCGCGACGAGCGGCTGCGCGCGGACGTCGTCGGGTTCATCGGGCAGGAGGCCATGCACTCCCAGGCCCATGACGAGGTGCTCCCCCACCTCCGGGAGCAGGGCCTCGACCCGACGCCGTACACCGCCCAGGTCGACTGGTTCTTCGAGAAACTGCTCGGCGACCGGACCCTGCAGCCCGGGAGGGCCAGCCGCTGGTGGCTGCTCGAAAGGGTCGCGCTGATCGCGGCCATCGAGCACTACACCGCCTTCCTCGGCGACTGGGTGCTCAACGCCCGGGAACTGGACCGGCGCGGCGCCGACCCGATGATGCTGGACCTGCTGCGCTGGCACGGCGCCGAGGAGGTCGAGCACCGGTCGGTCGCCTTCGACCTGTTCCTGCACCTCGACGGCGGCTACCGGCGCCGGGTGCGGACCTGGGCGACGGCGTTCACGGCGATCGTGTTCCTGTGGCAGCGCGGCGCCCGCTTCTTCATGGCGAACGACCCGACGCTCGACCGGGGCCGGGCCCGGCTCCGGGACTTCTACCTCGCCGGCCGGCGCGGCACGCTGCCCGCCACCGGAGACATGCTGAAGTCGATCCCGCGCTACCTCAGCCGGACCTACCACCCGTCCCAGGAAGGCTCCACCGAGCAGGCCGTCGCCTACCTGGTCTCCTCCCCCGCCGCGCGCGCCGCCGAGCAGGAGGGCAGGTGATGACGCCGAGGCTGCGGACCGCCGTCGCCGTCGCGGGCGCCGCGCTGCTGGTCAGGCGGGCCCTGCGCCGCCGGATCGAGGCCTCCCCGCTGTGGCCGATGCCGGCCCTGGACCCGCCGACCTCCGGGCGGCCGCGCTCCCGGGCGCTGCGGCTGCTCGTCGCCTCGCACCGGACGATCGCCGACGGGGTCGTCCAACTGCGCCTGGAGGGAGGACAGTTGCCGCCCTGGCAGCCCGGCGCCCACCTCGACGTGGTGCTGCCGTCCGGGCTGGTCCGGCAGTACTCGCTCTGCGGGGACCCGGCCGACACCTCGTCGTACACGGTCGCCGCCCGGCTGGTCGCGGACGGGCGGGGCGGCTCCCGGGAGGTGCACGAGCAGGTCGTGGCGGGCATGGAGCTGGAGGTGCGCGGGCCGCGCAACCGTTTCCCGCTCGTCGAGGCAGCCTCGTACGTGTTCGTGGCCGGGGGCATCGGGATCACACCGATCCTGTCGATGGTGCGGGCGGTGCCGGACGGGGTGGCGTGGCGGCTGCTGTACTGCGGGCGGACGCGCGGGTCCATGCCGTTCCTCGCGGAGCTGGCCGGGGACGAGCGGGTCACGGTCGTCGCGGAGGACGAGGACGGGCGCCCGGACCTCGGCGCGCTGGCCGTCCCGGAGGGCGCGGCGGTGTACTGCTGCGGTCCGGAGGGGCTGATGGCGGCGGTGGCGGAGCGGTTCCCGGCGGTCCGCCTCGAACGTTTCGCGCCGCGCGCCGACAGCGGCGGCGACCACGCCTTCGAACTCGAACTCCGGCGCAGCGGACGGACCTTGACGGTCCCGGCCGACTCGTCCGTGCTGGCCGCGGTACGTGCGGAGCTGCCCGACACCCCCTATTCCTGTGCCCAGGGGTTCTGCGGGACCTGTCAACAGCGGGTTCTGGAGGGGGAGGTGGAGCACCGGGACGAACTCCTCACGGACACGGAGCGTGCCGACTCGATGCTCATCTGTGTCTCGCGGGCCCGAAGTGGGAGACTTGTGCTGGATCTGTGAACACCCGTGAAGGGCCGGGTCCGTGGGAGGCCGGATCCGATCGGTAAGGTGTTCGCATGACAACCGGGGTACGCCGCAGGATGGGAGTCGAGGAGCGGCGGCAGCAGTTGATCGGCGTCGCCCTCGAACTGTTCAGCCGTCGCTCGCCTGACGAGGTCTCGATCGACGAGATAGCCTCGGCCGCGGGCATCTCGCGGCCGCTGGTCTACCACTACTTCCCCGGCAAACTCAGTCTGTACGAGGCCGCGTTGAAGCGGGCCTCGGAGGATCTCGCGGACCGCTTCCACGAGCCGCACGAGGGCCCGCTCGGGGCCAGGCTGCTCCGTGTGATGCGCCGGTTCTTCGACTTCGTCGACGAACACGGGCCCGGCTTCGCGGCGTTGATGCGCGGTGGCCCCGCGGTCGGCTCCTCGGCGACCAACGCCCTCATCGACTCGGTACGGCAGGCCGCCTACGAGCAGATCCTCGCCCACCTCGGCATCACCGAGGCGCCGCCCCGCCTGGAACTGGTCATCCGCTCCTGGATCTCGCTCGCCGAGTCGACGGCGCTGATCTGGCTGGACGGGCGGCGCATCCCGCGTGCCGAGCTGGAGATCCAGCTCGTCCATGACTTCGCGGCGCTGACCGCCGTGAGCGCGGCGTACGACGAGGAGATGACGGCGCTGGTGAAGCGGATGGTGCAAGGGGAGCCGAACGACGGGCCGTTCGCCGACCTGGCCGCCCGACTGATCGCCCTGGCGGGCTAGCCCCCCCGTACCGGGCGCCTGGGCCGTCGTTCGGCTGCGGCGCCGTCGTGGTCGCTCGCGCAGTTCCCCGCGCCCCTGAAGGGGCGCTCACCGCAGCGCCCTGCTTTCAGGGGCGCTGGGGGAGGAACTGCGCGACCAGCCCCCGCGGCGCCGCAGCCGGACCACCGGCCGGAGCAGACCTAGCTCTCGTACTTCCGGTACGACGGGTCCAGGTCCCGCACCTCCGCCGACGCGTGCAGTACGAACCCCTCCGGCTTCAGGTGCTCCCGCAGCAGCTCCAGGGTCGTCTCGGTCAGCTTCGCCTTCGTCTCGTCGGTGCGGCCGGCCAGCAGGCCGAAGGTCACGTGGACGATGACGTGCGCCCCGTCGGTGTCGTAGCCGAAGGCGGTCTCGTCGGCGGCGCGGAACAGGGTCTTGCAGGCCTCCGGCTTGGCCGCCGCGATCTCGACCACGGCGGTGTGCAGGGCCCGGGCGAAGCCCGCCCTGTCGAAGGCGGGGCCCGCCGTGGCGGTGTAGTCGACGGTGATCTGCGGCATGAGCACTCCTGTTCTACGGCAACGGGGCCCAGCCTAGGGCCCGTCCCGGCGGGCCGGTGCGTGCCCTGGTGTCATTCGGGGCGGCCGAAGCGGTGGGCCGCCCAGAGCAGGGCCATGGCTCCGCCGGCCAGCAGGACGGCGCCCTCCAGGAGCAGGGGCGGCTGCCGGCCGAACCACTCGACGCCGACGCCGGCCGCCTGGTGCGGTACCCGCAGGGCGATGCAGCGGCGGATCAGGTCCACTCCGTAGGCGAGCGGGTTGACGACGGACAGGGTGTGGGCCCAGCCCGGCAGGTTCGCCAGCGGGAAGAAGCCGCCGGAGAGGAACAGCAGCGGCATCATCACCAGGCCGAGCAGCATCTGGAAGATCTCGGGCCGGTCGAGGCTGACGGCCAGCAGCAGTGACAGGGCCGTGATGGTGAAGGAGGCGAGGACCAGGGCGGCGAGGAGCAGGGCCAGCAGGAGCGGGTCGTAGGGCAGGCCGACGGCGCCGCCCAGGCCGAGCAGGACGGCGCCCTGCACCGTGGAGACGAGGGTGCCGCCGGCGCAGCTGCCGAGCAGGAGGGTGGACCGGCGGACCGGGGCCATCAGGAGTTCGCGCAGGTAGCCGCTCTGCCGGTCGGTGATCAGGCGGATGCCGACGATGATGGCCGGTGCCTGGACCGTCATGATCAGCATGCCCGGGAAGAGGTAGGCCTGGTAGCCGACGCCCAGCGAGGAGTCCGGGATCAGGGCGGCCAGGCCACCGCCCAGCACGAAGAGGTAGAGCACCGGCTGGAGCAGCATCAGGGCGGTGTGGACGCGCTGGACGGACAGGCGCAGCAGATCGCGGTGGACCAGGGCGTGGACGGCGCGCAGTTCGTGGCGCAGGCGGGTCCCGGGCGCACGGCCGAGGCCGGTGGCGTCAGGGGTGGCGGGCGCGGTCACGGGGCCTCCTCCGCTGCTGCCGTGGGGGCGGCCGGTGCCCGGTGCGGCCCGGGGACGTGGATGCTACGGCCGGCGTGGTGGAAGAAGACGTCGTCGAGGGTCGGCGGGGTCGCGGACGCGGCGTGCACCGCGATGCCGTGGTCCGCCAGCGCCACGCACAGGCGGGGGATCCAGGCGCTGCCGTCGGGCACCCGCAGCGACACCCCTTCGGTGCCCAGGGTGACGGCGTGGCCCGGCGGCGCCGTCCGGCCCACGACCTCCCGGGCCGCCGCGTCGTCGCCGGTGCGCAGCACCACCAGGTCGTCGCCGATCGCGGCCTTCAGGGCGAGGGGCGTGCCCTGGGCGACGAGCCGGCCGTGGTCGATGATGCCGAGGCGGTCGCAGTGCTCCGCCTCCTCCAGGTAGTGGGTGGTGACGAAGAGCGTGCAGCCGTGCCGGCCGGGCAGTGCGCGCAGGTGTTCCCAGATCTGGGCACGGGCGTGCGGGTCGAGTCCGGTGGTCGGCTCGTCGAGGAACAGCACCCGAGGGGCGTGCAGCAGGCCGCGGGCGAGTTCGAGACGGCGGCGCATGCCTCCGGACAGGGTGCGTACCGGGGACCGCCGCCGGTCGGTCAGTCCGGCCGTTTCGAGCATCTCGGTGACGCGCAGGCGGGCCTGGCGGCGGCGCAGTCCGTAGAGGCGGGCATGGATGTGCAGGTTCTGTTCGGCCGTCAGGTCCGGGTCCAGGGCGCTGTGCTGGAAGAGCATCCCGACCGCTGCGCGTACCCGGTCCGGCCGGCCGAGCACGTCGACACCGGCCACCGTGGCCTGTCCGGCGGTGGGGCGGGCCAGCGCGCACAGCAGGGCGAGGGTGGTGGACTTCCCCGCGCCGTTGGGGCCGAGGAAGGCGTAGGTCTCGCCTTCGAGCACGTTCAGGTCCAGGCCGCGGACGGCGTGGATGGCGGTTCCGGCCGGGCCCGGGTAGCTCTTGACGAGGCCGCGTGTGCTGATGGCGTACCCGGTCCGGGCGGCGGGCTGCGTGGCGTCCGGGTGCGTGACGGAGGCGGTCGGCATGGCGGTCCGGGTGCGGGCGCCGTCACCGGCGGGTGGCTGCATGGTCGGGTCCTCGTCCACGTGGGTGCGGCTCCGGCCGGTGGCCGCCCGAGGGCGGCCACCGGCCGGAGGTTTTCGGCTAGGCGCAGCTGACGCCCACGCAGACCGTGTTGAGCAGCGTCAGCAGGCCGACGCACGCGCACGTCCCGGAGTACGACGCCCCGTCGAAGTCGACCGGGTCGGTCTCCGGCAGGGCGTGCAGCTCGGCCAGCAGCTCAAGGGCCTGGTTCTCCATGACATTCTCCTTCTGTGAGCGGTTGCGACAGGGGGATTTTCCTGTCGCTCAGCCCGGCTGCTGGACGGTCCAGTGCCGGGAGTCGGTGTGGCGGGTCCGCAGGAGGAACGCCAGGATTCCTGCGGATCCGTCGCTCCAGCTCGTCGAGACGTCCCCGTACTCGTTGGGGAAGACGACGTGCCGGTCGCGGTGGGCGCGTTCGGAGACGATCAGGCGGGCCAGGCCGTCGGCCATCGCCCGGTAGGCGGGGTCCCCGGTGGCGTCGGCCATGTCGAGGAGGAAGTCGCCGTTGCCGGCCAGTCCGTGGCACTGGGTCAGGGCTGCCCGGGAGGCCCGCTCCACGACGGCGTGCGTGGCGCCGCGGGCGAGGTCGCCGAATCGTTTGTCCCCGGTCCGCTGCCAGAGCCGGACCAGGAAGGTGCCGATGCCCGCCGAACCGTGGCACCAGTAGGGGGCCGTGGGCGGGTCGGTGGCCTGGGCGGGCCACTGGGCCGCTCCGCCGACCAGCACGGCGTTGGCCACCAGGTGCTCCCCGGCCGCGACGGCCAGCGCCAGGTGTTCCGGCCGGCCGGAGACGTCGGCGGCGGCGAGGAGGAAGCTGCCGATCCCGGCCGTTCCGTGCGCGAAGCCCAGGTAGCGTTTGCCGGCCTCCTCGGAGACGGCTTCCGCGGGGACGGGCCAGCTCACGCCGGACGGCTCGGGCTGGGCCGCGGCGGCCAGCCGGTCGGCCGCGTCGACGACCAGTTCGGCCAGGCGTGGGTCGCCGGTGCGGTGCCACAGGTGGGCGGCGGCGAGTCCGCTGCCCGCGCAGCCGTGGGTGATGTCGTGACTGGGTGTCGGCTCCAGCGGGGCGAGTGCCAGGGCCAGCGCGTGGTCCGTGAGCGTGCGGTCGTCGACGGCGCGTCCGGTGTCGTACAGCGCCCAGGCGATGCCGCGGCCGCCGAAGTGCAGGCCCGGGCGGATGGCGCGGGTGTCGGTACGGGCGGCGATCCAGGTGCCCGCCGTGCGGATCGGATCCGGCAGGCGTGGGTCGCCGGTGAGCTCGAAGTACCGGGTCAGGACCGCCAGTACGCCTGCGGCGCCCTGCTGCACGGTGCAGGGACCGGTCTCGCCGGCCAGGGTGGACACGGGCCACAGCCGCCGGTCGTCGCGCGGGGTCATCGAGTCGACGAGGTGGTCCACCATGCCGGTGACCGCATCCTGTACCACCCCGTCCGCACCGGCCGTCCACAGCTGCCCGACGGCTGCCCACGGCGCCCCGGCGGCGGATGGCGGCGGCACGGCGGCCGATCCCGGCACCCCAGCGGCCGAACGTGGCGCCACGGCAGCCGATCGCGGCGCCCCAGCAGCGGATCGCTGCGGACCGGCGGATGGTGGCCCCCCAGCGGTGGACGGCGGCGCCCCGGCAGCGGACGGCGGCGCCCCAGCGGCGGACGGCGGCGCCCCAGCGGCGGACGGCGGCGCCCCGGCGGTGGGCTGCTCCGGGCGGGACGGGGCCGCGGTGCGGAGGGCCGGGCGGGCCCTGGCGGGGGTCCAGCGCGCGGCGGGGTCGTCCTTCGTCAGCCCGAGGATCGTCTCCGGCACGCCGTCCGGCAGGTGCAACGTTTCGTCGCAGGCGGCCAGCCACTCCGCGAACCGCTGTTCGGCGGTCCTGGTGTCCGGTTCCTCGGGCAGCAGGTTCGGTATCTTCCCGGCGAGCACGAAACACACGGTGGCGCCGAGGCTGTAGTAGTCGGCCGTCACGGAGACCGGCGCGTCCGCCAGGCGCTCGGGGGCGCTGAAGCCGGGGGTCCCCACCCGGGTCGGGAGCGGGACGTCGTCCTCCAGGACGGCGAGCTCCAGGTCGATGAGACGCAGTTCGCCGTCGGGGCGGACCATGACGTTGCCGGGTGTGAAGTCCCTCAGTACGCAGCCGCGGGCGTGGGCCGCCGCGACCAGCTCCACCAGGCGTCCGGCCTGGGCGAGCGCGTCCGCGCGGTAGCGCTCGCTCCCGACGTCCCGGAAGCGCTCGGCGACCCAGGTGCGCAGGGGCACGCCCGGCACTTCCTCCTGGGCGAGGAACAGGTGCCCGCCCGTCTCGAACATCGCGAGCGGCTCCGGCGCCAGCCCCGTGCCCTTGAGCTTCTCCAGCGTCCTGGCCTCGGCCCGCAGCCAGTCTCGGACGTCGGAGCCGGACGCGTCGCCCTCGACGTGCGGCCGGGCCTCCTTGATCACCACAGGTGCGCCCGTGGTGACGTCGGTGCCCCGGTAGACGCCGCCCTTGTTGGTGTGCCGGATCGCCTCCCGCACGGAGAACCGGCCGCCGAGCAGTACGGGGCGGTTCGCCGTCTTCTTCTCCGCCCGCGGGGGCAGCGGTACCGAAGCGGGAAAGGGGCTGACCGCCCAGGAGGGCGGGGAATACTGCCCGGTGCGCTTGTCCTCCACGGGATTTCCGTCGGGGTCCTCGATGAACCAGACCAGCAGCCCCTGGTCCGAAAGCCGCCGCCGGCCGACGAAGGCGCCGTAGCGGTAGTGCACCAGACTGTGCGGGGCATAGGGCTGGTCGGACAGGATCCGGGGGCCGGCCAGTCCCGCCGTGGCCACGTGCAGTTCGAGCGCCAATCGGGCGGCGGCGGTGTCCGTGGCCGGGTACACGGTGATGAACTTGCCCGAGCTTCCTCGTGGCGTGGCGCGGGAATTGAGCGCGCCCACCTGTTCGAGCGACCGCACGAACTTGAATCCCGACTCGTCGCGCAGCAGCACTTCCAAAGCTTTCTCAAGCACTTTCGGCGCGGAGGCGGCCGTCGCGGAGACGTGTAATTTCCAGCCCTGCCGACGCCGCATACCGGACTGGTGGGTGAGGCGGCACCACATCTCGTCCGCGTCGGTCGTCCAACGCGCGCCGGTACCTGTGGCCTGTAACGCCCGGCGGAGCAGACTTTCGAGTTCGAATTCGGTTGCATGGCTCGTCATGCGTGTCCCTCTCAACGGCGAGAACCGCTGGTTGGAATATGCCTTCGGTGACGAGAAACGTACAACTCGCGTCGACCGGGCCGCTACTTGCTTCGATGAGCGCACGGTGTTGCAGCGGCAATAGAGGGCGCAGTCCGGCGCAACTATAGGCGTATAAGCGCCACCGCGCCGGAAAATAATTCACGCGTTCGATGGCAGCGGAGACCGCACTCCGGGAACCATAAACAGTGTGCACCAATTAACTCGGAATCAAATCCCGGTGACCGGGATGAATTCAGGAGTCCCACGCCGACACGCCGACCCCAGCTTTCCCAGCGGATCTCATGTGCCGGACGACGGAGGATTCCGCTCCACATTCTTTACCGGCCGGTCCGCCGTTTCGATCACATAGGGAATCGGCCACGAATAGTGACAGTCATGGCCACGGCGACCGCCATCGGCACGGAATACCCCGTACCACTTCTCGGCGCCTTTCGGTTCCGCTCGACCTCGCGCGATTCCGCTCGTTTCCGCTCGAATTCGCCAAAGCATCAGCTGGGACCGGCCGGCGTTCCTCCGCGGCGACCCGCGGTCAGAGACCGGCCCGGTCCGCCAGGCTCAGCGCGAGGAGTGCGATGTCGTCCTCGCGGTCCCGGCCGAAGCAGGCGAGGAGCGTGTCGCACAGGGCGTCCAGGCCGGGCAGGGCGCCGCCGGCGGCGGCCCGGAGGTGTTCCATGGAGACCGTGAGGTCGGTGCCGCGCGTCTCGATCAGGCCGTCGGTGACCATGAGGAGCCGGTCGGTGGGTTCGAGGACCACCTCGGTGGGCGGCGGGTGCGGCAGGCCCACCCCGAGCAGCGGACCCGACGCCTTGACGTACTCGGCGCTGCCGTCGTCGCCCAGTATCAGCGGCGGGATGTGCCCGGCGTTGGCGATGCGGGTGCGCCCGGTCCCCGGATCGACGAGGGCCAGGCAGACGGTGGCCGTGACCTCGGCGTGGTAGTGCTGGAGCACCTGGTCGAGCCGTTCGGCGAGGGCGGCCGGGTCGCTCTCGGTGAGGCAGTAGGCGCGCAGCGCGTGCCGCAGTTCGACCATGACGGTGGCCGCGTCCAGCGAGTGCCCCACGACGTCCCCCACCGCGGTGAGCACCCCGTCGCCGACCCGCAGCGCGGCGTAGAAGTCGCCGCCGATCTCGGTCTCCTGTGAGGCGGGCTGGTAGCGCACCGCTATGTCGACGCCCGGCAGCTCCGGCAGCTGGTGCGGGCGGGGCAGGAAGCTGTGCTGGAGGGTGAGCGCGACATGCCGCTCCACCTGGTACATGAGCAGCGGCTCGGCGGCGAGCGCGGTGGCCTGGGCCAGCTGGGCCAGCAGCGCCTCGTTCTCGGGATCGACCCTGCGCTGCCCGCGGGTGGGGGTGGCCACGCAGACCGGCACCTTGCCGTCCTGGGTGAGGACCAGCGTCAGCCGGGCGTCGTGCTGCACCCCGGGCCGGAAGAAACCGGTGGGCCACAGCGGCGTCGGCACGGTGGTGATCCGGACCCCGGACTGCCCGCGGGTGAGCCGCCGCAGCAGACCGGCGACGTCCCGGTGCGCGCCCTCGTCCGGCAGGGCCAGGGAGGTGCGCTCCCGGTACAGGCCGCGGTACAGCTCGTCGTCCTGGTCGAGGACGAAGACGGCGGCGGGGCAGCCGAGGAGGCGTGCGGCGCCGTCCGCGGCGGCGTCCGCCAGTTCGTGCAGCGAGCGCGCCGCCTGGATGGTGACGATCGTCTCCGACAGCAGTTTCAGCCGCCGCACCAGCGCCTGGTCGTCGGCGCGCAGCCGGGCGGCACGTACCGCGGCCCGGACCGCCGCCTCGATCTCCTCGGGCTCGGCGGGCACCGTCAGATACGCCTCGGCCCCCGTGTCCAGTCCCGGGCAGCGGTCCGCCGGTGCGACCCGGAGGGCCGAGAAGTGCACGACGGGCAGGCCGGCCATGTGCGGCCGCTCCTTGAGCCGGCGGCACAGCTCGAAGCCGCTCATGTCCGGCAGGTTCAGGTCGACGAGGGCCACGTCCGGCAGGGACCCCTTGCGCAGCCGTACGTCGAGTTCGGCGAGCGCCTGCCGGCCGTCGGCGACGGCCACGACCTGGTGACCGGCCCGGCGCAGGACGGTGCCCATCGCGTACCGGCTCGCGGGCTCGTCGTCCACGACCAGCACGGTCGTGTCTGTCAGCTTGCCGTTGACGTCCATTCTCCCAGCCTCTGGACAGCGCAGGTGGGGCAGTGCCCAGTGCCGGGCCTGCCCCACCGCCGTAAGGCCACGGTCACGTCGTCCGGGAGAACACCGCCACCGTGCGTCCCGGAACCACGAACGTACCCGTTTCCGGCTCGTACGATGCGGACTTGACGACGGAGTCCGCGCCCGCCGCCTGCACCGGGTGCAGCCGGTAGCCGGTTCCGGCCAGGGCGCCCACCCGCTGTTCCTGCCGCTCGGGGCTCGCGTTGAACACGACGACCAGGTCACCGAGTTCCATGGTGATCACGCCGGGCGTCTCGTCCTTCCCCGACAGCGGGAAGGAGAGCTCCGACTGGACCCGCGCCGCCGTGCCCAGCGAGAACGCCTTGTCGGTCGTACGGATCTTCAGCAGGTCCCGGTAGGCGGCCGAGGCCCCGTCGATCTGCGCGCACCCGACCTTCACCGACGTCAGCAGCGGCTTGGCGTAGGACCACTTGGACCGGTTGTCGGCGGCCATGGGCAGCCCGCGGCCGAAGCCGTTGCCGTCGGCGCAGTTCCAGTGGATGGCGTTGAACCAGTCGCCGCTGTCGAAGGAGTTGCGGTCCAGGGACTTGGAGCGCAGCAGGTCGGTGCCGGCCTGGGAGAGCGAGGGTCCCTGCGAGAGGGCGGCCGTGGCCATCGCCAGGACCTGCATCCGGGCCCGGTCGGACGCGGAGGTGCCGGACGGCAGTTTGTACGTCAGCGCGTCGAACAGCGACTCGTTGTCGTGCGCGTCGACATAGGCGAGGGCGTCGCCGGGCGCGTCGGCGTACCCCGCGGGCGAGCCGTTGTAGTCGATCTCGGCGCCGGTGACCTCCTTGCCGCCGGTGTCGGTGAACCGGTACTTCGCGAGGTTGCCGGTCAGGCCGACCTTGATCAGGTCCTGGTAGTGCAGCAGCCGGGCCTTCTGCTCGGCCGCGGTGCCGTTGGCCGTGGAGGAGTTGGGGTCGGTGTAGAGGCCGGACGCGAAGCCCTGGATGCCGGGGTCGTCGTCGAAGGGGCTGCCGCCGCGTACGGCGTCCCGGGCACGGTCGGAGAAGGTGGCGATGCCGGTGCCGGCCATGTTCTGCTGCGTGGCCTGCACGAACCGGGCGTCGTTCGCGACCTCGCCGAAGTTCCAGCCCTCGCCGTACAGGATGATCTTCTTGCCGTCGACCCCGTCCTTCTTCAGGGTCAGCGCGTCCAGGGCCTTGCGGACCGCGAGGATGTTGGCCTTCGGGTGGTGGCCCATCAGGTCGAAGCGGAACCCGTCGACCTTGTACTCCTTGGCCCAGGTGACGATCGAGTCCACCACCAGCTTGCCCATCATGGCGTTCTCGGGCGCGGTGTTGGCGCAGCAGGTGCTGTTGGCGACGCTGCCGTCGGCGAGCAGCCGCTGGTAGTAGCCGGGCACGATCCGGTCGAGGACGCTCGTGTCCGCCTCACCGTCGGCCGCGGTGTGGTTGTAGACGACGTCCATGACGACCCGCAGCCCGTCGTCGTTGAGCGACTTGACCATCTTCCGGAACTGGACGGTGCGCGCGGTGCCGTCCGGGTCGGTGGCGTACGAGCCCTCCGGGACCGTGAAGTGGTACGGGTCGTAACCCCAGTTGTAGGCGTCCTTCGCGGCCACCGCGGCGACGCACTCCTGCTGCTTCTCCGAGTCGGCCGGGTAGGAGGCGAGGTCGCAGCCGGGGCTCGCCTGGTCGGCCTTCTTCTCGGGCACGGTGGCGAAGTCGAAGACCGGGAGGAGGTGGACGTACGAGGTCCCGGACTTCGCGAGGGCCTTGAGGTGCCTGGAGCCGTCGCTGTTCCTGTCGGTGAAGGCGAGGTACGTGCCCCGGTCGGCGGCCGGGACGGTGGCGTCCGCCACCGAGAAGTCCCGGACGTGCAGCTCCTGGATCTGGGCGTCCTTCATCGGTACGGCCCTGGGCTTGGTGTACGTCGACCAGCCGTTCGGCGCGAGCGACCTGTCGTTCAGGTCGACGACGAGGCTGCGCCCGGAGTCGGCGGTGAGGGCGACCGAGTAGGGGTCGGTGACCTTGTTGGTGACGATCTTCTGGACGCTGGGCGCCCAGACCTTCACGACGTACCGGTAGGGCCTGTTCTTCCAGGAGGCGGGGCCGGTGACGGACCAGACGCCGGTGGCGGCGTCACGGTGCATCGCCTTCAGCGAGCCGTCGAGTTCGAGGGCGACGCTCTGCGCGGTCGGCGCCCACACGGAGAGCGTGGGCTTTCCGTGGTGGAAGACCGGGCCGAGGTCCGCCGCCGTGGCCCTGGCGTACACGTCGTCGAGGACCCCGGCGGTCTGCACGCCGGTCGCGGCCAGCACCGCGCCGTTGGCGGCGCGCTGGGAGGCGACGAGCTGTCCGCCGAGCGCCTCGCGCACCCGGGCCCGGTCGCGCGGGTCCACCGACCAGGCCGTGTAGTCCTTCAGGTAGGGGAACTTCGCCTTCTGGGCGTCGGTGAGGGTGGTCTTCGTCAGCCGCAGCCACCGCTCGTCGTCGCTGGTCAGAGCCCCGTCCTTGACGGCGATCGAACCGTCGTGGGAGTAGACCAGCTGGGTGGAGGCCGCGCCGTCGACGCCGTCCCAGGCGACGGTGTCCCGGTCGATCCAGACCGCCTTGGAGGTGGCCAGGTCGAGCGCGGCCGCGCTGCCGGCGGGCTGCGGGAGCAGGTACTTCTCCTGGCCGTTCAACAGCCACACCTCGTGGCCACTGGCCTTGAGGTCGAGTGACTGGTCGGCGGAGAGGTCCTTCTCGTCGCCCTTGTGGATGATGTAGCTGAGGCTGGTGGCACCCTCGGTGAGCGGTACCTCGAAGACCGCGCCATAGGCATCAGTCTTCACCGGCTGCAGGGGGTTCGACCAGTCGGTGGGGTTCGCGGCGCCCGTCCAGACGTGCAGGCCCCAGCCGTCGTAGTCCCCGTCGGCGCGGTGGTAGTGGATGATCGCCTTGGTGGTGTCCTGCGCCGGGTAGTCGGGCTTCGTCGTGAGGACGTCCGCCTTCCCCTGCTCGATCCAGACCTCGCCCGTCCTGGTGACGTCGATGGAGCGGTCGGCGGAGACGTCCTTGTTGCCGTCCTTGTCGATGACCAGGAAGTCGACGTTCGACGCGCCGGACTTCAGCTTGACGTAGGCGAAGGCGCCGTACGCGTCCCGGCCGATGAAGGGGTGGCTCGCCGGCCAGGTGGTCGCCTCGCCGTCGGCGAGGTCGCCCCAGGCGTACAGGCCCCAGTCGGCGTAGTCGCCGTCGGTGCGCTTGTAGTGGACGACCACGTAGTCGCGGGAGGAGGCGGTGGGGGTCTCGGCGGCGGGCGGGGTGCCGCTGGTGCTCTCGGCGAGTGCGCTGCTCGTGTGCCCTGCGGAGTCGGTCACGACCGCCTTGTAGCGCAGGGGGGTGCCGGCCGGGACGTCCTCGGCGATGGTCTGGGTGACCTGGTAGGGGGCGTGGTCGGCGGAGCCGAGGGTGGTCCACTTGCCGTCGCCGACCTGGGCGGCGAAGACGACCCGGTTCAGCTGTCCGCCGGTGACGTCCGCGGTGAGGTCGACGGTGCCGGTGGCGCCGGCGGCGGGGGCCCGGAGAGTGATCGCCGGGGTGGTGGCGGGCTTGGCGAGGGGGCCGGCCGCCTTGTAGACGACGGCGGACTCGGCGGGGACGGTGACGGTGACGCCGTTGTCCGTACCGGACGTCACGGTGCCGTCGGTGCCGTAGACGGCGCGGTAGCGCATGCCGGCGGAGCCGGTCGCGAAGGTCGCCGTCCTGGCGGTGTCGGCGTTGTTGAAGGCGACCACGTACTCCTGGCCGGTCTTCGCGTCCGTCCGGGTGAACGCGTAGACGCCGGCGCCGTCGGCGGCGTAACGCTCGGTCTGGACGCCGTCGGCGAGGGCCGGGTTGTCCTTGCGGAGCTTGCCGAGAGCGCTGATCTGCTTGTAGAGCGGTGCGCTGGTGTCGTAGGAGTCACTGGCGGCCGTGCGGTCGGTGCCGATCTCGTCGTCGTCCAGGTAGTCGGCGACCTTCGACGCGAACATCGTCTGCCGGGCGTCCTTGTCGCCGCCGGAGCCGGTGAAGCCCTGCTCGTCTCCGTAGTAGACGACCGGGTTGCCCCGGCTGAGGAACATCACCTCGTTGGCGAGCCTGTCCTTGGCGAGCAGCTGCGCGTCCGTGGCCTTCGGGTTGTCCTGCTTCAGGAAGTACCCGATCCGGCCCATGTCGTGGTTGCCGAGGAAGGTGACCTCTTCGTAGGCGTTCGCCTTGTCGGTCGTGTACTTGTAGTCGTCGCCGAAGACGCTCGCCAGCTTCTGCGCGCTGGCGCCCTGGGAGGCGTAGGAGCGGGCCGCGTCCTGGAAGGGGAAGTCGAGGGTCGCGTCGAGGCGGCCCCGGGTGACGTACGGCGAGGTGACGGAGGTGTCCGCGGAGTACGTCTCGCCGAACATGAAGAAGTTCTTACGGCCGTGCCGGGCCGCGTACTCGTCCAGCGCGGTCGCCCACTGGGTCCAGAACTCCATGTTCACGTTCTTGACGGTGTCGATCCGGAAGCCGTCGATGGCGAAGTCCTTCACCCACCGCTCGTAGATCTTCTCCATGCCGTGCACGACCTCGGGCCGCTCGGTCCACAGGTCATCCAGGCCCGAGAAGTCGCCGTAGGTCGCGGACTCGCCGGCGAACGTGGAGTCGCCCCGGTTGTGGTACATCGTCGGGTCGTTGAGCCACGACGGCACCTTGCTGTCGCTCGTCACGGTCGGCGTGCGCGGGAAGGAGGCGGTGGAGACGGCCGGGAACTTCTTCTTCCCGTCCGCGTAGTCTGCGTCGTCGAAGGGCCGCCCGTCCTTGGTCAGGTAGGGGAAGGCGCCCTTGGAGAGGTAGTCGTAGGACTTCTCCTGGTAGTCGACGACGTCGGCGGTGTGGTTGGTGATGACGTCGAAGAAGACCTTCATGCCCTTGGCGTGCGCCTTGGAGATGAGGGTCTGAAGGTCCTTGTTGGTCCCGAAGTGCGGGTCGACCTGGGTGAAGTCGGTGATCCAGTACCCGTGGTAGCCGGCCGAGGCGTTGCTCCCGGTCCCCTGCACGGGCTTGTTCTTGAAGATCGGGGCCATCCAGATGGCGGTGGTGCCGAGCCCCTTGATGTAGTCGAGCCGCCGGGTCAGGCCCTTGAGGTCGCCGCCCTGGTAGAAGCCCTTGTCGGTGGGGTCGTAGCCGGTGGAGAGCCGGGAGCCGGTGAGGCCGCCCTTGTCGTTGCTCTTGTCCCCGTTGGCGAAACGGTCCGGCATGACGAAGTAGAACTGCTCGCGGGTGTCGTCGTGCCGGGCGGGCTCGGCGGCGAGCTTCGCGTCGGAGGGCGGCGCGGGCGGGGCTGCGGCGTGCGCGGCGACCGGCTGCACGAGCGCGGCGGCGAGGGCGGCGACGGCGACGGCCGCGACCCGTCTGACATGTATCACCGGTATGAACTCCTAGCGATAGCGGCTCTCTTGGGTCCGACCCGGCGCGACCGTATCGCTAACGAAAGGTTTACAGCAAGAGGCTTGAAACTCACAGCAAGAACTTTCACGAGGCGTATTGACGGCCTGTCTCAACTGCCGCACGCTCACGGGTTGTTGAAACCTGTCCCGTTCGTCTCGGATCTCGTTTCGGAGCCGCACATGACCACCAGACACCGCCCCCCGGGTGTCTTCCGGCGCACGGCCGGCGCAGTAGCCGCGGGCGCCCTGGCGCTCGCGGGCCTGATCGCCCTCCCCGCCTCCCCCGCACACGCCGACACCACCGCCAAGGGCGACGTGATCGCCAACCTCTGGGAATGGAACTGGAACTCGATCGCGTCCGAGTGCACGAACGTGCTCGGACCGGCCGGGTACGGCGCGGTGCAGGTCGCCCCGCCCTCCGAGTCCCTCAAGCAGTCCAGCTACTACTGGTGGGACGTCTACCAGCCCTACTCGTACACCCTGAACAGCCGCTTCGGCACGGCGACGCAGTTCGCCGCGATGGTCACCGCCTGCCACACCGCGGGCGTGAAGGTCTACACCGACGCGGTGATCAACCACACCGCCGCCCAGACCGGCACCGGCTACGACGGCACCACCATCACCAGCAAGTACGACACCCCGGACTGGGACCCGAGCGACTACCACACCTCCGCCGACTGCCCCACCTCCGACCTGACCATCCAGGACTACTCCAACCTCACCCAGGTCCAGAACTGCGAACTGCTGGGCCTGCCCGACCTCAAGACCAGCGCCGACAACGTCCGTTCGGGCCTCGCGGCCTTCCTCAACAAGCAGATCGCGCTGGGCGTCGACGGCTTCCGCGTCGACTCGGCCAAGCACATCCCGGCCACCGACATGGCGGCCATCGTCGCCAAACTGAACACCACGGCCTCCGGCGCGGCGCCGTACGTCTTCGACGAGGTCTACCCGGGCTCGACCCCGCAGCCCAGTGACTACTACGGCTCCGGTGACGTCCTGGACTTCACCTACGCCAGTCAGATGAAGTCGGCGTTCGAGGGCAACGTCAGCAACCTCTCCTCCCTCTCCAGCAGCGGCATCCTGCCCGCCGCCAACTCGGTGTCCTTCGTGACCAACCACGACACCGAGCGCAACGGTCTGCACATGAGCTACAAGGACGGCGACAGCTACAGGCTCGCCAACCTCTTCGAGCTCGCCTACAAGTGGTCGACGCCGACCATCTACTCCAGCTGGCAGTGGACCCAGAGCGACCAGGCACCGCCGAACTCCGCGGGCTTCGTCACCGACACGGACTGCTCCAGCGGCTGGAACTGCCTCGACCGCGACACCGCGGTCGTCGGCATGGTCGCCTGGCACAACGCGGCCGGCGGCGCGGCCGTCTCCAACTGGCAGACCATGTCGTCGAACGTCATCGGCTTCGGCCGCAGCGGCGCCGGTTTCTTCGCCGTCAACAACGGCTCGTCGTCGGCCACCTACACCTTCGCGACGGGCATGGCCGACGGCACGTACTCCGACGTCATCGACGGCGGCGCCAGCACGGTCACCGTCTCCGGCGGCAACGCGAGCATCACGATCCCCGCGAAGGACGCCGTCGCCTTCTACAACTCCTCCTACACCTGCACGGTCGGCTGCGACGACAGCGGCAGCGGCGGCTCCACCTCCACGGTGACCGCGACCTTCAACGAGTACGCGCCCACCACCACCGGCACCAACGTCTACGTCGTCGGCTCCATCGACGCCCTGGGCGGCTGGGACACCTCGAAGGCGATCCGGCTCTCGTCCTCCGGATACCCGATCTGGTCGGGCACGGCGAGCGTGCCGATCAACACGTCCTTCACGTACAAATACATAAAGAAGGACAGCTCAGGCAATGTCACCTGGGAGTCCAACGCCAACAGATCGGCCACGACCACCGCATCGGCGGTCTCCCTCGACAACTCCTGGAACGTGGCGAACGCCGACGCCACCTACGTCACCTTCAACGAGTACGCCACGACCGACTACGGCACCAACGTCTACGTCGTCGGCTCCCTCGCCTCCCTCGGTTCCTGGAACACCAGCGACGCGATCCCGCTGTCCTCGGAGTCGTACCCGACGTGGAGCAAGCTGGTGATCGTCCCGAAGAGCACGGCCTTCACGTACAAGTACATCAAGAAGGACGGCTCCGGGAACGTGACCTGGGAGTCGGGCACGAACCGGTCGTACACGACGGGCACCTCGGCCGGCTACACGACGAGCGACACCTGGAAGTAGCCGAGCGGGGGCGGACGGGTACGGAAATTTCCTGCCGCCTCCCGTGAACAATTCCGGAGCACCGCGCATCTGACCTTGTGTACGGCACACGAAGCCGGCGCGGGCCGCACGCCGCGGCCCGCGCCTCGGAGCGCGAGTGGAGCACTGTCACCGTGAACGCACACCGGAACACCACCGACCTGTCCACCACCACCCGGCACCGCACCGGCCGCAGGCTCGGCCGTACGGTGCTGGCCGCGGCGGCCGTCGCCGGCCTGGGGCTCGCCTGGGCCGGTACCGCCGAGGCCGCGGGCCCGAGCACCGCCGGGGCCACCCCCACCTGCTCCGCCGCCGCGCTCAAGGCCACCTTCGGCCAAGGGCTCGCCGGCGGCATGAACCACCAGGGTGTGGTCATCAGGCTGCGCAACCTCAGCGGGAAGACCTGTGCGCTGCGCGGCTACCCGGGCCTGGGCCTGGAGAACTCCGCGCACAAGGCGATCACGACCCACACGCACTGGGGCAACACCTGGTACGCCAAGGACCCGGGCAAGAAGACCCTGGTCCTCAAGGACGGCCAGAGCGCCGAGGCCGTCGTCGCCTGGACCCACGCCAACACCGGCACCTCGGGCGCGGTGCACGCCTCCTACCTGGAGATCACCCCGCCCGCCTCGACCAAGCACAAGACGCTGGCGTTCCCCCAGTGGGTCGACCACGGCGACCTCTCCGTCACCGCGCTGGCCAGGCACATCGACGTCACGGACTGACGTCCCGCGCCATGGACGGCGGCGCCTACGCCCCGGCCCCGCCGTCCACCTGCAGAATCGCGCCCGACACGAAGGAGGCCCGGTCGCTCAGGAGCCACGCGGCGGCTTCGGCGATTTCCTCCGGGGCGGCCATGCGGCGCAGGGGCGACACGGACTCTATGTGGTCGATGACGCCGGGGGTGGCCGCCTCCCAGTCGCGGATCATCTCGGTGAGCGTGCCGCCGGGGGCGACGGCGTTGACGCGGATGCCCTCGGGGCCGTACGTGACGGCGGCCGACTCGGTGAGGCTGTTGACGGCGCGCTTCAGGGCGCCGTAGACCGGCAGGACGGGGTTGGCGCGCAGACTGCCGATGGAGGAGTTGTTGACGATGGCGCCGGTGCCCGCGGTGGCGCGGATGGCGGCGACCTCGGCGGTCATGGCCAGCCAGACGCCCTTGAGGTTGACCGCGGTGAGGTGGTCGAACTCGGCCTCCGGGAGTTCGTCCAGGGGGCCGGGGTGGTGCTGGCCGATCGCGCCGTTGTTGAAGGCGAGGTCGAGGCGGCCGTAGACCTCCACGGTACGGTCGACGGCGGCGCGGACGCTCGCCGCGTCCGCCAGGTCGCAGACCATGTGGTCGGCGGTGCCGCCGGCCGCGCGGATCTCCTCGGCCACCGTCTTGAGCTGGTCCTCCGTGCGGGCCGCGAGCAGCACCCGGGCGCCCTCGCGGGCGAAGAGCCGGGCCGCCGCCGCGCCGATCCCGCGCCCGGCTCCGCTGATGAAGGCGACCTTGCCGGCCAGGAGGCCGGTGTTCACTGTGTTGTCCATGGCGTCGAGCCTGCATCCGGGCGCGGGGCGCAGCCAGGCACCGGCGGTACCTGGATGAGGGCGGGCGGACGGGTGACACTGGACGCGTGGACAGGCAAGAACTCGCCGCTTTCCTGCGCAGCCGGCGTGAGCGGATCTCCCCCGCCGAGGTGGGGCTGCCCCGGGGCCCGCGGCGCCGTACTCCCGGGCTGCGGCGCGAGGAGGTGGCGCAGCTGGCGTTCATCTCGACGGAGTACTACACGCGTCTTGAGCAGGCCCGGGGGCCGCGGCCGTCGCGTGAGGTGCTGGGCGGGCTGACGCGGGCGCTGCGGCTGTCCGATGCCGAGCGCACCCATCTGCACCACCTGGCGGGGGCGCCCCCGGGGCCGCCGCCCGGGCCCCCGCGTGAGGTGCGGCAGAGTCTGCTCGACCTGTTGCGCAGGATGCCGCAGGCCGCCGCGTTCGTGATCTCCGCGACCTTCGAGGTGCTGGCCTGGAACGATCTGGCGGCCGCCCTCATGGAGGACTTCTCCGCGCTGCTCCCGCGCGACCGCAACCTGATGCGCCGTGCCTTCCTGACCCCGCGCCCGGCGGGCAGCAGGCTGTACGGGGTGTCGGACGTGGACGCCTTCGCCCGGCTCTCGGCGCAGCGGCTGCGGGCCGTGGCCGGCCGGTACCCCGACTCGCCGGAGGTGACCGGCCTGGTGGCCGAACTCCTCGCCGGGAGCGAGGAGTTCGGGCGGCTGTGGGAGTTGCACGACGTGTCCGCCGAGCCGACCCTGGTCAAGACGTTCCGGCACCCGGTGGTGGGCCCGGTCACCGTCAACTGCGACGCCCTGGACGTCACCGACCGGGACCAGCAGGTCGTGATCTACACCGCCACCCCGGGGTCACGGTCCGAGGAGGCGCTGCGGCTGCTGTCGGTGATCGGGACGCAGCGGATGGATCCTCAGCAGGTGGACTTCCCGGCGTAGATCGCGAGGGCGGTGTTCGAGGCCAGGGTGGCGGTGAACTGGCCGCTCGCATTGACCGTCACCGACGTGTTCGCCTGCACGTTGCAGTACGTCCCGGCCGGCAGCGACGTCTGGTAGGTCCGGGTCAGCGAGCCGGGCTCGTGGTTGATGGCGACGTAGCCCTTGGCGCCCCGGCCGAAGGCGATCGCGTCGGCGCCGTCGTCCCACCAGTTCGTGACCGCCGTGCCGCGCACCGCGTTGCGGAAGGCGACCATGCGGATGATCTCCGGCCAGGCGTGCTGGCACTTCCAGCCGTCCTGCCAGCAGGCGTTCACCACCCCGTTGTCGGGCGGTCCGGCGTCCGCGTCCGACCACTCGTAGCCGGAGTTGATGTCCGGGGCGCCGTAGGGGTAGGCGAGCATGAAGACGTTGGCCAGGGTGTAGTTGGCGCCGTCCTTGTAGTTCAGCGTGGAGCCGTTGCGCTCGGTGTCGTGGTTGTCGACGAAGACCCCGGCGACCGAGCTGCTCATGTACCCCCAGCCCTCGCCGTAGTTCTTCAGGTAGGCGAGGTTCTCGTCGTTGAAGACGCGCTTGAGGTCGTAGGCGTAGCGGAACTCCTGGACGTCCCCGTTGCCGGTGTACTCGGTGGGCTGGACGGCCTCGCCCGCGCCGTAGATGACCTCCTGTTTCCAGTACACGGAGGGGTTGGTCAGCCGGGTCTTGATGTTGGCGAGGTCCTCGGCCGGGATGTGCTTGGCCGCGTCGATGCGGAAGCCGTCGACGCCGAGGCCGAGCAGGTCGTTCAGGTAGCCGGCGATGGTCTTGCGGACGTACTCCTCGCCGGTGTCCAGGTCGGCGAGGCCGACGAGTTCGCAGTGCTGGACGTTCCAGCGGTCGGCGTAGTCGGAGACAGGGGAGGTGCAGTCGTCGAAGTCGTACGAGGAGTACAGGCCGGGGTAGTTGTACTTCGTGTACGACGAGCCGCCGGTGCCGGTGCCGCTGCCCGCGGACATGTGGTTGATGACGGTGTCGACGACCACCTTCACGCCCGCCGCGTGGCAGGTGTTCACCATGTTCTGGAAGGAGGTGCGGTCGCCGAGCCGGCCCGCGATCTTGTACGACACCGGCTGGTACGACGTCCACCACTGCGAGCCCTGTATGTGCTCGGCGGGCGGGGAGACCTGGACGTATCCGTAGCCCGCGGGGCCGAGGGTGCTGGTGCACTCCTTGGCGACCGAGCCGTAGTTCCACTCGAAGAGGACGGCGGTGACGTCCTTGGTGCCGGGCGGGGAGGCCGACGCGACGGACGGGGTCATGACAACGCTACAGGCGGCCAGCGCCAGTGCGGCGGAGAGGGTCTTACGTGCCATGTGGGGTTCCTTCACCATTGAAGGCTCTTGCAGAAACCTTGCTGAAACCTTGCGGTTGCGCAGATGTTAAGGGCCCGCTCCCCGGATGGGTAGCGGGCCCTGTGAAGTTGCTGCAAGAAGTTACCGAGTGACGCCCCGTCAGGCGGTGTCGGGCGGAGGTCAGGCGGTGGTCCACCACACGGTGGTGTCGGCCGGCAGCTTCGCCTCGCCGTCCGCCTCGGTCAGTTCACCGCTGGCGAGCAGCACCCTGCCGTACGCCGGAGTCGTCACCGACTCCCCGCTCGTGTTCGCGACGCACACGAACTCCCCGCGGCGGAAGGCGAGTACGCCCTCCGGGGCGCGCAGCCACTCCACCGCGTCGCCCGCGCCGAGGTCGGCCTGCTCACGCCGGACGCGCAGCGCGCTGCGGTAGAGCTCCAGGGTGGAGCCGGCCACCCCGGTCTGCGCCGCCACGCTCAGCTCGCCCCAGTTCGCGGGCTGCGGCAGCCAACTGCCCCCGGGCCCGAAGCCGTACGACGAGCCCTCCCGCTCCCACGGGATCGGCACCCGGCAGCCGTCCCGGAAGCCGTCCTGCCCCTCGCCCCGGAAGTACGCGGGGTCCTGGCGGACCTCGTCGGGCAGGTCCACGACGTCCGGGAGGCCCAGCTCCTCGCCCTGGTAGACGTAGGCCGAGCCGGGCAGCGCGAGCATGAGGAGGGTGGCCGCCCGCGCCCTGCGCAGACCCAGTTCCCGGTCGCCGGCCGTGCGGATCTGGGTGCCGAGGCCGGGCGGGTTGGCGAAGCGGGTGGCGTGCCGGGTGACGTCGTGGTTGGACAGCACCCAGGTGGCGGGGGCGCCGACCGGGCGCATCGCCTCCAGGGTGCGGTCGATGACCTTGCGGAGTTCGGCGGCGTCCCACTCCGTGCTCAGGTACTGGAAGTTGAACGCCTGGTGCAGCTCGTCCGGGCGGACGTAGTTCGCGGTGCGCTCGACGGTCGGGGTCCACGCCTCGGCCACAAAAATACGCTCTGGGGGTACCCCCGGCCGAAGGCTGGGGGAGTACTCGTCCAGCACGTGCCGCCACTGCCGGTAGACCTCGTGGACGCCGTCCTGGTCGAAGAACGGCATGACATCGTTGCCCAGCAGCTTCAGCTGTTCGGCGCCGCCGATGTCCGGCAGCCCCGCCGCCTTCACCAGGCCGTGGGCGACGTCGATGCGGAAGCCGTCCACGCCCATGTCCAGCCAGAACCGCAGGATGGAACGGAACTCGTCGCCGACGGCGGGGTGTTCCCAGTTGAAGTCGGGCTGCTCCGGGGCGAAGAGGTGGAGGTACCACTCGCCGTCCGCCACCCGGGTCCAGGCCGGACCGCCGAAGATGGACTCCCAGTCGTTGGGCGGGAGTTCGCCGTTCTCGCCCTTGCCCGGCCGGAAGTGGTACCGGTCGCGCGACGGCGAGCCGGGGCCCTCCGCCAGCGCCCGCTTGAACCACTCGTGCTGGTCCGAGGAGTGGTTGGGCACCAGGTCGACGATGATCCGCAGCCCCAGTCCATGGGCGTCCCGGATCAGCGCGTCCGCGTCCAGCAGGTTGCCGAACATGGGGTCCACGGCCCGGTAGTCGGCGACGTCGTAGCCGGCGTCGGCCTGCGGGGAGGCGTAGAACGGGCTGAGCCACACGGCGTCGACACCGAGGTCACGCAGGTACGGGAGTCTGGAGCGCACGCCTTCCAGATCACCCATCCCGTCGCCGTTGCTGTCGGCGAAGCTGCGCGGATAGACCTGGTAGATCACCGCGTCCCGCCACCAGTCGCGGCGACGGGCGATGGTGGCGGTAGTCGGGGCCGGGTCGGCGGCGGAGTGCTGCTGGCTCATGGCGTCCTTGATGCGTCGTAACACGGTCATCGGGTCAGAGGGTGGATGTAGAGGCGGCCGTGGTCACAGCGGGGTCGGATGGAGACCACGACCGCCAACCCGCGCGTTCGGGCGCACGGGAGTTTTCGACGCCCCGAGGGGCAGCGCCCCTGAAGGGGCGCTGGGGGTACCCCCGGCCGAAGGCTGGGGGAGGAACTGCGCGAGAGGCCACGACGGCGCCGCAGACGAACGACGGCCGAGGCGGCCCTTCAAGCAGCCAACGGTCACCCCTTGGTACCGCCGGCGGTGAGCCCGGTCACCAGGTTCTTCTGCACGAGGTAGAAGAACACCGCCACCGGTATCGCGATCAGCACAGCCGTCGCGGTCATCAGGTTGCGCTGCGCGTCGTGCTCACTGATGAAGCTCTGCAGCCCCACCGCGAACGTGTACTTGTCGTCGCTGAGCATGAACGTCGACGCGAACGCGACCTCGCCGAAGGCGGTGAGGAAGTTGTAGAACGCGGCGACCGCGAGGCCGGGCTTGGCGAGCGGCAGGATCAGCCGGCCGAACGTGCCGAACGGTGAGAGCCCGTCCACGCGGCCGGCCTCGTCGATCTCGAAGGGGATCGTGTCGAAGTACCCCTTGAGCAGCCAGGCCGTGTACGGCACGACCGTGGTGCAGTAGACGAGGATCAGGCCGAGGTAGCTGTCGATGAGGCCGAGGCGCGACATGATCTGGTACATCGGCACGATCAGCACGGCGATCGGGAACATCTGGGTCACCAGCAGCAGCCACATGAACTTGCGGTAGCCGGGGAAGCGCATGCGGGAGACCGCGTAGCCGGTGGTGGCGGCGAGGATCAGGCCGATGACGGTGGTACCGCCGACGACGATCATCGTCGTCCGGAACCAGTCCCAGAACCCGGTGTGCTGGAGGACGAACGAGTAGTTGTCCAGCGTCATCTTGTGCCAGATGCCGCCGGGGTGCAGGTAGTCGTCCTTGTCCGGGCCGAGGGAGAGGAAGATCAGCCAGCCGACCGGGAAGAACGCGACGATGCTCGCGACACCCAGGATGCCGTGGGTGACTGCGGTGGCGAGCGGGGAGCGCTCGCCCCGGCCGCGGACGCGGCGCGGGCTGCTGGTCACGGGGGCCTCCTCGGCGACCTGGGCGGAGGTCTGGACAGTGGTCGTACTCATGGGAACTCCTGCCTCAGATCGCGAGCTGCTGGTCGTTGCGGTTGAGCCAGCGTCGGTAGAAGGAGGTGAAGACGATCAGGATGGCCAGCAGCAGCATGCCGTAGGCGGCGGACTGGGCGAAGTCACGCGGCTGCTGTCCGAAGCCGAGGTAGTACGCCCAGGTGACCAGGATCTGCGCGTCGGGGGCGGTGTCGCCGAAGAGCAGGAAGATGACGGCGAACTGGTTGAACGTCCAGATGATGCCGAGGAGGACGACGGTGGAGCTGACCGACCTCAGGCCCGGCAGGGTGACGTACCGGAAGCGCTGCCAGGCGCTCGCGCCGTCCATCTCGGCCGCCTCGTAGAGCGTGCCGTCGATGGCCTGGAGGCCGCCGAGCAGCGAGAGCATCATGAACGGCACACCGCACCAGGTGTTGACGAGGATCGCCGCGGCCCGCTGCCAGAACGTGTCCTCCAGCCAGGCGGGTTGCGGCAGATGGAGGAAGTGCAGGGCGCTGTTGATGATGCCGCCGTCGGCGAGCATGAACCGCCAGCCGAAGACGGTGACGAAGGTCGGGACCGCCCAGGGCAGGACCAGGACCATGCGGTAGATGGTGCGGCCGCGGAACTTCTCGTTGAGCAGCAGGGCGAGGCCGAGGCCGATCGTGTAGTGCAGGGTGACGCAGAGCGCGGTCCAGACGACCGTCCAGAGGAAGTGGGACCAGAAGCGGTCGTAGGACGTCGGCCCGAACAGGATGTCCTTGTAGTTGTCCAGGCCGATGAACTTGTAGGTGGCGTCGATGTGGTTGACGCCGATGGTGCGGGCGGTGTTGAGGCTGTTGGCGTCCGTCAGCGTCAGGTAGAAGCCGTACACCAGCGGGTAGATGACGAGCGCCCCGAGGACGACGGCCACGGGGGCGATCATCGCGTAGGCGTACCAGTACTTCTGGTAGTTGTTCTTCAGCCGCTGGCCCAGCCCGGGGCGGGGCGCGCGGTCACCGTGGCGCTGGCCGGTCGCGCGGTCGATGGCGACTGTCATGGGTGACACCTTCTGGTTCTTGCGGGATCGGGCTGGGCACAGGCCGGTGGCCGCCGGAGCACTCCCCCTGGACGGGGCGCTCCGGCGGCCACCCGCCGCTTACTTGCTGAAGTCGGGGACGAGCTTCTCAATCCCGAGTTCGGCGGTGCTCAGGCCCTTGTCCAGGGACTCCTTGCCGCCGGCGATCTTGGTCAGCTCGGTGCCGACCGGGCCCCACAGGGAGGAGTACTCGGCGAGCGCCGGGCGCGGCTGGGCGGAGGAGAGGACGGCCTGGTAGCCGGCGATGCCCGGGTCGGCCTTGACCTGGGCGGTGTAGGCGTCGGAGCGGGTCGGCAGGGTGGAGTTCTTCAGGGCGATCTCCGTCTGGGTCTTCGCGGAGGTCATGAAGGCGACGAACTTCTCGGCCGCGGCCTGGTGGGCCTTGTCCGAGCCGGCGTAGATCGACAGGTTGTGGCCGCCGGTCGGGGCGCCCGCCTTGCCGGTGGAGCCGGCCGGGACGGTGGCGATGCCGAGGTTGGACTTGTCGCTGAACGCGGAGCCCTTGTAGAAGTTGGTGATCTCCCAGGGGCCCTCGATGGTCATGGCGACCTTGCCGTTGACGAAGGCGTCCTGGCGGTGGGCGTAGGCGTCGGCGGTGACGTCCGCCTTGTGCAGGCCCTTGCCGGAGTAGAGGTCCAGCCAGGTCTGGTAGCCCTTCTTGGCCGCCGCCGAGGTGATGGTGATCTTCTTGGCGGAGGCGTCGACCATGTCGGTGCCCTCGCCGTAGAGGAAGGGCTGCGTGTAGTACGCGGCCTCGGGGCCCCAGTAACCGGTGGTCCCGGTCTTGGCCTGGATCTTGGCGGCGTCGGCCTTGACCTCGTCCCAGCTGGTGGGGGCGGCGGTGATGCCGGCCTTCTTGAGCAGCGCCTTGTTGTAGACGAGCGCGAGGGTGTCGGTGACCAGCGGGACGCCGTAGGTCTTGCCCTCGTACTGGGCCTGGGTGATCAGGCTGGACTGGAACTTGTCCTTGTCGGCGAGGGCGGCGGTGCCGTCCAGCGGCACGAAGTAGCCGGCCTTGGCGAAGGCGGGGGTCCAGCCGACCTCGGAGCGCAGCACGTCGGGGGCGCCCTTGCCGGACTGGGCGGCCGTGTCGAACTTGTTCTGCGCCTGGTCGAACTGGACGTCGACGTAGTTGACCTTGATGTCCTTGTTCGCGGCTTCGAACTCCTTGACCAAGGCCTTGTACGTCGGCGACTCGTTGGTGGCGTTGGAGGTGTCCCACCAGGTGATGGTGACCGGGCCGTCCGACTTGCTGTCGCTGTCGCTCCCGCCGCACGCCGTCGCCGTGAGGGCGAGGGACGCCACCAGCGCGGAGGCCGCTATGCCACGCCGCATGAGTTCTCCTTGAGGGTTAAGCCCGAGTGATGCGGGGGCGGTCCCGTCCGCCGTCCCGCTGTCGTGCCGACTGCGCCGTTGCTGCGGCGGCCGGGCGTCAGGGAACGTAACAGCGATGTAAGCCTTGCGAAAGACCTTGCAGCAAAAATGTGCAAGAGATCTCCGAAGTTATCCGGGCGTGACCTCTCGGCGACCGCTGTGAGACGCTTGTTTACGGCGGTAGAGCGCCGAGGCGGCCACTTGTGCAAGACTCTGCAAGCTCTTGCCATCATGTCTCAGTAGGGAGTGCGATGACGCAGCAGCCCACCGCGGGCCGCCCCCCAGGCCGCATCAGGCGCCCGATCGGTGTGCAAGGGGACATACGGCCGGTACAGTCCGGTGCCGTGACCACACGGCTTGCCGACATCGCAGCGCAGGCGGGGGTGAGCGAGGCGACGGTGAGCCGGGTCCTGAACGGGAAGCCGGGCGTCGCGGCCACCACCCGCCAGTCCGTGCTCGCCGCCCTGGACGTCCTCGGCTACGAGCGTCCGGTACGGCTGCGGCAGCGCAGCGAGGGCCTGGTGGGCCTGATCACGCCCGAGCTGGAGAACCCGATATTCCCGGCCCTGGCGCAGGTCATCGGGCAGGCGCTGACCCGGCAGGGCTACACCCCCGTGCTCGCCACCCAGACCCCGGGCGGGTCCACGGAGGACGAGCTGACCGAGATGCTGGTGGACCGCGGGGTCGCGGGCATCATCTACGTCTCGGGGCTGCACGCGGACACGACGGCCGACATGCAGCGCTACGAGCGGCTGCGGGCGCAGGGCGTGCCGTACGTCCTGGTCGACGGTTTCTCGCCGAAGGTGCAGGCGCCGTTCATCTCCCCCGACGACCGGGCGGCGATGACCCTGGCCGTCACCCACCTCGTCTCCCTCGGCCACACCCGCGTCGGCCTCGCCCTCGGCCCGAAGCGGTTCGTCCCCGTGCAGCGCAAGATCGAGGGGTTCGTGCGGGCGATGCAGGACCAGCTGGGCCTGCCGGCGGACATGATCGAGTCCGAGTTCGTCCAGCACTCCCTCTACACCCTGGAGGGCGGTCAGGCGGCCACCGCGGCGCTCATCGACCGGGACTGCACGGCGGTCGTGTGCGCCAGCGACATGATGGCGCTCGGCGCGATACGGGCCGCACGGCAGCGCGGCCTCGACGTCCCCCGGGACATCTCCGTGGTGGGCTTCGACGACTCCCCCCTGATCGCGTTCACCGATCCCCCGCTCACCACCATCCGCAAGCCGGTCCCGGCGATGGGCCAGGCCGCGGTGCGGACCCTGCTGGAGGAGATCGGCGGCACCCCGGCCCCGCACAGCGAGTTCGTTTTCATGCCGGAATTGGTGGTACGCGGTTCCACGGCGGCAGTACCCGGGAAGTAGTCGCCCCGCCGTAGAACGTGCACCCTGAACCCAACCTTGGGATGATCTGTCGACAACGTCTTTTCTGGCAGACTCTGTGCCTATGAGTGACTCGACCGTGACAGAGCCGGAAGGTCGCGCACCACAGACCCTTCCGCGGACCGTCACGGGCGAAGGAGAGCAGGGGTTCCTGCGGCGGCTGCGCACTCCGCGGCGGCCGCGGCTCTGGTTCGAGATCCTGCTGATCGCGGTGAGTTACTGGACCTACTCGCTGATCCGCAACGCGGTCCCGGAGCAGAAGGCGCAGGCGCTGCGCAACGCCGACTGGATCTGGACGGCCGAGCGGCACCTGGGGATCGCCGTCGAGGAGTCGGTCAACCACGCCGTGAACTCGGTGGATTGGCTGATCATCGGCATGAACTACTACTACGCGACGCTGCACTTCGTGGTGACGCTGGGCGTACTGGTGTGGCTCTACCGCAGCCACCCCGGCCGCTACGCGGCGGCCCGCCTGGCTCTCTTCGCCACCACCGGGGTGGCCCTCCTCGGCTACTACCTGTTCCCGCTCGCCCCGCCCCGCCTGATGGGCGGGGGCCGCTTCGTCGACACGGTGATGGTCCACCACACCTGGGGCTCGATGGCCTCCGGCGACCTCAAACACATGTCCAACCAGTACGCCGCGATGCCGTCCATGCACATCGGCTGGTCCCTGTGGTGCGGCCTGACGATCTTCGCGCTCGCCTCGGTCCCCTGGGTCCGGCTCCTCGGCCTCCTCTACCCCGCGGCCACCCTCCTCGTCATCGTCGCCACCGCCAACCACTTCTGGCTCGACGCGGTGGGCGGCGCCCTCTGCCTGACCTTCGGCTTCACGGTGGCCCGCCTCTGGTACGGCACCCTGCCGCACGCATTGCCGCGGCGCGCAGCGGGGACGTCTCTCCTGAAGAGCCCTGCAGACATCTGAGGCGCAGCCCTGCGGGAGGGCTGTGGCCGAATGATCGGGAGGGCGGCGGCTGGTCCGCCACCGCCGTCTCCAGCACACTGCGGCGGAAGGAGAGTGGCCGACGCTTCCAGCTCCGAACCCGATCACCCACCCGTCGATGCGGTCGGCAGCCAGCGTCGCCCGCAGTCGGCCATGTCCCCAACCCCGGACAGGTCCGCGCCGGTCGCCATGTGCCGGCGATCAGGTAGCCCGCGGGGTGCCGATCCCGTCGAGCGGCTCGGCACCCGGGCCAGGCTCAGCTCAGGCTCAGGCTCGCTGTATCACCATTTGACATCCTCCCCCTCTCAAAAGAGGGGGATTCCAACCCAACCGGGTTGAGGTTCACGGGCGCTCGAACGGCTGGTGGCCGCTGTCACCCCTCCGGCACCGGCTGTACGCCGGGGGCGACTGGCTGTCGCCGCCGCAGCAGCTGACGACCGCTCCCTGAACTCCTGGATGATCGCCATCGTGCGACGCGCCGCCGAGCCGGGCGGGACGCCGAATCGCCCCGACGACGATCCGGCCACCTCTACCCCGCCACGCGGGAACGAACATTCACCCCGTCTGTGAAGGGACCGGGCACCCTGCCCGGTAGCAAGGTGGACGGCCGCGACGGCATCGTCGAGACTGCTGCGCGAGCGGGTCGCGGCGGCGATCGACCCCGCGACCCTGGACCTGGCCCCCTGGGACACCGCCGTGGAGTCCTGGGTTCGGCGCTGGACCTGGCGGCCCCGGAGACGATGTGGGAACTGACCACGGAGACACCGACCCCGCACCTGGCGGCGGTGGGGGCGGACCGCGCCTTCGAGGTGGGCCTGACCGGCCTCATGAGCCACGCCCGGACCCTGCTCCCGCGCAGACCGGGCCGTTAGCAGGTTCCGTGTATCGCGGGCGTATCGAAAAACGCATACGCCGCGGCAACGGCCCGCCGGGTGCCATGGAGGGCGTGAACCACAACGCAACCCCGTCAGCACCGTTCCGCCGCGCGCGCCGGATCGCGCTGCCCTGCCTGGCGCTCCTCGGCACGGCGGGCGCCCTGTTCGCCGTACGGCGGCCGCTCATGATGTCCGCCCCGAGGTGCATGGCCGGCAAGTGGCACGGCTGCTTCGACACGTTCAACGGCGTGGTGCTCATGACGCTGGTCACGCTGCCGGCGGCCGCGCTGGTGGCATGGGCGCTGGCGCACCGCCGGCGGGCCGCCGGTGCCGCGTCGGCGTGGCGGACGTCGCTGGCCGAGGTGGGCATGGTGCACGGGACGGTGCCGTTCGTGTGGCTGACCATGATGCCGGGCGAGGGGGCGGGCTCCGCCCCGGCCCGGGTGAGCCTCGTGCCGCTGCGGGACCTGGTCACCATGGGGGCGCTCGGGATCGCCGGCAACCTGCTGGTCTTCGCGGCGCTGGGGTTCTTCGCCCCGATACGGTTCGCGGCGCTGGCGTCCGCCCCGCGGGTCCTGGCGCTCGGGGCGGGCTGCTCGGTCCTGGTCGAGACCGCGCAGTACGTCCTGCGTCTCGACCGGGTGTCCTCCGTGGACGACGTCCTGGTCAACGCCACCGGCGCCCTGCTGGCCGGGCTGGCGTCGCGCCCCTGGTGGCGTACGACGGGACCGGCGCCGTCGGACCGGCCGCACCGCGCGCTGACGCCGACGGGCTGAGCCGCGTGCCGGTCCGCACCCGCCCCGGGACCCGTCCGCGCTCCCGCCCTCGCCCACGCCGGCGACCCGTCGTACTGCCTACGCTGGGGGCACCGTGAACAGACGCCCGAACCTCAGCGCCCGGCTGAAGCTCACCCTCAGCTACGCCGGTTTCCTCCTCGTCGCCGGCGTTCTCCTGCTGGCCGTGATGTGGGTGTTCGTGCTGCGCTGGCTGCCGAACGACGACGCCAGGGCCATCCAGAAGAGGTTCGGCGCCGTGATCATCACCGGGCCCAAGCGCTCCGACCTCCTGAACGGCTTCGCCCCCGCCGCGGCCACGGCACTGGCCTTCCTCCTCGTCTTCGGCCTGCTCGGCGGCTGGATCCTCGCCGGCCGGATGCTCGCCCCCCTCACCCGGATCGCGTCCGCGGCGCGGAAGGCCTCGGACGGATCGCTCTCCCACCGGATCCGCATGACGGGCCCCAGAAACGAGTTCCGGGAACTCGCCGACGTGTTCGACACCATGCTCGAACGGCTGGAATCCCACGTCGCCGAACAGCAGCGGTTCGCCGCGAACGCCTCCCACGAGCTGCGCACCCCGCTGGCCGTCTCCCGCACCCTCCTCGACACCGCCCGCAACGACCCCACGCGGGACCAGGGCGAACTCATCGAACGCCTGCGCACCGTCAACACGCGGGCGATCGACCTCACCGAGGCCCTCCTGCTGCTCAGCCGCGCCGACGGCGGGAGCTTCACCTGCGAGCCCGTCGACCTCTCCCTCGTCGCAGAGGAAGCCGCCGAGACGCTGCTTCCCCTCGCCGAGAGGCGCGGGACCACGCTCGACGTCACCGGCGAGCCGGCCCAGGCCGTCGGCTCCCAGCCGCTGATCCTGCGGATGGTGACGAACCTCGTCCAGAACGCCGTCGTCCACAACCTCCCCGTCGGCGGCACCGTGACGGTCCACACCGAACGGCAGCACGACACGAGTGTGCTGCGGGTCGAGAACACGGGCCGTCCGCTCCCGCCGGAACTGGTACCGACCCTCACCGAACCCTTCCAGCGCGGAACGGAACGCGTCCGCACCGGCGAGCACGCGGGCGTCGGCCTCGGGCTGGCCATCGTGCACAGCGTCGTCCGGGCGCACGGCGGCACCCTCGCCCTCGCGCCCCGCCCCGCCGGCGGTCTCCTCGTCACCGTCCGGCTGCCCGCCCCCGGCGATGCGGCCGCCAAGGCCCGTCAGGCCCCGTAGAAGAGCTCCTCCACGACCGCCCGGGCCCTGCGCGTGGTACGCCGGTACGCGTCGAGCATGTCCCCGGCGTGCCCGTCCCCGTACCCCAGGTACCGCCCGACGGCGGCCAGCTCCCGGCTCTCGGTCGGGAACGTGTCGCCCGCCCGCCCGCGCACCAGCATCACGGCGTTGCGCACCCGCGTCGCCAGCACCCAGGCCTCGTCCAGTGTCGCGGCCTCCTCGGCGCCCAGCAGCCCCGCCGCACACGCCGCGGCCAGCGCCTGCCGGGTCCGGGTGGTGCGCAGCCCCGGCTCGGCCCACCCGTGCCGCAGCTGGAGCAGCTGCACGGTCCACTCCACGTCGGAGAGCCCGCCCGGCCCGAGCTTGGTGTGCAGTTTCGGGTCGGCGCCGCGCGGCAGCCGCTCGGACTCCATCCGGGCCTTCAGCCGCCGGATCTCGCGCACCGCGTCCTCGCCGAGCCCCTGCGCCGGGTACCGCAGCGGGTCGACCAGCTCGATGAACCGGCGCCCCAGCTCCTCGTCCCCGGCGACGGGTTCGGCGCGCAGCAGGGCCTGCGACTCCCACACCAGCGACCAGCGGCGGTAGTACGCCTCGTAGGACTTGAGTGTGCGCACCAGCGGCCCGGACTTGCCCTCGGGGCGCAGGTCCGCGTCGATGAGCAACGGCGGGTCGGCGCTGGGGATCTGGAGCAGCCGGCGCATCTCGGAGACGACCTTGTTGGCCGCGTCGGCGGCCTCGCGCTCGGCCACGCCGTCCCGCGGCTCGTGCACGAAGACGACGTCGGCGTCGGAGCCGTAGCCCAGCTCGTGCCCCCCGAACCGGCCCATGCCGATCACGACGAACCGGGTCGGCAGGGTGTCCCCCCAGCCGTCCCGGACCACCGCGCGCAGGGTCCCCGCCAGGGTCGCCGCCGTCAGGTCGGAGACGGCGCCGCCGACCCGGTCGACCAGGGCGCCCTGGTCGGCCTCGACGGGATTGGCCTCGGTGCCGTAGGAGTCCACGATGTCGTCGGCGGCTGTCCGGAACAGCTCGCGGCGGCGCACGCCGCGGGCCGCCCGTACGCCGTCCTCGGCGTTGTCGGCGCGGCCGACGGCGGCGAGGATCTCCTGCTCCAGCTGGGCGCGTCCGCGCGGCTCCAGGCCGCCCCCGTCGCCGTCGCCCAGCAGGGCCACCGCCTCCGGGGCGCGCATCAGCAGGTCCGGGGCGAGGCGGCCTGCGGACAGCACGCGTGCGAGGTTCTCGGCGGCGGCGCCCTCGTCCCTGAGCAGCCGCAGGTACCAGGGGGTCTTGCCGAGGGCGTCGGAGACCTTGCGGAAGTTCAGCAGGCCCGCGTCCGGGTCGGCGGAGTCGGCGAACCAGCCGAGCAGGACGGGCAGCAGGGTGCGCTGGATGGCGGACTTGCGGGTGACGCCGGAGGCGAGGGCCTCCAGGTGGCGCAGGGCGGCGGCGGGGTCGGCGTAGCCGAGGGCCTCCAGGCGTTCCCGGGCCGCCTCGGCGCTCAGCCGGGTCTCGCCGGGGGCGAGTTGGGCGACGGCGTCGAGCAGCGGGCGGTAGAAGAGCTTCTCGTGCAGGCGCCGAACGACGCCGGTGTGCTGCTTCCACTCGCGGATCAGCTCGGTCACCGGGTCGGTGCGCAGGCCGAGCGAGCGGCCGAGGCGGCGCAGGTCGGCCTCGTCCTCGGGGACCAGGTGGGTGCGGCGCAGCCGGTAGAGCTGGATGCGGTGCTCCATGGAGCGCAGGAAGCGGTAGGCGTCGTCGAGCTGGACGGCGTCGGCGCGGCCCACGTAGCCGCCGGCGGCGAGGGCCTGGAGGGCGTCGAGGGTGGTGCCGGAGCGCAGCGTGGCGTCGGTGCGGCCGTGCACCAGCTGAAGGAGCTGGACGGCGAACTCGACGTCCCTGAGGCCTCCGGGGCCGAGCTTCAGCTCGCGGTCGATCTCGGCGGCCGGGATGTTCTCCACCACGCGCCGGCGCATCTTCTGCACGTCGGGGACGAAGTTGTCGCGCTCGGCCGCCTTCCAGACCATGGGCTCGAGGGCGGCGATGTACTCCTGCCCGAGCTCGGGGTCGCCGGCGACCGGGCGGGCCTTGAGCAGGGCCTGGAACTCCCAGGTCTTGGCCCACCGCTGGTAGTAGGCGAGGTGGCTGCTGAGGGTGCGCACGAGGGGGCCGTTGCGGCCCTCGGGACGGAGGTTGGCGTCGACGGGCCAGATCGACCCCTCCACGGTGGTCTCGGAGCAGATCCGCATCATGTGCGAGGCGAGCTTGGTCGCGGAGCGCAGGGCCTTGGCCTCGTCGGCCCCGTCGGCCGCCTCGCCGACGAAGATCACGTCGACGTCGGAGACGTAGTTCAGCTCGTGGCCGCCGCACTTGCCCATGGCGATCACCGCGAGCCGGCAGGCGGCGGCGTCCTCGGGCGCGGCGGCCTCGGCGAGGGCGAGGGCGGCGCGCAGGGTGGCGGTGGCGAGGTCGGCGAGTTCGGCGGCGGTCTGGGCGACGTCCGTGGTGCCGCACACGTCCCGGGCGGCGATGGACAGCAGACAGCGCCGGTAGGCGACGCGCAGGGCGACCGGGTCGGCGGCCTCGGCGAGCCCGCGCTCGAACTCGGCGACGCCCGGGTGCAGGTCGCGGGGCTCGTAGGTGACCAGGGCCTCCCAGTCGCGCGGGTGCCGGGCGAGGTGGTCGGCGAGGGCGGCGGAGGCGCCGAGGACGCCCAGCAGACGGTCGCGGAGCGGCTTGGCCGCTATCAGGGTGTCGAGCAGCTCGCGGCGGGCGGTGGTTCCCGGCTGGGTCTCCAGGAGCCGTACCAGGCCGTGCAGGGCGAGGTCCGGGTCGGCGGTGGCGCCCAGGGCTTCGAGGAGCACCGGGTCGTCGCGTACGGCGGCCAGTTCGACGCTGTCCAGCAGGCGCTCGGCGGCCGAGGCATCGGTGAAGCCGTGCCGCAGCAGCCGCGTGAAGGTACTGCTCCTGCGCCCCGGCGTCATCTGCGGCCTCCCCTGGATCACGGTGCTGGCCAGACGAGCCTAACCGGATCGGCCGCGCCCGGCTTCGGCCGCGCGGTCGGCGGGACACACGGCGGCTGCCCGGCGGCCGGGGTGCGGCGCTGGTGCGGCAGCCGGGCCGCGAGCAGGTCCGTCATCGTCCCTGCCGCCTGCGCGGCGCTGTCCGCGCAGCAGTTGTTGAACAGGACATGGACCTCTTCGGCCTGCTCGGCCAGGGCGCGGACGCGCGGCAGCCACTCGGTGAGCTCGGGGACGGTGTAGGTGTGGCGGAAGCGGTCCTCCTTGGTGCCGGCGCCCCAGTGGGGGCTGCGTCCGTGGAAGCGGACGACCGCCAGGCGCGGGGTGGTGACCCGGGCCGTCGGAGGGAGGGAGCCGGGCAGGCCCCGGGCCGTGTCCACGGCCACGGCGGTGGCGTCCAGGTCCCGCAGGAACGCCGTCGTACGCTCGCCGTGCCACCAGGCGGGGTGGCGGAACTCCACGGCGAACGGCCAGTCACGGGCGCGTTCCCTGGCGGCCCTGACGACGGCCTCCGCGTCGGGTCCGGGGGTCAGGGAGGGCGGATACTGGAAGAGGAGGGTGCCCAGGCGGCCGGAGTTCCGCAGGGGGTCCACGGCCTCGGCGTAGCGGGCCCAGACCTCCGCGAGCAGGCCTTCGTCACGGCGGCGGCCGCGCAGGTCGGCGGGGAGGGCGGCCGGGCGGGTGGGGTGGCCGGTGAGAAGGGAGAACGCCTTGACGTCGAAACGGAAGCCGGCCGGGGTGCGGTCCGCCCAGAGCCGGGTGGTGCGGGCGGACGGGAGGGCGTAGTAAGGGGAGTCGGCCTCGACGACGGGGAACCGGCCGGCGTAGTGCCGCAGCCGGCCTTCCGGGTCGCGGCGGCCGGGCGGGTACCAGCCGCTCGCCACGAAGGCGCGGTCGGTCCAGCCGCAGGTGCCCACGAGGATGCGTGCCATGGGAGCGCAAGTACCCGGCGTTCACCGGCTCTTCACCCACGGGGTCGGATTCCGTGAGCCGTGGGAGTCTTGGCGTGTACATGCTCTGTCCGCACAGCCCTTCGTCTCCGTCCTCTCCCCCGGAGGTTGATGTGTCCGGCAGTTCCGCACGTTCGGCGATGCTGCGCCGCGCCCGCACGGCGGTGGCCTCGGCAACCGCCTTCACCGCGGCCGCCATCGGCCTGTGGACCGGGCTCGGCGGCACGTCCGCGCACGCCGCGAGTGCCGTTCCGACCCCGGACCACGTGATCGTCGTGGTCTTCGAGAACCACGCCTACAGCCAGGTCATCGGCTCCTCCAGCGCCCCGTACATCAACTCGCTGGCCACCGGCGGCGCCAGCCTGACCCAGATGTACGCCGAGACCCACCCGAGCCAGCCCAACTACTTCGCCCTGTTCTCCGGCTCCACCCAGGGCATCACCGACGACAGCTGCTACACCCCGGGCTTCTCCTCGGCGGCGAACCTGGCCTCCGAGCAGCTCGCGGCCGGCCGCACCTGGGCCAGCTACAACGAGACCCTGCCCAGCCAGGGCTCCACCACGTGCAGCAGCGGCAACTACGCGCGCAAGCACAACCCGTGGTTCGGCTTCAGCAACGTGCCGACCTCGACCGCGAAGACGTTCACCCAGTTCCCGACCGACTACTCCACCCTCCCCCAGCTGTCCTTCGTGACCCCCAACCTGTGCAGCGACATGCACGACTGCTCGGTGTCGACCGGTGACACCTGGCTGAAGAACAACCTGGGCGCGTACGCCACCTGGGCGAAGAGCCACAACAGCCTCCTCGTCGTCACCATGGACGAGGACAACCGCCTGGCCGGCAACCGCATCCCGACGGTCCTGTACGGCCAGCCGGTCGCCGCGGGCTCGACCTCGTCCACCACGTACGACCACTACGACCTGCTGCGCACCCTGGAGAACGGCCAGGGCCTGAGCGCGCACGCGGGCAACGCGGCGTCCTCGTCCGACATCACCGGGATCTGGGCGTCCTGACGTGTACGTAGCGGACAGCCGCGCGAGCACTCCGGCGACGGCGTCCGTGGAAGGTACCGCCCGGCCCCCGCGGGCCGGGCGGTACCGCTCCACGGTCGCGCCCACCGTCCTCGCCCTCGGCACGGTCAGCCTGGTCACGGACGTGTCCTCCGAGATGGTCACGGCGGTCCTCCCGCTGTACCTGGTGGCGGGCCTCGGCCTGTCCCCGCTCGGCTTCGGCCTCCTCGACGGCGTCTACAACGGCTTCTCGGCGGTCGTACGCCTGGCCGGCGGCCACCTGGCCGACCGGGGCGGCGGCCGCCACAAGTGGGTGGCGGGCGCGGGCTACGCCCTCTCGGCCCTCTGCAAACCCCTGCTGCTGATCGCCCACACCCTCACCCCCATCGGCCTGGTCCTGGCGGCCGACCGCACCGGCAAGGGCCTGCGCACGGCTCCCCGGGACGCCCTGATCTCGCTCTCCAGCACCCCGGAGACCCGGGGCCGCGCCTTCGGCGTGCACCGCGCCATGGACACGGCGGGCGCCCTGCTCGGCCCGCTGGCCGCGTTCCTCATCCTGCGGGCGACCGTGGACGGCTACGACGCGGTCTTCACGGTGAGCTCCTGCGTGGCGGTGCTGGGCGTGCTGATCCTGGTCCTGTTCGTACCGGGCGGCGGCCGTACCGGGACGGCGGATCCCGCCGCACGACCCACCCTGCGCGCGGCACTCGGCCTCCTGTCCCACCGCGACCTGCGCCGCATCACCGTCTGCGCCCTGCTCCTCGGTCTGGCGACGGTGAGCGACTCCTTCGTCTACCTGCTGCTGCAACGCCGGCTCGGCGTCCCGGACCGCTGGTTCGCCCTCCTGCCCCTCGGCACCGCCGCCGCGTTCCTCCTGCTGGCCGTCCCGCTGGGCCGCCTGGCCGACCACTGGGGCCGCTGGCGCGTCTTCCTGGCCGGCCACGGCGCCCTGCTCCTGGCCTACGCCCTGCTGCTCACGTCCTGGCACGGCACGGCCCTGCCCTACGCGGTGCTGGCCCTGCACGGCACGTTCTACGCGGCGACCGACGGCGTCCTGATGGCGGCCGCCTCCGACAGCGTCCCCGAGGCGCTGCGCTCGTCCGGCCTGGCGCTCGTCCAGACCGGCCAGGCGGGGGCACGGTTCGCCTGCTCACTGGGGTTCGGTGCGGCGTGGACGCTGTGGGGCGACCGTACGGCGCTGAGCGTGTCGGCGGTGGTCCTGGCGGTGTGCGCGGCGTACGCCCTCACCCTGCGCCCCTTCCGGAAGGCCCCCTCATGACCCTCCGCTCCCGCCTCCTGATCCTGCTCTCGGCGCTCGCGGTCCTGGCGGCCGTGGCCCTGGCCTCCGTCCTGCACGCCTCCGCCCGGGCGGAGCGCCGCGACCACACCCGGGCGGGCGGCCCGAAGGTCACCCCGGGCACGGTGACCCTCACGGCCCGCGGCCGCATGGTCTTCCGCAACATGGCCTGGGGCCCGCACCGCGACGAGCTGACCACGGTCCCCGCCGCCGCCCCCTCCGGCCCCCGCACCGCCTCCGGTGTGAAATGCCTCCGCTTCTACGCCGCCGCGGGCACCGGCGTCTGCCTCCAGGCGGTCCACGGCCCGGTCTCGGACACGTACCGGGCCCTGATCCTGGACGCGCACCTGAAGGAGCGGGCCCACTACGACGTCCCGGGCATCCCGTCCCGCGCCCGTGTCTCCCCCACCGGCCACTACGCGGCCTGGACGGCGTTCGTGGGCGGCGACTCGTACGCGGGGACGGACTTCTCGACCCGCACGGCGATCGCCGACACCCGCACCGGCGCCCTGATCCCCACCCTGGAGGAGTTCCGCATCGTCAGGGACGGCCGTCCCTACCGGTCCGCGGACGTCAACTTCTGGGGCGTGACGTTCGCGTCCGACGACAACACCTTCTACGCGACCCTGGCGACGAAGGGCTCGACCTACCTGGTCCGGGGCGACCTGCGCGCCCGCACGGTCACCACCCTCCACCCGAACGTGGAATGCCCCTCCCTCTCCCCCGACGGCACCCGCATCGCGTACAAGAAGCGGGTGAAGGGCCTGCCGAAGGACGCGCCCTGGCGGCTCTACGTCCTCGACCTGCGGACGATGCGCGAGACCCCGCTCGCGGAGACCCGCAGCGTCGACGACCAGGCGGTGTGGAAGGACGCGCGCACCGTCGTCTACGCCCTGCCGGGCGACTACGGGGCGGACCTGTACCAGATCCCGGCGGACGGCACCGGGAAGGCGCGGCGGATCAGCGTCTCGGCGGTGTCACCGGCGTACGTGGACTGACTCGGCCCGATATCACGGGAATGCCCGGCCCAATGTCACGGGAATGGCGGACATGTCGCCATGTGTTGGTGATGGCAGCGACGAGAGAACGAGCAGACGAGCACCGGAGCACGACGTGAGCGCTGCCACGACCGCGACGTCCGTGGTCGAGACCCTGCGAGCCTGGCGCCGATACGCGCCGGAGTCGCTGCGCCTCGCCGGACCGCTCCTGCTGGTCGTCGCGATCCCGGTGACCGACTGGTTCCTGCCGCCGGACATCCACCTCGCCCACCTCCTGGTCGTCGCCGTGGCGGTCACCGCGGTCGGCAGCGGGCCGCGCGCCACCGCGCTGATCGGGGCGCTGGCGGTCCTCGCACTGGTCTGCGCCGGCCTGGAACGGCGGACCCTGCTCACCGAGAGCGTTCTCGTCGAACTCGCCGCCCTCCTCGCCGTCTGCGTCTTCCTCGTCCTCTTCACCCGGCTGCGGGACCGCCGGGAGCGGGAACTCGTCCGGGCGCGCTCGGTGTCCGACGCCGCACAGCGGGTCGTACTGCGGCCGCTGCCGAAGCGGGCCGGACCCGTCACGCTCGCCTCGCACTACCGCAGCGCCGAAGCGGACACGACCGTCGGCGGCGACCTGTACGCCGCCGCCCGGATCCCCGGCTGCACGCGGCTGCTCATCGGGGACGTGCGGGGCAAGGGACTCCCCTCGATCAGCGACACGGCGATCGTGCTGGGCGCCTTCCGCGCCGCCGCACACCGCCGGATCCCGCTGCCGGAACTGGTCGCCTACATCGAGGACGCCGTCCGCTGGGGACTCTCCGAGTTCGCGGAGCCGGACGAGGACGCCGCCGAGCGCTTCGTGACCGCCGCCGTCATGGACATCCCGGACGACGAGCCGGTGGTGCACCTGGTCAGCTGCGGGCACCCGCCGCCGCTCCTGCTGCGCGGCCGCACCAGGTCGGCGCTGGCGCTGACGGTCCCCGAGCCGTCGCCGCCGCTCGGCCTCGGCGTCCGGCCCGCCAGCGTGGACGGCGCGCAGTGTGCCGGCTGCTGCTACACGCCGGCGACGTTCCCGTTCGAGTACGGCCACAGGCTGGTCCTGTACACGGACGGCGTCACCGAGGCCCGGAACGCGGACGGCGACTTCTATCCGCTGGCCGAGCGCGCCACGGCCTGGGCGGACCAGGCGCCGGACCCGCTCGTCGAGCAGCTCGCCGCAGACGTCCGGGCGTACACCGGCGGCCGGCTGAACGACGACATGGCCATGGTCGTCCTCCAGCGCGACCGCACGGCGCCCTGACAGCGTCCCGACGAGCGCGCAACCCCCGACCCGCGCCTACGCGCCGGCCACTCGCCCTACAGCACCGGCAGGTTCTTCCGCAGCTCGAACGCGGTCACCTCGGAGCGGTACTCCTCCCACTCCTGCCGCTTGTTGCGCAGGAAGAAGTCGAAGACGTGTTCGCCGAGGGTGTCGGCGACCAGGTCGCTGTTCTCCATCAGGGTGAGGGCCTCGCCGAGGTTCTGCGGGAGCGGCTCGATGCCCATGGCGCGGCGCTCGGCGTTGGAGAGGGCCCAGACGTCGTCCTCGGCGCCCGGCGGGAGCTCGTAGCCCTCCTCGATGCCCTTGAGGCCGGCGGCCAGCAGGACGGCGTAGGCCAGGTACGGGTTGGCGCCGGAGTCGATGGAGCGGACCTCGACGCGTGCCGAGCCGGTCTTGCCGGGCTTGTACATCGGGACGCGGACGAGGGCGCTGCGGTTGTTGTGGCCCCAGCAGATGTAGGACGGGGCCTCGCCGCCCGCGCCGGCCGTGCGCTCGGAGCCGCCCCAGATCCGCTTGTAGGAGTTCACCCACTGGTTGGTGACCGCGGAGATCTCGGCGGCGTGCTTGAGCAGGCCCGCGATGAAGGAGCGGCCGACCTTGGAGAGCTGGAACTCCGCGCCCGACTCGTAGAACGCGTTGCGGTCGCCCTCGAAGAGGGAGAGGTGGGTGTGCATGCCGGAGCCGGGGTGCTCGGAGAACGGCTTCGGCATGAAGGTCGCCTGCACCCCCTGCTCCAGCGCCACCTGCTTCATGACCAGCCGGAACGTCATGATGTTGTCGGCCGTGGAGAGCGCGTCGGCGTAGCGCAGGTCGATCTCCTGCTGGCCGGGGGCGCCCTCGTGGTGGGAGAACTCGACCGAGATGCCCATCGACTCCAGCATGGTGATCGCCTGGCGGCGGAAGTCCATGCCGACGTTGGTGGGCGTGTGGTCGAAGTAGCCCGAGTTGTCGGCCGGGGTGGGGCGGGAGCCGTCCAGCGGGCGGTCCTTCAGGAGGAAGAACTCGATCTCGGGGTGGGTGTAGAAGGTGAAGCCGAGGTCGGAGGTGCGGGCGAGGGCGCGCTTCAGGACGTACCGCGGGTCCGCGAAGGACGGGGAGCCGTCCGGCATGAGGATGTCGCAGAACATGCGGGCCGTGCCGGGGGTCTCCGCGCGCCACGGGAGGACCTGGAAGGTGGACGGGTCCGGCTTGGCGATCATGTCGGACTCATAGACGCGGGCGAAGCCCTCGATGGCGGAGCCGTCGAAGCCGATGCCCTCGTCGAAGGCCTGTTCAAGCTCGGCCGGGGCCACGGCGACGGACTTGAGGAAGCCCAGCACGTCCGTGAACCACAGGCGTACGAACCGGATGTCGCGCTCCTCCAAGGTCCGGAGTACGAACTCCTGCTGCTTGTCCATCTTCCGCTTCCCCATCCTTGCTGGTCAGGCCGCCTGTCTTCCTGTCCCGCAGGAGGCGGTCGGGCACCTGAGCATCACACCACAACAGCATTTCACGCGCGTTGCGCACCTTGATCGCCCGAGCGACCTCGGCCTGAACGGCTCTCGTACGGCAGGTGTCCTGCCCTGCCGCCCATCTTGCCTGCTCGCAGCGGCATCCGTAATGGCCGGCCCGGACCCGGAGTGACCGACACCACGGGTCTTAAATTTGAATCTCATATGCAAGTTTTAATAGCGTCGAGGCGTCCAGCCGTTCGGCGAGCCACAAGGAGCCCCGATGCTGTCCGAGCCGTCCGCCGCCACCGTCCGCGCCACCCTCCCCGCCGTGGGCGCGGCCATCGGAGAGATCACCGAGCGCTTCTACGCCCGCCTCTTCGCCGCCCACCCCGAACTGCTGCGGAACCTCTTCAACCGCGGCAACCAGGCCGCCGGCACCCAGCGGCAGGCCCTCGCCGGCTCCATCGCCGCCTTCGCCACCCACCTGCTGGACCACCCGGACCGGCGACCCGACGCGATGCTGGGCCGCATCGCCCACAAGCACGCCTCCCTCGGGGTCGCCCCCGAGCAGTACGCGGTCGTCCACGAGCACCTGTTCGCCGCCATCGTCGAGGTGCTGGGCGAGGCCGTCACCCCCGAGGTCGCGGCGGCCTGGGACGAGGTCTACTGGCTGATGGCCAACGCGCTGACCGCCATCGAGAAGCGGCTGTACGAGGAGAGCGGGGCCACCGGCTTCCGGCCCTGGGAGGTCGTCGGACGGGTGGCGGAGACCCCCGACGTCGTGACCTTCCGGGTGCGGCCCGCCGACGGCGGCCCGGTGCGCGGCTTCCGGGCCGGGCAGTACGTCTCCGTGGGCGTCACCCTCCCGGACGGCGCCCGCCAGATACGCCAGTACAGCCTGTCCGGCGCGCCGGGCGAGTCGGTCCGCCAGTTCAGCGTCAAGCGCGTGCCCGGCGACCCCCGCGGCACGGCACCCGAGGGCGAGGTCTCCAACCACCTGCACGCGCGCGTGCGCGAAGGGGACGTCCTGGAGCTGTCCGAGCCGTACGGCGACCTCGTCCTGGGCGGCGCCACCGACCGGCCCCTCCTCCTCGCCTCCGCCGGCATCGGCGTCACCCCGATGGTGTCGATGCTCGCCGCACTCGCGGCCGACGGCCACCGCGCCCCCGTGACCGTCGTGCACGGCGACCGCTCCCCCGCCGACCACGCCCTGCGCACCGACCACACGGCCTACGCGGCCAAGCTCCCGGACACCTCCGCGCACTTCTTCTACGAGCGGGACGCGGAGCCGGGCAGCCGAACCGGCCTGGTGGACCTCACCGGTGTCGACGTCGCACCCGGCACGCGTGCGTACCTGTGCGGCCCGCTCCCCTTCATGCGCGCGGTGCGCACCCAGCTGCTCGCCAAGGGCGTCCCGCCGGCCGACATCCACTACGAGGTGTTCGGGCCGGACCTGTGGCTGGCGGCGGCCGCGGCCTGATCCCCGCGACGGGAGCCGAAAGGGCCGGCCACTCCAGGAGGAGTCGGCCGGCCCCCTCGTCGGGCGGACGGAATCAGCTCAGGCCGAGACTCGAGAGCGCGGTCGTCCAGTCCGTGACGATCGCGTCCTGGGCGTCGGTGAGACTGACGGTGCCGGCGCAGACGGCCTTCTTGAGCTTGTTCTCGACGGTGTCCTTGTTGGCGGCGGTCTTGGTGCCGTACTCCGGCTCGGGCCAGAGGTTGAGCTCACTCTTGGGGGCACCGCCGAGTTCGAGGGGGACGAAGTGGTCCTCCTCGTAGTCCGAGGTGCTGGTGTCCGTGTAGCCGTACTCGACGATCTGCTGCTTCTTCAGCGCGGTGGTGTAGGAACTGGACGGCCGGACGGTCGCGGTCCACCCGGAGACGCAGATGGTGGAGCCGATGGTCGACTGGGTGACGTCCGGGTTGAAGTCGCCGGGCTGGCAGCTGGGGTCGGGGAGCGGGAGGTAGTCCTGGCTGCAGCTCTGCGCGTGCGCGGTGCCGGCGGCGACCGTGAGGCCGCCGGCGGCCAGGGCGAGGGAGGACAGGGCGGTGACCAGGGAGCGGGATATTCGGGGCATGGGGGATCTCCCGGTGGGGTGCCCGGCAGAAGTTCCGGGCGGTCGTGAGCATGACAGCACCGGGGTCATCTATGCGGGTAGAGCCCTTTGTCGGTCGCGGAGATCCCTTTGTTGAATGTTTGAACACGGCGGTACTTACGAAGGGCAAGTCATGGCCCGCGCTTGGTTGTCGCCTTCGTGCGCGCGACGGGCGCTAAACCGCCCCCGGCCTTCCGGAGATGCCGAGCAGCAACGGCCCTGTCGGCTCCGCCACCAGGTCCGCCACCGTCACCGGGTCCAGCGCCGCGAAGAACGCCTCCTGGGCCCGGCGCAGGGCACCCCGCAGGCGGCAGCCGGAGTTGAGGGGGCACGGGGTGGCGCCCTCGCAGTCCACCACGTCCCCTTCGCCCTCGAAGGTGCGCACCAGCGCCCCCACCGAAGCGCTGCGGCCCTTCCCGGTCAGCGTCAGTCCGCCGCCCCGGCCGCGCCGGGCGTCGACGAGCCCCATGTGCTGCAGTTCGGCGACGACCTTGGCGGCGTGCGTGTACGGCACGTCCATGTCACCGGCGACCTCGCGGGTCGTGGGGCTGGCGTCGCCCGCGACGGCGAGCCGCATCAGGAGGCGCAGAGCCAGGTCGGTGGAGCGCAGCAGCCGCATACCGGCCAGCGTAGGTAATACGCATCCATCATTCAAATTATCGGTTTCCTGTCGGATCCCGGGTCTTTACGGGACTTTCCTGTGCCCCGCCTACGGCCGGCCCTCCTCCCCATTACGATCAGCGAGCCCCACCGTCCACGTCCCTTTCCCCCAGAAGGACACATCCCATGGGTTCCGCGAAGAAGAGCAGCAACGCCGAGCGCAAGGCGCGCATAGAGGAGATGCGGCGGGCGGAGCGTGCCCGCGAGCGCCGCAACCGGATCCTCACCATCGCCGCGAGCGCGGTGGTCGTGGCCGGTCTCGTCGTCGGCGGCGTGGTGCTCGTCAACTCGCAGTCGGGCAAGAACGACAGCGCGAGCGACGCCAAGGGCGGCTCCGGGGACTCCGGCCACTTCGTCACCGGCAGCGACGGCGTGCGGACCTGGACGGGCAAGCTGTCCCGCACCCACGTCACGGGGACCGTGCAGTACCCGATGCACCCGCCGGTCGGCGGCAACCACAACCCGGTGTGGCTCAACTGCAACGGGAACGTCTACACCAAGGTCGTGAAGGACGAGAACGCCGTGCACGCCCTCGAACACGGCGCGGTCTGGGTGACGTACACCGACAAGGCGAGCAAGGCCGACGTGGACAAGCTGGCGGCGAAGGTGAAGCAGACGCCGTACTCGCTGATGAGCCCGTACGCGGACCAGACCTCGCCGATCGAGCTGTCGGCGTGGGGTCACCAGCTGAGCGTGACGAGCGCGGACGACCCGAAGGTCGGCAAGTTCTTCCAGACGTACGTGCAGGGCAAGCAGACGCCGGAGCCGGGGGCCTCCTGCACGGGCGGGACGATGTGACGTGAAGAAGCACATCGGCTGGATCGCCGGGACCACCGCGGCGGCGCTCGTCGCCGCCGGCGCGATCACCTACGCGGTCGCCGAGGACGGCGACGGCGGTGGCGGCGGCCTGAAGGTCCCGAGCGCGGACGGGGCGGACGCGGGGTTCGCGCGGGACATGGCGGTCCACCACCAGCAGGCCGTGGAGATGTCGTACATCGTCCGCGACCGCACGAAGAACACGGAAGTACGGCGGCTCGCCTACGACATCGCGCAGACGCAGGCCAACCAGCGCGGCATGCTGCTGGGCTGGCTGGACCTGTGGGACCTGCCGAAGGTGTCGGCGAAGCCGCCGATGTCCTGGATGGGCATGGGCGACATGCCCGAGCGCGGCGACGGTTCGCTGATGCCGGGCATGGCCACCGACACCGAGCTGAAGAAGCTGGGGACCCTGAACGGCAGGCAGGCGGAGATCTTCTACCTCCAGCTGATGACGGACCATCACAAGGGCGGCATCCACATGGCCGAGGGGTGCGTGGCCAAGTGCACCGTCGCGGTGGAGAAGAGCCTCGCCCAGGGCATGGTGGACGCGCAGCAGTCGGAACTGACGACGATGAAGCAGATGCTGAAGGAGCGGGGCGCGAAGCCGCGCGACTGAACGGCCCCCAACGCGCCTGACAAGACCGGAGATTTGTCGACTTAACGGTACCGCAAGCATTCAACAACAATCGCAACCGATCTGTAATGCTCCGCGCGCTGTCGAAAGTGGACCAAAAGCCCCTAATCAACGCCCACTTGGGACTTCCTTGGGTTTCTCATTCCCCTGGCATGAACAGTTCACCGAAAGAGTGACGTCCACCGTGTGATCCATTCACGGGCCGTTCCGCCGCAGGCCTCCTGGTGACCACGGACGACCGACCACTCCATGCGTCGAACCGCATAGCAGGGGGCAGTATGAGATCCAACCGTGCCAAGGTGCGGGCCAGCGTGAGCATGGCAGCGACACTGCCGATGATCGCCGGCGCGCTCGCACTCGGCATACCCGCGGCGCACGCCGCGGACAACCCGGCCCGTGACAGCCTGAAGGGCACCAAGCCCACCTGGGCCACGGCCAAGGCGGACAAGGGCGCCACCTCGGACAGCGCGCAGGTCAAGGCCCGGGTCTACCTGGCCGGCCAGGACGCCAAGGGCCTCGCGGCCTACGCGAAGGCGGTGTCCGACCCCAGCTCGCCGCTCTACGGCAAGTACCTCAGCGCCAAGCAGGTCCAGGCCCGCTACGGCGCCACCAAGGCCCAGGTGAAGGCCGTCAAGTCCTGGCTGACCGCGTCCGGCCTGACGGTCACCGAGGTCACCCAGCACTACATCGCCGTCACCGGCGACGTGTCCGCCGCCGAGCAGGCGTTCGGCACGCAGCTGCACAACTACGCCAAGGGCTCCAAGACCTACCGCGCCCCCGCGAAGACCGCCTCGGTGCCGGCCTCCGTCAGCGCCGCCGTCCTGACCGTCACCGGCCTGGACAGCGCGCCGCACAAGGCGAGCCACGACGACACGCTGCCGCCGCCGGACTCCGTGTTCAAGAACTCCGGGCCGTTCTCCTCGTACTACGGCTCGAACATCGCGACCACGCTGCCGGACGCGTACGGCACGAAGATCCCGTACGCCGTCGAGGGCTACACCGGCAAGCAGTTGCGGGCCGCCTACGGCGCCGGCAAGTACACCGGCAAGCACGTGCGCGTCGCCATCACCGACGCGTACGCCTCGCCGACCATCGCCTTCGACGCCGGCACCTACGCCAAGACCAACGGCGACCAGGCCTGGAAGACCAGCCAGCTGCACCAGGTGCTGCCGGATGCCTACACCAAGACCGAGGAGTGCCAGGCCGCCGGCTGGTACGGCGAGGAGACCCTGGACGTCGAGGCCGTGCACGCGGTCGCGCCGGACGCCGACGTCACCTACGTGGGTGCCGCGTCCTGCAATGACGACGACTTCCTCGACGCGCTCGGCAAGGTCGTCGACAACCACCTGGCCGACATCGTCTCCAACTCGTGGGCAGAGGTGGAGAATGACGAAACTCCGTCTCTGGTGGCGGCCTACGACCAGGTCTTCCAACTCGGCGCGGTGCAAGGTATCGGTTTTTATTTCTCCTCCGGCGACGACGGTGACGAGGTCGCCAAGACCGGGACGAAGCAGGTCGAGGCGCCCGCAAACTCCGCCTGGGTGACGGCAGTCGGCGGTACCTCCCTCGCCGTCGGCAAGGGCGACAAGTATTTGTGGGAGACCGGCTGGGGCACCGAGAAGGCCTCGTTGTCGGCCGACGGCAAGAGCTGGACCAACTTCCCGGGCGCGTTCACCTCGGGCGCGGGCGGCGGCACCAGCAAGACGGTCGGCGAGCCGTACTACCAGAAGAACGTCGTCCCGAAGGCGCTGGCCACGTCCAACAGCGCCGCCGGCAACCGGGTCGTCCCCGACATCTCGGCGATCGCGGACCCCAACACGGGCTTCAAGGTCGGCCAGACGCAGACCCAGGCGGACGGCACCGAGGCGTACAGCGAGTACCGCATCGGCGGCACCTCGCTGGCCGCGCCGGTGATCGCGGCGGTCCAGGCTCTCGCCCAGGAGGCGCGCGGCGGCAAGGCGCTCGGTTTCGCCAACCCGCTTATCTACTCCAGGTACGGCACGAAGGTCTACCACGACGTCACGGACGAGCCGACCGGCAAGGACCTCGCGGTCGCCCGCGTCGACTTCGCCAACGGCTACGACGCCACCGACGGCTTGCTGACCTCGGTCCGCAGCCTCGGCAAGGACAGCTCCCTGTCCGCGGTCAAGGGCTATGACGACGTCACGGGCGTCGGCACCCCGGCGAACGGCTACGTCGCGTCGTACAAGCCGGCGAAGGCACACCGCAAGCACTGACCCGCTGCGCGGCTCGGCCGACTGAGGGGCGTGGGGTCGTCGGAGACCTCACGCCCCTTCGTGCTGCGGCGGGATGAGGGAGGCGATGAAAGGGGCCCAGGCAGCAGACGCCAGCAGGAGGACGGGACCTTGGGGGGCCTTGGAGTCGCGGACGGGGACGAGGCCGGGGATGTTGTCGGCGACTTCTGCGCAGTTCCCGCCGTCGCCGTTGCTGTAGCTGGACCTGCGCCAGAGGGCGGCGCTGGGGAAGTCGCGGGCGACCTCTACGCATTCCCCGCCGTCACCGTTGCTGTAGCTGCTCTTGAACCAGAGCGCGTCACTCAAGTCGATCCGGCTGCTTGCCATTTCGATATTCCCCGCCGCTGCCTCGATCATGGCCAGGGACGTCTCCGGTGACAGTGCGACGGCCCTGAGCCGATCGTATGCCTTGCGGTACTGCTTCACGAGGGCCGGATCGTCGATGGTGTCCCCGCTGTAGGACGCCTCCGTGTAGACGAGTGGCGGCGCCTCGGGGAAGGTCATGACCATGATGGAGGCAGCCATCAAGGGATACGCCCCGGTCTTCCGCGGGACGATCTGCGGAACGATCCGGCGGCGCCCGGCCAACTCCGCTACGCGACCCAGTTGTTCGGCCATCTCCTGCGGCGGCAGGATCGCATCAGTGATCAGCGACTCGTGCAGGATCGCCCAGTATTCCGGAGTGGCGTGGTCCTCCTCGAACAGCCGGGCCCGGGCGAGACGGGCCTGCACCTTCTCATCGACCCAGTCGTCGACCGCAGCCGGGTGAGCCGACCAGACCAGGGCCCGCGCGTACGAGGCGGTCTGAAGCAGCCCGGGGAAGATGCTGGGGGACCACAACTCGATAGAGTCCGCATGCCTTTCCGCCTCCAGCGCCTTCTCGAAGTACGACGCATGCGGGCCCCGCCTCGCCCTCCGCACATCCTCGCAATGCCGCTCGAAGTACCCGTCCGTCCCCAGCACCCGATCCACGTGCCGGGCCAGTTCCAACGGCATCCGGCGTTCGCCACGTTCGATGTCGCTCAGATGCGACTTGCCGTAGAAGCTGCCCTCGACGAGCTTCTCCAGGCACAGTCCCGCCGACTCCCGCTTCCACCTCAACTCCTTGCCGTAGAGGCCGGGGACGCTCGAAGAGCCGTCGATGTCCTTGCGTCGGGCCACGTGCTCACCGCCGTAACTCATGGTGCTATTTCCGCAGTTCGCGTCGCGTACGCGAATGCCCTTCCACGGTAGCGAGCGGGACGACAGTCTGTGACGCATTCGTCACACACCGCACAGAAGGTAGCCCGACCGCATGCCCGACCCCTCCCCCACTGCCTACGACGTCACCCTCTGCGTCGAGGACCTCCGCACCGCCCTTCCCGAGCACGGCATCACGCTGCCGTCCCTCCGCGTCGACCTGCCGAGCTTCGCGGGCACGTACGCACCGCCCGCCGGCCTCGTCTCGCTCGGGAACTGCAACACGGCGACGGCACGGGCGCTCGCCATCGCGCTCAGGAAGACGGCGGTGGCGGAACGATGACGACGCACCTCGAACTTCACCTAGCGGCCACGCCGAAGGCGGCACCGGAGCTGCGTCACCGGCTCCGCGACCACACCTTCGATGTCCGGCTGTGCGCGACGGAGTTGCTGACGAATGTGATCGAGCACGTCGGCGAGGGAGCGCCGGTCACCGTCCGGGTCATGGGCACGCACGAGCACGGCCGTACCCGGATCGAGGTGACCGACTCCGGTCCACGGACGCTGCCCGCCCTGCTCCCCGCCACGTCGACGGAGGAATCGGGGCGCGGCCTGGCCGTCCTCGACGCGCTGACCGATCGCTGGGGCGTGGACCGGGGCCCGGACCGGTCTGGTGCGAGATCAGTCATCCGGCCCTTCGCGAGGAATCCCCGCCGCGGCTGTCGCCGCAAGCACCAACAGGCCGGCATCGAGGACGAGGAAGAAGACCGATGCGGCCCCCGTTCCGCTCGACCACCTCACGAACGGCCGATTCAGGTGGTCGAACCCGAACGCCGACCCGGTTGCGCCCAGAGGGCGTTCATCTGGGCGTACGCCGGCAGGTCGCCATGGAGCCGCTGATCGGCCGACTCGCCGAGCGGAGGGGTGTGGGGTCCCGGTCCTGATGACCTCACTCCCTCCGCATGACGACGAGCGGAAGGCTTTCGCCCTGGCCCGGAGTACCCGCAGTACCCGGGTCACGGGCCGGGAGAGGGAGCTACCCGGTCATGGACGGGGCGAAGGGAGACAGGGCCGGGCCGAGCTGGGGGCCGTGGGCCAGGCCGAGGGCGGCAAGGGCGTCGGGCAGGCCGCACCCGGTACGGGCCGCGTCCAGTGTTCCCGGTGCGGCGAGCGGGCGGCAGCTGGCGGCGAGGATCCCGAAGAGGTGCTGCACGCGGCCCGGCCCCCGGGGCAGCAATTGGCCGTGGAAGTCCTCGTGGTGGGCCAGCACGAGCGCGGCCAGGCCCGCGATGTGGGCCGACGCGGTGCCGGTGCCGTCGAGGGCGGTGTAGCCGCCGTCCGGGGAACAGGACAGGACCGAGACGCCGGGGGCGGCCGCGTTCACTCCGGGACCGTGGCAGCTGAACGGAGCGGCGAACAGCCCCTCCGGGCTCAACTGCGGCCCGATGTGGGTGGCCTGGGAGGTGTCGGGCGGGTAGGTGCCGAAGGCTCCCAGGGCGCCCACGCCGAAGACGGTGGGCAGGGAGGCGGGGAAGGAGACCGGTCCGCCGCTGTCGCCGACCGGAGCGATGCAGGCGATGCCCGCCGCGGTGGCATCGGCGAGTTTGCGGGAGACCAGCGACGAGGGGTACGGGGTCGCCACCTGGATGTGGGCGATGTCGACCTCGTGCTCGACGCAGTGGTCCAGGGCTGCGATCAGGTCGCTGAAGTGACCGTCGGGCATGATCTCGCAGACCTCGAGTTCGGCGTCGACGGCGATGCCGATGACGCCCTTGCCCGTGTCCGCCCCGACGATGATGCCTGCCGCGTGGGTGCCGGTGCCGACCGGATCGCGGGCCCAGCCCTCCTTCGTGCCGCGCACGAAATCGGCGCCGGAGCGCACCTGTTGCTTCAGGTCGGGGTGGTCGATGCCGACGCCCGTACCGATGACGGCGATCTTGGTGCCGAAAGCACGGAACGTGGGTGGCAGCCGGTCCAGCCGCATGGCCTGCTGGCCCCAGCCGTAACTCTGCCGCTGTTCCAGTTCCGGGTAGACCCTGGAGAGCGGGGTGAGGGTGACCAGGTTGTCCTGCGTCGCCGAGAGTTCGGGGCGCTGGATCCAGCGGTCCGTGTAGCCGCCCGCGGCCCGGACGTACAGTGCCTGCACGGACTGCGCGGTCTCCGTCGCCAGCGTGAGGGTGACCCTCCCGTCGGGGCCGGTGACGCCCTGGCTCGGCCATGCCGACCCGATCAGGAACACCCCCGCACCGGCAAGCGGTTCGCCGTCCGGACGGCAGACACTGATCGTGACCTGCAGGGGCTTCTCCAGCGGCATGACCAGCCCCGGGTCGCGCAGCGGCAGCAACCCCGCGGCCGGCATGGCGACGGGTACGGCCGTGGACAGCGGCAGATCCGGCTCGATGTGCACATGCAGCGACCGCATCGCCGGTACCTGGGCTTCGGCGGCCTCGACGACCACGAGTTCCGGGCAGGAGGGCTGCACTCCCGCCGACTGCAGCTTGTCCGACGGGGTGAGTCTGCGAACCACCGTGACCTCGGGCATCCGCTCCAGGTGGTCACACACCGCGTCCATGCCGAGTTCGGGCACTCCCACGGGCAGCAGCTGCTGCGGCAGCGGGGTCACCATGTAGCGGGACCGGCGCGGCTGTACCGCGATCGGCGACGGTCCGCCCTTCTTGCGTGGCGCCGATTTTTCCTCGGGGCCCGGCCCGCCGGCCCCCGCGCCCTCGGATTCGCTCTGGCGGCTGCTCCTGGGCTTGCTTCCGGGCCTGTCCTTGACCATTACATCCACCTTAACCATGCCTACGTCGGTTTCCGCGCTTCTGATCCGTATGACGGGCGGCTCGTGCCTTCCGTGGCTGTGCGGTGTGCCCGGGAACCGGTCCCGGGCACACCGCACTGGGCACTGCCTTGCGTCAGCCGATACCGAAGTGCTGACCCATCGGGCCGAAGCCGAAGCCGGGCTGCTGGTACTGCTGCGGGTACTGCTGGCCGAACGGCTGCTGACCGAACGACTGCTGGCCGAACCCGCCGCCCCACTGCTGCTGGCCCTGCTGGCCCTGCTGTCCCTGCTGGCTCTGCTGGCTCTGCTGGCTCTGCTGCACCAGCGTCAGGATCGCGGCCGGCAGCGCCTGCTGCACGGACTGCTCCACGGCGCTGCGCACGCCCTGCATCAGGGAGTGGTGCAGCGCGACGGCCATGTAGGGGTGGGCGTGGTGGGCGATGCCCTGCTGCTGCAACTGCTGCTGGACCTGGTGGAGCTGCTGCAGCGTCTGCTGCATGCGCTGCGCGATCTGCTGGCTCGCCTGCTGGCAGGCCTGCTGGATGGACTGCTGGACGACCTGCGCGAGCTGCTGCTGCGGCCCGGCGAACTGCTGGCCGAACTGCTGCAGAGGCGGGGTACCGGTCATCACCGACATGAAGACTCCGTTCGATGCCACTGGAAGGCAAACATAAGGCAAGCTGTTTACCTTTTCGGAATATTTCCGACATGTCGAAGTTATGGCCACGCCGAGCGGTCCCGCAATCGGGCGAGACGATCGGCGCAAGGAATCCCCCGATCGGCTCCGGTGACCGGCGAACCGGCCCCGGACGCCGCAGGATGAGCTTCTGTCCGAAGGCACCGAACGACCGCGCGGACCTCGCCCCGCCACTGTCGGCGCCTGCGGCGCGGCAGGAGGCTTCGAGGACCGGCGACGCGCAGGAGGGGCCGAAGCCCTCGGCGGGTCCGGGAGGAGAGCACGGGCAAAACTCTGGTCGACACACCCCGCACACCTCACGGCACACCGCGGGGAGCGCGGATAGGTTGGGCAACGCCCTACAGCGACACGCGGCAGGGCGACGCCCGGCTGACCGTGCTCCCGCGGTCTTCGGTGCGAATGGGATATGGGGTAATTGGCAGCCCGACGGTTTCTGGTTCCGTTAGTTCAGGTTCGAGTCCTGGTATCCCAGCAAGCGCGGACACCGCCCCTCCGGGACAGGAGGGGCGGCTCCGGTGCACGACGTGAGGCTCGCCGCCGGGGAGGCGGACGCGGTCAGTCGGCCTTCTTCTGGGCGGCCTTGAGGATCTGGTCGACGTCGAGGGTGACCTCGGCGCCGATCGACGCGGGCAGCGTGGCGGTCTCGCCGGGCGAGTACGGGCGGTGGTGCTCGTACTTTTCCCCACTGGGATCGGTGAGCACGTGGAGGCGCTGGTGCCTGCGGTCGACGATCACGTAGACCGGCACCTTGGCCTGGGCGTACGCGGCGGCCTTGGTCTTCAGGTCGTCCTTCCAGTTGCTGGAGGTGACCTCCAGGACGAGACGGAAGCAGACCGGGTCGTAGGCGTTGTTCTCGACGAGGTGGTCGTCGATGTCGGCGTCCACGATCGCGAGGTCCGGGATCGCGTAGTCCTCGACTCCGGTGGACAACCAGAGTCCGACGTTCTGCAGGACCTCGGTTTCCTCCCCGTGCAGACCTGCGGCGATGAAGGGGATCATCAGGCCGGTCAGGGCACGGGCGTGAGGGGCATCCGGTGATGGGGTCACGAGGAGGTGACCTCCGATGATCTCGACTCGGTAGCCCGGATGCCGTTCCATGATCTCGTCGGCGATGGCCGTGAGCGAGAACGGCTCGTCGTCGAAGGGCTGCTCGATGGCTGCGGCGGACATCGCGTGCCTCCCAGGGGCTGGCGTCGAGAGCATCATCGTAGGCAGATCCGATCGGCGACGCCCCGTCCGAAGCGCTTCACCCGAAGGTGAACAGCGCGCGTCCGACCCTTGAGGACCGGATCCGGCAGCACGCGACGTATCACGGTGTCCCGGCCGGGGGCGCATCGGCGACCTGGCCGGGACACGGCCGTTCAGGAGGAGTGCACCGGCTCCACGGCCTCCGGGACGTGCGAGGCGACCACCCGTACGTGGCCGGTCGGCGCCGGGACGTCCCGGCGGCGGTCCACCGCGTACGCCACGCTCGCTACGCCCAGGCCCAGGACGGCGAGGGCCGCGCCCGCCAGGGCCGGGGACGTGACGCCGAAGCCCGCGGCCAGGGCCACGCCGCCGATCCAGGCGCCGCCGGCGTTGGCGAGGTTGAAGGCCGCCTGGTTGGCGGAGGAGGCGAGGGAGGGGCCGGCGGCCGCGCGCTCCATGACCATCAGCTGGAGCGGCGAGCCGGTGACGAAGGCCGCGACACCGAGGAGGACGACCGCGCCCGCCGCGCTCCACTCCGCCCGCATCAGGACCGGGAAGAGGAGCAGCACCGCGACCATCGAGACCAGGCCGCCGAAGAGCGTGCCGCGCATCGCGTGGTCGGCGAGGCGGCCGCCGACCAGGTTGCCGATCGTGGCGCCGACGCCGAAGAGGGCGAGGAGGAGCGTCACGTTCCCCTCTCCGTAGCCGGCGGACTCGGTCAGCATCGGCGTGATGTAGCTGTACGCGGAGAAGAGGGCGCCGAAGCCGACCACCGTGGTGGCGAGGGCCAGCCAGACCGGCAGGGAGCGCAGGGCGGCCAGTTCGCCGCGCAGGCCGGACGCCGGGGCCGGGGTGTGCGTGGGGTGGATCAGGAAGAACACCGCGGCGATCGCCGCGACGCCGATCAGGCTCACGCCCAGGAAGGTCGCCCGCCAGCCGAGGTGCTGGCCCATCAGGGTCGCCACCGGGACGCCCGCGATGTTGGCGACGGTCAGGCCCATGAACATCAGGGAGACCGAGCGGGCCTTGCGCTCCGGCGCCACCATGCTGGTGGCGACGACCGCGCCGACGCCGAAGAAGGCGCCGTGCGGGAGGCCGCTGAGGAAGCGGGCGGCGAGCAGGGAGTCGTAGCCGGGGGCCAGGGCCGAGAGCGCGTTGCCCACGACGAACAGGGCCATCAGCGAGATGAGGACCCGGCGGCGGGGCAGGCGCGCGGTCAGCGCCGCCAGGAGCGGGGCGCCGATGACGACGCCGAGGGCGTACGCCGAGACCAGGTGGCCGGCGGCCGGGATCGAGATGTGGAGGTCGTCGGCGACGTCGGGCAGCAGGCCCATCATGACGAATTCGGTGGTGCCGAGACCAAAAGCGCCGACGGCCAGGGCGAGCAGGGCCAGAGGCATGAAGGACTTTGCCTTTCGGGGAGCAGGGTTCCGTGCGTTCTAAGTTCAGCTACGGAACAAAGTCTCCCAGGCCAAGTATTCCGCCAGGTTACGGCGCAGTGTCCGATTGTCCTTACAAAGAGGGTTGGACCGCGCCGGCCAGGGGTTTTTACGAACCCGATGTGGTCAGGTTCACACGCGCCGCGATCGGGAGGTGGTCGCTGCCGGTCCTCGGCAGGGTCCAGGAACTCTCCGGCTCCACGCCCTTGACCATGATCTGGTCGATGCGGGCCATCGGGAACGCGGCCGGCCAGCTGAACCCGAAGCCGCTGCCCGCCGCGCCCTGCGTGGAGCGCATCTGCGAGGTGACGCCGTTCAGGGAGCGGTCGTTCATCGTGCCGTTGAGGTCGCCGAGGAGGATCACCCGGGGCAGGGTCTCGTCGGCGATGGCCTCGCCCAGCGCGTCCGCGCTCGTGTCGCGCTGCCGGGCGGTGAAGCCGGCGTTCACCTTGACGCGCACGGAGGGGAGATGGGCGACGTAGACGGCGACGGGGCCGTGCGGGGTGGCGACCGTGGCGCGCATCGCGCGCGTCCAGCCGAGCTTGATGTCGACGGCCTTCACACCGGTGAGCCGGTACTTGCTCCACAGGCCGACGGTGCCCTCGACCGCGTGGTACCTGTACGTCGACGCCAGCGCTGTCTCGTACGTGGGTACGGCCGTCGCCGTCAGCTCCTCCAGGGCCAGCACGTCGGGGCCCGAGGCGGCGAGCCGGGCGGCCGTACCGGTCGGGTCGGGGTTGTCCGCGTTGACGTTGTGGGTGGCGACCGTGAAGTCGCCGCCGGTGCCCTGCTTGTCGGTGAGCAGTCCGCCGAACAGGTTCAGCCAGACGATCGCCGGGAGGAGCACGGCGATCAGCGCGGTCGCCGACCTGCGCAGGAAGCCGACCAGGAGCAGGACCGGGATCAGCAGGCCCAGCCAGGGCAGGAAGGTCTCGGTGAGACTGCCGAGGTTGCCGACGGCGTTGGGGATGCGGGAGTGCAGCAGCATCACACCGGCGAGGAGCAGCGCCACCACGGCGGTGACGATGCCCCGGCGCCAGATGCGCGGATCGTTCCGCCAGCCCTTCAGCAGCCGTTCCACCAGGCGTCGGAACCGGTCTCCCCGACGCTCGGGTCCCGAGCCGCCGTTGTCCGTCTCCGTCATGTACGCCTGCTGCGCCATACCGCCTGCCTCACAACCCGCCGTGCACACCGTCGTCCCCCGATTACGACCCTAGGGGATGATCGGCTCCTCTCCCGCCGTCACATGACGGCCGTACGGAAGACGATGACGAACAGGCCGGGGGAAGGGGTTCCGGTTACCGCCGGGTCGGCGGGGTCTGTGACGAAACGCGCACACTCGCTACGGCGAGGTGACGGGGCCCAGCCCCGCCAGCACCTCGTCGACGATCTGTTCGGCGAGGCCTTCGGGGAGTTCGGCGTCGGGGCGCAGGACGGCCCTGAGCAGCATCGGTCCGGTGAACATGTCGTTGGCCAGCTCGATGTCGACGTCGGCGCGGAGTTCGCCGTTGCGCTGGCCCCGGCGCAGCACTTCCCTGCCCAGTTCGCGCCGGGGGTTGACGACGTTGGCGTGGTAGGCGTTCCAGATGCGGGGGCTGCTCTTCATCTGGGCGTAGACGTTGTGCAGGATGGCCGACGAACGGTTCATCAGACCGCGCTGCCGCAGCGATTCGAGCAGCACGACGAGGTCGTCGCGCATGGAGGTGCCGGGGAGTTCGGGGTCGGGGGGCTCGGCGGCGCGCATGACGTCGACGAAGAGCTCCTCCTTGCCGTTCCAGCGGCGGTAGATGGTGGCCTTGCCGACGCCGGCGGTCCGGGCGATCCGCTCGATGGAGAGCTCAGCGAGCGGGACGCCGTCCTCCAGGAGCTTCATCACGCCTTCCAGGATGGCGATCTCCACCGCCTCGCTGCGGGGGCGGCCGCGGGCCGGAGTGATGGACCGCGGTCCGCTGTCGGCAAGCGTCACGTCGTACCGTCCTCTCAGTGCACTGGCTGCGGGAATTCTCCCGCAGCCGAAGCCTCCCCCCGTGGTGGGCCACGAGGTTTCCCCGCGGCTCCGGGGTGTCCCCCGGCCCCCCGGTCCCCCGGTGTCCCCCCGTGGTTCCTGCCGGTGCCGGCCGGTCCGTTCAGTCGCTCCGGTCGTGCCGGTCGCTCGGGTTCACTCCGCCGCCACGACCAACTCCTGCTCCCGGTCCCCCTGCTGACCGGCCGGTGGTTTTCCCGGCAGGAAGAGAGTCACGACCACGGCGCCGATCAGCGCGACGCCCGCGCCACACAGGGCGGTGATGTGCATGGCGTGCAGGAAGGCGTCGTTGGCGGGGGTGACCAGGGCCTTGCCCTGCGCCCCGAGCTTCGAGGCGACGCCGAGCGTGGCCTCGATGGACTCGCCGGCGGTGTCGCGCAGCCCCGGGGGCAGCGCGCCGAGCCTGCCCTCGATGCCGTTGCGGTACGACGTCGACAGCACCGAGCCGAGCACGGCGATGCCGAGGGCGCCGCCGACCTGGCGGAAGGTGTTGCTGAGCGCGGAGGCGGAACCGGCCTTCTCGCGGGGCAGGGCCTGCATGATGACGACCGAGGTCGGCGTCATGATGTGCGCCATGCCGGTGCCCATGAGGAAGAAGACGACCTCGAGGATCCAGATCGGCGTGTCGGCCTCGAAGGTGGCGAAGGTGGCCAGGGTGGCGGCGATCAGCACCAGGCCGCCCGCGGTGGTGGCCTTGTTGCCGAACCGCTCCACCACCAGCCGGGCCCGCGGCGCGAAGATCATCTGCGCGGCGGCCAGCGGGAGCAGCAGCAGACCGGACTGCAGCGGCGAGTAGCCGCGCACGCTCTGGGTGTAGAAGACGGAGAAGAAGGTCACGCCCATCAGCGCGAAGAAGACCAGCGCGATGGCGGCCATGGCGGCCGAGAAGACCTTGTTCTTGAAGTAGGTGACGTCCAGGGACGGGTGGTCGCTGCGCTTCTCGTAGATCACGAAGCCGGCGAGGACCGCGAGGCCGGCGAAGATGGTCGCGAGCACCTTGGCGTCGGTGAAGTCGGCGAGCTCGCCGCCCTTGATGATGCCGTAGACCAGCAGGACGAGGCCGACTACGGAGAGCACCACGCCGACGGGGTCGAGACGGCCGGGGCGCGGGTCGCGCGAGTCGGGCACCAGCCAGACCATCAGGGCGAGCGCGATGATCACGATCGGTACGTTGACGAGGAAGACCGAGCCCCACCAGAAGTGGTCGAGCAGCACACCGCCGGTGATCGGGCCGATGGCGATGGCGAGGCCGACGCCGCCGGCCCAGATGCCGATCGCCTTCGGCTGCTCCTGGCGCTCGAAGACGTTCATCAGGACGGCGAGGGTGGCGGGCATCACGAAGGCGGCGCCGAGGGCCATCAGGGCGCGGAAGGCGATCAGCTGGTCCGCGGAGCCGGACTCGGCGGCCAGGGCCGAGCCGACGCCGAAGATCAGGAGGCCGCCGATGAGCACCTTCTTGCGGCCGAGGCGGTCGCCGACGAGCCCGGAGGTGAAGAGCAGGCCGGCGAAGACGAGGGTGTAGGCGTTGATCGCCCATTCCAGCTGGCTCTGGGTGGCGCCGAGGCCGACCGGGGCCGGGGTGGAGATGGTCTTGACGGCGACGTTCAGGATCGAGTTGTCGAGCACCACGATCAGCAGGCTCAGCATGAGCACGCCGAGAATCGCCCAGCGGCGCCGGTGCACCGCCTCGGGTATGCGCGGGCCGGGTGGAGCGTGGTCGGCAGGAGTTGTCATGCCGATGAGCCTATGACCATTCCAATACGGTACCGTCTCGTATCTGAATTCCTTTACCCAGACCTTACGGAACGCGGCAGAGCGGGGCGGCCCCGGGTCAGAGGGCGGCGGCCGGGGACCGGTGACCGATGGATCACACGGGGGTCCTCTGGCCGTCGGCGGCACGAAGTGCCACCATGAGAGGGATCCGGGGACACCGTCAGGGTGCCTCGAGATGACTGAAGGAGCCGTTGTCATGACGCAGCTTTCGGCTGCCCAGACTGTGCAGAACAGCCCCTCCGACGGCAGCAGGGCACTGTACGGGGGGAAGGGCACCCGCCGCATCACGGTTCGCGACATCGCCCTCGCCAAGGAACGCGGCGAGAAGTGGCCCATGCTCACCGCCTACGACGCGATGACCGCCTCCGTCTTCGACGAGGCCGGCATCCCGGTACTCCTGGTCGGCGACTCGGCCGGCAACTGTCACCTCGGCTACGAGTCGACGGTCCCCGTGACGCTCGACGAGATGACGATGCTGTCGGCGGCCGTGGTCCGCGGCACCCAGCGCGCCCTGATCGTCGGCGACCTCCCCTTCGGCTCCTACCAGGAGGGCCCGGTGCAGGCGCTGCGCTCGGCGACCCGGCTGGTGAAGGAGGCGGGCGTCGGCGCGGTCAAGCTGGAGGGCGGCGAGCGGTCGCACGAACAGATCCGGCTGCTCGTCGAGTCCGGCATCCCGGTGATGGCGCACATCGGCCTGACCCCGCAGTCCGTCAACGCGATGGGCTACCGCGTGCAGGGCCGCGGCGAGGAGGCGGCCCAGCAGCTGCTGCGCGACGCCAAGTCGGTCCAGGACGCGGGCGCGTTCGCGGTCGTGCTCGAACTGGTCCCGGCGGAGCTCGCGGCCGAGGTGACCCGGGTGCTGCACATCCCGACCGTCGGCATCGGCGCCGGTCCCGAGACCGACGCGCAGGTCCTGGTCTGGACGGACATGCTCGGCCTGACCTCGGGCCGGGTCCCGAAGTTCGTGAAGAAGTACGCGAACCTGCGCGAGGTCATGGGCGACGCGGCCAGGGCCTACGCCGAGGACGTCGTCGGCGGAACGTTCCCGCTGGAGGAGCACTCCGTCCACTGAGCGCTCCGCGAGGAGGGCCGCGGTGCGCCGTCGTTCGTCCGCGGCGTCGTCGTGGCCGGTCGCGCAGTTCCTCGCGCCCCTTTGGGGCCCGCCGAACAGCGGGCCTACTGAGAGCCACTGCGGAAACACCGAGGCCGGCCCGCCGATCTTCCCCCGTCGGCGGGCCGGCCGCTTTTCACCAAGCGACCGTCGGCGAGCTATCGCCGGCTATCGGCGGGCTATCGGTGAACTGTAGGCCGGTGTCGGCGGGCTGTCGGTGGTTTGTCGGTGGGGCCTGGCACCGTACTTTCCATGACGCGAATCGACAACAACGCCGTGTCCGTACGGGGGCTGGTGAAGCACTACGGCGACACCAAGGCACTCGACGGAGTTGATCTGGACGTCCGCCAGGGCACCGTGATGGGCGTGCTCGGGCCGAACGGGGCCGGCAAGACCACCCTGGTGCGGATCCTGTCCACGCTGCTGCGGCCCGACGCGGGAGAGGCGACCGTCGCCGGGTACGACGTACTGCGCCAGCCCCGCCAGCTGCGCCGGGCGATCGGGCTGACCGGGCAGTACGCCTCCGTGGACGAGAAGCTGCCGGGCTGGGAGAACCTCTACATGATCGGGCGGCTGCTCGACCTGCCGAGGAAGGACGCACGGGCCCGGGCCGACGAGCTGCTGGAGCGGTTCTCGCTGACCGAGGCCGCCAAGCGCCCCGCGAGCACCTACTCCGGTGGTATGCGCCGCCGGCTCGACCTCGCCGCCTCGATGATCGGGCACCCGCAGGTGCTGTTCCTGGACGAGCCGACCACCGGCCTCGACCCGCGCACCCGCAACGAGGTGTGGCAGGAGGTCAAGGCCATGGTCGGCGACGGGGTGACCGTGCTGCTGACCACCCAGTACATGGAGGAGGCCGAGTACCTCGCCTCCGAGCTGACCGTCGTGGACCGCGGGAAGGTCATCGCCGGCGGCAGGGTGGAGGAGCTGAAGGCGAAGGTCGGCGGGCGGACGCTGCGGGTGCGGCCCGTCGACCCGCTGCAGGTCCGGCCGCTCGCCGCCATGATCGACGAGCTGGGCATCACCGGGCTCGCCGGCACCACCGTGGACGCCGAGAACGGCACGCTGCTGGTGCCGATCCTCAGCGACGAGCAGCTGACCGCCGTGGTCGGCGCCGTCACCGCCCGCGGTATCACCATCAGCTCCATCGTCACCGAACTGCCCAGCCTGGACGAGGTGTTCCTGTCCCTCACCGGCCACCGCGCCAGTGCCCCGCAGGACGCCCAGCCCGCCGACGACCGTCAGGAGGTCGCCGTATGAGCGCCACGACCGCAACCCCCACCGCAACCGCGGCCGTATCCGATGCCCGGATCCCGCTGCGCGGGCACCTGCGGCACACCGGGGCCCTGATCCGCCGCAACCTGCTGTGGATCCGGCAGGACCCCGAGTCGATGTTCGACGCGCTGCTGATGCCGGTCGTCTTCACGCTGCTGTTCGTGTACGTCTTCGGCGGCTCGATCGGGCAGGCGCTCGGCGGCGGTCAGGACGGGTACGTCCAGTACGTCATCCCGGGCATGATCGCGATGATGAGCATGACGCTCTCGCAGGGCGTCGGCACCGGTTTCAGCCAGGACTTCAACTCCGGTGTGATGGACCGGTTCCGGTCGCTGCCGATCGGGCGCGGCTCGGTGCTGTTCGCGAAGATCTCGGTGGAACTGGTGCGGATGCTGTTCGCCACCGCCGTGCTGATGATCGTCGCCGTGCTGGTCGGGTTCCACATCAACCACTGGGGCGGGCTGTTCGCCGCCGTGGGCCTGTCCGCGGTCTTCGCCTCCTCGATCATGTGGGTGTTCCTCACCCTGGGCGTGATCCTGAAGAACGCCCAGTCCGTGCAGGCCATGGGGTTCCTGGTGCTGTTCCCGCTGCAGTTCGGCTCGTCGATCTTCGCGCCGACGAAGTCGATGCCGGGCTGGCTGCAGGCCTTCACCGACTACAACCCGCTGTCCACGCTCGCCGACGCGGCGCGCGGGCTGATGGTCGGCGGCCCGGTCGCCCACGACCTGTGGATCACGCTGGCCTGGTCGGTGGGGATCACGGCGGTGGCGGCGCCGTACGCGATCTACAAGTTCCGGACGAAGAGCTGACGTCCACCGCAAGGGGACGTCAGAGCAGGGCGGTGGCCTCCGCGCGGGAGAGGCCACCGCCCTCGGCGTACGCCGACTCGTAGGCGGGGTCGTCGGCGAGGGCGGCGCGGACCCGGACCTCCGACCGGTCGCGTGTCGTGCGCTCCAGGCCGACCTGGAGGTGGCCGGGCGGCAGCAGGGCGTCGGCGGCGCCCAGGCAGCGGGCGCCGTCCAGGGCACGTGCGCCCCCGTCGAGGCCGGCCAGGGCGACCGCGGCGACGGTCAGGCACAGGGAGGTCAGGTGCGGGGTGATGGCCTCGCTCAGCGGGTCGGCGGCGAGCCGCACCGCGTCCCGCAGCTTGGCCAGCGCCTCCGCGTGCAGGTCGTCGAGGGCGTCCACCCAGGCCTCCTGGGTGAGGATCAGGGCGTCGAAGACGACGAAGTGGGAGATCTTGAACTCGGCGCGCAGCAAGCGGAGTTGCTCGCGGGCCTCGGCGATGCCGCCGCTCAGCAGGAGCCAGGTGGTGAGGAAGAGCCGGGCGGCGGGCATCGACTCGTTGTTCAGGCCCTCGTTGTCGGCGATGACCTGGCGCAGCAGCCGTTCCCCGCGCTCGGTCTCGCCCGACTCGATCAGCACGCTGCCGAGGCGGGCGTGCAGCACGGCGGTCTGGGCGCGGGCACCGAGCCGGCCGACCCGCTCGATGGCGGCCTCGTAGTCGGCGGCCGCCGCCAGGTAGTCGCCACGGCGCTCCCGGGCCTCGGCGCGCCCGGAGAACGCCTCGGCGGTGCCCCAGTCGTCCCCGAGGCGCCGGAAGATCTCCAGCGCCTCGTCGGCGTCCCGGGTGGCGTCGCCCGCCCAGGCGGCGCGGTTGGCGAGCAGGTTGGCGCGCATGGCGAGGCTCCCGGCCAGCTCCCACTCGTAGCCGGCCGTCTCGCGGCAGGTGCGGACGGCGGCGTCGAGGATCTCGCGCAGCCGGTCCATGCCGCCGGTCAGCATCACGGCGAAGAACCAGAACATGCCCGGCGCCCGGCAGGTCTGCGGCATGCCGGGTTCGTAGACCTCGGTGACGGCGCGCAGCTTCGCCTGCGCCTCGGGCGTCTGCCAGGCGTCCAACTCGGTGTCCATGCAGGCCAGATGGGCCAGGTGCAGGCCGCGCCGGGCCTCGGTGAGGACCTCCCCGGTGTACGGCGGCGGGGCGTCGGTGCAGCGCTGCCACACCGGCTCGGCCGGGCGCAGCGGCGCGGCGAACGGGTCGGGGCCGAGGGCTATGACGTCGGCGCACCAGGTGCGGGTCTCGATCCGCTGGTCGTGCATCTGCCAGTACCAGAACAGCGAGTGGAGCAGGCAGAGCGCCTCGTGCTCGTCCCGCACGGCGATGGCGTGCCGCAACGCGGTGCGCAGGTTCTCGTACTCCAGCTGGAGCCGTGCGATGGCGGCCCGCTGGCCGGCGCCGCGCAGCAACGGTTCGGTGGTGCGGGCGAGTTCGCGGTAGTACGTCAGGTGGGCGCGCTCGGCGGCGGCGCGGCCACCGCTCTCGTCGAGGCGCTCGGCGGCGTACTCGGCGACGGTCTCCAGGAGCCGGTAGCGCATCCCGCCGTCCGCGGCCTCGTCCGAAGGGGCCGCCACGACCAGGGACTTGTCGACCAGGGTGCCGAGCGCGTCGAGGGCGGCGGGGCCGCAGACGGCCTCGGCGGCGGCCAGGTCGCAGCCGCCCGCGAAGAGGGAGAGCCGGCCGAGGACGTCGCGTTCGCCGGCGTCGAGCAGGTCCCAGGACCAGTCGACGACCGCGCGCAGGGTCTGCTGGCGGGGCAGCACGGTGCGGCTGCCGGAGGTGAGGAGCCGGAAGCGGTCGTCCAGCCGGTCGGCTATCTGGCGCGGGGTCAGCATCCGCAGCCGGGCGGCGGCCAGTTCGATGGCGAGGGGCAGTCCGTCCAGGCGGCGGCAGATCTCGGCGCAGGCCGCCGCGGTCTCGTCGTCGGCGTCGACCGTGAAGCCGGGGCGGGCCGCTGCGCCCCGCTCGGCGAGCAGCCGGAGCGCCACCGGCTCGGGCAGCGGCTCCACCGGACGCAGCAACTCCCCCGGCACGCCGAGGGGTTCGCGGCTGGTGGCCAGGATCGTCAGGTCCGGGCAGCGCTCCAGGAGCCGGGCCGCCAGGTCGGCCGCCGCGTCGACGACGTGCTCGCAGTTGTCGAGGACGAGCACCATCCGGCGCCGGGCGCAGTGCTCGACGAGCCGCTCGACCGGGTCGTCGTGCCGGTCGGCGGCGGCCCGCATGGCCTCGGCGCCGCCGCCGTACAGCACGGCCTGGCGGGCACCGAGCGCACTGAGCACGGCCTCGGGGACGTCGGCGGGGTCGTCGACGGGGGCCAGCTCGGCCAGCCAGACGCCGTCCCGGGCGTGTTTCAGGGTCTCGGCGGCCTCCTGCGAGAGCCGGGTCTTGCCGGCCCCGCCGGGTCCGAGCAGGGTGACGAGCCGGGCGGCGGCGAGGTCGCCCCGGATGGCCTCGATGTCGGCCTCGCGCCCGACGAAGGAGGTGAGCCGGGCACGCAGGTTGCCGGGCCGGGCAGAAGCCGGTGCCGCGGGCTCCGGGTCGAGGAACCCGGCGTGCAGGGCGCGCAGTTCGGGCCCGGGGTCGGAGCCGAGGCGGTCGGCGAGGAGGTGGCGTACGTCGTCGTAGGCGGCCAGTGCCTCGGCGGTGCGGCCGGTGCTGTGCAGGGCGCGCAGGCGCAGGGCCTGGAGGGGTTCGTCGAGGGGGTGCGCGTCGCACAGGGCGGCCAGCTCGGGCAGGGACTGCTCGGCCTGGCCGAGGGCGAGGGCGGCGGTGTGGCGGGCGCGCAGGGCGTCCAGGCGGCGGACGTCGACGCGGGCCGCCTCGGCGGTGCGGTCGGGCAGATCGGCCAGGGCCGGGCCGTGCCACAGGGCGAGGGCGTCGTCGAGGACGGCGGCCGCCTTGGCGGGGTCGCCGTCCGCGAGGGCGCGCAGCCCCTCGCCGGTGAGCCGCTCGAAGCGGTGCAGGTCGACGTCGTCGGGGGCGGCGGCCAGCCGGTAGCCCCCGTCGGTGGAGTCGACCGCGTCCGCGCCGAGCGCCCTGCGCAGCCGGCCGACCAGCGCCTGCAGCGCGCCGCCCGCGTCCGCCGGCGGCTCGTCGCCCCACACCTCGTCGACGAGCAGCCCGGCGGGCACCGCACGGCCGGGCCGCAGCGCCAGCACGGTCAGCAGGGCACGCAGCCGTGCCCCGCCCACGGGGACGGCCGTGCCGTCGGGGCGGAGTGCCTGGGTGGTGCCGAGGATCGCGTAGCGCACGGGGTCCATTGTCCCTGGGGACGCCCGGACGCCGCCTGTGGGTTTCAGATGCGGACGAACTCGGAGGAGTCCAAAGTGAGGGTCTGGTCGGCGACGGGAATGGAGATCTGGTCGCCGAACACGCCGGACTCCTGGTGCTGGTACTCGCCGTCTTCAGGACGGGTCAGCAGCGTCCACCTGGCGGAGAGCACATCGACGATCAGATAGACCGGGATACCACGCAGGGCATAGTGGCTCGGCTTCGTGTTGTAGTCGCGGTTCTTGCTCTCCGGTGAGACGACCTCGACCACGAAGGGCAACAGTTCCTCGTTGATGTCGCTCTTGTCCGTCTGGACCACGTCGAGCGGGATCGCCGTGGCATCCGGTTCGGGCTTGTAGCCCTCCCGGGGCGGAACGACAGAGAATTCACTCGTCGCGACCCAGCCCGGCAGCCGCTGGTCGATCTGGTTCTCGATGCGCCGCTGCGTCGCCCTGTGCGCAAAGGTGACTGGTACCACAGTGAGCCCGTTCTCCGTCAGCCGGAGGCGCGCGCTGCGCGGGACCTCGATCCGGTCCTGGACCAGTTCGACCCATCCCTCGGCGATCGTCATGAGCACCTCCTCGTTCGACTCGCTATCAGCGTAACGACTAACAGGAACCTCGGGCCGCCCGCAGGACGTTCTTCACCCGTCACCTGTACGGTCTACCCCGCACGCCACCTCCACCGACGCGCCCCGGGAGCCCCCCGCCATGACCGCCACCACCACCCGCCCCAGTGACCGGCGGATCTCTCCCGTGTTCGTCGGGATCCTCGCCGTCACCGCGGTCACCGGGTGGGCCACCTGGTCCGGGTTCGCCGAGCAGCCCGGGGTCGCCGTGTTCCTGTTCGTGACGGCGGCCTGGATCGTCTCGCTCTGCCTGCACGAGTACGCGCACGCGCGCACCGCCCTGCACGGCGGCGACATCACGGTGGGCGCGAAGGGCTACCTGACGCTGAACCCCCTGAAGTACACGCACGCCGTGCTCAGCATCGTGCTCCCGGTGCTGTTCGTGATCATGGGCGGGATCGGCCTGCCGGGCGGTGCGGTCTTCATCGAGCGCAGCCGGATCCGGGGCCGCTGGCGGCACAGCCTCATCTCGGCCGCCGGTCCGCTGACGAACGTCCTGTTCGCCGCCGTGTGCACCGCCCCCTTCTGGCTGGACGCGCTGGACGGCGTCCCGCGCGACTTCCGTTTCGCCCTCGCCTTCCTCGCCCTGCTCCAGGTCACGGCGGCGATCCTGAACTTCCTGCCGGTGCCGGGCCTGGACGGCTACGGCGTGATCGAGCCCTGGCTGTCGTACGGCGTCAAGCGCCAGGTGGAGCCGTTCGCCCCGTTCGGCCTGCTCTTCGTGTTCGCGCTGCTGTGGGTGCCGTCGATCAACACCGCGTTCTTCGACGTGATCGACGCGCTGCTGCGCCACCTGGGCGTCGGCGACCTCGACCAGTACTGCGGTCAGCAGCTCTACCGGTTCTGGCAGGGGACGGACGGGTTCTGCTCGGCCGCCGGCTGACCCGCACGCGGAAGCGGTCCGCCGCTTCCGCGAAAAAGGCCCGCCCTCCGGGAGGAGGACGGGCCGGGCGGCCGCGGGAGCGGGCTACGGCAGGGTGAGGATCTCCGCGCCGGTTTCCGTCACCACCAGCGTGTGCTCGAACTGCGCGGTGCGCTTGCGGTCCTTGGTGACGACGGTCCAGCCGTCGTCCCACATGTCGTACTCGTACGTCCCGAGCGTCAGCATGGGCTCGATCGTGAAGGTCATCCCCGGCTGCATCACGGTCGTCGCGTGCGGGCTGTCGTAGTGCGGGATGATCAGCCCGGAGTGGAACGACGAGTTGATGCCGTGGCCGGTGAAGTCACGGACCACCCCGTAGCCGAAGCGCTTGGCGTACGACTCGATGACCCGGCCGATGATGTTGATCTGCCGGCCGGGCCGGACCGCCTTGATCGCCCGGTTCAGGGACTCCCTGGTCCGCTCCACCAGCAGCCGGCTCTCCTCGTCGACGTCCCCGACCAGGTAGGTGGCGTTGTTGTCGCCGTGCACCCCGCCGATGTACGCGGTCACGTCCAGGTTGACGATGTCGCCGTCCTGGAGCACCGTCGAGTCCGGAATGCCGTGGCAGATGACCTCGTTGACGCTGGTGCACAGGGACTTGGGGAAGCCGCGGTAGCCGAGCGTGGACGGGTAGGCCCCGTGGTCGCACATGTACGCGTGCGCCACCCTGTCGAGTTCGTCCGTCGTCACACCCGGTGCGATGATCTTCGCGGCCTCCTCCATCGCCTGCGCGGCGATGCGGCCGGCGATCCGCATCGCCTCGATGGTCTCCGGGGTCTGCACCTCGGGCCCGGTGTACGGGGTCGGCGCGGGTTTGCCGACGTACTCGGGGCGGCGGATGTTTCCGGGTACCGAACGGGTGGGAGAGAGCTCCCCTGGTACGAGCAGCGACTGGCCAGACATGCCAGCGAGTCTAACCAGCGGGCATGGGGGAACATGTGGATGGCGAAAGGAGCCGGTCATGCCCCTGTTCAAGAAGCGGACCGTTGCGAAGCCGGGCGAGTGGTACTACTGCCTGCAGCATCAGAAGGTCGAGGAGGGGCCCGAGTGTCCCGCCAAGGACCGGTTCGGGCCTTACGCCACCCGTGGGGAGGCCGAGCACGCGATGGAGATCGCGCGGGAGCGCAACCTCCAGTGGGAGAACGACCCGCGGTGGCACGACGCGCCCGCGGGGGACTCCTCGGACGAGGGCTGATCAGGAGCGCTGATCACGGGTGCTGGACGGGGTCGGCCGCGGCTTCGGTCGCGGCTTCGGTCGCGGCTTCGGCGGTGCGTCGGGCGCGCAGTCGCAGGGCGTGTTCGTCGGTCTGCGCGTCGTACGACATCAGGGCGGGCAGGCACAGGGCCAGCAGGCCGACCGCGCCGGTGCACAGCAGCCCGCCCGCGCCGACGGACGCCCGTACCCCGAGCCATCCGGCCATGCCGCCGGAGCGGACCTGGCCGAGAGTGGGGCCCACGGAGTACGACAGCAGTTCGATCCCGGCGAGGCGGCCGCGCAGCTCGTCGGGGATCGTCTGGTTCCACATCGCGGCCCGGAAGATCCCACTGACCATGTCGCAGCCGCCGGCGACGGCGAGAAGCAGCAGGACCAGCCACACGTTCGCCACGGCGCCGGCGGCGGCGATCGCGAGGCCCCACAGCGCGGCGGACAGCACGACCATCCGCCCCTGCCGGCGCACCCGTGAGGTCCAGCCGCTGACCAGGCTCACGAGGAGCGAACCGGCCGGGATGCTCGCGTACATCAGCCCCAACGACCAGGGCGCGTTCAACTCGTCGGCGAGGAAGGGCAGCACGGCGAGCGGCATCGCCAGGAACATCGCCGCGAGGTCGACCGCGTAGGTGCCGAGGAGTTCCTTGCGGCTCCAGGCGTAGCGGGCGCCCTCGGCGACGGAGCGGAGGGAGGGCCTGGCGGCCTCGTGGGAGGCGGGCGACGCGGCGATGGGCAGGATGAGCACGACCGAGACGAGGAACGTGACGAGGTCGGCGCCGTACGCCCAGCCGAGGCCCGCGTACGCCACGACCAGGCCGGCGACGGCGGGGCCCGCGACGCCGCCGATGGTCCAGCGGAAGGAGTTGAGGGCCGCCGCGGCCGGGAGGTCGTCGTGGGCGACGATCCTCGGCAGCAGGGAGTCGAGGGCGGGGCGCTGCACGGACACCAGCGCGGCGGAGAGCGCGGCGACGGCGTACAGCGGCCACACCGCCGGGTGCGGCAGCAGGGCGTTGACCAGCAGGCCCGCGCTGAGCAGGCCCTGAGCGGCCTCGGTCCGGACGATCAGGGCGCGCTTGTCGAGGGCGTCGGCGAGGGCGCCGCCGTAGAGGCCGAAGAGGATGAGCGGGAGCAGTTCGACAGCGCCGATGGCGCCTACGGCGGCCGCGGAACCGGTGAGGTCCTTGATCTGCACCGGGAGCGCGACGAACGTCAGGAAACTCCCGAAGCTGCTGATCAGACCGGAGACCCACAGCCGCCGGAAGTCGACGGAGGCCTTCCAGGGGGCTAGGTCGGGGAGGAGACTCACGGGGGGCCATGTTGAACGCTGCGCTCGGCGGCAGCAAACACTTTTCGCCCGGGTGCGGCCCGATGGGGGCTGGTCGCGCAGTTCCCCGCGCCCCTTCGGGGCGCGTTGGTGCAGCGCCCCTGACGGGGCGCCGGGGGTACCCCCGGCCGAAGGCTGGGGGAGGAACTGCGCGAGCAACCCCCACGCGCCCGCAGCCGAAGTCTCACCAGGGAGTCGGAGGCGGCGCCATCACCGTTTCCGCCAGCTTCGCCAGGCGGTCCCTGAAGCTGCGGCGGCTCCTCGGCGACGGGCCGTTCTCGCCGGCTGCCGCGCTGACCAGGTGCTGGACCGTGTCCAGGTCCAGTTCCGCGGCCTCGGGGACGGCGAGGGTCTCGTGGGCCATGGCGGTCAGCGCGTCGTCGGTGGTGGTGGCGAGGGTCAGGACCGTCACGCCGGCGCGGCGGGCGGTGTGGACCCGCTCCAGCAGGGGTTCGGTGTCACCCGGCGCCACCACCAGCAGGGTCTCCCCCCGGCGGGCCGCCTCGATGCGGCCGGGGCCGACCGCGAGGTGCGCCGGGTCGGTGGGCCGGGCGTCGTACCGGACGAGGGTCGGCGCCAGTTCCGGCGTACCGGACCACGCCGCCTCGTCGACGAGGTGCGCGGCGAGATGCCACGGCTCGTACTCCGGCGTGCCGAGCAGGAGCAGTCCGCCGCCGTGGGTCACCACCGAGCCCCGCAGCGCGCCCGCGAACCTCCGTGTCGCGGTCAACCACTCGGTCCCGGCGAGCACTTCACGCAACAACGCGACCCGTACGGCGTCCATGCCTCCGCATACTGCCGCAATCGGACACTCGTGACGCGGAGTTCACCGCGAATTCGCCCGGCCCGGGGAGAAGGCGGCCCATGAGCGACGCAGAAGCAAGCATTCCCTTTCGCGCGGGCACAGAGGGGTACGCCAGTTTCCGGATCCCGGCGGTGGTGGTCTCCCGGGCGGGCACCGTGCTCGCCTTCTGCGAGGGGAGAGTCGACTCCGCCGCCGACCACGGGCACATCGACGTGGTGCTGAAGAGGTCCGCGGACGGCGGCCGCACCTGGGGTCCGCTCCAGGTCGCCGCGAGCAACGGGACCGACCTCGCCGGGAACCCGGCGCCCGTCGTGCTCGACACCGGTCGCATCCTGCTCGTGCACGTCCGCAGCGCCGCCTCCGCCACCGAGGACGCCATCCTGCGCGGGCAGGTGTCGGACGCCGACGGGCGGCGGGTGTGGGTGCAGCACAGCGACGACGACGGGGTGACCTGGTCCGCCCCGGTCGAGATCACCAGGTCCGTGAAGAAGGCCGGGTGGCGGTGGTACGCCACCACGCCCGGGCACGCCGTCCAGTTGCGTTCGGGCCGCGTCGTCGTGGCCGCCAACCACACCCTCCCGCCCACCGGGTCGGACAACGGCACCGAGGGCAGGTACAACAGCGGACACTGCCTGCTCAGCGACGACCACGGGGCGACCTGGTACCTCGGCTACCTCGACGAGAACACCGACGGGTACATCAACGTCAACGAGACCACCGCCGCCGAACTGCCCGACGGGCGCGTCTACTTCAACACGCGCAACGATTCACCGGCGCCGGGGAACAGGGCCGACGCCCACTCGGCGGACGGCGGGCGCACCCTGGTGAAGCCCTTCCGGCCGCAGGCCGGCCTCACCGCACCGGTCTGCCAGGCCAGCGTGCTCCAACTCCGCGATCCCGACCTGCTGCTGTACTCCGGGCCGGGCGATCCCGCGGCCCGCGCCCTGATGACGATCCGCACCTCCACGGACGGCGGCACCACCTGGCGGACCGCTTACACGGTCGACGGACTGCCGGCCGCCTACTCCGACCTGACCCGCATCGACGCGGCCACGGTCGGACTGCTGTACGAGACCGGCGACTTCAGCGCGTACACGACGATCACGTTCCGCCGGGTGCCCGTGAACCGCCTCACCTGACCGGGTGCGGCCGTCGGCCCGGACGTAGAGTCGGCCCATGACCTCTACCGACAGTGCACAGCAGCCGGCGGCCGAGAAGGCCCCTGCCAAGGATCCCTGGGACCTGCCCGACGTCTCCGGTCTGGTCGTGGGTGTGCTCGGCGGCACCGGCCCGCAGGGCAAGGGCCTCGCCTACCGGCTGGCCCGCGCCGGCCAGAAGGTGATCATCGGCTCGCGGGCCGCCGAGCGCGCGCAGGCCGCCGCCGACGAGCTCGGGCACGGTGTCGAGGGCACCGACAACGCCGAGTGCGCGCGCCGCAGCGACCTCGTGATCGTCGCCGTACCGTGGGACGGGCACGGCAAGACGCTGGAGTCGTTGCGCGGGGAGCTGGCCGGCAAACTGGTCGTGGACTGCGTCAACCCGCTCGGCTTCGACAAGAAGGGCGCCTACGCGCTGAAGCCGGAGGAGGGCAGTGCGGCGGAGCAGGCCGCGGCGCTGCTGCCGGACTCGCGGGTCACGGCGGCTTTCCACCACCTCTCCGCCGTGCTCCTCCAGGACCCGGAGATCGAGGAGATCGACACCGACGTGATGGTGCTCGGCGAGGTGCGGGCCGACGTCGAGATCGTGCAGGCGCTGGCCGGGCGGATCCCCGGGATGCGCGGCGTGTTCGCGGGGCGGCTGCGCAACGCGCACCAGGTGGAGTCCCTGGTCGCGAACCTGATCTCGGTCAACCGCCGCTACAAGGCACACGCCGGGCTCCGCGTCACGGACGTCTGAGCGGATGGGGGACACTGGGGGACGCCAGCAGTGTCCCCCTCGTCATGAGAAAGCGACCCCCATGCCCCGCCTCGCCCTCTACGCCCTGATCGTCTGCGTCCTCGCCGTCGTCGCCGCCGTCGTCTCCTTCATCCAGGGCAGCTGGCTGATCGGCGTGGTCTGGGTGCTGCTGACGGGACTGTCGTCCAACATGACCTGGTACTACGTGCGGCGCGGGCGCGCCGGCAAGTCGGTCACCGGCTGATCCCCGGCTGCTTCTCCGGGCCCTCCAGGAAGACCCGGCCGCCGATCTCCACCCAGCCGTACGGCTGCGGCGCGGTCAGGATCTGCGAACCCCGGCCCTGGGTGATGTTCAGGGCCCGGCCCAGCTGCGCGGTGAGCAGCAGGGCGGCCGCCCCGGTGGCCTCGTCCTCGTCGATGCCGTCGTTCCGGCCGGGGAAGGCGCGGGCGCGGACCCGCCCGGCCGACTCGTCCTCCCACGCCCAGGCGTAGATCCACTCCCCGGGCGGCGGCACCGGCAGCGCGTCGACCTCGGCGGCCTTGGCGTACTGGCGCAGGGTGCGCGGCGGGGCCCACTCCGGGAGCGCCTCGATCCAGCTGAACTCCCCGTCCAGCCGGGCGCCGACCACGCCGGCCGGGGTGACCAGTTCGGGCACGTCCAGCAGCCAGGCCGTGCCGACGCAGGGGTGTCCGGCGAACGGCAGGCGCAGGGTGGGGGTGTAGATGTCGAGGACTCCGCGCTCGGGGTCGTCCACGAACACGGTCTCGCTGAACCCGAGCTTCGCCGCCAGCACCTGCCGGTCCTCCCGGTCGGGCAGCACGGAGCCGTCCCGGACGACCCCCAGCTCGTTGCCGTACCCGCCGTTCGCCGCGCAGAAGACACGCAGCACGTCGTAATCAGTCACAGCGGCATTGAAGCACCCGCAGCGTACGACGCCTGCGCACTCGCAGCTCCTCCCCAGCCTTCGGCCGGGGATACCTCCAGCACCCCCGACGGCATACTTGACGATTTCTTTATATTCTTTTGGCTTAACCATCGAGGTATCGATATCAAGCCGTGTCTGTGATCTTTCCGTGTCTGGCCAATCACCACCCGCCCGGGTATGAGTGAGGTAAGCCTCAGGTAAGTTAGGCCAGCCTCACCACACCACCCGCTTGGAGCCTGCATGCGTGCCGTCCGACTCACCGTCACCGCCGCCGCCACCGTGGCCGCCTTGACCGCCCTCTCGGCCTGCACGGCGAAGAGCGACGCCGAGGGCGACGACGCGATCCGGGTCACCGCCGCCGACTCGAAGTGCGAGACATCGGCGAAGTCGGTTCCGGCGGGGCACGTCACACTCGCCATCGAGAACACGGGGTCGAAGGCCACCGAGGTCGAGATCCTCTTCCCCGACGACCGGATCGTCTCCGAGAAGGAGAACATCGGTCCGGGGACCAAGTACACGCTGACCGCCGAGGTGAAGGCGGGATCGTACGAGATAGCCTGCCGGCCCGGGATGAAGGGGCACGGCGTCCGGCAGAAGCTGACCGTCACCGGCGGCACGGCCGCCAAGCGCGACCCGAAGCTGGACGCGGCCGTCGCCGCCTATCGCGAGTACGCGCAGGAGCAGGCCGACGCGACGATCCCGAAGGTGCAGGCGTTCGCCGACGCCGTCGCGGCCGGCGACCTGGAAGCCGCCAAGAAGGCCTACGCTCCCTCCCGCGTCGGCTGGGAGCGCACCGAGCCGATCGCCGAGTCGTTCGGGGACATCGACCCCAAGACCGACACCCGCGCCGACGGCCTGGAGAAGGGCCAGAAGTGGACCGGCTGGCACGCGCTGGAAAAGGCGCTGTGGCAGGACAAGAAGACCGGCGCCGAGCAAAAGGCCCTCGCGGCCCAGCTGGTCACGGACCTGAAGGACTGGCAGCAGCGGGTCGGCAAGGCCGAGATCACCCCGACCTCCATGGCCAACGGCGCCAAGGAGCTCCTCGACGAGGTCGCCACCGGCAAGGTCACCGGCGAGGAGGACCGCTACTCGCACACCGACCTGAGCGACTTCAAGGCCAACGTCGAAGGCGCCCAGAAGGCGTACGAGCTGCTCAAGCCGGTCGCGCAGAAGAACGACGCGGCGCTCGCCACCGAACTCGACAAGCAGTTCGCCGCGCTGGACACGCTGCTCGGCAAGTACCGCACGGACAAGACCTCCGACGGCTACGTCTCGTACGACACGGTCACCGAAGCGCAGCGCAAGGAGCTGTCCGACGCGGTCAACGCCCTCGCGGAGCCGCTGTCGAAGCTCGCCGCGGCCGTGGTCAAGTAAGGAGCCGGGCATGGGTGACACAACCAATCCGTCGCGTCGCGCACTCATCGGCTGGGGCGGGGCCGGGCTCGCGCTCGGCGCCGCCGTGGCCGGAGGCGCGGTGGCCGCGGCCGAGTCCGGCGGCGGCGACAGCGCCGACGCCACCACCACCGCCGTCCCGTTCCACGGCGCCCACCAGGCCGGTATCGCCACCCCCGTCCAGGACCGGCTGCACTTCGCCGCGTTCGACGTGAAGACCGACGACCGGGCCGAGTTCGTGCAGCTGCTGAAGGACTGGACGGCCGCGGCCCGGCGGATGACCGCGGGCAGGGCCGTCGGCGAGGGCGCGTACGGCGGTCTCGCCGAGGCGCCCCCGGACGACACCGGCGAGGCCCTCGGGCTGCAGCCGTCCCGGCTGACGCTGACGATCGGCTTCGGGCCGTCCTTCTTCGAGAAGTTCGGCCTGGACCGCCGACGGCCCGCCGCACTCGTCGACCTGCCGAAGTTCCCCGGCGACAACCTCGACGCGTCCCGCACCGGGGGCGATCTCTGCATCCAGGCCTGTGCCGACGATCCGCAGGTCGCCGTGCACGCCATCCGCAACCTCGCCCGGATCGGCTTCGGCAAGGTCGCCGTCCGCTGGTCCCAGCTCGGCTTCGGGAAGACCTCGTCCACCACCCCGGACGCCCAGACCCCCCGCAACCTCATGGGATTCAAGGACGGCACCCGCAACATCGCGGGAACCGAGACCGACCGGCTGAAGAAGTTCGTGTGGGTGGGAGAAGGGGACGGGACCGACTGGATGACCGGGGGGTCGTACCTCGTGGCCCGGCGGATCCGCATGAACATCGAGACCTGGGACCGGACCTCGCTCCAGGAGCAGGAGGACGTCTTCGGGCGCGACAAGGGCGAGGGCGCCCCGGTCGGCAAGGCGAAGGAGCACGACGAGCCGTTCCTGAAGGCCATGAAGCCCGACGCCCATGTACGGCTCGCGCACCCGGACTCCAACGGCGGGATCACCATCCTGCGCCGCGGCTACTCCTTCACCGACGGGACGGACGGGCTCGGACGGCTCGACGCCGGGCTGTTCTTCCTGGCCTACATGCGTGACGTCGGCAAGGGGTTCATCCCGCTCCAGCGCAAGCTCTCGGCGTCCGACGCGCTCAACGAGTACATCCAGCACGTGGGTTCGGCCGTCTTCGCCGTCCCGCCCGGCGTCCGGGACAAGGACGACTGGTGGGGCCGGACGCTGTTCTCCGGATCCGCCGATTCCGCCGAGTCCGCCGAGGGGGCGTGAGCCGTGTTCTCGAACTACCTGATCGGGCTGCGGGAAGGGCTTGAGGCCTCGCTCGTCGTCTGTATCCTCATCGCCTACCTGGTCAAGACCGGGCGTACGGACGCCCTGAAACCGATCTGGACCGGTATCGCGGTGGCGGTGCTGATCGCCATGGGCTTCGGGTGCGCGCTCGAATTCGGTTCCCAGGAGCTGACGTTCGAGGCGCAGGAGGCGCTCGGCGGGTCCCTGTCCATCGTCGCGGTGGGCCTGGTGACCTGGATGGTGTTCTGGATGCGGCGCACCGCCCGGCACCTCAAGAAGGAACTGCACGGCAAGCTGGACGCGGCCCTCGCGATGGGCACGGGTGCGCTGGTCGCCACCGCCTTCCTCGCCGTGGGCCGGGAGGGCCTCGAGACCGCGCTGTTCGTGTGGGCGTCCGTGCACGCGGCGAGCGACGGCACCCCCCGGCCGCTGGTCGGCGTGGCGCTCGGCCTGGCCAGCGCGGTCTTCCTGGGCTGGCTCTTCTACCGGGGCGCGCTGCGCATCAACCTCGCCAAGTTCTTCACTTGGACCGGCGGCATGCTGGTGGTGGTCGCGGCGGGCGTGCTGGCGTACGGCTTCCACGACCTCCAGGAGGCCGACTGGATCCCTGGCCTGACCGACCAGGCCTTCGACATCAGCGGTACCGTCCCGCCGGACAGCTGGTACGGGACGCTGCTGAAGGGCGTGTTCAACTTCCAGCCCGACCCGACCGTGCTCCAGGTCACGGTGTGGCTGCTGTACCTGGTCCCGACACTCGCACTCTTCTTCGCCCCGGTAGGGTTCGGCTCCGGGAAGGGGAAGGTGAAGGCACCTGATGACGCACCTGACGACCAGGGGTCGCGGCCCTCGACGGCTCCGCGGGCTCCGCAGGCGTGATCGGAACGCGCTCATAGCGGTCTCGCTGACCGCCATGTCGCTGACGGCGAGCGGTTGCGTGGTGGTGCACGGGGAGCGCGAGGTGCTCCCCACCACCACCCGCGCCGAGGCGGCCAAGGCGCTCCGGCAGTTCACGGACGCCTACAACAAGGCCGACAAGGCCTACGACGGCTCCCTGGACGCGGACTACACGACCGGCGCCCTCGCCGACATCGACTCGGCGCGTCTGAAGGCCGGGCACGTCAACAGCCCGGCCGGCAACTCCGCCCACTCGGCGCTGGAGTTCGACGACGTCACGTACACCATCCCGAAGAAGGCCGGCTGGCCGCGCTGGTTCGTCGCCGACGCACACGGCAACAAGGGCGGCGACGACCGCTGGCTGCTGGTCTTCACCCGCAACAGCCTCTCCCAGCCGTTCCAGGTGGCGTACCTGACGCTGGTCGCGCCGGGCGACGTACCGAAGTTCACCACCGACAAGGACGGCTGGGCCGAGGACGTACCGGCGAACAGCACTCGACTCGCCGTCGCCCCGGGCGACCTGAGCCGGGACTACGCCACCTACCTGAAGAGCGGCGGCACCGTCTTCGCGGACGGCGTGCACACCAGCGGCTGGCGCACCGACCGCAAGAAGTCCACCAAGCCGGGCCTGGCCACCCAGTACATCGACGAGCCGCTCACCGAAGGCGACTACGCGCCGCTCGCGCTGCGCACCACCGGCGGCGGGGCGGCGGTGTTCTTCACCACCCGCTACTACGCCAAGGAGACGGCGGCCGCGGGCACCTCCGTGCCGACGCCGAACCTCAGCGTCAAGGCCCTCACCAAGGGCGAGATCAAGCAGTCGCTGACGATGCAGTTCGTCTCCAACCAGGTCGCACTGGACCCGGCAGGCTCCGGCAAGGTCTCCGTCCTGGGCCGCATCCAGGGCCTGACCTCGGCACAGGGCTCCTGAAAAGCGCCCCGTGAGGGGCGCTGGGGGTACCCCCAGCCGAAGACTGGGGGAGGAACTGCGCGACCAGCCCCCACGGCGCCGCACCCGACCGACGACCCGGCGCTTCCCACAGCCGCGGACGGCTCAGTGCCGCAGAGGCCAGCCGACCCCCGCCTCGTCGGCCTCCTCCCCCACGTACCGGGCACACGCGTCCGTGAGGATCTCCAGCAGACTCAGCGGATCGGGGAGCCCGTGCTCCGGGCCGCGTACCCAGTGCACCCGCCGGTCGCCGTCGCCGCCGGGCAGCCTGGCGGGCGGGACCAGGACGTAGGAGCCCCGGCAGTGCCAGCGCAGGCCCGGGTGCTCGTCCATGGTCTCGGGGCGGCAGTCCAGCTCGCAGGGCCACCACTCGTCCTCGTCCTCGGGCGTGCCACGGGTGAGGGTGAAGAAGAGCAGGCGGCCGTCGTCGCTCTCGGCGACCGGCCCGACCTCGACGCCGTTCGCGAGCAGCCGTTCCAGCGCCTGCCGGCCGGCCTCCAGGGGCACGTCCAGGACGTCGTGGGTCATGCCGGTCGCGGTGATGAAGTTGGCCTGCGGCTGGTGCCGGGCCCAGCGCTCGATCTGGGCGCGGTCGGTGGTGGACTGCGTCTGCCACGCGAACGACACCGGGTGCCGGGCCGGGGTGGGACAGCCGACGCGGTCGCAGGAGCAGCCGTAGCCGGGGGCCGGGTAGGCGGCGGGGGCCAGCGGGAGGCCCGCTTCGGCGGCGGCGAGCAGCAGTGCCGCGCGGCCCGAGTCGTCGGCGGCGGCCGCCTGCTTCGGGCGGCGTCCGCGGAGCCACTGGGAGAGTCTGCCCTGCCGGCCGCTCGGGCCGCCGAACGTCGCGCTCATCTATCGCCTCGCCTCGCTGTGGTCCGGACAGGATGCCTTATGGTCCCGTCTGGGCGTGAAGCGGGGGGTACGAGAGCTGTGTCACCCGGGCGGCCAGGCGTCGCCCCAGTCCGCGTCCCGGGCCGCCCGGTACAGGTCGCCGTGGCGCTTGGTGACCGTCGTGCGGCGCAGGTGCTCGTCGGTCTCGCACAGGTCGAGCAGGACCTGGCCCTTGCGGATCTGGGGGCGGCGGACCACCCGGGCCGGTGCCGGGGCGGGCGGGAAGCGGGTGGCGGCCACGTAGCTGAACTTCTCGTCCTCGTAGGGCAGCGACCCGCCCTTGACCTGACGGTGCAGGGAGGAGCGGCTGACCCGGGCCGAGAAGTGGCACCAGTCCGTGCCGGGGACGATCGGGCAGGCGGCGCTGTGCGGGCAGGGCGCGGCGACGTGGAAGCCGGCGGCGACCAGGCGGTCGCGGGCCTCGATGACCCGGGCGTAGCCGGCGGGCGTGCCCGCCTCGACGATGACGACGGCCTGCGCGGCGGCCGCGGCGGCCGCGACGAGGGCGGCGCGGCCGGCCTCGTCGAGTTCGTTGAGGACGTACGACACCGTGACGAGATCAGTGCTCTCGATGGTGAGCGCCGCTCCGATCCGCGCGCGCTGCCACGACGCGTCCCGCAGCGCCGGGTTCGCCGCGGCGATCTCCCGGCCGAGGGCCAGCGCCGGCTCGGCCCAGTCGAGGACCGTCACCGGCCGCACGCCCTCCCAGGTGTCGGTCACCGCCCAGGTCGCCGCGCCCGTCCCGCCGCCGACGTCCACGTGACTGCCCGGCACCCATCCCTCCGGTACCGCGTCTGCGAAGGCGGCCAGCGCGGACCGTACCGCCTCGAAGGTCGCCGGCATCCGGTACGCCGCGTACGCCACCACGTCCGCCCGGTCCCGCAGGATCGGCGCGTCGGTCGGGGTGGCCCCGCGGTAGTTGGCGATCAGCCGCTCGACGGCCGAGGCGGCCTGCTTCGGGGGCAGGCCGTCGAGCAGGTCGGAGAGCGTCGCGCGGAGCCGGTCGGCCGGTGGGGCGGGAGGGGTGGGGTGGTTCACCCGGCGATTGTATGGACAGCCCTGGCGAGGCGGGTCGCCACGGCTGCCCGGGGGGCGCTGTCGCCGGGACGGCGCCGCGGATGCACGCTGTTGGCCAGCAGCACCAGGAACGTGTCCGTGGCCCGGTCGAGCACCAGGCTGGTGCCGGTGAACCCGGTGTGGCCCGCGGCGCCCTGTCCCGCCAGCTCGCCCATGAACCACGGCTGGTCCACCAGGAAGCCCAGGCCGGGCGGGGCCAGCAGCAGGTCCACGAAGTCGGGGCCGAGGATGCGCGCCGGGCCGTACGCGCCGCCCGCGAGCAGGGCCCGGCAGAAGATCGCCAGGTCCGGGGCGGTGGAGAAGAGGCCGGCGTGCCCCGCCACGCCGCCCAGCGCCCAGGCGTTCTCGTCGTGCACGACACCCCGCAGCATGCCCCGGTCCGCCTTGGCCCACGGCCGCCGCTGGTCCTCGGTGGCCGCCGCCCCCGGGCAGGGGCCGAAGTCGGTGGCGGTCATGCCGAGCGGCCGGGTGATGCCGTCGCGGACCAGGACGTCGAGGGGGCGGCCGGTGATCCGCTCCAGGACGTGCTGGAGGAGGAGCAGGTTGAGGTCCGAGTAGCGGTAGGCGCCCGGGGCGCTGGTCGGGGCCTCCGCCCGGAGCAGGTCGAGGCGGACCGTGTCGTCGGGGCAGTCGTAGAGCGGGAGTTCGGGGCGCAGGCCGGAGGTGTGGGTGAGGAGCTGGCGGACGGTGATGCCGTGCGCGGCGGCCCCGTGGAAGTCGGGGAGGTAGGCGCCGACGCGGGCGTCGATGCCGAGGGTGCCGCGCTCCAGCTGCTGCACGGCGGCGACCGCGGTGAACAGCTTGGTGAGGGAGGCGACGTCGAAGGGGGTGTCGACGGTCGCCGGGACCCGGGCGGCGGGCGGGAGCTCGACACCGGCGTCGGTCGCGGGGTCGTACGCGGACCAGCGCACGGCCCAGCCGGACGCCTCCTGTACGGCGATCACGGGTCCGCGTCCGGCGACCACGACGGCCCCGGCCGCCCAGGGGCGCTCACCGGCGGTGAGGTCGTGCACTTCGCGGACGAGGTGCCTGAGTTCCGCGGGGTCGAGACCGGCCCGTTCCGGTGTCTCGACGCGCAGTCTCGGTACGCTCAGCTGCCTGCTCCCTCCGTCCTCGCACGGGTGTTCCCACGTGCTGCCCAGGGACGGCACATTCCCACGAAGCAGGCCAGTGCCACCAGTGCCCCGGCCAGTTGGACGATCGCCATGGGCACGGCGGTTCTCTCCCCCGCGATCCCGACCAGCGGCGAGGCGACCGCGCCGACGAGGAACGAGGAGGTCCCGAGCAGCGCGGACGCGGAACCGGCGGCGTGCCGGGTGCGCAGCAGGGCGAGGGACTGGGCGTTGGGCAGGGTGAACCCCATCGCGGACATCAGGACGAAGAGGGCGGCGGCGACCGGGGCGAGGCCGACCGGGCCGAGGACCCCGGCCGACATCAGGAGCAGGGCGGTCGCGGCGAGCACGGTCACGGCCAGGCCCGCGCCCAGCACCTTGTCCAGGCTGACCCGGCCGACCAGCACCTTCCCGTTGACCTGCCCGGCGATCACCAGTCCGACCGAGTTGACGCCGAAGAGGAGGGAGAAGGTCTGCGGGGAGGCGCCGTAGATTTCCTGTATCACGAACGGGGACGCCGCTATGTAGGCGAAGAGGGCCGCGAAGGCGAAGCCGCCGGCGAGCATGTAGCCGGTGAAGGGCAGGTCGGCGAGGAGGCTGCGCATGGCGCGGACGGCGGCGGCCACTCCCCCGGCGTGCCGGTCGGCCGCCGGCAGGGTCTCCGGCAGCCGCACCCACACCAGTGCGGCGAGCAGCGCCCCGACGGCCGTGAGGACGACGAAGACGCCCCGCCAGTCCGTCACCCGCAGGATCTGCCCGCCGATCAGCGGGGCGACGACCGGGGCGACCCCGGAGACCAGCATCAGGGTGGAGAAGAAGCGGGCCATGGCGACCCCGTCGTAGAGGTCGCGTACGACGGCCCGCGCGATGACGATGCCGGCCGCGCCCGCGAGGCCCTGGGCGAGGCGGAAGGCGACCAGGGTCTGAACGTCCGGCGCGACGGCGCACAGGGCGGTGGCGACGACGTAGACGGCGAGGCCGGCCAGCAGCGGGCGGCGGCGCCCCCAGCGGTCGCTCATCGGGCCGACGACCAGCTGGCCGAGGGCCATGCCGGCGAGGCAGGCGGTGAGGGTGAGCTGGACGGTCGCGGCGGGGGCGCCGAGGGAGCGGGTGACCTCCGGCAGGGACGGCAGGTACATGTCCATCGCGAGCGGGGGCGTCGCGGTGAGCCCGCCGAGGACCAGCACGAGCAGGAGGCCGGCGCGGCGGGTCGCGGCGGTGGCGGAGCCGGGCCGGCCGGCCGGGCCGCGCGGCGCGGGTACGGCGGTGCCCTGGGCGTTCGCCGTGTCCTGGGCGTTCGCCGTGTCCTGGGCGTTCGCGGTGTCCTGGGCGTTCGCGGTGTCCTGGGCGTTCGCGGTGCCCTGGGCGTCGGGTGTCGGCGGCGCCGGCTGCTCGGGCATGTGTCCCCCGTCTTCGTTGGTCTCGCGGTCCGGTCGGCTGTTGCTGGACCCCGATGGCCCCCGCATATGCTCTCAGCTCGTACAGACTGCCGGGAAACACGTGAGCGAGGGTGGGCGGCCGGGATGGGTGAGCAGAGCGTGCGGTGGGGGATCCTGGCGACGGGCGGGATCGCGGCCGCGTTCGCGGCGGACCTGGTCGATCTGCCCGACGCGGAGATCGTGGCGGTGGCCTCGCGGTCCCCGGAGGCGGCGGCGGGGTTCGCGGAGCGGTTCGGGATCGGCCGGGCGTACGGGGACTGGGAGTCGCTGGCCCGCGACGAGGACGTCGACATCGTGTACGTCGCCACTCCGCACTCGGCGCACCGGGCGGCCGCCGGGCTGTGCCTGACGGCCGGGCGGAACGTGCTGTGCGAGAAGCCGTTCACGCTCAACGCCCGCGAGGCCGGGGAACTGGTCGCGCTGGCGAAGGAGCACGGCCGCTTCCTGATGGAGGCGATGTGGATGTACTGCCATCCGCTGATCCGGCGGCTCACGGCGCTGGTCGCGGACGGGGCGATAGGCGAGGTGCGGACCGTGCAGGCGGACTTCGGCCTGGAGGGGCCGTTCCCGCCGGCGCACCGGCTGCGCAACCCGCTGCTCGGCGGGGGCGCGCTGCTCGACCTGGGCGTGTACCCGGTGTCGTTCGCGCACCTGCTGCTCGGTGAGCCGGACGGGATGTCGGCGCGAGCGGTGCTCTCGGACGAGGGCGTCGATCTCCAGACAGGTGCACTGTTCTCCTGGGAGAGCGGCGCTCTCGCCTCGGTGCACTGCTCCATCGTCGGCGGCACCGGCACCACGGCCTCGGTCACCGGCTCGCAGGGCCGGATCGACATCCCGGACGGCTTCTTCAACCCCGACCGCTTCGTGCTGCACCGCGACGGCCGCGACCCGCAGGAGTTCGCCCTGACCCCGGAGGACGGCCCGCGCAACACCTTCCGCCACGAGGCGAGGGAGGCGATGCGCGCGGTCCGGGCCGGCGACCAGGAGTCCCCCCTCGTCCCCCACGACAGCACCCTCGCGGTCATGCGCACCCTGGACGCCCTACGCGCCCTGATCGGCGTCCACTACCCGGACGAGGCATAAAGCCCCCCCGCTGGAAGCGCCCCGCACTGGAAGCGCCCCAAAGGGGCGCGGGGAACTGCGCGACCAGCCCCCACCCAGCCGCACCCGACCGACGACCCGACCCAGCCCGACCCGGCCCGGCCCTCCCAGCGGAGCGCCTACGCTGCGGCCCCATGGACACCAAGCAACCAAAGATCGCGGTCGTCACCGGCGCCGGCTCCGGTATCGGCCGTGCCGTGGCCACGGAACTGCTGCGGGCCGGCTGGTCGGTGGCGCTGGCCGGCCGCCGCCCCGCGCGGCTGGCGGAGACGGCGGCACTGGTGCCGGAGGGCGCCTCCGTCGCCGTACGGACCGACGTCTCCCAACCCGACGACGTGGCTGCACTGTTCGCGGCGGCCGTGGACCGGTTCGGGCGGGTGGACCTGCTGTTCAACAACGCGGGGACGTTCGGCCCCGGCGGGGTGGCCGTGGAGGACCTGCCCTACGAGGCGTGGCGGCACGTGGTGGACACCAACCTCAACGGGGCGTTCCTGTGCGCGCAGGCGGCGTTCCGGCAGATGAAGGAGCAGGAGCCGCAGGGCGGCCGGATCATCAACAACGGGTCCGTCTCGGCGCACGCGCCCCGCCCCCGCTCCGTCGCCTACACCGCGACCAAGCACGCGCTGACGGGACTGACCAAGTCCCTGTCCCTGGACGGGCGGCCGTACGGGATCGCGGTCGGGCAGATCGACATCGGCAACGCGGCAACCGACATGACGGCCCGGATGGAGACCGGCGCGCTGCAGGCGAACGGGGTGATCGCCCCGGAACCCGTGATGGACGTGGCGGACGTGGCGCGGACCGTGCGGCACATGGCCGAGCTGCCGCTGGCGGCGAACGTGCAGTTCGCGACGGTACTGGCGACGGCGATGCCGTACGTGGGCCGGGGCTGAACCGCCGTTCAGCGGGCCCTCCACAACCTGCACAAGCGGAATACCGACGTCCGCGGTATTGCAGCCGGTAACGGGCCTATGCTCAACTCTCCTCCACCAGAACTTCACAGTTGAGGCTCTGGCATTCCGCCGACCACACCGAGGGGGGAGGCGGCAGCCGTTCCACCGGACCGGGCGGGGGTGGACCCGCCTGGGACCGCGGGTACGCACCGGTGGGTGGGGCGGCTGCCGCGTGACGTCAGCCCTCCGTCACGTCAGCCCGCGGCCGGGCCGGCCGGCCCGGCCGGTGTGTCACCCGAGTCGGGGCCCGCCGCGGCACCGGCCGCCCGCCGGCGCCGGCGCAGCGCCCACGCCCCCACACCCAGCAGCCCGAACGTCACCGCCCCGCCCTCCGCGACCCGCCAGGGCGACGGTCCCGACGACCCCGAACCGGCCGCGCCCGTCCCGGCCGCCCCCGCGGCCCCGTTGCCCTTCGAGGGCGACGGACTCGCGCTCGCCCCGCCCTCGCTCAGCGGATCGACCAGCGTGCCCACCGGCTGCGCCGAACTCCCCTTCTCGAAGCCCCAGTCGAGCAGCGCGGCGGTCTGCTCGTACACCGCGTTGGTGCCGGGGTCCGGGTGCATCACGGTGACCAGCAGGGTGCGGCCGCCCCGGGTGGCACCGCCGGTGAAGGTGTTGCCGGCGTGACTGGTGTAGCCGTTCTTGACGCCGAACAGGCCCTTGTAGACGTCGAGGCCCCAGGCGCCGGTGAGCAGGCGGTCGGTGTTCTGGATCTGGAAGGTCTTCTTGCCGCCCGCCGGGAAGTTCGCGGTCCGTGTGGCGCAGTAGCCGCGGAAGTCGTCGTCCTTCAGTCCGTGCCGGGCGAAGAGGGTCAGGTCGTACGCCGACGACAGCTGGCCCGGGTGGTCGAAGCCGTCGGGGCTGACCACATGGGTGTCGAGGGCCTGGAGGTCGGCCGCCTTGGCCTGCATCTCGGCGACGGTCCGCGCGATCCCGCCGTTCATGTGGGAGAGGACGTGCACGGCGTCGTTGCCGGAGCGCAGGAAGACGCCCTGCCAGAGCTGCTCGACGGTGTAGGTGAGGCCGGGTTTGATGCCGACCAGGCTGGAGCCGGCCGGGACGTCGGAGATGTCGGAGTCCTTGACCCTGTACCGCTCGGTCGGCTCGAATTTCTTCAGCACGGTGTCCGCGAACAGCATCTTCAGGGTGGAGGCGGGCGCCAGCCGCCGGTGCGCGTTGTACGAGGCGAGCACCTCTCCGCTGTCACAGTCGGCGAGCAGCCAGGCGCGGGCGGTGATCTTCTTCGGCAGCCCGGCGGCTCCCCGCACCTGTATGCCGCCCCGGGCCAGCCGCTCGCCGCCGACCACGGTGGCGGCGGTCCTGGCGCCGGCCGTGGCGGCCGAGGCGGGAGCCGCCACGGAGAGGGGGAGGGCGGCGGCCGTCAGTCCGAGGGCGGCACGCCGGGTCAGCCGAGAGGAATCGCGCATCCCGGGACCGTACACCGCGCCCAGCAGGGCCTTGCCGGGAGGACCCCTCCCCGGCATATGAATTTGCTGTCTTATGAAAGTTTGCTGAGACGTCCCGGTTCTCAGCTCTGACACATCTTTTACCCAGGGCCGCTCAAAGGTTTCTCCCTAGCTTGAGCTCGCGTCCACAGCGGGCGCCAAGAACCTTCGAGGAACGGGATGTTTGGCATCTATCTCAAGCGCGAGCTGGGCCGCAGAAAGAAGGCGGCCCTGGTCATCGCTCTGGGTCTGGCGCTCGGTATCGCGCTGGTCATCACGGTCAACTCGGTGTCGGCCGGCATGACCCAGGCGCAGGACAAGGTCCTCAAGTCGCTGTACGGCCTCGGGACCGACATGACGGTCACCAAGGCCCGCACCGCGCCGACCTCGGGCAGCTCCGGCGGCCCGAACTTCAAGTTCGACGCCAAGTCCAGCAGCAGCTCCACGCAGAGTTCGGACCGCGTGCAGACGCAGGGCGGTCAGGCCCTGAAGTCGTCCCTGGTCACCAAGGTCGCCGGCCAGAAGGGCGTGGAGAGCGCGGTCGGAGCGCTCTCCCTCAACGTCACCAAGGTCGACGGCTCCTTCACCCAGGGCAAGGCGAAGTCCTCCACCAGCAGCAGCGGCAGCAGCGGCAGCAGCGGCAGCAGCGGCAGCAACAGCGGCGGCCAGGGCCAGCCGGGCGGCGGCAGCAGCAGCGGCTCGGGCGGCGCGCCGCAGGTGCAGGGCGGCGGCGCGAACTTCAACGTCAACAGCTACTCCGTGGCCGGCGTCGACGTGGCCCACCAGGGCCTCGGCCCGCTGTCCACCATGAAGGTCACCTCGGGCAAGACCTTCACCACCGCGCAGACCGGCGCCAAGGTCGCGGTGGTCAGCAAGTCGTACGCCAAGGAGAAGAAGTACAAGGTCGGCTCGACCTTCAAGATCTCCGGCACCACGTTCACCGTCATCGGGATCGCGACCCCGGACAGCAGCGAGTCCGACACCGACGTGTTCGTCCCGCTGAAGGTCGCGCAGACCCTCGGCGACGCCAAGAACCAGGTCACCACGATCTACGTCAAGGCGACCGACTCCAAGCAGATCTCCACCGTGAAGAAGGAGATCACCGCCAACATCTCCGGTACGACGGTCACCACCTCCGCCGACCTGGCCTCCACCGTCTCCGGTTCCCTCTCCACCGCCTCCAGCCTGGCGACCAGCGTCGGCAAGTGGCTGTCCATCGCGGTCCTCGCGGCGGCCTTCCTGGTGGCGGCCCTGCTGACCTCGTCCGCGGTCTCCCGCCGGGTGCGTGAGTTCGGCACCCTGAAGGCGCTCGGCTGGCCGTCCCGCAACGTCACCCGCCAGGTGGTCGGCGAGTCCATCGTGAACGGACTGATCGGCGGTGCCCTCGGCATCGCCCTCGGCGTCGGCGCGGCCTACGCGGTCACCGCGATCAGCCCGAAGCTCACCGCCCAGCTGGGCAGCTCCGGCGGCGGTGGCGGCGTGGGCGGCGGCCCGGGCGGCGGCCCCGGCCAGCAGGCCTCCCAGAACACCCTCGAGATCGCGCTGTCCGCGCCGGTCTCCCTCACCACCATCGCCCTCGCGGTCGGCCTCGCGGTCGCCGGCGGTCTGATCGCCGGCGCGATGGGCGGCTGGCGCGCCTCCCGGATGCGCCCGGCCGACGCCCTGCGCAGCGTCTCGTAACCCCCCGCCCCCGAGCCGGGGCGCCGCTTCCACTCCCCCCGGGACACGGCGCCCCACCCCCTTACGGGCCTTCCCTACGGCCCTTTCGGCAGAGCACCCAGTGGAGAACCCCATGTACAGACTCACCGGAGTCACCAAGCGCTACACGCGGGGCAAGGAGACGGTCGAGGCGCTGCGCGGCATCGACCTGACCATCGAGGACGGCGACCAGCTCGTCATCCAGGGCCCGACCGGCGGCGGCAAGTCGACCCTGCTCCAGATGATCGGCGGCCTGGACCGCCCGACCGAGGGCAGCGTCATGCTGGACGACGTCGACCTCGCCCAGGTCAGCGAGACCAAGCTCACCCGGCTGCGCGCGGAGAAGATCGGCATCATCTTCCAGGCGTTCAACCTGATCCCGACGCTCACCGCCCAGGAGAACGTCGAGACGGCCCTCGTCCCGCTCGGCATCAAGCCGGCCGAGCGCCGGGAGCGCGCGGCGGAGGCCCTGCGCTCGGTGGGCCTCGGCGAGCGCCTCGGGCACGCCCCCTCCGAGCTCTCCGGCGGGCAGCAGCAGCGCGTCGCGATCGCCCGCGCGCTGGTGAAGAAGCCGAAGGTGCTTCTCGCCGACGAGCCGACCGGCAACCTCGACGAGGGCACCCGGGACGACATCATGGCCCTCCTCGAAGGCCTGTGGCACGAGTACGGGCTGACCTTCGTCATGGTCACCCACGACTCCTCCATCGCCCGCCGTGCTCCGCGCCTGGCCACCATCAAGGCCGGCCAGATCACCCTCACCGAGCAGGGCGGCGGACAGCGGTACGCGCAGCAGGCGGCGACCGGACACGGGCAGCAGCAAGCGGCGGCCGGACACGGGCAGCAGCAGGCGGCGGCGTACGGCGCCCCGCAGTCCCAGGCCCACGACCGGCAGCCGTACGTGCAACAGCAGCACGGCGGCGGCGGTCAGGCGTACTGACCGCGGTCAGTGAGCGGCGCGGGGCCGCTCACCGCCCGAGGAGACGGTCGATCTCGGCCATCTGCCCGGCGGTGAGCGGCCCCTTCGCGATCGCGCCGGCGTTCTGCTCGGCCTGGGCGACGGACCGGAAGCCGGGGATCGGGACCGTCCGCGGGCTGCGCGCCCAGATCCAGCCGAGGGCGCCCTGGGCGAGGGTCCGCCCGTCGCTGGTGAGGACGGCGCGCAGGGCCTCGATCCGCTCGACCCACGCGGGATCGGCCCCGTCGCCGTCCCCGAACCCGGGCAGCCAGGCCGGCGGCCTGCTGCGGATGTCGCCGGCCGCGGCCCCCGCCCGCCGTCCGCCGAGCAACCCCATGGCGAGCGGGCTGCGGTTGACGGCGGCGAGGTCGAACTTCTCCGCCACGTCGAGGAGTTGCGGAGCGTCTTGGAGCACGTTCAGGGTGTGCTGCACGGCCGTGCAGTGCGGTCCCTCGGCGAAGACCGCGGCGCGGGCGGGGTCGTCGGTGCTCCAGCCGTAGGCCCGGATCAGCCCCTCGCCGACCAACTCCTCGCATACGTCCCGGAGTTCGGCTGCACGAACCGGGTCGGCGTCGGAGATATGGAGCTGGTAGAGGTCGACGTGGTCGGTGCCGAGGCGGCGCAGCGATGCGGTGAGGGCGCGGCGGACGTGGGCCGGGGAGTCATCACGGCCGGTGAGGGTGCGGGTCTCCTCGTCGAAGACGTTGCCCCACTTGGTGGCGACGACGACCTCGTCCCGCCGCTTGCCGAGGGCACGGCCGAGGACGCGCTCGCTGTGGCCGGCGCCGTAGGTGTCGGCGGTGTCGAAGAAGGTGACGCCGAGGTCGAGGGCACGGTGGACCGCCCGCACGGACTCCTCGTCGTCGACCTTGCCCCAGCCGAGCGGCTGCCCGGTGGCGTCCTGCCACTCGCCGCCGATGGCCCAGCAGCCGAAGCCGAGCGCGCTGACACGGATGCCGGAACTGCCCAGGGTCCTGGTGGTGCTGTCGGTTTCCATGCCCACGACGCTAGGAGTTGGAGTGCACCCGAAGACAAGCGATTGCGCGGTCTGTCTCTACGCCTGCCCGGTCTCGAAGCGGGAGATGCGGCCGTCGTCCTCGATGGTGAAGTCCCAGCGGGTGACCATCTCGCCCCAGGTGTCGTTGCGGTAGTGGGCGAGCAGGGAGCGGCCGCCGTTGGACTCGTTGTCGACGTCGAGGTGGCCGTTGGAGGAGAAGATCTCCCGGTCGATCCAGTCGTCGAGGTCCCGGTCGGAGCCGTCGTCCGCCATCGTCGCGTCCGGCGTGAGGAGCTCCACGAGGCGCTCGCGGTCGCTGGCGTTGACGGCGGTGACGAAGGCCCGCACCGCCGGGTCGCTGAGCTTGGCTGTCTTGATCGGCATGCCAGCCAGCGTCACACCGGTCCCGGTGGCCCGCCACCCGCCCGCCACCCGAACGGCTGCGCGGACGGGCCGACCGGGTGTGCCGGATGCGACGGTGGAAATCCGCGATCCGTTGCCGCCGATGGGAGCTCCCGTGACCTGCTACGACCGACGTGACGTGGGCCTGCTGCTGCTCCGGCTGGGCACCGGCGGGGTGCTGGCCGCGCACGGCACGCAGAAGCTGTTCGGCTGGTTCGGCGGGGGCGGCCTGGAGGGCACGGGGCAGTTCATGGAGTCGGCCGGGTACGCGCCGGGGCGGCAGAGCGCGCTGGCGGCGGGGCTCGCGGAGGCGGGCGGCGGGACCCTGCTGGCGCTGGGTCTCGCGACCCCGGCGGCGGGGGCCGCGGCGGCCGGGGCGATGGCGGGCGCGACCGCCCTGCACAAGCCGAACGGGTTCTTCGCCGCGGAGGGCGGTTACGAGTACGCCGCGACCCTGGGCCTGGCCACCGCGGGCCTGGCCGTCGCGGGCCCCGGCCGGCTCTCCCTGGACCACGTGCTCGGACATGTCTTCGACCGCGGCTGGATGGTCCCGACGGCGCTGGGCGTGACGGCGGCGGCCACGGCGGTGGTGATCGGCGCCCGGAACCGGCGGGTACGGCGGGCCAAGGAGGGGGAGCAGGAGGCGCTGTTCGAGGAGTAGCCGCGGGAACGGGCATGGCAGGCTCTGCGCCATGACGGAAGAGCACACGACACCGCCCACGGAGCCCCGGCCCGCCCCGTCCGCTTCGGCCGCTTCGGCCACTTCGGCCACTTCTGCCGCCCCGGCCGGCCCGGCCGCCCCGGACCTGTGGACCTCCATCGAGGACCTGTGGACCTGGCTGGACGCCCACCGGAGGCACGGCGGCGAGACCGGCCTGGTGCTGCGCATGCTCAAGCTCACGGAGGAGGTCGGCGAGGTCGCCCAGGCGGTGATCGGGGCGACCGGCCAGAACCCCCGCAAGGGCGTCACCCACACCTGGGAGGACGTGCAGGGCGAGCTGTGCGACGTGGTGATCACGGCCCTGGTGGCCCTGCGGACGCTGACACCGGACGCGGCGGCGGTGTTCGGCCGGCATCTGGCCGGGGTGACGGAGCGCTCGCTGGGGGCGGCGGCCACCGGCGGGACGGGGGATCGCGAGGATCCGGACGGGGTTCTGCCCGGCTGAGCGGGTCCGTGGCGCGGTGGACGACCCCGGTCCCGGCCCCCTGTCCCGTCCCCGCCCCGGTGTGCGGGAGGAGCCGACCGGCCCTCCTCGCTGCCGCCGCGCCGCCCGGCTACGAGGCACACGAGGCCCAGCGGCTGCACGACGAAGCCGAACGGCGGGCCCGGGAAAACAAGGAACTCGGCGCCGAGCACCCCATGACCCGGTCGGTCACGGCGTGGCGCCCGATCGACGCGGACATCGAGCCGCCGGTCACCTGACCGGCGGTGCGGGACAGGCGGGGGCCGCGGACGAGTCCGCCGCCCCGCACGTCCGCGCACGGCGGACACATGTCCCGGGCGAACCGGGAGAGGTGTCAGGCACCGGCCTCCGGTGTCACGAGGGTGTAGAAGACCGCCCGGCCCTGCTTGGTGCGCCGGGCCCGGTTCCTGGCGACCAGGTTCTCCAGCGTCGTACGGATCACCGTCGTCTTGATGGTGCGGCCGGGCTGGGCGGCCCTGATCGCCTCGGCGACGTCGGTCGCGGACCGCGGCTCCCGCTGCTCGGCCAGATAGGCGTGGACGGCCTCGACGAGGCTCGGCTTCGCCTCCGCGGGGCCCGGCTTCACGAGGTCACGGCGGTCCGGGGCGGGCTCGGTCCGCTGGTGCGGCACGACGGCATCGGTGTCGGCGTCGGCCGCCGCGGGCGCGGGTGCGGGTGCGGGGATGGACGAGGCGGAGGCGGAGGACTGGGGGGTGAGTGCCTGCTGCAGCCGCTCCAGCACCACCCTGTTCTCCCGTACCGCGCGCAACTGCTCTTCCAGGGCGGCGATCTCGGTGGCGAGGCGGTCCTGTTCCCGGGCGTTGACTTCGAGGTCCTGCGCGATCCGCGCGCTGTACTCGGACGCCAGCTCGGTGCCGGGTGTCTCGGACATAGGGTCGGGCCTCTCGTCGATGTGCTCCGCGCGGCCACGCCGATGTGCTCCGCGCGGTGAACAGCGTACGCACACAGAGCGTCCCACAGGGATGACTCGGGCCGTCGGGTGTCTCAACGGGCGGCAGCGGCCGGTCCGATGGTCGCCCGGATGTGTTTCATCAACGGCTGGTCGCTCTGTTCGCTGTAGTCGCACAGGGCGATCAGCGCGTTCATCTCGGGCATGTACCCGGCCGCACAGCCGCGGGGCAGGTCGTACGGAACGGCGAGGTAGCCGTTCAGCGCACGGGTGCTGCCGTCCTTGGCCGTGCTCTCGATGTCCACCGGGTCGAACTCCGCGATGCCGCGCTCCCGCATGTCGGCCGCGTTCATGAAGACGAGGGTGCGGAGGTTCCTGATCCCCCGGTAGCGGTCGTTGTCGGAGTAGATGGTGGTGTTCCACTGGTCGTGGGAGCGCATGGTGCCCAGCGCCAGCGTCCCCGGCGCGGGTACGACGTCGGGCAGCGGTGCCGAGGAGAACTCGGCGCGCCCGGAGGCCGTACGGAAGACCAGTTCCCGCGCGGGCTGCCGGATCCGGAAGCCCAGCGGCAGCCGCACCCGCCGGTTGAAGTCCTCGAAGCCGTCGAGGACTTGGGCCATGGTGTCGCGGATACGGTCGTAGTCCTCGACGTACCAGGCCCAGGGTGTGGTGCTGTCGGGAAGCGCCGCGCGGGCGATCCCGGCGATGACGGCGGGCTCGGACAACAGGTGCGCGGAAGCAGGCTTCTTCATCCCGACCGACAGGTGCACCATGCTCATGGAGTCCTCGACCGAGGTGCTCTGGATGCCGCTCCGCTGGTGGTCCTTCTCGGTACGGCCGAGGCAGGGCAGGATCAGCGCCCGCCGGCCGTGGACCAGGTGGCTGCGGTTGAGCTTGGTGCTCACCTGGACGGTGAGTTCGCAGTTGCGCAGGGCCTCGTGGGTGGCGCGGGTGTCGGGCGCGGCGAGGGCGAAGTTGCCGCCCATGCCGACGAACACCTTGACGTCGCCGCGGAGCATCGCCCGGATGGTGCCGACCGTGTCGAGCCCGTGTTCGCGGGGCGGATCGATCTCGCACACCGCGGCGAGCCGGTCCAGGAACCGGCCGGCCGGCCGGTGGTCGATGCCGCACGTACGGTTGCCCTGCACGTTGCTGTGGCCACGCACGGGCGAGGGCCCGGCGCCCTCCCGCCCGAGGTTGCCCCGCAGCAACAGCAGGTTGACGATCTCCCGTACGGTGTCGACGCCGTGCTCGTGCTGGCTGACGCCGAGGCACCAGCTGATGATGCTGCGGTCGGCGTCCCGGTAGATCCTGGCCGCGCGGAGGATGTCGGCGCGGCCGACGCCGGACTGCCGCTCGATCTCCTCCCAGGACGTGGCCTCGCACACCTTCCGGTAGTCCTCGAACCCGCTCGTGTACCGGTCGACGAACTCCTGGTCGAGTGCCTTGGGATCGGACGCCGACTGGTCGAGGACGGCCTTGGCGATCCCGCGCAGCAGCGCCATGTCACCGCCGACGCGCACCTGGAGGTCGAGGGTGCCGGTGCGGGTCGAGTGGCAGGCGGCCATGTCCACGAAGTCGTGCGGGATGATCGTCCGCCGCGAGGCCGCCTCGATCAGCGGGTTGACGTGCACGATCTGTGCACCGCGCCGGTAGGCGGCGGCGAGGGCGGTGAGCATCCGGGGCGCGTTCGAGGCGGCGTTCACGCCCAGGATGAAGAGGGCGTCGGTGACATCCCAGTCCTGGAGGTCGACGGTCCCCTTCCCGGTGCCCAGCGAGGCGGTGAGGGCCCGCCCGCTGGCCTCGTGACACATGTTGGAACAGTCCGGGAGGTTGTTCGTCCCCAGCTCGCGGGCCAGGAGCTGATACAGGAAGGTGGCCTCGTTGCCGAGCCGCCCGGAGGTGTAGAAGGACGCCTGGTTCGGATGGTCGAGCCCGCGCAGCACTCCCCCGACCAGGTCGAACGCGTCCCGCCAGCTGATCGGCACGTAGTGGTCCGTGTCACCGTCGTAGACCATGGGCTCGGTCAGCCGCCCCTGGTCCTCCAGCGCGAAGTCGCTCCATCCGGCCAGCTCACCGACGGAATGGGCGGCGAAGAACTCCCGCCCGACCCGCTTCCGGGTCATCTCCCAGGTGACGTGCTTGACCCCGTTCTCACAGAGATCGAGCCGCAGCCCCTTGGTGTCGTCGGGCCAGGCGCATCCGGGACAGTCGAAGCCGCCGTTCTCATGATTCATCTTCATGATCGCCCGGGGCCCCTCCACGAGCGCCCGCTCCCGCACCAGGAACTTGCTCACGCTCTTGGCGGCGCCCCAGCCTGCGGCGGGATGGTGGTACGGATGGAAGAACGGCTCCCCGTCGGGCCGCGGCCCCACCCGCTCCTCGCCCCCCGGCTCCGCCGGCCGCAACCGCTTCTGCTCGTCGTGGGAGGTGCTCACGGCTCTCACCCTTCGCCGGCGCGGGGCACACACCGCCGGGTCAGCGGCGTCCTTTCCATGCTAGGCAGGGCGTTCCGGGGAGGCGAGGCGATCTAGGAGCCCTGCGGCCAGGCAGGCGGCCGGGCAGGCGGCCGCGATCTCGCGCAGCCGGAGCGGGGTGAGTCTGCCCTGGGACTGCCCTGGGATCTGCCGTCCCCCGCCCCGGGCCGCCCGGGTGAGAGGCACCCGCCGGTCACCGCTGGGGCGAACTCCGTGGCCGCCGGGACCCGGGCCAGGTCACCGGCGGTGAAGTGAACGCGTAACCGCCGTCACGGCTTCCGCGCGAGCCCACCGTGCTCGGCGACGACCTCCGGGGCGCCCGGACCGTCCTCCGGCCGCCACTGCGTCACCGAGACGACACCGGGCTCGACGAGCTCCAGACCGTCGAAGAAAGCGGTGATCTCGTCGATGGAGCGCAGGTTGTACGGAACGGCGCCGCTGCTGTTGTAGGCGTCCTGGGCCTGCTCGAAGACGGGGTCGACACCGCGCGATCCGTCGTTGACGGAGAGGTAGCTGCCCGAGGGCAGGGCGTCCATCAGCCGGCCGACGATGGAACGGGCCTGCTCGTGGTCGGCGACGTGCCCCAGGATGTTGCTGAGGATGAGCGCGGTGGGCCGGCCGAGGTCCAGCGTCCTGGCGGCGGCCTCGAGGATCCGCTCCGGGTCCGTCACGTCGGCGTCGATGTACGCGGTCGCGCCTTCCTCGGTGGAGGTGAGCAGCGCACGGGCGTGGGCGAGGACCATCGGGTCGTTGTCGACGTAGACGATCCGCGCCTCAGGGGCGAGCCGCTGGGCGACCTCGTGGGTGTTCTGCGCGGTCGGCAGCCCGGTGCCGACGTCCAGGAACTGCCGGACACCCGCCTCGGAGACGAGATACGCGATGTTCCGACGCAGGAAGGCCCGACTGGAGCGGGCGATGGTGACGATCCCGGGGAACACCTCGGTGTAGGCGTCACCGGCCGCCTCGTCGACGGGGTAGTTGTCCTTGCCGCCGAGCCAGTAGTTCCAGATACGGGCGGAGTGCGGCACCGAGGTGTCGATCTTCTGCTGCTGCTCGGCCGGGTCGGGTGTGGTCACGGGGTCGGTCATGAGGCGGGTGCGTCCTTCGGCGGGGGGGATCGGGTCGGGGCACACTTTAAGGGCGAACCCCCTTGCGTAGCACACCAGTTCACGGCATCCGGCCGGTTCACCGGCCGCGGACGTCTTCGTCGGCATCATCGAGAACGGCCCCCAGGACCGGTCGTTCGGCTTCGGCCGTGCCCAGTACGCCGAGGGCGACCTGGCTGTGCCCGGCGCCCGACCCGACAGCTCCGCAACCGGCGGCGGGTACGCCCCTGGCCGTCGCCCGTGCGGCCCGGCACCCCACTCGGCGTGCTCAGGCCGCGTCGATGCGGCACGGGACCGGACCGGCCGGGCTCGGACCGACCAGACTCGGACCGGCCGGACTCGGCTCGGCTGGTGGTGGGCTGTCGTTGTGGACCAGCGTCAGGTGACGGTCCCGGGCGTGGCGTGCGGTCGTCGGCGGATCGCCGCCCAGCCAGTCCTCCACACGGTCCATTACGTGCAGCAGCAGGCCCAGCACGGGCAGCAGCGACGCAGCCACAGCGATCACGACGGCGGGTCCCTTCCGGTGAACGGCACCCGGCCGGGTACCCTCCCGGCCGCCGTCAGCCGCCGTCCCGTGTGAAGTTCTGGTGAGCAGTCGGTGCACGTCGGTGGATGCCGGCCCAGCGGCGCCCTCCCCTCAGTCGGTGTCGTCGACGTGCCGGGAAGGACCAGAAGTGCGGGAATGGACCTGGCCCTTCCCGGCCGCCGCCACATGATCGACCGGGGACCACTCGGCTCCGATAGGGCCCAACAGTCCCTTCTTCGGCCGCCGATAGGGCCTAACGGCCCTTCTTCACGGCGCTTCTTCACACACCGCCCATCGCTTTACGAACCCATGACGAGCCCAAGAGGTTCTGCGCGCCCTCTCGTCCGTATGCCTGCGTGTGCGGGATCCGAAGAACCGGATCAGGAGACACGGTGTTCGTTTCACGGAAGGCGGCGGGAACTCTCTTCGTGGGTGGTGCGCTCAGCTTCACTCTCGGCTCCCTCCTCTACCCCGCCATGCTCGGAGTCCAGAAGGTCAGCAGCGCACCCGAACGGGTCCTCGCCACCCCGGCGACCGGACCGCTGACGGAAGCCGACCGGGATTTCGTGGTCAAAGTGCGCTCGGCCGGACTGTGGGAGTACCCCGTCGGCCAGAAGGCGGCGAAGAAGGGGACGACGAAGGCGGTCAGGAACGCCGGGGAGCATCTGGTCGACGGGGACGCCTCGTTGGACGCCGCCTGCCGCAGTGTCGCCGATCAGCTGGGCATCACGCTGCCCAACCAGCCGTCGCCCCAGCAGCAGAGCTTCGGGTCCCGGCTGACCGCGGAAAGCGGCAAGGAGTTCGACACGGACCTGGCCACCACCGTGCGCGCGACGAACGGCCAGCTCCTCACCACGATCGCGAGCGTCCGCAGCACCACGAGGAACTCGCTGGTCCGCGCGCTGGCCGACCAGGCCAACAGCACCGTCCTGGACCACATCACGGTCGTGGAGAAGACCGGCCTGGTCGATTTCGCCCGGGCCCTCGCCCAGGAAACCACCTCCCCCGGCCTTCCGGCCCAGGACCTGACCCCGCCGCCCGCGGTCGCGGGCCAGCCGCAGGTCGTCCTCACCCCGCCGGCGAACGGCACGGTGTCACCGAGTCCGACGGAGAGGTGAGGCGAGGTGAGGATCTGAGTCGGGCCGCCCACGCCGGCCGGGCGGCCCGACATCGCCTCGCGAGCCCGTCCGGTCCGGTCCGGCAGGCGGCACTGCACTGCGGAGCCCCCCTTGGCCACTATGCACCATGTGTATACTTCGCATGTATAGTGCCGGGCATGGCTTCCATGACCGCCTTCCGGCGCGACGCCCCCGCCACCGTCCTCACCGCGACCACCGCCTTCGGACTGCTGCTCGGCTGGGCGACGTACGGCCTGCACGGGATGGCGCCCCTGTTGGACCGGGCCACCAACTCGACGTCCACCTGGATCATCTGGACCGCCGCGGCAGGCGCCCTGATCCGGAGCCGGCAACTCGCCATCTGGGGCGGGGCGTTGATGATGCTCGCCACCTGCGGTGGCTACTACACGGCGTCCACCCTCGGCGGCACCTTCGGGAGCGGAGGGCTCGGGACCGCCGCCGTGTGGTCGGTGGCGGGACTCGCGGGAGGGCCCCTGCTGGGATGGGCCGGGTGGACGGTACGGCGAGGGCAGGGGGTCGTGCGGGCGGCGGCCGGGGCGGTCGTCACGATGGTGGTGCTGGGCGAGGGACTCTGGTTCGGACTGGGGCTCCGTTACTGGGGAGACGCGACCGCCTTCCTGGCCGTCGGCGCGCTGCTCACCGCTCTCCTGACCGCCTACCTGGCGCGCGCCGGGGTGCAGCGCTCCTGGCTGTGCGCCGTTCTCGCTCCCGTGGGCGGTCTCGTCTTCTACCTCGCCGAGAAGGTCGTCCTCGACGGCCTGCTCGGATCGGTCTGACGCCGCCCGACCGGCCCCTCTGCGGGGACTCCGGCCCATCGCAGGCCCCGCCGGAAGCTCACGGATCGCATGCAGCCGGCATGGCCGGAAGCCCTCACGAACCAGGACACCGGCCGCCGATCCGGCCTCGGGAACCGCACGGCGTCGAGTCGGTTCACGCAAGCAGTTTCCCCAGCGCTTCTGCGCTCGGACGGGCACCACCGGGTCACGGCGGAATGAACCCGTGCGCCGATTGTTGAAAGCGGTATGAAAAAGATCGGGTTCCTGTCCTTCGGGCACTGGACGCCGTCGCCGCACTCGCAGACGCGCTCCGCGTCGGACTCCCTGCTGCAGGCGATCGACCTGGCGGTCGCCGTGGAGGAGCTGGGGGCGGACGGCGCCTACTTCCGCGTGCACCACTTCGCCCGGCAGCACGCCTCCCCGTTCCCGCTGCTCGCGGCGATCGGCGCGCGCACCAGCCGGATCGAGATCGGCACCGGTGTGATCGACATGCGCTACGAGAACCCCCTGTACATGGCGGAGGACGCGGGCGCGGCCGACCTGATCTCGGGCGGCCGGCTCCAGCTCGGCCTCAGCCGGGGCTCACCGGAGCAGGTCGTGGACGGCTGGCGGCACTTCGGTTACCGGCCGCCGGAGGGCGGAACCGACGCCGACCTCGCTCGCGCGCACACCGAGGAACTGCTCGAGGTGCTCAGGGGCGAGGGATTCGCGGAGCCCGACCCCAGGCCGATGTTCGCGAACCCGCCGGGCCTGCTGCGCATCGAACCGCACTCCGAGGGGCTGCGGGACCGCATCTGGTGGGGTTCCGGCTCGAACGCCACCGCGGTCTGGGCCGCCGGGCTCGGGATGAACCTGCAGAGCTCGACCCTCAAGGACGACGAGAGCGGCGAGCCGCTCCACGTCCAGCAGCGCAAGCAGATCGAGGCGTACCGCGAGGCGTGGCGCGCCGCGGGACACACCCGCACCCCCAGGGTGTCGGTCAGCCGCAGCATCTTCCCGCTCGTCGACGAGCGGGACCGCGCGTACTTCGGCCGGGACCGCGACTCGACGGACCAGATCGGCTACATCGACGCCCACACACGCAGCATCTTCGGCCGGTCCTACGCCGCCGAGCCCGACGTGCTCGTCAAGCAGCTCGCGGAGGACGAGGCCGTCGCCGCCGCCGACACACTGCTGCTCACCGTGCCCAACCAGCTCGGTGTCGACTACAACGCGCATGTCGTCGGCAGCATCCTGAAGCACGTCGCGCCGGAACTCGGCTGGCGCTGACGACCAGCGCCACGGCAGGTGCCGCCAGGGGAGGCAGCGTCCCACGCCGACGCGGACGAACCGGGCGGCATCCTCGCCCCGGTGTGATGCGGCAGCCGGACACGTCGGCGCAGCACGTGCACGCCGCGACGGGCCACTGAGCCGACGAGCCTTCGGTGTGTACGGCGCATCGAAGGCCGCCATCCGCGCCTTCTCCCGCACCTGGGCCGACGAACTGAGCTGGCGCGGCATCCGCGTCAACACCATCTCGCCCGGCCCCATCACCACCCCCGGACTCGACGGTCTCGCCGCTGACGAGGAAGGGGCCGCGCAGCCGCGGGAGACCCTCGCCGGCACCGTGCCCCTGGGCCGCATGGGCCGGCCGGAGGAAGTCGCCGACCTGGCGCTCTTCCTCGCCACCGGCCAGTCCAGTTTCATCACCGGCACCGAGATCTTCATCGACGGCGGTGCCAAGCAGGTGTGGTCCGGTCCGCTCGCCGGCCCTCACCCGGCGCGTCTGCGACGGCGTTCGCGCGGCGGTCTGCGGCTGCGGGCACCGGGGCCGTACCAGTCCAGGCACAGGACGGTGGCGTCGTCCTGCGGGTGGCCGTCCCAGGCGTCGGTGACCGCGGTGGCCAGAGTACGTACGACCTCGCGCGGGTGCTCGGCGGCGGTGTCACGGATGAGGCCGGGGAGGTCGACCTTCTTCGCCTCGCGTTCCTGCATGCCGTCGGTGTGCAGCACGAGGCGGTCACCGGGGCGCAGGTCGAAGTCCTGTACCCGGTACGGCCCCTTGTCTGTGGCGACGCCGAACGGCAGGTTCACCGCCAGCCGCAGTTCGTCGACCGTGCCGTCGCGCAGCCGCAGGGGCCAGGGATGGCCGGCGTTGACGAGCTGGGAGCTCGTGCCGTCCAGGGCGATGCGCAGCAACTGGCCGGTGGCGAAGGTCTGCCGTCCGTGGGCGAGGAGGGCCTCGTGGGTCTGACGGGCCTGTTCGGCGAGGTCACACCCGGCACGGCGGGCGCCGCGGGAGGCGTTGACCAGGAGTGTGGCCATGAGTGCGGCGCTGACGTCGTGGCCCATGGCGTCGGTGACGGACAGGTGCAGGGTGTCGTGGTCGAGGGTGTAGTCGTAGGTGTCACCGGCGATGTCGGCGGCCGGGACCAGGGCGCCCGCGAGGGCGAACTCCGGGGCCTCGCAGGAAGGGGCGGAGGGCAGGAGCTGGCGCTGGATCTCCGCGGCCAGACTGACCGAGGTCGTGCGGTTGCCCCAGTGGTAGAGGTCGGTGAAGCGGCGGTCGGTGACGACGATGTACGCCAGCGCGTGCGCGGCCTCCTCGACCTGCTCCAACACTTCCCGGCCGGCCTCGGAGAGGAACAGCTCCAGGACACCGATGGCGTCGCCGCGGTTGGTGACGGGGGTGAGCACCCTGTGCCCGCGCTCGCCCTCCGGCACCCGCACCGTCCGCTGTACGCGCAGGACCTCGTCGTAGACGCTGTCGTCGAAGGGGATCTCTTCAGCGCGACGCTCCTGCGGCGTGGCGGCCTCCTCGCTCACCCGCAACAGTCGTCGGCCGACGACGTCGACGAACAGGTACGACACATATCGGGCACCGAACCGCTTGCGCAGATTGCGGGCCACGACATCGAGAGAGCGCACCGGCGCGGCGTCCTCCGCCGCTGCCAGCACCTCGGCCAGTGCGATCCGATCGCGTGACACATCCGCCTCCTATCCGTTGCGTACTCGTTTTCCCGCTGATGCGCCGGACACGGCCCTGCTGTGACCCACGCCTCAAATACGTGCGTGCGCATGGAGGAGGATTCAGGTTCGGCCACCACAGCCCCGCCGCCGAAGCCCGCGTCGCCGGGGCGGGTCCTACCGAGCCGGGCTGTACGCCAGGCGTTCCGGGAGACCGGCGGAGGATTTCAGCCCGCGTACGGCCCGGCGGTCCACATCGCAGCCGCAGCCGCGGCCCGCAGCGTGCCCCAGTCGACCGTGTCGCCACGAGAGACAAGAAGCGCCACGCGGTGGAGTGCGGCCTCGATCGCTGATCGCCGCCATCCATGAGTGGCTGTAAGAATCCGGCGACTCGCCAGGGCCGGCGCAGGCCCCCGACAAACCAGTCGAGAATGCCTTTGCGGGCTGTCACCCTGGCCAGATGTTGCTCAAGCTGACCGGTTCCAGCGGCGCGGGCAAGACCGCGCTCGCCTTCGCCGTCGCCGGCCGACTCGACCGGATCGTGGTGCACGACTTCGACGAAGTCGGTGTCCCGGACCCTCCGATCCCTCCCCACTGGCGCAACCGCATGACCGAGGTGTGGGTGCGCCGAGCGCTGGAGTACCAGGACCGTGGAATGGACCTGCTGCTGTCCGGGAACTCACCGCTGGGCGAAGTCCTGGCCGCCCCCTCGGCACCGTCGCTGAACGGGATCGCCGTCTGCCTGATCGACGTCGCCGACCAGGACCGGCGCGACCGACTCGCCGCACGCGACGGCGGCCGATGGGACCAGGCCGCCACCGACGCCTTCTGCGGCTGGGCGGCCTGGCACCGCGGGCACGCCCGCGACCCACGCTTCCGGCCCGACATCATCATCGACGGGAGCTGGCCCGAGATGGCCTGGCACCGATGGACCACGTGGACCGCCGTGGACCCGCGATGGCGCACCCACCTGATCGACACCACTGGCCAGTCGCTCGCGACATCCGTGAACCAGGTCGAGCGATGGGTCACCGAACAGCGCAACGCACACCGGTCCGGCCGACTGGCTCTGTCCCGAGGCTGGGCGGACGAGACGCCCGGCCCGGCCGACCACGATGCTTGATCCCTTCTGAAGCACGCCCCAGGTCGAGGGCCGACGCCGAGGCCGCGCAATCCCACCGGGGCAAGACCGCAGCAAGCTCTGCGACCCCAGGGTGGTGCTCCAATGGCTGTCGCGATGACGGTCGAGGCCCTTTCGCGGGCAAAGCCGCAGGTGGCGGCAGACGAGTCGGGCCGTACGCCGGGGATGGCCACCCCACCACTGTGAGCTGCGCAAACGCAGAGCGAGGGTGGCCGGGGTGAGGTTCTCTCGCAGCCGCAGTGACCTGTCACGCGGCCAGCGCGCCGGAGAGGCTCCGCGCGCTCACCGCGTCCGGGTCCAGATGCGTAGTCCCACGCAACGGCTGACTGGACACCACCACGAAGCGGACATGCGGGACCGCCCCCGCCGCGAGGCGGGCGGCGACGGCCGAGCGAGCTGCGGTGCCCGTGGTGACGACGGTCGAGCAGCGAAGCCGCACAAGTGTGTTGACGTAGGCGACGGCGTCCGCACCGGTCGGGAGGCGGTAGCGCTGGACGACGATCTTCGAGTCACTCGCCCCGGCAGTCTTCTGCATCGCCGCCCACGTGCCCGTGGTGTCCACGTCCGTCGACGTCAGCAGACAGTCCCGGGTCGCGGTGTCGACGTGCGACACGGGCTCCGGCGCGTGCACGCCGGCCTCCGGCGCAGCACGCAGGAACCACACGAGGACACCCGCCATCACCAGGGCTGCCCCCACACCCAGCATGGCCCCCAGACGCCGCCGTGAGACACGCAATGTCACCCGTACGCCCCATTCCTCGTTCTCAGTAGTTGATGATGTCGCACCCAGCGAGGCCCAAGCCGGCCAGCAGGAACAGCAGGAACAGCAGGAAGGACACCAGGATCAGAAGCCCTCAAGGTCGTCGCCCTCATCGAGCAGACGCTGTTCCTCACGCCATGATGCGAACGTGGCCGGCATGGCGAACTCAGCCCCCAACGGCGGACGGATCTCCCCTTCCACCAGACGCAGAAGGAACTCGGCCATTCCCATGTCGTACACGCGTTCCTGGCGACGGTTCCTGGGCCGGAAGATCACCTTCAACTGCTCCGGTTCGCCCGCACACCGCCACAGAAAGTCGTCACCGGCCTCGTTCGAAACCCAGGTCAGCACCCCGCCCTCAAGCGGCCGCTCGGCTCGGAAGAGCAGGTGGTCGTCGTACGGACACCCGTCGAAAGGCGGCGTCAGGACGCCTATCGACTCACTGATCGTTCCCATGCCGCACGCCGCTACGAAGTCGCGGTAGTCGGCCGGGAATTCCCACCCGGTAGCAGCTCGCAGCGTGTCCCAGTCGACCGTGTCGCCACCGCCCGCGGGCGGCTGCACAAGACGGCTCAGCGTTTTCACAGCCCAGTGCATGGTGTCCTTCTGCAGATCCAGCCGGCGATGTGGAGTGCGAATGTCACGGTTCAGCTCAGCGGTTCGAAGAACGGTCGGTCGGGCGCGAAGGCGCGAGAACACACCGTCACGTCCTCACCCCTGAGGTACGCCAGCAACCACTCACTGAATGTCATCTCATGGAGCACCCACGCAGGGCTGTCAAGCTCCTGAACCAGGACGCGCCAAGGCGAGGAAGGGCCGTCGGGAACCCGGAGGAAAACCCATTCCCCCGTCGTGGCCGACGCCACCGGCATCAGCTCACCAGGGTTCGCCCCGGCCGGACTCGGCAGGTACTCCGCCATGTCTTCCTCGCGGAAAAGCTCAAGATCACCTTTGATGGATTCCGTCAGATTGTGCAGAAGATGACCGGCGGGGTGCTCCAGATACAGTTGGTTGTTGATCTGGACCGAACCGTAGGCATCCACGATCTCACGGAAGTCCGCCGGGAATTGGATTCCGAACTCCCTCTCCAATTCGTTCCATGGCGCCGGATCCGTCCAATTGAATCCAGGTTCGCCCAACAAGGCTCGGATCTCCCCAAGCGTTGCCATCACTTGACCCCTTCTAGCACGTCGAGCCGATGCCGGTCTTGGAGTTGACCACAGTGCATGAATAGCTGTCCGTGATCCTACCTCTGGGTCCGTACACGGCCATTCCCACCTGGATAGTCGTCGGAACGGCCGAGTGAGTGTCTCCGTACACGGGAACGACCGACATGAACAGACTGTCGTTTCTGTTCAGCGCCTTCCATCCGAAGGCCTCCACCTTGCTCGCCATCCGAGCATTCGCCCTGGCGTTCAACGCCACCAGGTTGCGGACATCCTCGCCGGTACCCTTACCCCAATAACCTATCAGGTGGCCCGCCTGCGGCCTTCCGCCTCCTGCTCTGATCTCTCCCATTCCATCCGGCTCGACGGACGGTTCGCATTCAGGGCACTTCGGCAAACCGCCGGCTCCCGTCCGTGACCTGCGATCGCTCTTGGTGAGAAATGCGATGGCACCGGTCGCCCTGCATCCCTTGCTCCCCTGATGGTCCGTGTATTCCTCGAGACCACCGTAGATCCGCCCCCCGTCGACCAGGGGCATCGCATCGCACGAACTCCTGCGCCCGTCGTCATCGTCATCTCCGGCGCAGCCACCGGTCGCCACGCAGACGGCCGCCGTAGTGAGTCCCGCCGCGATGGCCGAGGCCGCGTTGCGTATCGAGTTACCGATATTGATCTGCACCGTCGGCGGCTCGGTGGCGGCTGAGATCGAGTGGACCTTCAGCGTGGACTTGCCGATGGACGTGGTGATCTTGATGGCGTGGGCGCGGATCGCCGCGCGGCGTGCCGCGGCGGCGGCTGCCGCTGCCGCGGCCGCCTTGGCCGCGGCGGCCGCCTGTTCCGCGGCGCTGACGCCGCTGCCCCCGCCGCCGCAGTAGTAGCAGGTGCCGCCGCTGGAGCCGCCGCCTCCGGAGCCGGATCCCGAGGAGGAACGGCCGCTGCTGTGCGAGGGCCTGCTGTAACGGGTCTCGCAGGCCATCGACCAGTAGTCGACGCACTCTCCGGACGCGACGTGGGTGGCGCTGGAGCTGGAGCTGGCGGCGTGGGAGTGGCTGTGCGTGGTGGAGCCGGAACTCCCCCAGCTGGACACTGAGTTCCACGCGTCCGAGATGCTGTTGGACAGGCTGGAGCAGTACGCGATGCAGGCGCCGATCAGAGCCGAGCCCACGAGGTAGGCGCCCTCCGCTTCTCCGATGCACGCGTCCCAGAAGCAGTGCCCGCTCGGATCCGTCCCGGTGAGCGGTGCGTCGTTCGCGTACGCGTAGTCGTTCGCGTTGGTGCTGTCTCCGACCGCCGGATTGTCGAACGTGTCCGCGGAGTTGAAGCCGCCTGTGCTGGGGCTGTACCAGCGGGCGTGCATGTTGACGTTGCCGGTAGCCGGGTCGGTGTACTCGCTCTGGTAGCCCGCGCTGCCGGTCAGGGTGGAGGCGATGGTCGTGCCCCACGGGTCGTAGCTCGCAGAGCCGGTCAGCGTACTGCCCGTCGCCGTGAACTGGCCGATGACGTCCATGTGCAGGTCGGTCCAGGCCAGGGTGGCGCCGGCCGCCGAGGACTCGCCGGTGAGGGCGCCCGAGGGGTCGCGGCTGTAGGTGGTCGTGCCGTCGGAGGCGACCGTGTTGTCGGTGCCGGAGTAGGTGAGTGCGGTCGAGCCGTCGGTCATGGCACGGCCCAGTGCGTCGTAGGTGTAGGCCGTGGCTCCGGCGGTGGCCTGCTGACCGTAGGCGTCGAAAGTGTATGGCGTGGAGCCCTTTGCGGCGAGGGCGCCGCGTGCCGTGTAGCTGTAGTCGAGCGTTCCGTCGAAGGTCAGCTGGTCCCGGGCGTTGTAGGTGTAGGTCTTGGCGCCCGCGGTCAGTCGGTTGCCGTCGCCGTCGTAGGTGTATCCGGTGGTCGTGGCGCCGGATGTCCAGGACGTGAGGCGGTCGGCGTAGTCGTAGGTGTACGAGTTCGTCGCGGCGCCCTGGAGTCCCGTGGTGGTCTTGGAGGTCAGGTTGTCGTTCTTGTCCCAGTCGTAGCCGACGGAGGCCACGGTGGTGCCGGCCGCGGTGGTGAGGACGTCGGAGGTGAGGCGGTGCAGGGAGTCGTAGCCGTAGTTGCGGACGTCGCCCGACGTGCCGTAGGTCACCGACTTCGGCTGGGAGAGGGAGTTGTACTGGTAGGTGAGGATGGTGCCGGTCGCCGCGTCCGTGTCGGTGTTCAGGCGGCCGTCGGTGTCGTAGGTGTAGCTGCTCGTGCCGGAGGCGTCGGTGCGGGTGGTTGGGTTCTCGTCGGTGTTGTAGGTGAAGGACGAGTTGCCCGCCTGGCCCGATGTGGTGAGGACGTCGCCGAGCGCGTTGGTGTCGTAGTACTCCCAGGTGCCGCCGACGGCCGAGGCCACCAGGTGTCCGTTCAGCGAGTAGGCGAAGCGGCGGTCGGCGGTGCTCGCGTCGGCGCCGGTGCCGGTCTGTGCGGTCAGGTCGTCCAGGGCGTCGTAGGTGTTGGTGAGGGTGACACCGCCCGGGTCGGTCTGGGTGACGAGGCGGCCGCGTTCGTCGTAGGTGTAGGTGGTGGTCCGGTCGGCGTCGCTCGTGTAGCCGGTGACCGCCGGGACCTCCTTGCTCGCCGGCAGGCTCAGCGAGTTGTACTTGTAGTACGTGGTGTCGCCGTTGCCGTCGGTGTAGGCGGTCTGGTGGCCGGCCGTGTCGTAGCCGAACTTGGTGGTGATGCTGGTGCTGTCGGTAACCGGCTCCGTCTGCTTCGTCAGGTCGCCGACGGCGTCGTACTCGTAGCTCGTAGTGTGCTGACGGGCATCGGTGGCCGTCTGGAGTTGGCCGTCGTTCGTGTAGGTCGCCGACGTGGACGACAGCACCGTGCCGGCCGGCGTCTGGTTCGCGGTCGCGGTCTCGCGGCCGGCCGCGTCGTAGGTCGCGGTCTGGACGCTCTGGTCCGGCAGGACCGTCTTGATGACGTCGTCGCGCAGGTCGTAGCTGTACGTCGTGGTGTCGCCGGTGGTGTCGGCCGCCGTGTGGGTGCGGCCCAGCGCGTCGTACGTGTACTTGGCCGTGACTCCGCTGACCGAGGCGGTCTGCGAGACCTGACCGGCCGCGTTGTAGGCGGTGTCGGTCTCCTGTTTCGTCTGGGCGGTGGTCGAGGTGTAGACGTACACCCAGTCGCTGCTCGCGCGGCCGAGGTCGTCGTAGCTGTGGTGGGTGACCGAGCCGTAGGGCGAGGTCTCGGTCAGCCGGTCGCCGGCCAGGTCGTAGGAGTAGGTGAAGGTCCCCTGGGTGGCGGTGCCGGAGATGTCGATGGCGGGGTTGGTCTGCTTGACCAGGTCGCCCAGCTGGTCGTAGCCGTAGTCGGTCTCGCCCTTGGCGTCGGTCTCGGTGAGGACGTCGCCGGCGGTGTCATAGGTCCAGGCAGTGGTGGCCGAGGTGCCGTTGTACGACGGCAGGGTGGTGCCGGTCTTGCGGCCGTCCCGGTCGTAGGCGGTGGCGGTGATGTTGCCCTTCGGGTCCTCGGCCTCGGTGCGGTCGCCGAAGGTGTCGTAGCCGTCGAGGGTGATCGGGTACTCGGTGTCCGTGGCGCCGGTGCCGGGCGTGGTGACGGTGATCGCCGGGCTGGTGGTCGTGGTCAGCCGGCCGGCCTCGTCGTTGGTGTAGTGGGTGACCTGCTGCTGGGCGTCGGTGGAGGTGACCTGCAGGCCGCGCTCGTCGTAGGTGGCGCTGGTGGAGAGTGAGAGAGCTGGAGACGTACTGCGCGGAGGACAGCGTGTCGCCGGCCGCGTCGTAGGTGTACGTCCGCTTCTGCGCGGGGTCGCCGGCCGCGTCCGTCTGGGTGGACGTCAGGACGCGCGAGTCGGCGTCGAAGGTGTACGCGGTCGACCGGTCCAGGTCGTTCGGGTCCTGCGTGGTCCCCGTGGTGCGGTCGGCGGCGTCGACCGTGTACGTGGTGGTGAGGCTGCCGTTCGCGGTGGTCTTCGCGGTGAGGTTGCCCGCGTAGTCGTATGAGTCCTGCTCCTCGACGTAGCTGGTGCCGGCGGAGCCGGTGCGGGTGATCTGCTTCGTCAGGCCGTTGTCGTAGTAGGCGTAGGTGGTGGTGACGCCGATGCCGTCGGTGAGGGTGTGCAGGCGGCCGACACCGTCGTACGTCCGCTGCTCCAGCAGCTTGGCGGCGGGTGTGTCGGGGGTCGCCGAGGAGCCCGTGTAGTTGGTGAGGGTCGTCGTCAGCGGGTTGCCGTCGGCGTCGTAGGTGAAGGCGTAGGACTGGCCGTCGGCGTCGGTCTCCGTCTGCTTGTTGCCGTAGGAGTCGTAGGTGTAGGCGGTGGTGTGCTGTTCGGGATCCGTGATGGTCTTCGGTTCGCCGAAGTCGTTGTAGACCGTGCTCGTGCTCCGGGCCGTGTCGCCGCCGGTGGTGTCGGAGACCGTGCTGGTGAGCGTGTTGCCGTCGGCGTCGTAGGTCCTGGTCGTCAGGGCCGTGTGGACGACGTTCGCCCGGACGGCGTTCGTGGTGCCGGGGTCGAGTTCGGTGAGGACCCGGCCCAGCGGGTCGTAGGTGTAGTGGGTGACCAGGCCCGCCGGGTAGGTGTCGGAGATCTCGGTCCTGGTCAGGACGCGGCCGACGGCGTCGTACGTGTACCGGGTGACCAGGCCGAGCGGCGAGGTCTGCTGGGCGAGGTCGCCGTTCGCGTAGTAGACGTACGAGGTCGTCGCGCCCCCTGGCGTGGTGATCGAGGCGAGCAGGCCCGCCGGGGCGACCGTGCCGGAGGCGTAGCCGGCCGTGGTGGACGTCGTGTACGTCTTCTTCGTCGTCAGGCCCGCGCTGTGGCCGGTGACCGCCGGTGTCGTGGTGGTCAGCAGATTGCCGTTGGTGTCATAGCTGTTGACGGTCTGGTAGGTGGTGTCCGTGGAGCTGGAGGAGCGGCCGTCGGAGGAGGTGAGCAGCTGGTCGTTGCGCGGATCCGTATCGGAGGAGGTGTTGAGGTAGTACGTGAAGTACGACGTCGAGCACTTGGCGGCCGACTGGTCCTGGCAGGTGGTGCGGGAGACCACGTCACCGCGGGAGTTGTGACCGGTGGTGGTGACGTCGCCGTTGTCGTCGGTCGTGGTGTACACGAAGCCCGCGGTGTCGTAGCCGTAGGAGGTGGTGGCGCCTGTCCCTTCGGTGTCGGTGAGGATACGGCCGCCGTCGGACAGGTCGTAGGTGCTGCTGAGGGTGTTGTTCCCGGGGTCGGTGACGGCCACGGACTCGGTGGCGACGGTGCCGCCCGCCTGCTTGTAGGCGTTCCACTGGGTGGCGACCTGGGCGGAGGTCAGGTTGTGGCCGTAGAAGGCCACCTCGGCGATGGAGCCCTTGAAGTAGCTGACGTCACCGGGCGAGTCGAGCCAGCTCTTGGCGAAGCCCGCGCCGATGTAGGTGAGGGTGTTGGACTGGTCGGCGGGAGTGCCGGAGAAGGTGTCCTGTTTGGTGCCGTCCAGGAACAGCGCCTGGCTGTCGACGTCGCAGCTGAGCACCGCGTAGTGCCAGGCGTTGTCGGTGACCGTGCCGGTGGAGCCGAAGTCGGCGCTGCCGGAGCCGCTCACGCTCCACCAGTGGCCGTGCAGCTTGCCGTCGGAGCCCACGTACAGCACCGGTGTCCAGGTGCCGGAGGCCGAGGTGGCCCCGTCGATGGCGGTCGACTGGTCGCCGATGAGCACGCCGGCGGTGGAGGTCTTGAACCAGATGCCGATGCTGCGCTTGGTGTCGGTGTGCAGGAGGTCGGCGGGAACGGAGACGTAGGAGTCGGTGCCGTCGAAGGAGGCGGCGGTGCTCGCGGTGCTGTCCTTGCCGCTGAACGGGCCGCTCACCCCGAGGGTGACGTTGTTGAACGTGCCGTCGCCGCCGTCCACTTCGTCGTCCGCGTAGGCCGCCGAACCGTCGTCGCTGTCGTCGCCGAGTTGCCAGTACCCGGCCGGGTCCGCGCCCAGGACCGAACCGCGGAAGACCGCGCTGGAACCGGCCACGGTGGGGGCACCGAGCTTCCAGGTGCCGTTGTGCTCGTCGGTGACCTGCGTCAGACGGTCGGCATCGGTGTCGTAGGCGACGGCCGCGGTGGTGCGCCCGGCCGGACTCACCTCCTTGGTCAGCAGGGCCGCGCCGGCGGTGCCTGCCGCGTAGAGGTCGTCTGCCTGGGAGGCCGTGAGGGGGTGGCTGTAGAAAGAGACGTCGGAGATGGAGCCGGTGAAGTAGCTGACGGCGCCGGGGGAGTCGATCCAGGAGTCCGCGAAACCGGCGCCGATGTAGGTGTCGACGTTGGACTGGTCGTCGGGGGTACCCGAGAAGGTGTCCTGCTTGGTGCCGTCCAGGTAAAGGGTCTGGGTGGAGCCGTCGGAGCTGAGCACGGCGTGGTGCCAGGTGTTGTCCGTGACGGTGCCGGTGGAACCGAAGTCGGAGCTGCCGGAGCCGCTCACGCTCCACCAGTGGCCGCGCAGTTTGCCGTCCGAGCCGACATAGAGCACGGGCGTCCACGTGCCGGAGGCCGCCGTGGCGCCGGTGACCGACGTGGACTGGTCGCCGATCAGGACGCCCTTCTTGGACGTCTTGAACCACAGCGACACCGCGCGGGTGGTGCTGGCGTGCAGCAGTCCGGCCGGCACCTTGACGTATCCGCTGCCCGCGAGGGTCGCGGCTGTCGCCGAGGATCCGGTGAGCGGCCCGGTGGTGCCGCCGAGCGTGACCGTCTTGTAACTTCCCGCGTCCGTCTGCTCGTTGGCCAGGACCGAGGAGGCTGCCGTGGTGCTGCCGGACGCCTCGTCGAGGCGCCAGTAGCCGCTCGGGTTCGCGTCCAGGGCGGCGGCCGGGTAATTGGATCCGGGCTCGTAGGTGTACGCGTAGCACGAGGTCGACGGGGTCGACGGAGCCGAGGTGGCGGGCGGGCACACGGAGGTGAGCTGGTCGCCGGTGTAGCCGTAGCTCCACAGCGCGGCGGTGCTCGTGACACCGCTGGTGGCGGCGTCGGTCGTGACCGTCTGCACGTGGTAGTGGGCGGCGCCGGACGGCTTGGACCAGGCGAAGTACAGGGTGCGGCCTGAGACGTCGTTCTTGATGGTGCTCAGGCGGTGCGAAGTGTCGTAGGTGAGCGTCTCGGTGAGGCCGGCGTGGGTCTTGATCTGCGACAGCAGCCAGACGTTCGTGCCTCCGCCGGTGTCGAAGGTGTACGTCGTGCCCGAGGTCTCGGTCAGCGAATATCCGGCCGAGAGGGCCTTGAAGGTGCCGTAGGTGCCGGTGGGCGGGGTGTAGCCGGAGGACGAGTAGCCCCAACGCTGCTGCTTGCCGCCGTCATCCGTGATCACCACGCTCTTGGAGCCGTCGTCGTCCACGACGGCGCGCATGTCGGCGAGCGCCGACCAGCCCGCGCCGAACGCCCCGGCGGTGCTGGTGTCCAGGGAGTTGTAAGAACGGGTCATCTGCAGGTCCGGGCCGACGGTCGACACGTCGGCGTCGGTCGCGGAGGTGGTGAAGTTGCCGGCCTCCTCGTCGTAGCCGTGCCCGCCGTTCTGCGCCAGACGTGAGGCGACCAGGGGCTGGGCGACCAGGGTGGACAGGGCTCTGCTGCCGCTCGTGGTCGTCGACCAGCCGTCGTTGGCGGAGACGGTCCAGTAGTACGACGCCGACCAGTCCAGATCTCCCGACGGAACGGTCCACTTGGCCGAGGTCTGCCAGCCGGAGGTGTCGATCTGCTTGCCCGCCGAGTTGTACACGGCGAAGTCGTACTTCAGGGCCGAGTTGGGAAACGTGTCCGGATCGACGGCCTTGGCCTGCAGCTGCGGGCGCAGCGACGGCGAGACGAAGCCGGCCGCCGGGTTGGTCCGCTCGATGTCCGGCGCCGAGTTCTTGCTGTAGGTCACCGTGATGTACGGCGCGTGGGAGTCGACCTGGGAGGAGTCGAACTTCTTCCACTGGTTGGAGTTGGTGCCCGAGGAGAACACGGACAGGCCGTAGTTGCCGGTCTCGCCGAGGGCTACCTTCTGGAACCAGTCCGTGTCCAGACTGGTGGTCTGCCACTGGCCGGTGCCGGTGGAGACGGAGGTGTTCCCGCACACGGTGCCGGAGACAGTGCCCGACCAGGTGCCGATGGAGGCGGCGGTCGCCGGCCGGTCCGACCAGGACTTGCTGCCGGTCACCCACCACTGCTCGGTGATCGGCATGACGTCGTACGAGGTGGCGGAGCTGCACGTGTATGCCCACACGTCGAACAGGTGCAGCGAGGCGGCGCTGATGTGGTAGCCGTCGCTGTCCGGCAGCCCCAGGAACTTCATGAACGCCTGGCCGATGTAGGCGCCGCCGTCCGGGGTGCCCACGCGCATGGTCGTGTCCGACGAGTAGTCGGCGGTGTTCGGGTAGTAGACGTACGTCGTCAGGGTCTGGCCCGCGGTCGTCACGGTCATGGTCGGGTCGACGGTCACCGGGAAGGCGATGTCGGAGCCGGACAGCCAGGAGGCGTCCAGCGACATCTTCACGGCCGGGGTGCCGTCGACGTCGGTGACGCTGTACGTCATGCCCCAGTTGTCGTGCGACTCGCCGGTGGCCGGGTCGACGTAGGAGTCCCGGCCGAACGGCTGAGGCAGCGTCGCGGCGACCGTGCCACTGCCGTCCACCAGCTCCACCGTGCCGTCGGCGGCGGTGGTCAGCGTCAGTCCCTTGAGCGACATCGGGAACACCCAGCTGGTCGGCGCGTTCGCCGAGGTCAGCACGAGGGACTCCTTGACGCCGTCCGCGGTCGGCGCGAGCACGAGGTTCGTGTCGGTCAGGACGCCGTCGTACTCGACGCCGGAGCCGGAAGCGGCGCCGGACACGGCATTGGCACCGGCCAGCGACCAGGACACCGACTCGGAGTCGGAGATGGTCAGCGTGGCCAGGTCGTCCTGTGCGGAGGTCCCGGAGCTGACGGTGGGACTGGGGGCCGGACTGGGGGTGGCCGTCGGGTCGTCGGCCTGGACGGCGGACATGGTCTTCCAGCTCAGGGCGGCGGGCACGACCGAGCCGGTGCCGCCGGCCCGCAGCGCGGACTGTCGTACGGAACCCGCCGTTGCCGTGGCGGGCGCGAACGACACTCCGAGGGAGTTCGCCTTCTCGTGCCAGCGGCCGTCGTCGCCCTTCGCCACCTGGGTGTCGATGGATTTCCAGGTCCCCGTGTCGTCCTTGTAGTTGATCCGGGACTGCGACATCTTCCGGGTGAAGGACCCGTCGGCGTTCTGGAAGTAGTCGAACTGCGCCCCCGACTTGGCAGCGACGCGCTTGCTCGTCTTCGGGTCGAAGCCCACGGATGCCCTGCCGGAACGTTCCTTCTCAGCTCGGGTGCTCGGCGCCTTCCAGGCGGCCAACTGCCCCTTGCCCTTGCCCGGTGCCTTCCCCGAGGGCCGTCCGCGACCGCCCCTCGCGGCACGCACGTCACGCGCCGAGCCGGTCTTCGCCCCCGGGCCCGGACCGTCGGAGCCCGACAGCCACTTCCAGACCTGGTTCAGTCCGGCCCCCAGGGAGGCGGACGGCCGTGTGGCCGCGTAGGCGGCGCCGCCCTCCTGGGCCCAGAAGGACACCAGCAACGGCACCACGGCCAGCCACACACGCCACCGCGACAGCGGACGCACCCCACCCACCGACCTTCACGAACGCACCGTCAGGAATCAGAGACAGCTGGGGGCATTCGGGCTCGGCCGTAAGCACACAGGCTGCGGCGACAAGTTGTAAGCGCCACGTGAAGGAGGGGGCAAGATCCCTTTTGCCAACCCTGGACATCCCTTTGGCGAGCCCTGAACAACCTACCGAGCCGCCGCCACCCGTTCGCATGTCCGCCATCCCGACGTCACCTTTACGCCAACCGCCCCGCAGGGTCGGTTCGAACGCGCAGCCGTACTCACCCTGGGCCGCTCGATCCACCCCGCCGGGACCTCTGCATTGAGTTCATCCAGTGGGACCGCACCGACCACGATCCGGAAGGCGCCGTCACGTGTCCGCCGTCATCCGCCAGACGGTTGCGGCGGGTGCCACCGATCCGGTCGGTACTCGTCGCGCAGCCGACGGCTCGCGACCGTGAAGGGGTGCTCTGGGCCCAGGCTCCGTTCCCGTTGTGCGACGACGTCGCTCATCAGCTCGATGCCCGCGTCCATGTGGCCGAGCGCGGACCGGGTTCGGCAGGAAAGCTGCCGGGCTGCAAGCACGATCGGATACTCGGTGCCGAAGCGCCGCACATAAGCTTCGGCGACCATTCGAATCGCCTCGTCGACCTCGCCGAACCGGCCCAGGAGGTACAGCGCCCAGGCGCGGTTGTGCCGGGCACCCAGCGTCGCCGTGTGGTCGGCGCCGAGGCGCCGGACGCATTCCGACAGCAGCGAGAGCAGCGTGCCGCCTTCTTCGGTGACCACCTCGGAGGCGGGCAGGATCTCCAGCAGACTGGCGCGGGCGCGCAGGGCCAGTGGTGCGCGGGGCCCAGTGCCGTGCGCCGACCGGCGACGACGGCCCGGAGCAGTCCCAGCGATTCCTCGCGCCTGCCGAGGTTCGCCAGGACGAGTTGCAGGCCGTAACCGCTGTCCAGGGTGTCGGGATCGTCGGACCCGCCCCCCACACACGCTCGAACCGTC
>NZ_JAEKKT010000330.1 GCF_019510245.1 Streptomyces sp. | reverse complement strand
CCCCGCCGAGGTCGGCGCCCATCCAGCCGGTCGGCACCGAGTCGGACACGAACAGCGCGCTGGTGTCGTCCACCCCTTCCGGGACCTTGAAGGCTCCGTAGTCGCCGAAGGGCACGCGGACGTACTCGGCGTGGCTGCCGCGCAGGCCGCCCATGGCGTGCGAGTAGCCGAAGATGCCCGCGGTGTCGGCCCCGAAGAGGGCATGGCCGATCCCGGGGTTGGTGTTGGTGTTGTCGCAGAGCGACCACAGGTCGTGGGTGCAGTACCAGCAGCGGCCGCAGCCGACGAAGGAGGAGACGACGACCCGGTCGCCCACGGCGTGCCGGCGCACCCCGTCACCGACCTCGACGACCTCGCCCAAGAACTCGTGTCCGATGACGTCCCCGGACCGCATGAACGGGACGTAGCCGCCGATGAGATGGAGGTCGGAACCGCAGGTGGTGCCCGCGATCAGCCGTACGATCATGTCCTGGTCGTTGCGCAGGACAGGGTCCGACACCGTCTCCACCGCGAGCTTGTTCACGCCTTCCCAGCACAGCGCCTTCACAGCACGCCCTCCCCACCTGCGCGTCGGCTGAACAGCCCGACGACCTTGCCGCCGGGGGTGTCGTGGGTGGTCGGCTCGTCGGGGACGAGCACCTCGCCCGCCTCCATCAGGGCCTTGGCCTCGCGCAGGGCACGGCGCAGGTCCTGGCGCGGGTCCTGCCCCGCGAGCCGCGCGGGCACGGACCGCGCGAGATCCGACGGCGGCTGCTTGAACCGCACGGCCAGCTCGGTGCCGCGGTCCGCGGGTGCCGGGCCGATCCGGGTCTCGATGCGTTCGCCGTACTCCTGGAGCGGGGTCGGCAGCTTGTCCGCCCGTAAGTCCTCCGGTCCGCAGTTGACCGTCACCGCCAGCCACCGGTCCGCGCTGCTCGACGCCGACCGGGGTGTCCGCGCCCTCCGCACGGCGACGGCGGCTCCGGCGAGTCCTGCAGCGGTCACCCAGAGTAACTTCCTGGGAATCATGGGGGTCACCTCTCAGTCTCGCGGCTCACACTTCTGCCGGGCACCGTGACGAGCGCCCGAGCGGGCGGGTACCCCGGTTCGAGGTGCTCAGGGCTTGGACATCGCGTGGCGCCCGGCCCTCCCGGAGAGTGCGACGTGGCGGGAGGGCCGGGCCGGGCCGGTGGGCCCGAGGCGCCGCAGCCAGCGGCAGGCCATGGCCAGCAGGCCCGTGAACACGGCCAGGAGCAGCAAGGAGGTCCACATGGGCCGGCTGCCGGGGGAATCCGCCATCGTCCAGGCTGACGACGCCGTCCACAGGACCACGCCGGCCGCGTAGAAGGCCCGGATGCGGCGCAGTTGCCTTGCGGCCCCGGCCGCCGTGGTGTCGTCGGTGTGTGTCATGCCGCCCCGTGTACCCCGATCGACGTCCACCAGCCGGCCTGATCGGCGGGTCAGTTCGTCTGCGAGCTCGTTCCGCTCTGCCGGGACACCTGGTCGGTCATGTCGACGGTGTCGGCGGCCGGAGGCGCGGTCACGTCGACCTGGGTGCCGAAGCCGCTGAAGTCCATGACGACCTTCGCCTGGGCCTGGCGGGCGGAGGTGCCGGTCCCGCCGGTCTGCGCGGTGTCCTTGACGGTCATCCGGATCTGCTGACGGCGGGTGAGTCCGTCCTCGTCGATCCAGAGATCGACGGGCACGTCGTCACCCAACTGCGCGCGCAGCTTCCGTTCCTGGGCCGAGTCGCCCTCGGCCAGCTTCGACAGGTCGAGGTCGACCCGGTAGTGCGTGGTGGACACGCCGTTCACGGTCTCGTCGCCCACCTTCCGCACGTCCTTCTCGGACAGGGACTTGGTGTAGGCGAAGGAATTCGCCGGGTCGCTCATCGCGGGGCCACCGGTGCCCTGCGAGCGATTCAGTCGCTTGAGGTCCACCTTCATCCAGCTCTTGCCCTCGGGCAGTTGGCCGCTCGCCGCAGGGGGCTTCTGGTACAGAACCTGGTTCACGATCCGCTGTTCGAGCTGCTGCCCGCCCTGGCCCAGCCGCATACGGCTCGTGCCGTCCTGCAGGTCCAGCACGCCTGAACCGGTGATCGTCTCGCTGTCGCCGCCCGCGGCGACGGTGGTCGCGAGTTTGACGCGGGCCGACTTCGCCTGCGTGGTCTTCTTGTTGGTCGCCTGGACCACCTGAGCCGGCGAGGGCTCGGGCTGTCCCTGTGCGGCGGACCGATCCGCGCTGCCGGCCCCGCTTGCCGCGTCGTCGCCGCATCCCGTCAGCAGGGCGAGCGACACGGCTCCGCCGGCGCCCAGAGCGGCTAAGCGAGAAGTACGTAAGGACGGTTTCATCACGCCTGACATCCCTTCGTCACTTTGTGCTGCCAAAAGTTCTGCGCACCACCGGATGCCCCACCCACAGCCCGATATACGCGGCCATCGGCGGTCGCGTGCCACACCGGACAGTCCACCGGTACGGCACAAGCACAGAACAAGACAGGTTGTCCTGCGTACTATCACTACGACAGCGGCGTGCGACAGGAACTGACACCGCATCAGCGGATGCGGGCGAGACAGCACGCCCATGGATTTCGCGGAGGCCCCAGGCGCGCACACTGCGAGCCACGGTCCCAGGAAGAGGTGCGAGCCCATGTCCGAAACCGCCCCCGGTACCACCGAGTTGACCTCCCAGTACAGCAACCAGGTGACCGACGACCTCGAACGCAACCTCAAGGAACAAGAGCGCCTCAGCGGGGAAATCGAAGCACTCCAAGGTCAGTTGGCCGCCTTGCGGCAGGACCACACCGTCCTGCTGAACATCCAGCAGGTCCTGGGCACACCAACGCCAGCCGACTCGCCATCCACCCCACCAGGCGCAGTGGTGCCCGCTCCCCGTAAGAAGGCCGCCGCTCCGGACGAGCGGACGGGCACCCGGAAGTCCACCGCACGGGCCGGAAAGCAGACCGGAAAGCAGACCGAGAAGAAGACCGAGAAGAAGACCGGAAAGAAGGCAGCCGCCAAGGCATCGACCGTGCCGTCGGGGGCCACCCTCGTCGACCTCGTCCGAGAGCATCTGGCCGGCCAGAGGGAACCCCGCTCGGCGGCCGAGATCTGCACCGAGCTCGGACGTCAGTACCCCGAGCGCACGATCAAGACCACCGTCGTGCGCACCACACTCGAGGGACTCGTGGCCAGGAACCAGGCCCAGCGCACCAAGCAGGGATCCTCGGTCTTCTACACCTCACCCGACGCGAGCGAAGCTGCCGCGCAGACCGAGGACGGCTCTCAGCAAACGGACTGACGAACGCCGCGCCGAGGCTCGTTCAGCCGGCCGGCCGTGCGGGACGGAAACCGCCTCCGCCCCGTCCCTGCCATCCGGCGGCCGCGAGGACCGCGGCCGCCGCTCCGGTGCCCAGTACGGCACC
>NZ_JAEKKT010000175.1 GCF_019510245.1 Streptomyces sp. | reverse complement strand
CTCGGGCGCGGCCGGAGCCGGACGCGGCGCGGGCTTGGGGCCCGGGACGGGACGCGGGCCGGAGGCGGCCGGCGCGGGGGTGACCGGGGCCGGCGCCGGGGCCGCGGGGGCCTCCGGAGCCGCGGGGGCCGCCGGGGCCTGTGCCTGCGGCTGCGGGGCCGCCGGACGCGGGGCACCGGGCTTCGGGGCACCGGGACGGCGTATACCCGGACCTTAGCCACTTCGCTCCTTTTAGGTCCGGGTGCGTCCGGACCGTCGCTACTTCATGGGCGTACTCATCGCGTGCTCATCGAGTGCTCATCGCAATCTCGACCTACTTCCAACTCGCGGGGTACCAGAGCCGCACGGACGTTCCGTACGACGCTTCTTACGGTGTTACTGCTCGACGTACCGGCGCAACGCCTTTACGTCCAGCGGGCCCGGGGCGCGCAGCGCCCGCGGGAGTGCCCGACGGCGCACCGCCTGGTCCAGACAGACCTGGGCGGGGTGTACATACGCACCCCGGCCGGGCAGCGTACCGCGAGGATCGGGGACGCACTCGTCCTCGACCGCCACGATCCGCAGCAGTTCGGTCTTGGCCGCTCGCTGCCTGCACCCCACACAGGTGCGCTCAGGGCATGCGCGGGCATGCGTCCGGCCAGACACTGCTAAGTCTACCTCCCCGAACCGACCTCACCCCTTCGGGGCAAAGATCGAACGCCCGTTGTCGTATTCCAAGCCACCTGCGGCTTGGAACTATTCCCCTCGTCCGGGTGAACCCGGACGGGAGCCCCGGCTGGGCCCCGACGGGTGATCTACTCGGGCGCCTGCTCGGTGTCCGGGCGGATGTCGATCCGCCAGCCGGTGAGCCGGGCGGCGAGCCGGGCGTTCTGTCCTTCTTTGCCGATCGCCAGCGACAGCTGGTAGTCCGGCACGGTCACCCGGGCCGACCGGGACGCCAGGTCCACGACCTCGACCTTGGAGACCCGGGCCGGAGACAGCGCGTTCGCCACCATCTCGGCCGGGTCGTCCGACCAGTCGACGATGTCGATCTTCTCGCCGCTCAGCTCACCCATGACGTTGCGGACCCGGCCGCCCATGGGGCCGATGCAGGCGCCCTTGGCGTTCAGGCCCGAACGGGTGGAACGGACCGCGATCTTCGTACGGTGGCCGGCCTCGCGGGCGATGGCGGCGATCTCGACGGACCCGTCGGCGATCTCCGGCACCTCCAGCGCGAAGAGCTTCTTCACGAGGTTCGGGTGGGTGCGGGAGAGCGTGACGGAGGGGCCGCGGACGCCCTTCGCCACCCGCACGACGTACGACCGCAGCCGCATCCCGTGCGGGTAGGTCTCGCCGGGGACCTGCTCCTGCACCGGCAGGATGGCTTCCAGCTTGCCGATGTCGACGAGCACGTTCTTCGGGTCGCGGCCCTGCTGGACCACTCCGGTGACGATGTCGCCCTCACGGCCGGCGTACTCGCCGAGCGTGGCGTCGTCCTCGGCGTCGCGCAGCCGCTGCAGGATCACCTGCTTGGCGGTGGTGGCGGCGATCCGCCCGAAGTCCGACGGGGTGTCGTCGAACTCGCGCGCCTCCTGCCCCTCCTCCAGGTCCTCGGGGTCCTCCTTCGCCCACACGGTCACGTGCCCGGTGTTCCGGTCGAGCACCACGCGCGCGTGGCGGCGGCTTCCCTCGGTGCGGTGGTAGGCGATGAGGAGGGCCGACTCGATCGCCTCGACCAGCAGGTCGAAGGAGATCTCCTTCTCCCGAACCAAGCCCCGCAGGGCGCTCATGTCGATGTCCACGGCTACGCCTCCTCCTCTTCCGTCATGTCCTTCTTGTCCTTGCGGTTGAACTCGACCTGCACACGCGCCCGCTCGATCTCGGCGAACCCGAGGCGGCGCCCGGTGGCCTTGCGGCCCTTGACGCCGGGCACCTCCAGATCGAGGCCCTCGTCGTCGACGTCCAGGATCCTGGCGACCAGTTCCCCGCCCTCGGCCAGCTGGAACCTGACCAGGCGGTCGACGGCGCGCAGGTAGTGCCGACGCTCCGTGAGCAGGCGTTCCGCGCCGGGGGTGCCGACCTCCAGGGTGTACTCCCCCTCGCCCATCGCGTCCGTGTCGTCGAGCTTCGCCGAGAGCTCACGGCTCACATCGGCGATCTGGTCCAGGTCCGCCCCGGTGTCGGAGTCGACGACGACGCGCAGCACGCGCTTGCGTCCGACGGAGTCCACGGCGATCTCTTCGAGATCCAGTCCCTGGGAGGTGACGAGCGGTTCCAGGAGCTCTCGCAGCCTCTCGCTCTGGGTGGTGCTCATCCGGGTGACTCCTCGGCCGCGTGTGCTGTTGTGGGATGGGTCGCGTGTCTGGTCAAAGGGTATCGGGTCGCGGGGGGTGTTGCGTGCGGGTGCCTCCGGCGGTGGGGCCGGGCGCCTACGGGGGGTGGTGCTGCTGTTCGGGGGCGGGTGCGGGCCGGTGGGCGCTGGTCGCGCAGTTCCTCGCGCCCCTGAGGCCTGCCGTCGAGCCGGTGACATGAGTTCGAGGGGTGCACGGGTAACGTGATCACGGTCGGGTGCATGTCCGCCCGTGTGTTCGTACGAGCCCCCCTGAGGACGTCTGTCGTGTCGTTCCCCTCGCTGTTGCGAAGAAGGAGCCTGATCGTTTCGGTGGCCTCGGCCGCCGTGCTGGTGGGCTGCTCCACTGATTCGGACTCCGCCGGGAGCGGCGGGAGTACATCGGTGTCCGCGCGGCTACGCGCGCGTGCGGCACGGGACAGCCGGGGGCTGTTGCGGCAGTACGACGCCGTCCTCGCCGTTCATCCCGCGCTCGCGGAGCGGTTGCGGCCGCTGCGGGCGGAGGTGGCGGCGCACGCGGCGGCGTTCGAGGAGGGCACCGCCTCGCCCACGGCGACGGTTTCCCCTTCGCCCACGGCGTCCCCGTCGGCCTCGCCGACCGTGCCCGCCGACGAGAAGTCCGCGCTCGCCTCGCTGGCCGCCGCCGAACGGAGCCTCGCCGACCGGCGGGCCAGGGCGCTGCTTGACGTGCCGGGCGAACTGGCCCGGCTGCTGGCCGCGGTGGCGGCGGCCGGGGCCGGGCACGCGTACCTGCTGACGAAAGGCGACCGGTGAGCGACGAGGCGGAGACGGGCGTCCTCGAGGCGCTCCAGGCGGCGCTGGCGGCCGAGCAAGCGGCGGTGTACGGCTACGGCGTGGTCGGCGGGCAGATCGGCGCGCAGCGGCTGGCCGAGGCGCGCTCGGCGTACGACGCGCACCGGGCCGGCCGGGACGCGCTGGCCCGCGAGGTACGGGACCTGGGCGGTACGCCCGTCGCCGCGAGCGCCGCGTACGCTCTGCCGTTCCCCGTCACGGACACCGCTACGGCCGTACGGCTCGCGGCCGAGTTGGAGGAGCGGGTGGCCGATGTCTACTCCGACCTGGTCCGGGCATCCTCCGGCGAGCGGCGTGGCTCGGCGGCCGCGGCGCTGCGGGAGGCCGCGGTGCGGGCGGTGCGCTGGAGCGGGGAGAGCGTAGCCTTCCCTGGGCTCGCCGAGCGGGCGGGTCCCGGTGCGGATTCCGGCGCGGCGGCCGGTGGATCGGCCTCGCCCTCGCTCACGGCTTCGGCGACTCCCTAGCGCCCTGGAACAGGAAAGGAACGACTCGAGTATGGCTTTCGAACCGACGCGGCGCCTGGTGAGGGCGCTCGGTGAGACGGTGCCGGACGGTGACGAGTGGCTGGAGAAGCTGCCGGGTGCGGTGGAACAGGCCGTCGCACAACGCGAGTTGACCGTGGAGCGGGTGCAGGTGCCGGGCGGCCGCAGCAGCGTCGTGCTGCTGGTGCGGCGGGCGGACGACACGCCCGCCGTACTGAAGCTGGCGCCGCGGCGGGCCCGGCCGGAGAGCGAGGCGGCGGCGCTGGCGCACTGGGGCGGGCTCGGTGCGGTGCAGGTGCTGGAGGCCGACGGGCCCGCCGGAGTGCTGCTGCTGGAGCGGCTGCATCCGGAGGTCTCGGTGCGGTCGCTGCCCGAGGCGAAGGCATTGCTGGAGGCTGCGGGGACGCTCCGGCGGCTCTGGGTCCCGCCGCCGGAGGAGCACGTCTTCGAGACCGTGGCCGAGCGGACGGGGCGGCAGGCCGCGGCGATGGCCCGGGCGGCCGGTGACGCCGAGGTGGCGCCGTTGGTGGCGGCGGCGGTCGCGGCCCGGGAGGAGTTGCTGGCCGCGCCGCCCGAACAGCGGCTGCTGCACGGCACGTTCCGGCAGAGCAAGGTGCTGGCCGGGGAGCGGATGCCGTGGCTGGCGGTGGGGCCGGATCCGGTGGTCGGGGAGTGCGCGTTCGATCTGGCGCGGTTGGTGCGGGACCGGGTGGAGGATCTGATCGCCTCGCCGTCCGGGGCGTCCATCACCCGGCGGCGGATCAAACGGCTCGCGGAGTCGCTTGAGGTGGATCAGGAGCGGTTGCGGGGGTGGACGTTGTTCCGGGCGGTGGAGTCGGGTGCGCGGGCCCTTCGGGTGGGGCGGCCGAAGGACGGGGAGCTGTTGCTGGAGTTCGCCGGGTGGCTGTAGGGCGCTTTTAGGGGGCGGTCCGGGGTGGTGCAGGTCGTTTCCCCACTGCGGGTGCGTGGTGGCTGGTCGCGCAGTTCCTCCCCCAGCCTTCGGCCGGGGGTACACCCAGCGCCCCTTGAGGGGCGCTCAGCCCTGCCCCAGCTTCAAGGCGAGGTCCGGGCAGTCCGCCGCCGCTCTGCGGGCTCGCTTCCTTGTTCGGGGCGGGATTGGGCTGCCGTCGACCACGGGGTAGCCCCATTCGTCCAGGGTGATGTGCTCGGGGAGCAGCTCTGCGCACAGGCCGTGGGCCTGGCAGGAGGTCCAGTCGACGGTGATGTGCTGGTCCATGTCAGATCACTGGCTGAGACGTTCGTCAACGACCCGGGAACTAATGTCCCCGGCTTGCACAACGGGCGCCACTGGCCGAGGTGCTGCGCTTGCGTCCTGTCCCACGCGCGGGTCCGGGAGGTGGGTCTGGGGCGGTTGACTGCGCCCCGCGTCGCCACAACTCCCACGCTCTGGCGCGGATGTTGCGGGCGCCGTTCCGGTCCGCGTGATCAACGAATCCGCAGGACCGACACGCGAACCAGGCCTGCGAGACCCGGTTCGCCCTGTGGACGTGCCTGCACTCGGCGCAGGTACGGGAGTACGCCGGATCGACGTACACCACCGGCACCCCGGCCTTGCGAGCTTTGTACGCGATGAACTGCCCCAGCTGGGCGAAGGACCAGCTGGAGTGGGTGGCCCGTCGGGGTTTGCGAAGCCGTACCCGTTCGCGGATGCCCGTGAGGTCCTCCAGGGCGATCCCGCGACCGGTGCTCCCCCACTGCCTTTAGGGCGTGGGAGGTACCCCCAGCCTCGGCCACCACATGCTTAGCGATCTTGTGGTTGATGTCCTTCGCCCGCCTCGCCTCCTTGTGCCGCCGTTTCTTCAAACGGCGCTTGGCAGACGGGGTGTTCTGCTTCTGCAGCTTGGTACGCAGCGCGCGCTCCCGGACGCGGATGCGGTTGAGCTCCCGCGGCGCTTCGGGCACCTCGCAAGTGGAATTGAGGAACCACATGCCATCCCGCCACAGCAGGTCGGACTCGCCCCTGCGATACAGGGCCAGGGTGGCCATCTGCTCCGGTGAGGCGGTGAACGCCACGTCCTTTATCCGCCCGGCAGTCGTCCAGACCGAGATCCGGCGCCGATCGATCTGCCAGGACAGCATCCGGTCGTCGTACGGCTGCGCGCCCTCCGGACGGAAGGCCACCGGCTTCTCCACCGCCCTGCGGCAGCGCTTCGACCCGCGTCTGCCCAGGTTCCCGGCCCTCAGGTTGGCCTTCAGTGTGGCGTATGCGTCGCAGGTCTTCTTGATGACGTGCTGGGCGGCCTGTGCGCCCAGCCCCCACCGGGCCTTGACCTCACCGTAGGTGTGCTTCCGCAACGCGAAGTTGCTCTTCACATCCTTCTCGAACGCCACACCGCCGGCCCAGGTGGTCGCCGCTTCGTTGCAGGCGCGCAGGGTCGCCTCCAGCGCCCCGCCTGCACGGGCGTCGGCAGCAATCTGACCTGCACCACCAGCTTCACGATCACCGAACCTACACACGCGTGCGACTGCCCATTGCATGTTCACCATGCGTCACTCGACCGAGTGAACCCGCCACCGGATGGACGCAGCACCGGCTCCGCCGGACACGGCACCCGGGCGCTTCGCGACCACGAGGATGCGACTCCTCCCATGGCTGAAGCCCTGAGGTTCCTGGCAAGAGCCTGCTGAAGATCCGTGGCGGCGGACGACGACGGCCGCCGGTGGGTCACCGGCGGCCGTCCACGCGGGAGTTGAGGCTCAGTTGGCGGTCAGGCGGGCGATCGCCTCGTCCACCGTCAGCTCCTCGCGCTCGCCCGTCCTGCGGTCCTTGAGCTCGAGGACGCCCTCGCCCGAGCGGCGGCCCGCGACCAGGATCTGCGGTACGCCGATGAGTTCGGCGTCGGTGAACTTCACGCCCGGGGAGACCCCGGCCCGGTCGTCGACCAGGACACGCAGCCCGGCCGCCCGCAGCTTCTCCGAGACGTCCAGGGCGAGTTCGGTCTGCAGGGCCTTGCCGGCCGCGACGACGTGCACGTCGGCCGGGGCGACCTCACGCGACCAGACCAGGCCCTTCTCGTCGGCGGTCTGCTCGGCCAGGGCGGCGACGGCGCGGGAGACGCCGATGCCGTAGGAGCCCATCGTCACGCGGACCGGCTTGCCGTTCTGGCCGAGGACGTCGAGCTTGAGGGCGTTGGTGTACTTCTGGCCGAGCTGGAAGATGTGGCCGATCTCGATGGCGCGGTCCAGCTTCAGGCCGGTGCCGCACTTGGGGCAGGGGTCGCCCTCCAGCACCACCACGACGTCGACGTACTCGTCGACCTCGAAGTCACGCCCGGCCACCACGTTCTTGGCGTGCGTGCCCGCCTTGTTGGCGCCGGTGATCCAGGCGGTGCCCGGGGCCACCCGCGGGTCGGCGATGTACTTCAGCTTCTCGCCCAGGCCCTGCGGGCCGACGTAGCCGCGGACCAGGTCGGGACGGCCGGCGAAGTCGGACTCGGTGACCAGCTCGACGGCGGCCGGGGCGAAGTGCTCCTCGACCTTGCCCATGTCGACCTCGCGGTCGCCCGGCACGCCGACGGCCACGATCTCGCCGTCGACCTTCACCAGGAGGTTCTTCAGGGTGGCGGAGGCCTGGACACCGAGGTGCGCGGCGAGGGTCTCGATGGTCGGGGTGTCCGGGGTCGGGATCTCCTCGAGCGCGGGCACGCCGGACGCGTCCACCTGCTTCAGCCCGTAGGTGATCGCCTCGGTGTTGGCCGCGAAGTCGCAGTTCGGGCAGTCGGCGAAGGTGTCCTCGCCGGCCTCGGCCGGGGCCAGGAACTCCTCCGACTTCGAGCCGCCCATGGCGCCGGCGGTGGCGGCGACGATGCGGTAGTCGAGGCCGAGGCGCTCGAAGATCCGCCGGTAGGCCTCGCGGTGCAGGGCGTACGACGTGGCGAGGCCGTCCTCGTCCAGGTCGAAGGAGTAGGAGTCCTTCATGAGGAACTCGCGGCCGCGCAGGATGCCGGCGCGCGGGCGGGCCTCGTCCCGGTACTTGTTCTGGATCTGGTAGAGGATGACCGGCAGGTCCTTGTAGGAGGACGCCTGGTCTTTCACCAGGAGGGTGAAGATCTCCTCGTGGGTCGGGCCGAGGAGGTAGTCGCCGCCCTTGCGGTCCTGGAGGCGGAACAGCTCCTGGCCGTACTCGTCCCAGCGGCCGGTCGCCTCGTACGGCTCCCGGGGCAGGAGGGCCGGGAGCAGCACCTCCTGGGCGCCGATCGCGTCCATCTCCTCGCGGACGATCCGCTCGATGTTGGACAGGACCCTCAGACCGAGCGGCAGCCAGGACCAGATGCCGGCCGCCGTGCGGCGGACGTAGCCCGCGCGCACGAGGAGCTTGTGGCTGAGGACCTCGGCGTCCGCCGGGTCGTCACGCAGCGTCTTCGCCATCAACTGGGACATGCGTTGGACCGGTGCGTTCGCCATGGTTCTCGTACTCCTGCCGGAAAAGGGTGATGGCTAGGAGGTTAGCCGGGCACGCTGTGCCGGTGGAAATCGGTTTGCGGCGACGGCTCACTTACGGCGCAGCGGCAGGGGGGCGCCCATCACCGCGTACGGCTTCGGGGCGCTGGGGAAATGCACCTGGCGGGCCAGGTCGACGTAGCCGAGGGAGTGGTAGAGACCGCGCGCCGGGCTGTCGGTGTCGATCGCGGAGAGGATCGAGCGGGGCTCGGTGGCGCTGTCGGTGATGAGCGTGATCAGGCGGCGGCCGATGCCGCGGTTCTGGTGGTGGGGGTGCACGTGCAGCTCGGTGATCACGAAGGAGTCGTCGAGCCAGTCGGCCTTGTCCTGGGCGCGGAGGTAGGGCTCCACGACGGTGGACCACCAGTGGACGCGGCTGTTCGGCATGCCGTAGACGAACCCCACGAGGCGCCCCCCACTGGTGGCGCCGAGAGCTCTTGCCCCGGGGTACTGCATGTGCCGGAGGACGATCTGGCGGCGCACCGCCACCTCGTCGGGACCCAGGCCGAAGGCGATCGCTTGCACTGCCAGGGCCTCGTCCACGTGGGAGGGGAGGTCCAGGGGGCCGATCACGAGGTCCATGCAGGGAGGGTACAGGGGGCGGAGCGTTGCCGTCCGGGTGCGGGTGGGTTGTGGCCGGTCGCGCGCACGCGGCGGAGCCGGACACCGGACACAGCCCCGCGCCCCTGCCGGGGCGCGTGACGCGGACGACGGCCTAGAACAGCACGCTCATGAACGCGCCGACCTCCTGGAAGCCCACCCTCAGGTACGTCCTTCTCGCCGCTGTGTTGAAGTCGTTGACGTACAGGCTGACCACCGGAGCCACGTCGGCGAGCGCGTAGCGCAGGACCGCTGCCATGCCGGGCGCCGCCAGGCCCATGCCCCGGTACTCGGGGGCGACCCACACGCCCTGGATCTGGCAGGCCTCGGCCGTGGCCGCGCCGATCTCCGCCTTGAAGACGACCTTGCCGTTGTCGTCGATCCGGGCGAACGAGCGGCCGGAGCCGACGAGTTCGGCGACCCTCGCCTGGTAGAGCAGGCCGCCGTCGCCGGCCAGCGGGGAGACGCCCACCTCCTCGGTGAACATCGCCACGCACGCCGGCATGATCGCTTCCATCTCGTCCTTGCGGATGCGGCGGACGTACGGATCAGGGGCGATGTCGTCGGGCATGCGGTCGGTGACCATCAGGGGCTGGTGGCCGCGCACCTCGCGGGCCGGGCCCCAGTGCGGTTCCAGGAGGCGCCACAGCTGGGCGGTGGCCTCGGCGGGGCCGACGATCGAGGAGCAGCGGCGGCCGGCCCGGCGGGCCCGGTCGGCGAAGGCGCGGACGGCACGCGGAGTGGCGCAGATCGGGACCAGGTTGGCGCCGGCGTAGCAGAGGGACGTGAGCATGCCGTCCTCGTACCAGCCCCACATCTCACCGCCGAGGCGCCAGGGGTCGAGGCCGGCCACCTGGACCCGCGAGGTCACGAAGGCGTTCGTGACCGGCTCGCGGTCGAGTACGGCGAGCGCGGCGTCCAGGTCACTCGGTTCGAGCACCCGTGAGGTGGTCTGCGTCAACACGTGCGGGGCCTCACGCTGATGGGTTCTGCTGATCTCCGCACTGTACCTGCGGAAGCTTTGCCGTGCCGCCCCGTGTCCGTGAAGTGGTGGTCTGCCGGGCTTCCGTCCCTGGGGGGGCTGCCACCCCGAGACCCCCGCTTCGGCCTCCGGCCTCGTCCTCCATCGCCGGACGGGCTCCATGATCAGCCCCTCCGGCCTTCGAGGGCGGAAGCTGAGACGCCGGCCTGAAGAATCAGCCCCTCCGGCGTTTGAGGAGCGGGGTCCAGGGGCGGAGCCCCTGGGCGGGGGCGTCAGGGGCTGCGCCTCTTGGGGACGGGGACGGGTAGGGGCGGCGGGGGCGGAGATACCCTCCCCGGCGCCCGAAGACCGCCTCAGCCCGCCACCGACACCGACGGCTCCCCCGACTCCGAACCCTCCGCCTCCATCTGCTCGGCCAGCTTCATGGCCTCCTCGATGAGGGTCTCCACGATCTTCGACTCGGGGACCGTCTTGATGACCTCGCCCTTGACGAAGATCTGGCCCTTGCCGTTGCCGGAGGCGACGCCGAGGTCGGCCTCGCGGGCCTCGCCGGGGCCGTTGACCACGCAGCCCATGACGGCGACGCGGAGCGGGACCTCCATGCCGGTGAGACCGGCGGTGACCTCTTCGGCGAGCTTGTAGACGTCGACCTGGGCCCGGCCGCAGGACGGGCAGGAGACGATCTCGAGGCCGCGCTGCTTGAGGTTGAGGGACTCGAGGATCTGGTTGCCGACCTTGACCTCCTCCACCGGCGGCGCGGAGAGGGAGACCCGGATGGTGTCGCCGATGCCCTGGCTGAGGAGGGCGCCGAAGGCCACCGCCGACTTGATCGTGCCCTGGAAGGCCGGGCCGGCCTCGGTGACGCCGAGGTGCAGCGGGTAGTCGCACTGGGCGGCCAGCTGCCGGTACGCCTCGATCATCACGACCGGGTCGTTGTGCTTGACGGAGATCTTTATGTCCCGGAAGTCGTGCTCCTCGAAGAGCGACGCCTCCCACAGCGCCGACTCGACCAGGGCCTCGGGGGTCGCCTTGCCGTACTTCTGGAGCAGCCGGCGGTCCAGGGAGCCGGCGTTGACGCCGATACGGATCGGGGTGCCGTGGTCCTTGGCGGCGGCCGCGATCTCCTTGACCTTGTCGTCGAACTGCTTGATGTTGCCGGGGTTGACGCGGACGGCGGCGCAGCCGGCCTCGATCGCGGCGAAGACGTACTTCGGCTGGAAGTGGATGTCCGCGATGACGGGAATCTGCGACTTCTTCGCGATCGTGGCGAGCGCGTCGGCGTCGTCCTGGGTGGGGCATGCCACCCGCACGATCTGGCAGCCGGAGGCCGTCAGCTCGGCGATCTGCTGGAGGGTGGCGCCGATGTCGGACGTACGGGTCGTGGTCATCGACTGGACCGAGACCGGGGCGTCTCCGCCGACCGCCACGGAGCCGACCTGGATCTGCCGGCTCTTCCGGCGCTCGGCGAGCTTGGTCGGAACGGACGGCATGCCGAGAGAAATCGCAGTCATCTGCTGTGCAACCCCAAGTCGTGGATCTAGGTCCAGGTCCCGTCGTAAGCGGGTTCCAGGCTCCGAGATTACGGCACCGGCACACGGGCGAGCACATCCCCCACCCGTAAACCCACTCAATGGAAGCGGCCCGGAACCCAGTGTTCCGGGCCGCCTCGAACGCTGTGTGGCTAGGAGATTTTCACCGGGTTAACCGTCCCGCGCACGTCTTGGGCGCTGGGGACAGCCTCGGCATCGAGGGCCGTGCGGACGGCCACCTCCGGGACGGCTTCACGACTCACCACGGGTGTGCCCTCGCGGTTCTCGTCGAGCAGCTTCACGATCTCCGGCCACACACCGTCCGCCAGCCAGGTGCGCTGCCTTCGGCGGACCTTCGCGGGGTCACCGAACCGCGCCGGAAGATCGCTCCAGAGGATCCCGGTACGCAGTCGGTGGAGCATCCCTGTGAGGGCAGCTCGCAGATCCAGCGGCGACCGGAAGTGGTGCGCCCCGTACTCGGCGCGGAGCGACGCTTCGATGCGGGCCCACTGGCTGTCCGTGGGGCCTGGGGGAACAGGTGTCGCCGTGGACTCACCATGAACAAGCAAGAACGTACGAAGTTCGCACCTACATCATGAACGTAATTCGCGCCCTTCACTCGTGTGGGCTACACGGGTGAAGGGCGCGACATCACTGCATCACGACAAGAAAAGACCACTAGTCAGCTGATCTTGACCGGGTTGACTACATCCGCTACTAGGACCAGCAAGGTAAAGCAAACGAAGATTCCAGCCACCACGTAGGCCACCGGCATCAGCTTCGCCACGTCGAACGGGCCCGGGTCCGGGCGGCGCAGGACCTTGGCCAGGTGGCGGCGGAGCGACTCCCACAGGGCGCCCGCGATGTGGCCGCCGTCCAGCGGCAGCAGCGGGAGCATGTTGAAGAGGAAGAGGGAGAGGTTGAAGCCGGCCACGAGCATCAGGGCCATCGCCAGCTGTTCGGTCGGCGGGATGTCCAGGGTGAAGATCTCGCCGCCGACCCGGGCCGCGCCGACCACGCCCATCGGGGAGTCCGCCTGGCGCGGGGCGCCGTCGAAGGCCGCGTCCCACAGGGCCGGGATCTTGCCGGGCAGGCTCACGATGGAGTCGACGGCGTCGCCGACGCGGTCGCCCATCCAGGTCAGGGAGTCGCCGAAGTCCTGGCGGACGATGCCGGTGGCGGCGCTGAATCCGAGGAAGCCGGCGGTGACGTACTGCCCCTGGACGATCTGGCCGCTGGAGTCCTTCTTGGCGACCTGGTTGGTGGCGATCTTCGCGTGCAGGGTGACGTCCTGGCCCTTGCGGTCGACGACGATCGCGACCTCCTTGCCGGGGGTGGACCGGATCAGGTCGGAGAGCTGGTTCCAGCTGTCGGTGCGGACGCCGTCGAAGGAGAGGATCTTGTCGCCGGCCTTCAGGCCCGCGGCGGCGGCCGGGGCGGCGGCGTCGGTCTTCTTGCAGGTGTCGCGGTTCTCGCTCTGCGCGATCACGCACTGGGAGACCGAGCTGACCGTGGTGGTCTGCTGGCTGATGCCGAAGCCCATGAGGACGGTGAGGAAGAGCGCCACCGCGAGGACCAGGTTCATGAACGGGCCCGCGAACATCACGATCACGCGCTTCCAGGGGGCGCGCGTGTAGAAGAGGCGGGACTCGTCGCCGGGCTGGAGCTCCTCGAAGGCGGCCGAGCGGGCGTCCTCGATCATGCTGCGCCAGGGTGAGGTGGAGCGGGCGGTGACCCGGCCGTCGGCGCCGGGCGGGAACATGCCGATCATGCGGATGTAGCCGCCCAGCGGGACGGCCTTGATGCCGTACTCCGTGTCGCCCTTGCGCCGCGACCAGATGGTCGGGCCGAAGCCGACCATGTACTGCGGGACCCGGATGCCGAAGAGCTTGGCTGTGGAGAGATGCCCCAGCTCGTGCCAGGCGATCGAGACCAGCAGGCCGATCACGAAGACGACTATGCCGAGGATCATCATCAGGGCTGTCATGCACGCGCCTCCGCGGTCGCCTTCTGCGCTGTCAGTTCCCGGGCCCGAACCCGTGCCCAGGTCTCCGCTTCGAGTACGTCCGGCACGGTGAGCGAAGTTCCCGTACGAGGGGTGCCGTGCTCCTCGACCACCCGGGTCACGGTCTCCATGATGCCGTTGAAGGGCAGCAGACCGGCCCGGAAGGCCTCGACGCACTCCTCGTTGGCCGCATTGAACACCGCCGGGGCGGTGCCCGCGAGCTCACCGACGTGCCGGGCCAGGTTCACGGACGGGAAGGCCTCCTTGTCCAGCGGGAAGAACTCCCAGGTGGAGGCCTTGCCCCAGTCGAAGGCCGGCGCCGCGTCCGGGACCCGTTCGGGCCAGCCGAGACCGATGGCGATCGGCCCCCGCATGTCGGGGGGCGTCGCCTGCGCGATCGTGGATCCGTCCGTGAACTCGACCATCGAGTGGACATACGACTGCGGGTGCACGACCACCTCAATGCGGTCGAAGGGAATGTCGTAGAGGAGGTGCGCCTCGATGACTTCCAGCCCCTTGTTGACCAGGGTGGCGGAGTTGATCGTGATGACCGGTCCCATCGCCCAGGTGGGGTGGGCGAGCGCGTCCTCGACGGTGACGTTCGCCAGGTCGGCCTTGGTGCGGCCGCGGAAGGGGCCGCCGGAGGCGGTCACGACCAGTTTCCGGACGTCGGCCCTCGTCCCCGCCGCCAGCGACTGGAAGAGCGCCGCGTGCTCGGAGTCGACCGGGATGATCTGGCCGGGCTTGGCCAGCGCCTTGACCAGCGGTCCGCCGACGATCAGCGACTCCTTGTTGGCCAGCGCGAGGGTGTGGCCCGCCTCCAGGGCGGCGAGGGTGGGGGCGAGGCCGATGGAGCCGGTGATGCCGTTGAGAACGGTGTGGCAGTCGGAGGCGGCGGCGTGGGTGGCCGCGTCGGGTCCGGCGAGGATCTCGGGGAGTGGTTCGCCGGGGCCGTAGAGCGCCGTCAGCGCCTCGCGCAGGGCCGGTACGACGTCCTCGAGGGCGACCGCGACGGTGCGCACCCGCAGCCGGTGCGCCTGCTCGGCGAGGAGGGCGATCCGGCCGCCGTGGGCGGACAGGGCGGTGACCCGGAAGCGGTCGGGGTTGCGCAGGACGAGGTCGATGGCCTGGGTGCCGATCGATCCGGTGGAGCCGAGGATCACCACGTCCTTCGGGCCGTCGCCCACGAGCGGGTCGTACACGAGGTGCGGGTCGGCGAGGGGTGCCGGACTGGCGGGACTGTCGGTCATCCCCCCATTGTGGCCGCATCGGGTGGCCGGGAGGACAGGGCGTCCCCTTCATGGGCGGCGCGGTACTGTATATACGCAAGGCCAAGCTGGATATACGAGGGGTGTCGCCATGGCCAAGACTCTGATCGACATCGACGAGGAACTGCTGGCGCAGGCGGCCATAGCGTTCGGGACCAAGACGAAGAAGGACACCGTGACCGCGGCCCTGAAAGAAGGCGTCGAACGTAAGAAGCGCGCCCTCGCGCTGGCCCGGCTGGCCGCGCAGGCCGACGCGGGCGACTTCGACATCCTTCTGGACAAGGCGAACTATCGACGATGAGCACGGCCAAATATCTCATCGACACAAGCGCCCTCGTCCGGGTCCTCAAGCAGCCGACTCTCGCCCACTGGGAGAGCCCCCTGGCAGAGGGTCTCGTTGCCCGATGCCCGGTGACCGAGATCGAGTTCCTCTACAGCGCCAGGAACGCCGAGAACCGCGTGCAGATGGTCGAGGACCTGGACGCCCTGTTCTGCTGGACACCCCTGGACGACCGCGCACTGACGCGGGCATGGCGCGTCCAGGAGGAGCTGACCGCCAAGGGCCGGCACCGCTCGGCGGGGACAGTGGACCTCCTCGTAGCCGCCACCGCCGAGATACAGGGCCTCACGGTGCTGCACTACGACAACGACTTCGAGACCATCGCGTCGGTCACCGGCCAGCCCGCCCAGTGGCTGATGCCACCGGGCAGCCTGTAGCCGACGTGGCCGTCCTCACCCGAACGGGCGCCGGACGTTGTCCCGCCGGGACGGCCCGGGGGCCGCGTCGGCGATCCACGGGCCCTCGCCCGACGGGTCGACGATCCCGCGCTCCAGCCATTCGAAGGAGCCGCCGAGCACGCCCTTGACGACCTTGCGGTCCAGGTCGTCGGTGTTCGACCAGAGGCGGTTGAACAGCTCGTCGACGCGGATGCGGGACTGCCGGCAGAACGCGTCGGCGAGCAGGTAGGCCTCCCGGCCGTGGTCGCCCTGGCGGCGCAGCAGTTCGGCGCGGACGCAGGCCGCGCTCATCGCGAACAGCTCGGCGCCGATGTCCACGACCCGGCCCAGGAAGCCCTGCTTGGTCTCCATCCGGCCCTGCCAGCGGGACATGGCGTAGAAGGTGGAGCGGGCCAGCTTGCGGGCGTGCCGTTCCACGTAGCGCAGGTGCGGGGCGAGGTCCACGCCGTGCTTGAAGTCGCCGTACGACGTGGGGAGCTGGCCCGGTCCGGCGACCAGCTTGGGCAGCCACTTGGCGTAGAAGACGCCCGCGTTGGCGCCCGCCCTGGCCTTGTCCTGGAGGGACTTGTCGGGGTCGATGAGGTCGCCGGCGACCGAGAGGTGGGCGTCGACGGCCTCGCGGGCGATCAGCAGGTGCATGATCTCCGTGGAGCCCTCGAAGATGCGGTTGATGCGCAGGTCGCGCAGGAGCTGTTCGGCGGGGACGGCGCGTTCGCCGCGCGCTTTCAGCGACTCCGCCGTCTCGAAGCCGCGGCCGCCGCGGATCTGGACCAGCTCGTCGGCCATCAGGCAGGCCATCTCGGAGCCGTAGAGCTTGGCGAGGGCGGCCTCGATGCGGATGTCGTTGCGGTTCTCGTCGGCCATCTGGGAGGACAGGTCGACGACCGCCTCCAGGGCGAAGGTGGTCGCCGCGATGAAGCTGATCTTGGAGCCGACCGCCTCGTGCAGCGCGACCGGCTTGCCCCACTGCTCGCGGACCGCCGACCACTCGCGGGCGATCTTCAGGCACCACTTGCCCGCGCCCACGCACATCGCGGGCAGCGAGAGCCGTCCGGTGTTGAGCGTGGTGAGGGCGATCTTGAGGCCGGCGCCCTCGGCGCCGATGCGGTTGGCGGCCGGGACCCGGACCTGGTGGAAGCGGGTGACGCCGTTCTCGATGCCGCGCAGGCCCATGAAGGCGTTGCGGTTCTCGACGGTGATGCCGGGGGAGTCGGCCTCGACGACGAAGGCGGTGATGCCGCCCTTGCCGTTCTCGGTCTTCGGGACCCGGGCCATGACGACCAGCAGGTCGGCGACCACGCCGTTGGTGGTCCAGAGCTTCACGCCGTCGAGGACGTAGTCGTCGCCGTCCCGTACGGCCGTGGTGGCCAGACGCGCCGGGTCCGAGCCGACGTCCGGCTCGGTGAGCAGGAACGCCGAGATGTCGGTGCGGGCGCAGCGCGGCAGGAAGGCGTCCTTCTGCTCCTGGGTGCCGAAGATCTTCAGCGGCTGCGGCACGCCGATCGACTGGTGGGCGGAGAGCAGCGCGCCGACCGCGGGGTTCGCGGAGCCGACCAGGGAGAGGGCCCGGTTGTAGTAGACCTGGGTGAGACCGAGGCCGCCGTACTTGGGGTCGATCTTCATGCCGAGGGCGCCGAGTTCCTTGAGGCCGGCGATCACCTCGTCCGGGATGCGCGCCTCGCGCTCGATGAGCGCCGAGTCGATCTTCGTCTCGCAGAACTCGCGCAGCCGCGCCAGGAACTCCTCGCCGCGCTGCACGTCGTCGTCCGCCGGGAGCGGATGCGGGTGGATGAGGTCGAGCCGGAAGCGCCCGAGGAACAGCTCCTTGGCGAAACTGGGCTTGTGCCAGTCCTGTTCCCGGGCGGCCTCCGCCACCTGGCGGGCCTCCCGCTCGGTGACGGCGGGTTTCTTGGTGGTGGGGGCGGACATTGAGGCTCACCTCGCCACGAAAGGGGTTGTCGGGGACCGTTCGTTACCGACCAGTGCTACTGGATCGTTGGTACCCGAAACGGGCCGCACCTACCAGCCCTCGCGGTCCGATCGGCTGACGGGCGGACGGCCCCGACGTGTTTCCCGGCCGGTGGCGGGCAGTCCGGAGCGCGACGAGGCCTGACCGGCCGAGCGACCGGTTCAGCCGGGCGCGGCCGAGGCGGTGGCGCCATACTTGCCGGGCGCAGCCGAGGCGGCCGGCAGCGTCTTCGCCGTCTCGGACAGGCGCGGTCTGCGGTGTTGCATCGGGGGGCCTTCCGGGGGACGGTTCGGGTACGCCCCTCAGACGGCCGTACGACCTCTTTGTGGCCGCCGCCCCCTGGACAGGTTGCCTGAGCCGCCCGGCAAATCGTTGTCGAAGCGCTTCGACAGCCTATGGACACCCACCCGCACTGAAGCTACTGTCGAACCACCCTCACTCGCCACCTGTCAGCAATGCGCACTGTCGAAGCGCTTCACAAAGCTTGGAGAGCTGGATGGTCACCCTCGCCGAGGTCGCCCAGCACGCCGGAGTCTCGGCGAGCACGGTGAGCTATGTCCTCAGCGGCAAGCGGTCCATCTCCGCCATCACCCGGCAGCGGGTCGAGCAGAGCATCCGGGAGCTGGGCTACCACCCGAACGCGGGCGCCCGCGCCCTGGCCAGCAGCCGGTCGAACATCATCGCGCTGATGATCCCGCTGCGCACGGACATGTACGTGCCGGTGATGATGGAGATCGCGATCGCGGTGGCCACCACGGCCCGCGCGCACGGCTACGACGTCCTGCTGCTCACCGGCGAGGAGGGGCCGGACGCGGTGCGCCGGGTCACCGGCAGCGGGCTCGCCGACGCCATGATCCTCATGGACGTGGAGCTGGAGGACGAGCGGCTGCCGCTGCTGCGGCAGACCGACCAGCCCTCCGTGCTCATCGGCCTGCCCGCCTCGACCTCCGGGCTGACCTGCGTCGATCTCGACTTCGGGGCGACCGGCGCGCTGTGTGTGGAGCACCTCGCGAAGCTCGGTCACCGTGACATCGCTGTCATCGGCGAGGCCCCGGCCGTCTACGAGCGGCACACCGGCTTCGCCGAGCGCACCCTGGACGGACTCCGCTCCCGGGCCCGGGAGCTGGGCCTGAGGGTGCTGCACCGGCCGTGCGAGGGCGGGTACGACGCGATGACCGCCACGCTGGCCCGGATCTTCGACGAGCGCCCCGGCACCACGGGCTTCGTCGTCCAGAACGAGTCCGCGGTGGAGCCGCTGCTCGCGCTGCTGCGCCAGCAGGGCCGGGCCGTGCCGGAGGACGTGTCCGTGGTCGCGATCTGCCCGGACCAGGTCGCCGTCCAGGCCTCGGTACGGCTGACCTCGGTCGCCATCCCCGCGCAGGAGATGGGCCGGTACGCCGTGGAGCACCTGGTCGCCAAGCTGGACGGCCGGGGCAGCGAGGACGTCGTGCTGATCGCACCCGAGTTGACGGTACGGGCGAGCACGGGACCGGCGCCGGCCGGGTCCTGAACCGCTCTCCCTCCCCACCGTGCCCCACCGTGCCCTGCCGAGCCGGGGCACCCCCATGTCTGCACTCATTCAGGAGCGCGCACGTGAATCAGCCTGCCGAGAACCCGTCTGCCACTGTGCAGCCCAAGGTCAGCCTGGCGCAGTCCTCCCCCACCCTCGGCACCTTCCGCGAGCGGGACGGAGCCCTGGAGTGGAGCGGCCGTCAGGAGACGCTGCGGATCGAGCCCTGGGGTCCGGACGCGGTCCGGGTGCGGGCCCGGCTCGGCGGGCCGATCCTCGAAGGGCTGCCGGGCGCTCTGCTCGACGAGCCCCCCGCGACCGGGTCGACCGTCAAGATCGGTGACGGGGAGGGGCAGTTGACGGTCGGCGGCCTGACCGTGGAGGTGTCCGCCGAGGGCCTGGTCCGCTTCCTGCGCACCGACGACCGCTCGGAGGTGCTGGCCGAGGAGCGCGCGCACTTCTGGTGGCCCGGCTCACGCCTGTACACCGCGGTGGGCAACGGCTACCACCGTCTGGAGCAGCGGTTCGCCGCCTACGAGGGCGAGCGGTTGTTCGGCCTGGGCCAGCACCAACACGGGCGCCTCGACCAGAAGGGCCTGGTCCTGGACCTGGTCCAGCGCAACGCCGAGGTCTCGATCCCGGTCCTGGTCTCCAGCCGCGGCTACACGCTGCTCTGGAACAACCCGGCGATCGGCCGCGTCGAGCTGGCCGGCAACGGCACCCGCTGGGTGGCCGACTCGGCACGTCAGCTCGACTACTGGATCACGGTGGGCACCCCGGCCGACGGGCAGCGCAACTACAGCGCGGTGAGCGGCCGTTCGCCGATGCTGCCGGAGTGGGCGGCGGGCTTCTGGCAGTGCAAGCTGCGCTACCGCACCCAGGACGAACTCCTCGCCGTGGCCCGGGAGTACAAGCGCCGCGGCCTGCCCGTCTCGGCGATCGTCTGCGACTTCTTCCACTGGACCCATCTCGGCGAGTGGAAGTTCGACCCGAAGGAGTGGCCGGACCCGGCCGCGATGGTCCGCGAACTGGACGAGCTGGGCATCAAGCTGGTGGTGAGTGTCTGGCCGTCGGTGTCCCCGCTGAGCGAGAACCATCCGGTGATGGAGCAGCGCGGCTACTTCATCGGCACCCAGTACGGCCCGACGGCACACGCCGACTGGCCGGACAAGGAGGTGGCGTCGACCGTCCAGGTCGCCTTCTACGACGCCACCAACCCGGACGCCCGGGATTTCGTGTGGTCCAGGGTCAAGGAGAACTACCTGGACCCGTACGGCATCACGGCGTTCTGGCTGGACGCCTGCGAGCCCGAGCTGAAGCCGGGCTTCCAGGAGAACCTGCGCTACTGGGCGGGCCCCGGTCTGGAGGTCGGCAACAGCTACCCCGCCGAGAACGCCCGGACCTTCCACGAGGGCCTGCGGGCCGCGGGCGAGGAGGTCGTCACCCTCAACCGTTCGGCCTGGGCGGGCAGTCAGCGGTACGGGGCCGCGCTGTGGTCCGGCGACATCGGCACCGACTTCACGACCCTGCGCCACCAGATCGCCGCCGGCCTCAACACCGCTCTGTCCGGCATCCCCTGGTGGAACACCGACATCGGCGGCTTCCACGGCGGCGACCCGGACGACCCGGCCTACCGCGAGGTGATGGTGCGCTGGTTCCAGTTCGGCGCGCTCTCCCCGCTGATGCGCCTGCACGGCTTCCGCGACCCGGGCATGCCGCTGGGCCCCGACATGACCGGCGGCCCGAACGAGGTGTGGTCGTACGGCGCGGAGGCGGGCGCGATCCTGGAGAAGTACCTGCGGCTGCGCGAGCGCCTGCGGCCGTACGTCCTCGATGTCATGCGGGAGGCCCACGAGGAGGGCCTGCCGGTGCTGCGGCCGCTGTTCCTGGAGTTCCCCGACGACCAGGCGGCCTGGACGGTCGACGACGCGTACCTCTTCGGCCCCGACCTCCTGGTGGCGCCGGTGCTGACGGCGGGCGCCACGGTCCGCACGACGTATCTGCCGGCGGGAGCCCGGTGGACGGACGCGTGGACGGGTGAGGCGTACGAGGGCGGTGCGGCGGTGACGGTGGACGCGCCGCTGGACCGCATCCCGCTGTTCCTGCGCGACGGGGCGGAACTCCCGGTCACGGAGTAGCCCGGCCGGATCGCGACGCCTCCCGTTACCGGCCGGTAAATGTCTCAACTCGGCGGTGTGGCCGGGCAGTCGGAGGGGGTAGTCAGTATCCCCTCCCCTGTCCCCCCACGAAGGGTTCCGCTGCCGTGGCCCTGGCCCCGCTCCCCCTCACGCTCGCCGACCTGCTCCTCAGACCGGGCTTCCGCGCCCGCCGTACTCCGGACCGGGCCTTCGGCCGGCTGCTCGACGCGGCCGGGCCGGCGGAGGGCGACGAACGGTTCACCGACGACTTGCGCCACCTGCTGCGATGTTGGGCGGCGGCCGAGCATCTGACCCCGGTCGGCTGGCTGTCCGCACGCGGGCACGTCGGCCGGCATCTCGCCAACCGCGCCCGGATCCGCCGGCTGCTGGCCGAGCACCCCGAGATCGAGCGGGAGCCCGTCGAGCGCCCGGTGTTCGTGGTGGGCCTGCCGCGCACCGCCACCACGCTCACCCACGGTGTCCTCTCCCTCTCGGCGGACCACCGCTGCCCGCTGCTCTGGGAGTTGCTGACCCCCGGCCTCGACGACGGCCCCGCGGAACGGGAGAAGGCGATCACGACCGCCCGGCGCCTGGTCGACGGCATCAACCTCTTCGCCCCGGGCTTCCGGCACATCCACAACCTGCGCCCCGAGGGCCCGGAGGAGTGCACCTTCGCGCTGCCGCACACGGTGATGCCGCTCTCCCAGGCGGTGATCCCCGGGTACCTGCCCTGGCACGAGACCCATGACTTCGGCGCCGACTACCGCTACCTCAAGCAGATCTACCAGGTCCTCCAGTACGGCCGCCCGCGCCGCCGCTGGGTGCTGAAGTCGCCGCTGCACCTGGAGAACCTGGACGCGCTGCGGGCGGTCTTCCCGGACGCCACGATCGTGTGGACGCACCGCGATCCGGCCACCGCCGTGGCCTCGTTCTGCAGCCTGGTCGAGCACGGCATGGCGGTGAACACCCGCCCCCTCGACCTGCACGGGATCGGTGCCACCTGGCTGGAGCTGCTGGCCCGCTCGGCCCGCCGCGGCCTCGCGTCCCGCGCCGGCATCCCCCGCGACCGCCTCGTCGACGTGCCGTACTCCTGGCTGGGCTCCGACCCGGCCGCGGGCGCCCCGAAGCTCTACGCGGCCGTCGGCGCCCGCTGGACCGAGGCCGACGCGGCCCGCCTCCCGGCCGTCGCCGCCCGCCCCAGAGGGACCCGGGTCCACAGCTACGACCTGGCCCGCTACGGCCTGACCCGCGCGGACGTCGACACCGCCTTCGCGGACTACAACGCGCTGCGCGCCGAGGTCGACCGGGCCTGACGGCGCGCGGGGCGGCCCCGCCGGATCGCGGGACCGCCCCGGTGGCTCAGCTGCTGCTGACGCTCTCGCTGTTGACGGTGAAGTCCAGACCGCCGGACGAGGACGTGATCTCGAAGCCGAACTGCACGTCACCGATGGTGACGTTGCCGAACCAGCCCTTGGTGTCCTTGATCCACTTCAGGATCGGCAGGATGTCGACCGTGCCGGAGGTGGAGTTGGAGCTGCGGACGAACGAATAGACGTTGTTCGAGCCGTTGTTGCCCTTGTAGACGGTCCAGGTGCTGCCGCCCAGCGTGAGGGTGCCCTGCGAGGTGCCGAGCGGGCCGACGGCGCCGGTCTTGTTGACCCAGAGCATGATCTCGTTGGCGTAGCCGGTGTCCCAGATGTCGTACGACGTGTTGTACGCGCCGGACGACGGGACGGTCACGTTGTAGCTGCTGGTGAGCGAGCCGAGAGAGGTGATCGTCTTGTTGATCACCTTCTTGGAGTTCGGGTACGACTTGATGCCGCCGGTGTTGGGGTGGTTGGCGTTGACGCCCCAGTTGGTGCCGGAGTTGGCCCAGATGCACTGGGTGCCGGCGCCGGAGCCCCAGATGTTGTTGTAGAGGGTGTAGCCGTTCAGCGTGGTGTTGCCCCACTGGTCGCAGGAGCTCCAGACGGCGGCCGAGGCGGGGGCCGCGGCGAGGCCGACGGTGGCGCCGAGGGCGAGCGCGGGGGCGATCAGGGCGGTGACGGCCCTGCCGAGCGTGCGTGATGCCATGGTGTCCCTTCCATGGGTGGGGGGAGGTGCGGATGGCTACCACGTCCCCAGGGTGAGGACGTGGTCTTCTCCGGCGACGAGGTCGAGCGGCCGGCTGCCGGAGGAAGTCCGCAGGTCGACGCGGAGCGTCCGGTGCGGCTTGAGGACGGCCCGCGCGCCGTCGGGCGTCCAGTCGAGGTCGAGTTCGGCTCCGAAGCGGGTGCGGACGCCGTGCAGCCGCCCGGTCCTCAGGCCCCGCGGCGGCGCCGGCAGCAGGACCAGCCGGTCCGGGGTCGACTGGACGAGGGCTTCCACGAGCACGGCGGGCAGGGTGTGGGCGGCGTCCGCGTTGTAGACGTCGAGGTGCGGGTAGTGGGCGCTCATCAGGGAGGCGTGGAAGAAGTCGCCGCCCAGGACCTGGGCGAGGGCGGCGCCGACCCGCTCGCCGTCCCGCAGGCGGGCCGCGACGAGCGCGTGGTGGAGGTGGCCGTGGGCCGAGTCGTTCTCGGCACCGCGCAGTTCGAGCGCGCGGTGGGCGGCGGCCGCGAGCTCCGGGGTGTCGTACGGGGTGATCTCGTCGAGCGGCCAGACGCCGTACAGGTGGCTGAGGTGGCGGTGGTCGTAGGTGTCGTCGAGGCCGGGCCAGGCCCATTCGGCGAGCGCGCCGTCGGCGTTGATGCGGTGCGGGGACAGCCGGTCGGCGAGGGCGCGCCAGCGGTCGGCGTCCGGGCCGGGGTGGTAGTCGGCCGCGGTGCGCAGGGCGTGCCGGGCGGCGGAGAGGTCCATCGCCGCGTTGAGTGTGCCCCAGCTCGCGTTCGCGGGCCGGTTCTCGGGGGAGTAGGACGGCACGACGACGAGGTGGCCGTCGGCGTCGGTGCGGGTGAGGAAGTCCTCGTAGAACAGGGCGACTTCGGCCAGCACCGCGGCCGTGCGGGGATCGTGCTCGCCGCGGATCTCGTCGTGGTCGACGAGCGGCTTGAGCAGCCAGTCGGCGCCCGCTGTCCACAGGTGCAGGGGGTACTCGCGGCTGAAGTGGTAGGTCAGTCCGGACTCGCCGTCGCTGTGCGCGGGCGCGACCACGCCCCGGGCGCCGAAGACGGTGCGGGCGTTCTCCCGCCAGTCGCCGAGCTGGCGCTGGACCAGTGCGGCGCACGCCTCGGTGACTTCGGGCAGGGCGGCGGCCGCGGCCGAGGCCGTCTGGAGGTTGACGTTGGCGTCGTTGGTGAAGGCACCGGACCAGGCGGTGTTCCACTCGCCGGTCCACAGGCCGGTCAGGCGGGGCGGGTTGAGGCCGGAGGCGGAGAGCAGGTGATAGCGACCGGCGGCGAAGAGCCGCTCCAGGAGGGCCGCTTCGGTCGGCTTCCTCAGCAGCTCGGAGCCCGGCAGCGCGCGTTCGGCCGGGTCGGCGGCCAGGTCGAGGGTGACACGGGTGTAGGCGGTGCGGTGCGGCCCGAGATGGCGGGCGAGCAGCGTGTCGTACGACTCCCGGCCGGCGAGCAGGTCGCTCAGTTCGCGTGTCTCGGCGGTCACGTCGAGTTCGCCGGTGTGGCGGCGGACCCGGGTGAGCAGGAGGACGGACTCGGCGCCGGTGACGCGGACGCCCGGCGGGACGAGTCGGGTGCTGCCGCCGGTGACGGCGACCAGGGTGACGCCGGTGTAGGCGCGGTCGCTGTCGGGGTAGCGGGCGCGGAGGCTGAGCAGGGCGCCCTCGGGGGTGCGCAGCGCGCCGTGGCCGACGCCCAGGCCGGACGGGGCGCCGGGCAGCCGGTGGTCGAGGGCGATGTCGAGGGCGGCGGCGCCGGTGACCTGCTGCACGATCACGTCGTCCGCGCGGGAGACGAAGACCCGGCTGGTCCAGTCGGCGGCGGTGGCGGTGACCTCTCCGGTGGTGAAGTCCACGGAGCGGCGGTAGCCGTCGGGCCGGGTGTGCGGCCTGCGCAGCCGGATCTGGAAGGCGGGGTGGAAGGGCTGCACCCACTGGAGCGGACGGCCGTCGGTGAAGCTCTCGGCGGCGGCCGGCTCACCGGCGAGCAGCCTGTCCTGCACGTCGGCGAGTCCGGCCGCCAGGCGGGGCGGGCGGGCGCGTTCGCCGCCGTTCGGACGGACGAGGGTGTGGTGGGTGACGATGACCCGGTCGTCGTTCGGATCGCCGAAAACGAGGGTGCCGTGATGGCCGTTGCCGCTCAGGAAGGCGTCCTCCCAGCGGGCGGCGGGGGCGGGCTCCCAGGTGCCGTGGACGGGGCCGGTGGCGCTCATGGCTTGAGCACCGCCACTCCGTAGCGGCCAAGGACGGTCTCGCCGGTGACCGTCGTACCGGTCAGCAGGTCTCGATGTGTTCCCATGACCGGAACCTTTACCTGATCACACCCGTGGTTGAACAGGAACAGCAGCTCACCCCGGCGCACCGCCTCGACTCCGGTGGGCAGGCCGTCGAGCACCGGGCGCACCCCCGCGTCCGCCGCGATCCGGCCGAGCAGCTTGCGCAGCGCCTCCGGCTCGGGGAGCGTGGAGACGTACCAGGCGCGCCCGTTGCGCAGCACGGCCGGCATTCCGTCGAGTTCCCCGCCCTGGTAGGGCACGGTCTCCGTGACGCCGGGCATCGCCTCGATCTCCTCCGACCACAGGGTTCCGCAGAAGCCCTCGCACACGACGGTCTCCCCCGCGTCCAGCGGCCACCACTCGTGCAGGGTGCGGATGCCGAAGAGCTCGCGCAGCCGGGCGTCCATGCCGCCGGGGCGGATCCGGTCGTCCTCGTCGGCGATGCCGGTCAGGAAGCCGCTGACCAGGGTGCCGCCGCCGCGGACGTAGGCGAGGAGGTTGCCGATCGCGGCGTCGGTGAGGAGATAGAGCTGCGGGACGACGACCAGCCGGTAGGGGGACAGGTCCTGTTCGGGGTGGGCGAAGTCGGTGGTGAGGTTCGACTCCCACAGGGCCCGGTGCCAGGCGTGCAGGACGTCGGGGAGGTCCACCTCGGTGGAGAGCCGGCCTTCGTGGGCACCGGCCCACCAGGAGTGCCAGTCGTGCAGCACGGCGACGTCGGCGCCGACGTGCCGATCGGTCACCTCGGCCGCGATCGCGGCCAGTTCGGAGCCGAGCTGCTTGACCTCCTGGTACGTACGGCCCTGCGCCCCCGCGTGGCTGACCATCCCGGAGTGGAACTTCTCCGCGCCCTGCCGCGACTGCCGCCACTGGAAGTAGCAGACGGCGTCCGCGCCCCGGGCCACGGCCTGGAGCGACCACTGGCGGTTGAGGCCGCGGGGCTTGGGGTGGTTCACCCCGCGCCAGTTGACCGGCCCGGCGGCCTGCTCCATGAGCATCCAGGGGCCGCGCGCCTGGGAACGGGTGAGGTCGTGGACGAGCGCGCCGTGCTGCGGGGCGAGGGGGTCCCTCGGGTCGGGGTAGAGGTCGACGGAGACGACGTCCTCCTCGGCGGCCCAGCGCCAGGCGTCCTGGCCGATCCACAGCGGCATGAAGTTGGTGGTCACCGGGATGTGCGGGGTGTGCCGGGCGACGATGTCCCGTTCGGCCGTGTAGCACTCCAGGAGCATGTCGGAGGTGAAGCGGCGGAAGTCCAGCACCTGGGTGGGGTTCTTCAGGTAGTGGGCGTGGCGCGGGGGCAGGATGCCGTCCCAGGTGTCGTAGCCCTGGCTCCAGAACGCCGTGCCCCACGCGGTGTTGAGGGCGTCGAGGGTGCCGTAGCGCTCGCGCAGCCAGCGGCGGAAGGCGGCGGCGGCCTCGTCGCCGTGGTCGAAGGTGCAGTACTCGTTGTTGATGTGCCACATCGTGAGGGCGGGGTGGCCGGCGTAGCGGGCGGCGAGGTCCTCGGTGATGGCGGCGGCGTACCGGCGGTAGGTGGCGCTGGAGTGCGAGAAGTGCTGGCGGCCGCCCCACCACTCGGTGCGGCCGTCGGCGTCCCGCGGCAGGGTGTCCGGGTGCAGCCGCCCGAGCCACGGCGGCGGTGAGGCGGTGGGGGTGGCGAGGACGACGCCGATGCCGTGGTCGTGCATCAGGTCCATGAGCCGGTCCAGCCAGCCGAAGTCCCGCTCCCCCGGTTGCGGTTCGAGCCGCGCCCAGGAGAAGACGCCCATGGTCACGGAGTTGACGCCGGCGGCCGTCATCAGCCGGACGTCCTCGTGCCAGGTCTCCTCGGGCCACTGCTCCGGGTTGTAGTCGCCGCCGAAGAGGATGCGGCCGCGGGTGGCGTCGGTGAGCCCCGGCATCAGCTGGGCTCCCCGTACTGGATGCCGCGCCCGTTGGTGGCCAGGTAGACCCTGCCGTACACGCGCGGGTCGCCGGTGACGGCCTGCCCGATCCAGCCCCACTGGTGCCGGTCGTCGTTGATCCGGACCCAGGTGCCGGCCTCGTCGTCGGAGCGGCGGACGGCGGTGCCGGAGTCGGTGGAACCGACGAGGTAGATCGCGGGGTAGTCGGCGCCGGGCGCCGCCTTGCCGAAGCCCAGGGTGTACGCGGCCCGGCAGCTGGTGACCTTGACGAAGGCGGCCCCGCCGTCCGTGGACCGGTACAGGCCGTTCCCCTTCACGCTCAGCCACAGGTCACCGCACCGGCCGGGCGCCGCGACCAGCTGGAACTGGCTGTCACAGGAGGGCAGCCCGGTCGCACGCGCGGTGAAGGTGCGGCCACTGTCGGTGCTGGCTCGTAGCGTTCCCGTGTCGGTGTCGTACGCGTAGAAGAGCGTCGGGTCGGCCGGGTCGGCGACCGGCGTGGCGCCCTTCGGGAAGGAGGAGATCTCGGTCCAGGTGGCACCGTTGTCCTCCGACCGGTGGGCGGGGTACCTGGTCCCGTCCCAGTGCACGAAGGACCACAGCAGCACGCTGCCGTCGGCGTTGACGGCGATCGGCCCCGGTGCGTCGTGGGCGAGGGAGGGCTGGGCGGCGAAGGGTGCCCAGGTCCGGCCCCCGTCGTTCGAGTACGCCCCGTTGCCGTTGTCGCCCCAGCCGGCGCGGACCACGTACGCCGGCCGGCCCGCGGCCTGCGCGAGCCCCGTCGCCGACCCGGACACGGGGTTCGTGGCCATCCCGCGGGACGGAGACGCGGTGAGCCGCTCGTGGTACAGGACGCCGATGTCCCCCGAGCCGCTCAGCAGGTGTGCCTCCCCGGCCGGGGGCGACACCAGCTGAAGCACGGAGGTCTCCTCCAGGCCGCGGATCTGCGGGGCCCAGTGGACGAGGTCGCGGGTGCCGTAGAGGGTGGCACCGGTGCCGTAGACGATGTGCTTCGAGTCGTACGGGTCGACGGCGACGGCCTGGATCCACCACCCGAACTTCGGCTGGTCGCCGCCCCACTTGAGGAAGGGGGTCTCCGACACGTCGAAGACGGCGGAGTCCTTGAGGGACGTCCAGGTACGGCCGCCGTCGGTGGTCCGGTAGAGGGTGTCCACGGCCGACCAGCGGTTGTTCGTCGAGACGACGGCGGTACCGGGCCGGCGGGCGTCGACGGCGACCCCGCCGTAGCCGAAGGTGTCGCTGCCGCCGGGTCGGACCGGCGTGACCTCGGTCCACCTGCCCGTGCCGGTGGCGAGCTTGTGCACGCTGCCGTCCGCCTGGCCGTTGGGGCCGGGGGCGTCGGCGTACGTCACGTACAGCTCGCGGGCGTGCCGGTCGTAGGCGGCGCGGACCGGGACCTTGGCGGAGGTGCCGGCGGGCTGTCCGGGTACGGCCTCCCAGGCCGTCCCGTCGGTGGTGCGGTACAGGCTGACGGCGGTCGCGCTGCCGTCGCCGTCCGCCCAGCCGGCGTAGACGGCACGCCCCACGGCGACGAGGAGGCTGACGCCCTGCCCGGAGGCGGACGGGGTGGCCGGGAAGCCGCCGGCCGCCGCCCAGGTGGCGCCCCGGTCCGTCGACTTGAGCAGTCCGTCGTGTCTCGTCCCCAGCCACAGGGTGTCGCTGTCGCGCGGGTCGACGAGGAGTCGCTCACCCATGCCCCGGCCGTCCTCGTTGGCGCCGAGCTTGACGGTGAGGTCGGTACGGGCCCAGGTGGCACCGCGGTCCTCGGAGCGCAGGACCGCGCCGTTGCCGGCCCAGGACTGGGAGTAGGTGCCGAGGGCGAGGTAGAGCCGGCCGGGGTGGGCCGGGTCTACGGCCATCGCCTCCACACCGAGGAGGTTCCAGTCGTCCCAGCCGAGGTGGTCGGTGAGGGGGGTCCAGCGGGCGGTGCGGGCGTCCCAGCGGTAGGCGCCGCCGATGTCCGTACGGGCGTAGGCGAGGCCGGGGGTGGTGGGGTGGAAGAGGACGCCGGTGACGAATCCGGTGCCGCCGATCACCGCGTTGCGCCAGCGGTACGCCTGCGGCTGAGGCTCGGCCGCGTGGGCGGGGCCGACGGTGAGGGTCGGGAGAGCGGTGAGGCCGGCGGCCGCTGCGGTGCCGGCGAGGACGGTTCTGCGGCTCAGGGTGGGCATGGGGAACCTTCGGTGAGCGTGGGTTTGGGTGAGTGGACCGGAGTGAGGGCTGGGGCGGGGGGTTTCGGCCGCCCGCGCTTGCGGGGTGCCTCCCCCAGCCTTCGGCCGGGGGGACCCCCAGCGCCCACCCGTGCCGCCCCAGCGGCACGACTGCCCGCAGCTTGGTGTTTACAGCGCTCCTCAGGGGCGGGGGAACTGCGCGACCAGTTACGAACCACCCGCGGTCGCCGACGCTCCCCGCCGCCCCCCTTCAGAAGGCGACCGTCAGCCCTTCACGGCCCCGGTCAGCATCCCCTTCTTGAAGTGCTTCTGTACGAACGGCGAAAGCACCGCCACCGGCAGCAACGCCATCACCATCACCGCCATCTGCACCGCGAGCCCCGACAGCTCGCCCGTCTTGATCGCCTGCCCCAGCCCCACCGGGGCCTGCTGCTTCTGCACCAGCTGGATCATGACGTTCTGCAGCGGCATCTTGTCCTGGTCGTTGAGGTACAGGGAGGCGTTGAACCAGGCGCTCCAGTACCCGACCGCGTAGAACAGGGTGATCACGGCCAGCACCGCCCGGGACAGCGGCATCACGATCTGCCACAGGATCCGGAAGTCGCCGGCGCCGTCGATGCGCGCGCTGTCGGTCAGTTCCTGGGAGATGCCCATGAAGAACCCGCGCAGGACGAGGATGTTGAAGACGCTCACCGCGCTCGGCAGGATCAGGGCGAGATAGCTGTCGGTCAGGCCCAGGGACTGGACCAGCAGATAGGTCGGGATCAGGCCGGCGCTGAAGAACATCGTCGCCAGCAGCAGCATCAGGAACCAGCGGTGGCCGAGCGAGCCGATGCGCGAGAGGCCGTAGGCGCACAGGACCGACACGGTCATCGAGAACAGCGTGCCGACGAGGGTGATCAGGACGCTGATGACCGTGGCCCGGGTGACCTGACCGCCGCTCAGCAGCTCCTTGTAGGCGACGAAGGTGATGCCCTTGGGGATCATCACGAGGCCGCCCGCCTCGTCGATGGTCTTCCGGGAGGACAGGCTGGTGACGACGACGATCCAGAGCGGGAAGAGGATGGCGAGGCAGGCCAGGGTGAGGACCAGGCCCTTGCCGGCGGCACCGGCCCTGCCGGGTTCCTCCTCCCAGACCGGGCGGGGCGGTGCGGCCCACCGGGACGGCGGCCGCTCCGGCGCGGACGGTTTGTCGATGACGGCGGTCATTTCTTGTACACCCCCTGCTCGCCCATGAGATGGGCCACCTTGTTCGCGGCGAGGACCAGTCCGAGGCTGACCACGCCCTTGATGAGGCCGGCGGCGGCCGCGTAGCCGAAGTCCTGGTTGCGGACGCCGTTCCACCAGACGAAGGTGTCGAGGACTTCGGAGGCTCCCGGTCCCACGGCGTCGCGCTGGAGGAGGATCTGTTCGAAGCCGACCGTCAGCGCGTCGCCGACCCGCAGGACCAGCAGCAGTGCGATGACCGGGCGCAGCGCAGGGAGCGTGACGTGCCAGATGCGGCGCCAGCGGCCCGCGCCGTCCATGGCGGCGGCCTCGTAGAGGTCGGGGCTCACGGACGCCAGTGCCGCCAGGAAGACGATGATCCCCCAGCCCGCGTCCTTCCAGACGCCCTCGGCGGTGACCAGGAACTTGAAGGTCGACGGGTCGGTCATGATGTCGAGGCCGTCGTAGCCGTGCTGCCGCAGCAGCTGCGACAGCACGCCGGCCCCGCCGAAGATCTGCTGGAAGACGGAGATGACCAGCACCCAGGAGAAGAAGTGCGGGAGGTACAGCACCGCCTGGGCGATCGCCCGCACCCGCGGCCGGACCACGCTGTTGATGAGCAGCGCGAGGGCGATCGGGATCGGGAAGAACAGCACGAGTTGCAGGAAGAACAGCACCAGGGTGTTCTTCACCGCGTTCCAGAACGCGGAGTCGGCGAAGATCTGCTGGAAGTTCTCCAGGCCCACCCATGCGCTGTGCAGCATGGAGACGATGCCGTTGTCGCTGATGTAGGGGTCGTAGTCCTGGAAGGCGACGATGTTGCCGAGGATCGGCAGGTAGTTGAAGACCAGGAGCAGCAGGACCGCCGGCAGGGTCATCAGGATCAGGGCGCGGTCGCGTCTGAATCTGAGGCGCAGGCTCAGCTTTCCGGTGTTCCCCTGCTTACGGGGGCCGGTGGCGCCGCCGGACGCCACCGGGGTCCTCCGCGCCTTGTCGTCTGCCTCGGCCCTGCTGCGAGGCACCGTGCTGTGGGACACGGCCGTTCTCCTTGCCTCGGCTTCCGGGTCAGCTCGCGGACGAACCGTTGTCGTCGAGCAGCTTCTGGTACCAGTCGCGCAGCTTGTCGCCGCCCTTGCTCTTCCATTCCGCGACGGCCTGCTGCATGTCGCTGATCTTCTTGCGGCCGCGGGTGATGTCGTCCTCGAGCGTCTCGAAGTCGTCCATGAGGTTGGTGTAGCGGGACGGCTCGGTGATCATCTGGCCGAAGAAGCTGGACTTCTTGGTGAAGGAGCCCATCCGCTGCTGCCACTCCACCTGGGCCTTGGCGACCTCGGGGAAGTCGGGGTGGGCGATGGTGGGGGCGGGGCTGGCGACCATGACGTAGGCGTTGAGGACTTCGTTGTTGCCTTGGGTGGTCTTGGTGGGCACACCGTTCTTGACGGTGTAGTGGGTGCCCTCGACGCCGTAGTTGGTGGCCATGTACTCCTTGGTGCCGTACGGCGCGGCGGTGGTGTTGGCGACGGCCAGCACGTCGTGGATCACGGACTCCGAGGCCTTCTTGTTGACGAAGGCGAAGATGCCGGCGGGTTGTTCGGCCCAGACCTGCGGGTTGCCGCCGTCGTGGGCGTAGACGTCCATGCCCCAGATCTTGTAGTCCGGGTTCTGGGTGGCCTGTTCGGCGGTGCGGCTCCACCACTGGCTGATGTCATTGGGGTAGATCAGGAACTCGCCGGCCGCGAACTTGGGGCCCGCGTCGGGGGCGTTCTTGCCCAGCATCGCGTCTGGGTGGACGACCCCGGCGGCGAAGAGCTTGCGGGTCCACTCCAGCGCTTCGAGGTACTCGTCGGTCTCGATGCGGTTGATCAGCTTGCCGTCGACGAGGTTCCAGCCGAGCGGCTTCTCGCTGCCGGAGAGGACGCTGAACATCTGCCAGGCGGTCCACTTCATGTCCATGCAGGCCCAGCGCTTGGCCTTGGCGTTGGTGATCTCCTTGGCCAGGGCGAGGAACTCGTCCGCCGAGCGCGGGACCTGGTAGCCCTTCTTGTCGAAGATGTCCTTGCGGTAGAAGGGCACGATGTTGGTGACGTACGAGGCCGGCATCGGCAGTCCGCGCAGCTTGCCGCCGAAGATGCAGCGCCGCCAGGCGTCGGTCGGGATGGCGGCGAGGTTCGGGTAGTCCTTCACCTTGTCGCCCGAAAGGTACGGTCCGAGGTCGGCGAACTTGCTGATGATGGCGGTGGGTATCTTGCCGCCCATGTTCCAGTTCGGGATGACCACGACGTCCGGTACGTCGCTGGAGGCGAGGACCGCGCCGAGTTTCTGGTCGTAGGTGTTGCCGTCCTGGTTCTGCCACTGGACATCGACGCCGATCATGTCGTTCATCGCCTTGTAGTAGGCGTTGTCCTGCTTGGGCGGGGAACCCCAGAACGGCGACATGACGGTGACCTTGCCGCCCTTGCCGAGCTTCTTCGGGACCGAGGTCTTCAGGGACGCCAGGTCGAGCTTGCTGGTGAAGCCGATCGAGGAGCCGTTCTTCGACGGGATGTCCGGCGTCACCACGTTGTTGGCGACGTAGGATGGCAGGAGCTTCTGGGTGCCCTTGCCCGACGAGGAGCCCCCTCCAGACCCGCTGTCCGACGCCCCGCAGGCGGCGAGCAGCGGCATCCCGCCCGCCACCGCTGCGGTGGCGACTGCCGTGGAGGCGAGGAAACTTCTCCGGCTCGGCCCGGCGGGGGCGGAAGCGGCGTTCGGCGTCATTGCGTCAACCCTTCATGGCGCACCAGGACACCCGGCGGTGGCCGTCGGCTGCGGTGTCTCGAGTGGAACTGGCTGAGCGGAAGCTGTCCCCGACCTCTGTCGTGCGTCCCCGTGCTGCGTCCTGCAGGGGCCCGGGTAGTCGAAGCGCTTCGATGTTGCTGCGAGGTTAAGTGAACACTCGGGGGTGCACAAGGGTCGCTTCCAAGATTCCTCCGAGGTGTCAGGGGTGACCTCTGGTTATGTGCCGCTTGAAATATCGGTGAGCGTCTCTTGACACCCACCCCTGCGCCGAATGAGCATCGAAGCGCTTCGAAAGCTCCTCGTCGCTCCATCGCAAGGGGAACCGCACGTGACCGCTCAAACGCCGCCTACGCCGCCTTTCCGCGATCCTCGTCTGCCGTTCGCGAAGCGCATCGACGATCTGCTGACCCGGCTCACCCTGGACGAGAAGGTCTCCTTCCTGCACCAGTTCACGCCCGCCGTCGAGCGGCTGGGCATCGCCGCGTTCCGCACCGGGCAGGAGGCTCTGCACGGGGTGGCCTGGATGGGCCCGGCGACGGTGTTCCCGCAGGCGGTGGGGCTCGGCGCGACCTGGAACACCGATCTCGTACGACGGGTCGGGGAGGCCGTGTCCAAGGAGGTCCGGGCGATGCGGGCCCACGACGACCGGGTCGGCCTCAACGTCTGGGCCCCGACGGTGAACCTGCTCCGCCATCCGTTGTGGGGCCGCAACGAGGAGGGCTACTCCGAGGACCCGAAGCTGACCTCCGCCATCGCCACCGCCTACACCCGCGGCCTGCGCGGCGACCACCCGGTGTACTGGCGCACGGCCCCCGTCCTGAAGCACTGGCTGGCCCACAACAACGAGACGGACCGGGCCACTTCCTCCTCCTCGGTCCGCCCGCGCGTCCTGCACGAGTACGACCTGCGCGCCTTCCGGGAGACCGTGGAGGCGGGCGCGGTGGCCGGGGTGATGCCCGCGTACAACCTGGTCAACGGCCGCCCCAACCACGTCTCCCCGTACCTGCGCGAGCAGTTGCGCAACTGGACCGACGAGGAGCTGCTGGTCTGCTCGGACGCCGGCGCGCCCAGCAACCTGGTCGACCACGAGCACTACTTCGCCACGCACGAGGAAGCGACGGCGGCCGCGCTGCTCGCCGGCGTCGACAGCTTCACCGACCACGGCACGGACAGCGCGCAGATCATCGCCCGGGTCAACGGGGCACTCGCCCAGGGCCTGCTGACGGAGAAGGACATCGACACGGCGGTCCGCCGCCAGCTCTCGGTCCGCTTCCGCCTCGGGGAGTTCGACCCGCACGACGACCCGCACCCGGGGGCCGCCGAGTTCGACACCCCGGCCCACCGCGCCCTCGCCCAGGAGGCGGCGGAACAGGCGGTCGTGCTCCTCAAGAACGACGGGGACCTGCTGCCGCTCGCCCACGACACCCGGATCGCCGTGGTCGGTCTGCTCGCCGACGAGTGCAAGCTCGACTGGTACAGCGGCACCCTGATGCACCGCTCCACTCCCCTGGAGGGCCTGTACGAGCGGTTCGGCGCGGAGCGCGTGGAGTTCGCGGAGGGGGTGGACCGGGTCCGGCTGCGGCTCGCGGACGGCACCTTCCTGCACGTGCCGCCCGCTCCCGAGGCCGCCGAGGAGGTGCGCGGCGCGGCGGGCGCCCTGGACCCGGCGCTGCTCGCGGGCCGCACGGACCTGCCCCCGCTGACCACCGACGCCACCGGCACCGAACTCGCCCTCGTCGACTGGGGCGAGGGGGTGCTGACGCTGCGCGCCCCGGACGGCCGCTACCTCTCCGTCGCCGAGGACGGCTTCGTCCGCGCCGCCGCGGACCAGCCAGGCGGCTGGGTCGTCCAGGAGACGTTCCGCCTGGAACCCCACGAGAACGGTCACCTCCTCCGGCACCTCGGCACGGGTCGCCACGTCTCTGTCGCCGCCGACGGGGTGAAGGTTGCCGCCGAAAACGCCTCGATCTTCGAGTTGATCATCGTCGAACGCGGTTCGGACGCCGTCACCAGGGTGGCCGCCGCGGCCGACGCGGTCCTGGTGGTGGCGGGCAACGACCCGCACATCAACGGCCGCGAGACCGAGGACCGTACGACCCTCGCCCTGCCCCCGCACCAGGAGCGCCTCCTGCGGGCCGCCCGCGCGGCGAACCCGGCCACGGTGCTGGCGCTGGTGTCGTCGTACCCGTACGCGGTGGACGCGGCCCAGCTGCCGGCCGTGCTCTGGACGGCCCACGGCGGCCAGGCGGCCGGTACCGCGCTCGCCCGCGTGCTGGCCGGTGACGTCTCCCCCGCGGGCCGCCTCCCGCAGACCTGGTACGCCTCAGACGCGGACCTTCCGGACCTGCTCGACTACGACGTGCTGGGCGCCCGCCAGACCTACCTCTACTTCGAGGGCGCCCCGCTCTTCCCGTTCGGCCACGGCCTGTCCTACGCGTCCTTCTCCTACGCGGACCTGGCGACCGAGGTGACGGACGGAGCGCTCCGCGTCTCCTTCACGGTCGCCAACACCGGCGACGTACCGGCGGACGAGGTGGCCCAGCTCTACACCCGGGCCGTCGAGCCGTCCTCGGTACGCCCGCGCCGCGAACTCCTCGCCCACCGGCGGCTCGCCCTGCGCCCCGGCGAGCGGACCGGCGTGACCTTCGAAGTCCCGCTCTCCGCCTTCGAGTTCTGGGACGTGGCACGCGGCGGACGGCGCCTGGAGGGCGGTGCGTACGACGTACTGGTGGGCGCGTCCAGCGCGGACATCCGGCTGCGTACGACCGTGGTCCTGGACGGCGAGCCGGCGGCGCCGCGGGCCGTCGCCTCCGAACCCGGCCTGGCGGCGGCCGACTTCGACGAGCGGTCGGGCATCGCGATCGTGGACCGCACGAGGACGGACGGCGACGCGGTGACGCCCGAGGGCGGCGGTCCGGGAGAACTCGTCTACCGGGACTGCGACTTCGGCAAGGGGGTGACCGAGGTGGCCGCACGGGTGTCGGGCACGGGCAGGTTGGAGCTCTCCCTCGACGGCGGCCCGCCGGTGGCCGTACTGGTCCTCGACGAGCCGACCGCCGACGCGTACACCTACACCACGCTCACGGCCCCGCTCGCCGCCGAGGGCGTGCACGACCTCCACCTCGGACTGCGCGGGACGCTACGGCTCGCGCACGTCGGCTTCTCCGGTTGAGGGTCCGGAGCGGCCGGCAAGGGGTAGGGGCCGGGCACCGGGAGGCACCGGTGCCCGGCCCCTACCCGAAGTGCTTCCCGTCAGCCGGAGACCGGTCGAGCCGGCCGACAGGCCCGGGCGAGTGCTACGGGTGCGGCTCCCCGTCCAGGGACAGGCACTCGATCAGGTAGTCGCCGGTGTCCTCGTCGATGGTCACGCCGTGGGTCTCGCTGCGGAAGCCGGGGAAACGGCGGTCGAAGGACTCCAGGGCTGTCAGGTAACGCAGCAGCGGGCCGTCGGGGGCGCCGGTCGACTCGCCCGGCATCAGGACCGGGATGCCCGGCGGGGTGACGGTCACCATGGCGGCGGCCACCCGGCCCGCCGCCTCCGAGATCCGGATACGCTCGGTGCCTCCCCGCACCAGCCGCTGGTAACAGTGCTGAGGTGGCGCCACGGGCTGCGGGAGCTGCTGGAAGGCCGTGTCCAGAAGCTCCACCAGGCGCGCGGAGCGCAGTTGCTCGTGCATGTCCTGGCACAGCGCGCGCAGGGTCAGGCCCGCGTACCGGCGGGGGTGCGCGGCGACGGCCTCCGGCAGGACCCGCTCCAGTGGGGCGTCGGCGTCGTAGAGGGCCTTGAAATCCGTCAGGGCGTCCAGCAGGGTGCCCCACTTGCCCTTGGTGATGCCCATGGAGAACAGGATCAGGGTGGTGTAGCTGTCGGTCTTCTCCACGACGATCTTGCGGGTGCCCAGATAGGCGGTGAGCACCCGGGCCGGGATGCCCTCCTCGGTCATCTCGCCGGTGGCGCTGATCCCCGGGCAGGTCAGCGTGACCTTGATGGGGTCCAGCATGGTGTGGCCCTCGGTCAGCCCGGGGAATCCGTGCCAGTCGGCGCCCGGCTCCAGCAGCCAGCAGGACTGGTCGGTGCGCAGCAGCTCCGGCGGGGCTTCCTCGAACCTCAGCCGGTCGCCGGTCGCCGGGTCGGTGACCGTGTCCGGTTGCCACACCCCGAAGAACCACGGCGGCCGGTCCCCGGCGCTCTCGATCCGCCGTCCCAGCCGCACCATCTCCTGCCGGAAGCGGATCGCCTCGGTGACGGCCTCGTCGATCAGCCACTCGCCCTGTGGGCCGTCCATCATGGCCGTCGCCACGTCGAGCGAGGCGATCATCGGATAGAGGGGCGAGGTGGTGCCGTGCATCATCAGCGCCTCGTTGAACCGGTCGTGCTCGACCGGTGCCCGCGGTGCGGGCCGCACGTGCACCATCGCGCTCTGCGACAACGCCGCCAGCAGCTTGTGCGTGGACTGGGTGGCGAACACGGTCGGGCGGTCCGGGCCGGGGAAGGTCTCCTCGCCCACCGACATTCCGTAGCGGCCGGCGTAGAGCGGGTGGAAACGGGCGTACGCGAACCACGCCTCGTCGAAGTGCACCCGGGGCGTACTGGCGGCCAGCGCGCGAGCGGCGGGCACGGCGTCGTAACTCAGGCCGTCGTAGGTGGAGTTGGTGAACACCGCGTACTGCGGGTGCGGGGAAACCGCGCCCTCGGTGAGCGGGTGCGCGGCGATCCGGGCCGCCACCGCGTCGGCGGCGATCTCGGCCGGGGGCAGCGGTCCCGCCAGGCCGTAGCCGTTACGGGTGGGAACCAGGTAGACCGGCCGGGCGCCCGAGACGACCAGGCCGTGCAGTACGGACTTGTGGCAGTTGCGGTCCACCAGCGCGATCTCGTCGCGGGTCACGCTGTAATGGCCCACCAGGCGGTTGCACGTCGAGTCGCCGTGCAGCACGAAGTAGGTGAGGTCGGAGCCGAACACACGGGCGGCGTTGCGCTCCGCCTCGCCGATCGGGCCGGTGTGCTCGAACAGCGAGCCCAGTTCCTCGACGGAGATCGACAGGTCGCTGCGCAGCAGCCGCTCCCCGAAGTAGTCGTGGAAGGCGCGCCCCGCAGGTGACTTGAGGAAGGCGACGCCGCCGGAGTGGGCCGGGGTGTGCCAGGAGTACTCGTGGGCGTCGTCGAAGCGGCGCAGCGCCCGGAAGAACGGCGGCAGCACGGATTCCCGGTAGGCGCGGGCGGCGGCGGTGATGCGGCCCGCGATGAAGCCAGGGGTGTCCTCCAGCGGCCAGACGTAGCCCACGACCGACTCGGACACCCACAGCGGCAACTCCCCCAGGCCCTCGCCGGTCATCACCAGGAAGACCGGCAGGTCCCGGAAACGGCGGCCGATCCGGCGCAGTACGGAGCCGCCGCCCGGAGTCCCGTCGAGGGTGCGGGCCGGCCGGGCGAGTGTGCCGTCCGGCGCGGCGAGCGCGGCGCCGGGCCCGTCACCGCAGGCTCCGGGGAGGTCCCAGGCCACCAGCGCGGCGGCCAGGCCGGCCTCGGTGCGCAGTACCGCGTCCGCGTCCTCGGCCGTGACCGCCCACCGGACTTCGAACCCGCCCGCCTCGATCGCGTCCCGGATCGCCCGTAACTGCTGGGACCCGGCGCCCTCGCCCCGCGGGTGTTCGGGCACCGCGACCAGGATCCTGCTGTCGGCCATGGGCTCCCCCGCCTTCCACGGCGGCGCCCCCGGCCGCCCCACCGGCCAGTGTCCTGGCGGCCCGTCGGCAGAGCGCCGGCCGTGACGGCAAACCACCCCTGCAGCGGAACCCGCCGTCCCGGCGTTGACTTTCGCGGCAGTCCCGCCGGCCGGGTGAAGCCGGTGAGAAGGGAGACGGCCGCAGCCCCCGCACAGCGGGCTGCGGCCGTCTCGTCGCTCTCCGGTCCGTCCGTGGCAGATCAGAGGGCGAGGCCGGTGAGGACCAGGACGCGCTCGTACGTGTAGTCGTCCATCGCGAACTTGACGCCCTCGCGGCCGACGCCGGACTGCTTCACGCCGCCGTACGGCATCTGGTCGGCACGGTAGGAGGGGACGTCGCCGATCACGACACCGCCGACCTCGAGGGCACGGTGGGCGCGGAAGGCGCCCTGGAGGTCGTGGGTGAACACGCCCGCCTGGAGGCCGTACTTGGAGGCGTTGACGGCGGCGAACGCCTCGTCCTCGCCGTTCACCTTCTGCACGGTGAGGACGGGTCCGAAGACCTCCTCGCAGGAGAGGGTGGTGTCCTCCGGTACGTCGGTGAGGACGGTCGGCGCGTAGCTGGCGCCGTCGCGGTCGCCGCCGGTGACCAGGGTGGCGCCGGCCTCGACGGCCTCCTTCACCCACGCCTCGACCCGCTCCGCGGCCGCCTCGCTGACCAGCGGGCCGACGTCGGTCCGGTCGTCGGCTGGGTCGCCGGTGACCTGGGCCTCTACGGCCGCGACGATGCGCGGAAGGAGACGGTCGTAGACGGCGGCGTCGGCGATGACCCGCTGCACCGAGATGCAGGACTGGCCGCCCTGGTAGTTGGAGAAGGTCGCGATGCGGGTCGCGGCCCAGTCCAGGTCGGCGTCGCTCGCGTAGTCGCCGAGGACGACGGCCGCGCCGTTGCCGCCGAGTTCCAGGGTGCAGTGCTTGCGGGGCACCGAGTCCATGATCGAGTAACCGACCTTCTCGGAACCGGTGAACGAGATGACCGGGAGGCGCTCGTCCTGGACGAGGGCGGCCATCTTGTCGTTGGCGACCGGGAGGATCGACCAGGAGCCGGCCGGGAGACCGGTGGTCTCGGCGAGCAGGTCGCCGATGATCAGGCCGGAGAGCGGCGTGGCCGGGGCCGGCTTCAGGATGATCGGCACGCCGGCCGCGATCGCCGGGGCGATCTTGTGGGCGCACAGGTTGAGGGGGAAGTTGAAGGGCGCGATGCCGAGAACGACGCCCTTCGGGGTTGAACCGCCGGGCCTCCTCCGCGGCGAACCGGAACACGGAGACGGCACGGCCGACCTCCCCCCGGGCCCACTTCACCGGCTTGCCGTTCTCGGCGGAGATCAGCTGGGCGATCTCCTCGGTGCGCTCGGCGAGGCGGCGGCTGACGTGGTCGAGGGCGGCGGCGCGTATGTGGGCCGGGGTGGCGGCGAACTCGTCCCGTACGGCGTACGCGGCGGCGACGGCTTCCTCGACCTGGGCGTCGGTGGGCACGCTGACCTTGCCGACGAGACGGGCGTCCCACGGGTTGGTGACGTCGAAGGTGTCCTCGCCGGTGGCCTGGCGGCCGGCGAGCCAGAAGGCGTGGGTGGAGGTCATGTGCGGGTCCCGGCCCTTCCGCGTTGGGGATGGCTGTGTGCAGGGTGTTCGCGTCCACCGTAGGTCGGTGCGGGCGGGGGTGCGTTTGTCCGGGGTGTAGTGGTAGGGGTGGGGGGTACGCCGGATTGGCACGATGCGGGGCAGGCCGCGTGCCCCCACTCCCGCCGCCCCGGCCCGTCTTTTTCGTCCGAGGGCCCCTTCGACCGCCCGCTCGGGGGGCTGCGCACCGGCGCGATTTTCTTGGGGGCGGCCGGACGAGCACTCCTTCCACCAGCGGAAACGCCGCCCGCGAGCAGCACGACGACACCGCGGGAACGGCCGCGCGCCACACGGCCGTCATCACCGGCGCGCCCCACGTCGACGCGGGCCGACCCGGACCCGCCAGGAGTCACCGGCCAGTGGCCGGGCCGTCGTCGGGTCCGTGCCGTACGGCGAACGACTCGATGTAGGCCAGCGCCCCGTACAGCGCGTCGCGCAGGGGGGTGGAGTCGCCGGCCGCCTGGTCCAGCAGAGCTCCGCCCTGGAACGCGGCGGTGAGCAGGTGGGCGAGCGCCGCCGGGTCGGCCTCCGCCCGCAGTTCGCCGCGCTCGCGCATCCTGTCCAGGCCGCGCCTGAACAGCGCCTGCCACCGTTCGAAGCCGTCGGCCACGGCGTCGCGATGGGCGGGCTCGCTCTTGACGACCTCGGCCGCCAGGGAGCCGAACGTGCACCCGCCGTGCAGCATGTCCTGCGAGGCGATGTAGGAGTCGGCCCACCGGCGCAGCGCGGCGAAGCTGTCCAGCTCGCCCAGCTCCGGCGCCCGGTGCCGGGCGACGATGCCGTCGGCCTGCCAGTCGAGCACCGCGCGGACCAGCGACTCCTTGGTGGGGAAGTGGCGCGTCAGCTGCGAGCCGCTGACTCCGGCCGCCTCGCGGATCTGCTCGTTGTTGGTGTTCTGCGCACCGTGTTCGTAGATCAGCTCGGCGGCGGCCCTGACGATGCGCTCGCGGGTGGCCGCGCCCTTGGCGGTCAGCTTCCGGGCCTGCGCTTGGCTGCTGGTGGTCATGGCCACCACTGTAACCCAAAAAAGGGCTTGACAACCCATTCTGAGGGGTGTTCTCTGACGGAGACGAAAAAAGGGCTGGATAGCCCACTTATCCGGAGTGGGGATGTCGGCCACCTGCTCCGACGGGAGGCGGCACCGCCTCTCACCCGTCCCGCCCGGCAGCCGCGCGTACAGCTGACGCTGGAATTCCGCCCAGCTCCGCCTCGAGAACGGAGATCAGCACCATGGAACGCAACCTCCTCGTGATCGGGGCCACCGGCAAGACCGGCGGCCAGACCACCGAACTCCTGCTCAAGCGCGGCCACCGCGTCCGCGCACTCGTCCGCGGCCTCGACGGGCGCGCCGAGCGGCTCGCCGCCCTGGGAGCGGACGTCGTGGAAGGCGACGTCCTCGACCTGGACTCCCTGGCCCGGGCAACCACGGGGATCGACGCCCTGTACTTCACCTATCCGATCCGCCCCGGCCTGATGGACGCCACCGCGAACGTGGCCCAGGCGGCGGAGGAGAGCGGGGTCCAGGCGATCGTGAACATGTCCCAGGTCTCCGCCCGCCGTCACACCGCCAGCAACGCGGCACGCCGGCACTGGGTCGCCGAACGCGTCCTGGACCGCGCCCCGGTCCCCGTCACCCACATCCGCCCGACCTTCTTCGCCCAGTGGCTGATCGACACCTGGGCCGACGGAACCGGCGAACTGCGCCTGCCGTTCGCCGACGGACGCCACGCCCCCATCGCGGAGAGCGACCAGGCGAAAGTGATCGCGGCCATCCTGGAGGACCCCGCCCCGCACGCCGGCCGGATCTACCCGCTGTACGGAGCCGAGGAGCTCGACCACTACGAGATCGCCGAGAAGATGTCGCGCGCGCTGGACCGTGAGGTCACCTACGTGCCCATCGAACTCGACGAGTTCGCCGCCATCCTGCGCGGGCGCGGCGCCCCCGACCACCTGATCCAGCACCTGCTCGCCGTGGCCGTCGACTACCGCAACGGCGTCTTCGCCGGCACCAACGCCCTGGTGAAGACGATCGGCGGCAGCGACCCCCTCGACGTCGAGGGCTTCATCGCACAGAACCGCGCGGCCTTCGACCTGCCCACCACCTGATGACCGAGAAGACATCGAGCCGCTGGTTCATCACCGACCACGACCAAGGAGGCTCGATGCCGAGCGCCGGTGTCGGACACTCCGGCGGAGAGCCGGCCGACACCGTTCGCATGACCTGACCCGTGCACGCGTAGCTCTCCTGCGGTCCCGGCGCGAACTCGCCGAACCGCCTCCGGTGGCTACTCCACGGACGTCGCCTTCAGGGCCAGCCACAGTTCCATCCGGACGTCGGCGTCGTCCAGGGAGCGGCCCAGGATCTCCTCCACCCTTCGCATCCGGTAGCGGAGCGTGTGGCGGTGGACGCCGAGGTCGGCCGCCGCCGCGTCCCACTGGCCGTGCCGGGAGAGCCAGGCCCGGAGGGAGGCCACCAGGTCTCCCCGGCCGGTCGCGTCGTGCTCGTACAGCGCCCTGAGCAGACCGTCGGCGAACGCCTTCACCGCGTCGTCGGCGAGGAGGGGCAGGACCGAGCCGGACGCCAGCTGGTCGTGCTCGACCAGGACCCGGCCCCTGCGCCGGGCCACGGACAGCGCCTGTTCGGCCTGCTTGTAGGCGGCCGCCGCGGCGATCGGGCCGGACGGGGCGGACAGGCCGACGACCACTTCGTCGTCCTCGCCGCCGCTCTGCTCCGCCGGCACCGCCCGCGCGGCCTCCCGCGCCGCCGCGTACTCCACGCACGCGGTCACCGCCGCACCCCCGTCCGCGGCCAGCACCACCAGCCGCTCCCCCTCCGGCACCACCAGCACCGCCTCTCCGGAACGGGCCGCGGCCGACTCCACCGCCTCGGCGAGACCGGCCAGCAGCTCACCGCCCGCGTCGGCGACGATCACCCGGAACGGGGCGTCGAGCAGCCCGCCGTACAGGTCCCCGGCGACTCCCCGGGCGTGGTCGGGCTGACCGGCGAGCAGCATGCGCAGCACTGCCGCCCCGACCCGCTGCTCGGCCGCGTGCAGCGAGCGGGAGCGTTCCGTCGTGAGGGTGAGGAGGGCGATCGCGGAGTGGACGGCGTAACGCTCCGCCGTGCCCAGCGCCGAGGCCGTGCCGACCGCCAGGGCGGCCCTCGGGCGGCGGCCGGTGCCGAGGGAGTGCAGTTCGACCCGGTCCTCGTTGTCGGGGCCGCCGACCACCGAGGACGCCGGTGCCGGGCGCTCCCTGAGCCGCTCCACCTCCGCCGTCAGGCGCGCCGCCCGGCGTCCCGCCCACTCCGGTGCCGTCGCGACGACCGCGCCCGACGCGTCGTACAGCGCCGCCCAGCCGTCCACCTGCGCGGCGAGCGCGGCGAGCAGGCCCTCCGGGCCGGCGTTCAGCGCCTGCCTGGTCAGTTCGCGCTGGGCGGCGAAGCCCGCCGTCACCGCCCGGTACTGGTCGGCCGCTATCGCCGCCGAGACCGCCTTGCTGATGGCGAGGAACGGGGTGCGGCGCGGTACCTCCAGCAGCGGCAGGCCCTCGTGGTCCGCCGCGTCGACCAGGGCCTTCGGGATCTCGTCGTAGTTGACGCCGACCGCGAAGCCGAGGCCGACCACCCCGGCTCCGACCAGGCGCTTCACGTACTTGCGCATCGCCTCCGGATCCTCCGCGTCCAGCTTCAGCGCGGTGATCAGGAGCAGTTCCCCGCCCTCCATGTACGGCACCGGGTCGGCGAGTTCGCTGACATGGGCCCAGCGCACGGGCACGTCGAGGCGGTCCTCGCCCGCGCGCACGGTCAGCTTGAGCGCGGAGTGGTGGACGAGCGAGGCGAGCGTCGGTGGCATCAGGCCGTCAGATCTTCTCTTCGGTCGTGACGCCGCGAGCCTCGTGAGCTTCTGGGCGTCGTGAGTGAGGGCAGTGGTCTTTGGCCGTCCCGTATGAACGGCCCCTATCGATTCTGCCTCACTGTACGGTCCCGTGCGCCCCGGTGTTCAGAGCCGGCCGCCGGCCCTCAGGTCCACCAGCAGCGGGGGCGCGTGCTCGCCCTTGACCGTCGTGAGGGACAGGACCGCGTGGCCCGGAGGCAGCCCGTGGGCCAGCTCCGACGCCGACCAGCGCTCGCGCTCCACCTGCCGGACGGTGACCGCCCGTGCCGTGGCCGCCTTGCCGGTGATCACCCGGCGCACGACGTGCAGCGCCTTGCCCGCCGGGGTCTCCGCGATGATCTGGCGGTCGGTGACGTCCCGGGCCTCGGTCCACTCCTTGCCCCAGACCTCGGCGAAGTCCTGGCCGTCCCAGGGGGTGAGGCCGGCGAAGGCCATGCGGCAGCCGGTGGCCCCGAGGAGCGGGCCGCGGAGCGGGCGGGGCACGTCGTCCAGGGTGCGCAGGGTCAGCACGACACCCGCGTTGGCGGAACGCAGGCGCTGGACCGCGCGGACCGCCTCCGGCGTCACCACGCCCGTCGCGTCGTCCAGCAGCAGGCAGGAGAAGAGCGAGCGGTCGTCCCGCACCGCGACGCTCGCCGTGAACTGGGCGAGCACCAGGCGGGCCAGGATGCGGGAGGCGTCCGCGTGGCCGCGCTCGGGCAGGTCGATGCGGACCCGGACCGGGTGGTCGAGGGCCTTGAGCGAGAAGGGGCGGGACTGGCCGGAGGTGTCGAAGAAGCCGGCGAAGGCGGGGCGGTCGAGGAGCGCGATGCGGTCGGCGAGGACCGCGCCGACGTCCCCCGGGTGTCCCATCTGGCGTTCCCGCGCGTCCAGCTCGCGCAGCAGCGACTCGTGGCCGGTCGTGGTCAGCGCCTTGCGGAGTGCGGCGAGCGGGCCGGGGGCGCCGTCGAGGAGCTGGCGGAGTTCCGGGACGGAGGGGAAGCGGCCGTGCACCGCCCTGAAGGGGCCGAGCAGCTGGGCGAGGACGGTGGTGGAGCGGCGGCTGTCGCTGCCGGGGTGCGGGTCGGCGAGGTCGCCGACCAGGGCCTCGGCGATTATGGCGGCGGCCTCGTCGGGGTCGGTGGTGCCGCCGTACAGGTCGAGGTCGTAGACGGACTCGGGGTGGGCGATGCGGACGACGACGTCGTAGGCGTCGGCGGGTCCGAGGCCGGCACCGGCCGCGCCGACGACGACGACGGAGGCGCGGCCGGCCAGCGCGTGCAGGCAGAGCGACTCGGCGAGCGGGCGGACCAGGCTGCCGGTCTTGCCGGAGCCGGCCGGGCCGACGGCGAGCAGCGAGGTGCCGAGCAGTTCGGGGCCGAGGGCGAGGCCGGTGCCCCGGTACCGGTAGGGGTTGCGGGGGTCCTCGGCCGTGGTGCCGAGCCGGACCTGGCCGGTGACCAGGTCGTGGCGGGCGTGCCGGGCGGGCAGGTCGCGTTCGCCGGAGGGGTGCAGGCAGGCGGCGGCGCCGTCCTTGACCACGGCGGCGGTGAAGGTGGCCATGCTGTGCCGGCCGCTGCGTACGCCCTGCCAGGCGCGGGCGATCCGGGCGTGGTCCACGTCCCGCATCAGGCCGCTGCGCGCCTCACCGGCAAGCCGGTCGGCGGCGGCGTCGGCCCCGGCGGCACGGAGGTGGGGCCACTGCGCGGGGTCCTCCGACGGCGGCGGAGGCTCCTGGCGGGACACCGCGGACATCGCGGGCCTGAACCGGGGCGCCACGAACCGCCTCCACACCTCGCCCCACCGGCCGAGCCTGCCGACCACGAGCATGATCGTGAGAGCGACCAGGTACGTGTACCCCTCGTAGATGAAGCGGGTCGCGGTCGGTGAGATCGTCGCGTTCGCGCCCTGCCACGAGGCGGGGAGAAGCAGCTGGAGCGGCAGACCCCACCAGGCCCCCAGGTACCCGTGCGTCAACAGGGACCAGACCAGCCACCCCACGAGGAAGGCGATGAGGGCGCCGCTGAGCAGTTGCCGGGTGGGCAGCTCCTCGGGTTCCTGCTCGGCCCGGGGCCGGTACAGGATTCGCATGTGTACGCCGCGTGTCCCGCGTCCCGTCGCTGTCCATCGCTCTCGCTCCCTGACCAGCCGTTCTTCCGTCCACCGTCAGCGGCCAATCTAACGCCCCCGCAAGGGGAGTTCACCGCTTACGCGGCCGAGGGGCCGACCGCTCGGCCACGATCCCGCCGACCGCACTATGTCCAACACGGACAACGTCACTCTCCGACAACGCCCACATGGAGCATGCCCACCTCCCACCCCCGGCCCTAGCCTGCGAAGAAAGAAGGAAAGCGTCCGAAAACGCACCACCGGAGCAACCGGACGGGACGCGCCCGGCACGCATCGGTTCGCACCACTCATCAGGGAGCCCCCATGACCGCACTTCCGCAGGAGCGTCGCGTCGTCACCGCCATACCCGGCCCGAAGTCGCAGGAGCTGCAGTCCCGCCGTCTCGCCGCGGTGGCGCAGGGTGTGGGTTCGGTGCTGCCCGTCTTCACCGCGCGCGCGGGCGGCGGGATCATCGAGGACGTCGACGGCAACCGCCTCATCGACTTCGGTTCCGGCATCGCCGTGACCTCCGTCGGCGCCTCCGCCGAGGCCGTCGTACGCCGCGCGAGCGCCCAGCTGGCCGACTTCACCCACACCTGTTTCATGGTCACCCCGTACGAGGGCTACGTGGAGGTCGCCGAGGCCCTCGCGGAGCTCACCCCGGGTGACCACGCCAAGAAGTCGGCGCTGTTCAACTCCGGCGCCGAGGCCGTCGAGAACGCCGTGAAGATCGCGCGCGCGTACACCAAGCGCCAGGCCGTCGTCGTGTTCGACCACGGCTACCACGGCCGGACCAACCTCACCATGGCGCTGACCTCGAAGAACATGCCGTACAAGAACGGCTTCGGTCCGTTCGCGCCGGAGGTGTACCGGGTCCCGGTCGCCTACGCCTACCGCTGGCCGACCGGGCCGGAGAACGCCGGTCCCGAGGCCGCCAGGCAGGCCGTCGACCAGATCAGCAAGCAGATCGGCGCCGACAACGTCGCCGCGATCATCATCGAGCCGGTGCTCGGCGAGGGCGGCTTCATCGAGCCGGCCAAGGGCTTCCTGCCGGCGATCAGCCAGTTCGCCGAGGACAACGGGATCGTGTTCGTCGCGGACGAGATCCAGTCCGGGTTCTGCCGTACGGGACAGTGGTTCGCGTGCGAGGACGAGGGCATCGTCCCGGACCTGATCACCACGGCCAAGGGCATCGCCGGCGGTCTGCCGCTGGCCGCCGTGACCGGCCGCGCCGAGATCATGGACGCCGCGCACGCCGGCGGGCTCGGTGGCACCTACGGCGGCAACCCGGTCGCCTGCGCCGGTGCGCTCGGGGCCATCGAGACCATGAAGGAGCTCGACCTCAACGCCAAGGCGAAGCAGATCGAGGCGGTCATGAAGCCCCGCCTCACCGCCATGGCCGAGAAGTTCGACGTCATCGGCGACGTCCGCGGCCGGGGCGCGATGATCGCCATCGAGCTGGTCAAGGACCGTGCCACCAAGGAGCCGAACCCGGAGGCCACCGCGGCCCTCGCCAAGGCCTGCCACCAGGAGGGACTGCTGGTCCTGACCTGTGGCACCTACGGCAACGTGCTCCGCTTCCTGCCCCCGCTGGTCATCGGCGAGGACCTGCTCAACGAGGGCCTCGACATCATCGAGCAGGCCTTCGCTCGCATCTGAGCCACAGGCTTCTCCCAGCAGGCCCACAGGGACCCGAACCCGTGTGCCACCACCGCCCCGACCCCTCCCACCTGGCGTGATGCGGGGGGCTGGGGCGGCCCCCGTCAGGCCGTGTGAAGAAGGTGTGCGAGGTGGATGGCGGGACGCGATTCCGCCTGTCGCCGCACCGGACCCTGCCGTAGGTTCTACCCAGATGAGAGATACACCCCGCCCACAGGGGACTGTGGGCGATTTCAGGCCGGGGCCTCCCCAGCTTCGACCTGGTCGTGCCCTCGCGCACACAACCGGTGCCTCCGGCTCCGGATCTCCTCACCGATCGGACGGTCGCCCGCCCCAAACCCCCCGGGGCGCGCGGCGTTCCGGTCCGGACGGCCGCCCCGGAACCACCCCCCCTGTTCCGGGGCGGCCGACCTCCTTCCTCCGTCTTCCCCTCGCGGGACTCCTGGGACTCGTGGGCCTTCCGGCCCTCCTCTTCGCGCTGATCACCTGGCAGGTCGTGGCCCACGGCCCGCTGCTCCGTCTGGACAGCCGCCTGAGCAGCGCACTCGTCCATCCGGACCGGTTCTCCGAACTCCTCTCGGACCTGGGGAACGTACAGATCGCGGTCCCGGTCCTGGTGTTCGTCGTCGCGTTCGTCGCCCGGCGCGGCCGTGTCACCGGTACAGACCGGTGGTGGCTGCCGCCCACGGCCGCCGCCGTCCTGATGGCCCTCGTCCCGGCGGTCGTCGTGCCGCTCAAGGACTGGACCGCCCGGCCGGGGACCCCCGTGGTGCCCCCGGCGGTCGGCTACTTCCCCTCCGGCCACACGGCCACGGCGGCGATCGCGTACGGCTCCGCGACCCTGCTCCTCCTCCCCTGGCTCGCGTCGGCCGCCGCCCGCCGGGCCGCCGTCGCCGGCTGCGCGGCGCTCGTCCTCGGCGTCTCCTACGGCCTGGTCCGCCGCGGCTACCACTGGCCGCTGGACGTGGTGGCCAGCTGGTGCCTGGCCACCGTCCTGCTGACGGCGCTGGGACTGCTGCTCAGCCGAAGTACGCGTCGAAGTTCTTCTGGAACTCCCAGTTCGAGAACCGGTCCCAGTTGATCGACCAGGTCATCAGGCCGCGCAGGGCGGGCCAGGTGCCGTGGGTGCTGTACGAGCCGCAGTTGGTCTTCTTCGTCAGGCAGTCCAGGGCCTTGGTGACCTCGGACGGGGCCAGGTAGCCGTTGCCCGCGTTCGTCGACGCCGGCATGCCGATCGCGATCTGGTCGGGGCGCAGCGGCGGGAAGACGTTGCCGGCGTCGCCCGCCACCGGGAAGCC
>NZ_JAEKKT010000105.1 GCF_019510245.1 Streptomyces sp. | reverse complement strand
GTGACAAGAGGCACTTCACGCCCACTCCACCAGTCACCCAATCGGCCTGACACCATCATTGAGACTCACTCCGCGCGTGCATGAGGCAGGTCGAGTGCGGCAGGACAGACAACCGGCAAGGCTTCTGCGCTGGCGAGTTGAGACGTCGAACATGTCCCGCAACGCCACGGAGCCTTATCCGTTGCGAACGCCTACGTCGTCACCCGATCAGCGGCCCCACCGAAAGACCTCAGTGGGGCCGCGGCGTCCACGGCGACCGAGATGGAGGCAGAGGGTAGCTGCCTGGCGGCGTCGGTGTAGGGCCGGGGTTCCGGCCTGCGTGTGTCCTGCGGGTGCCTGCTGGGCGACGGGGCGATGGCTGCCGGACTGGTCGGACGGCGTTGGTCCGTTTCGGCCTGGCGTTGCATCGGACCGGGAGTGCGGGGGCTTGCATCGCATGGCTGCTCGTCGCTGCCCGCCTTATCTGCCGATCACGTCTGAGAGACCGTCGCTCCTTGACGCAGCCGACAGGCCCTTGGTGCGCAGGGATCGCGATCCGACCGGCCGTGAGGAGACCTGCGCCCAGATCACCGCGAGCCACACCACGGTCCGGTCGCTGTGACTTTGCAGGTCGAGGCGGGTGAGCTTCTCGATCTGCTTGATCCGGTACAGCAGGGTGTTGCGGTGCATATGAAGGGCGGCCGAGGTCGAGGCGCTGTCGAACTGGTTCTCGGCCAGGCAGGCGAGGGTCGCCGTCAGTTCACCGTTGTCCCCACCTGTCAGCGGGCCGAAGACACGGCGGGTCACCGCGTCGGCGACTTCGGGAGAGTTCGCGAGGAGCATCTGGGGCAGGAAATCGTCGGCTCGGACGCGTCCGTGCCGCTGGGACCGCGATGCGACGGCGACGAGCAGACGCAGGTTGTCGACCGCGGTCTGTAGACCGGTCCGCCCCGTGGGCAGGTCCTCTGCCAGGAGCAGGCGCCGGTCCGCCAGGAACGCGGACCAGCCGAACCCGGGGCCGGTGATTCCGGTGATGCGGACGTCCTCGACGAAGGCCAGCGCCCCGGCGGTGCGCAGGCGGGCCGCCAGATCGGCACGCTCGGCGGGGGCGGACTTGTCGATCAGGGCGACGAAAGGCACATACGGTGGCGCCAGATCGAAGCCGAGCCGGGCGGCACGCTCCTGGTCCTCCACTGTGATGGGCAGGTGGGTGCAGAGGCGGTCGAAGAGAGTGTGCGCCCGGCGGTCACCCTGTGCGGACGGCAGGTCGGCCTGGTCCGCGTAGGCCTGGGTGAATATCCGCGTGACCAAGTCGAGGTAGCTGTCGAAGTAGCTGTCGAGGCGGTGTCGCCCCTGCTCGGCCCATTCCGTCAGCCGCGCTCCTTCCTCCTCCGTGACCAGGCTGAGCACGGCGTTCCAGAAGGCGCGCGCGCCCCTCCGGTGGAGGAGCAGAACGCAGTCCAGCGGCTGCCCGGCGCCGGCGCACTCCCGGGCCCGCTCATACATCTCTGAGAGGACGTACGAGTCCGGGGGAGTGCCGCTCAGCATCCAGTGCAGGAGTAGACCGGCGTGCCGACGCAGCTCGGCGCGAAGGGCGGAAGCCTCGTAATCGCGCGCCAGGCGCATATATTCGGGCGTATGGCGAAGGTCGGGCTCCATGCGCTGGGCCACGGCGTCGGCGTCGAGACGCTCCAGGGTGTCACGCAGCGCCGTTGCCACGACGGCAACGCGCTCGGATCTGTCGGTCATGATGTACATGCGCGAACCCGGAAGAGAAGCGAACGCGCTGCGGTGCTGTCGCATGACGAAGTGCTCGGGGTGTGCTCGGTACACGGTGTGGCCCTGCCCCGGTGCCGGCGTAATCCCATGATGACTCCTTTCGTGGGGGGAGTATCGGGCCCGCGGGTGAGATGCGGGGCCGACACCCGAGGAGGCGGGCGTACTCCGAGTGGACAGTCGTGTGACCCTGTCCGCGCTTGACCCGCGAAGGGCTCGCTCGCCCCTGCGGCTGTTGCCGAGCCGCGATGGTTTCGCGGCGAATGGTGTGTACGCGACATAAGGTTGACTGCGTGCATACCCCCGCTTTGTGGTGCTCACCGGATGTCCTTGCGTGCTGGGCGTCGCGCCCAACTGCATGGGCGGCGGCGGCCGTTCCGGCCCTTCTCGCCGGTCTGACCATGGTGTATCGGCCGGGGGTGACCTCGCCAATGCCTATCTGTTCGATTCTGAAGCCGTTTCGGCATACGCCGTGATGGGGTGGGGCTACGATGGGGGTCATGGACCTCGACATACGCCGGGTGCGCTACTTCGTGGCCGTGGCCGAGGAGAGCAGCTTCGTGCGAGCGGCGAGCCGCCTCTACATGACCCAGCCGGCGCTCAGCCGTCAGATCCGGGCGCTGGAAGAAGATCTGAGTGTGGTCCTCTTCCAGCGAGACCGGCAGGGCACTGTCCTGACGCGGGCGGGCCGTCAGTTGCTGGAGGACGCCCGGCCGATGCTGGCGATGTCGCAGGCGGTGCAGCAGCGGGTGCGGACGGCGAACCGCGAGGTGAACCAGTTCAGCATCGGCTTCATGCCGGGTATCGTCGTCACTCCCATCGTGCGGGAGTTCGCACGGATGGCGCCGCAACTCGACATCGATGTCGTGCACACCACGGTCACCGACCAGGTCGACTTCCTGATCGACGGGCGGGTCGACGTCTGCTACGTGCGGCTACCCTTGCCGGAGGGCATGTTCGAGGTGGTCCCGCTCTTCCCGGAGCCCCGGGTGGTGGCGCTGTCCAGTGAGCATCCGTTCGCCGAACTCAAGACGGTGCACGTCGAGGACCTGCGTGACATGACCTTGTTACAGGATCCGCGGGACGTACCGGAATGGCGCGGGCGTGTCCCTCGCGATCCGTTGGCGCCGCAAGGCGACACCGGGCGGTTCCCGGTGACCATCGAGGAATGCCTGGAGGGCGTCGCCTTCGGGTCCGGATGCTATGTCATGCCGGCCGGCATGGCCAGTTTCTACCGCCGCGACGACGTCGCCTACCTGACGCTGGAAGGCGTTGCCTCTCGCATGGTCGCCCTGGCGTACTCCAAGCACCGAACGATGCCGGAGCTGAATCAGTTCGCCGAGCTCTCCCGCCGCATGCTCGGCCCCGGCCCCGGCCCCGATCCCGACTGACGACCTGCGCCGGGCGACAACGCTTTGCGGACCAGTGCGGGCCACCGGTCATGCCGATGCTGTGCCGAACGGGCGGAAACGGGCCGAGGGGGACGAAACCAGGGGCCGTGCGCCGGAAGACCATGGCGAGCGGCGAGGCGCCGACGTAGGCGGTGAGCGGCGCGGTGGCCGATATGGACACGACGGTGACGGTCATCCCCGCCACCGCCGGCGGATCGGTCCGGACCTCACGATCCGCCGCCCTCGACATCCGTCGGCGAACAGTCGAACCACGCCGTACTTTTTGCGGAACACAGGTAGTCGCGTTTGCTCGCGGTGCTTCGGTAGGGCGGCCGGCCTTTCAGCCCAGCGGTGGCAGGAGACCGGTCTGCATGAGGAAGCCCGCGAGGTTCCAGTAGTCGCGGTTCTCGGTGATCAGCCCGTCGGTGCGCACACCGATGGTGACGCCGGGGCACTCGAACCACTTGCCGGTGGCAGGTATCCCGAGGTCGGGGTTGGCGCGGTCATGGGTGCCGGAAAGAACCCATTCGAACGAGTAGGAGTCGCCCGATTCCACGACTTTCCCCAGGGTGAAGACGTAGTCGCTGGAAAGACTCGCGTCCATCCCGTCGATCAGCGCCTTGACCGCGTCCTTGCCCTTGAAGGTGCCGCCGAAAGCGGTGTCGACAACCTGGATGTCCTCACTCATCATGTCGACGACCGCTTGCGAGTCGTGACGGTTACAGGCATCGACGTACTTCTTCACCCAAGAAGGTGCGTTCTGCTCGTTCACGGTTTTCCTCATCGCTCTCAAGTGGATGCGACAGCTCGCATAGCGAGACGAATGACGCCCGTCGGCGCCGAAGGGCCCGGTGGCCGGCATGCTCCGGAAGGCGAGTATCTGCATACCGATTGTTCAGCAGACAGGATGTCTGCGGCCAATGCCGAATCGGACCGGCCTGATGCCCCATCGGCATAGCGAATGGCCAGGGCCGGTAGTCCGGCACACTTGGGTGCCGAAGTGTCCGTCCAGACACCGTCGTGGGCCCCTCGGTTCCCAGCGCGCCGCAGTTGCGATTCGCCGGCGCCGGACTGCTCCTCTGCGCACGGCGCCGGTGGCGCCCGTGAGCCTACGGACATGACCCGCTGAACGGCGGGGAACCAGTGAACCCGCGAAAGTAGTCGAACGGACACTTGTGTGAGGCCGCCGTCCGGGCATCCTGCGCCTCAGGTGCGGTCATGCCGATATGGCATCAGCGTGTGAGGGCCTGGCATTGGCGATACCGGTAGTGCTCACCGAACATCGGCACGGAGTCCCGGCGGATCAGCTGTCGGACGGTCGTCCTCGAGGGGCTGGACGCTGCGATGCAGGAAGAGTTATCGATCATGACAATGCCTCACCCGGCTGCCCCGTCTGGCGTGTCCGTCGCCGGCGGCGCGCACACCGAAACTCCGGAGTCACGCACGAGCGTGAGTGCTCACCGAATCACGATGTCCCGGCCCGCCGCCTTCAACGACCTCGATCGCGTCAACGAGATGCATGCCAGATGCTCGTTGCAGTCACGCTATGCCCGCTATGGTGCCGCGCGCCGAGCCCTCACTCCGCGCGAGTGGCGTCGCCTCTGCGATCAGGCCGGGGGAATCACCCTGGTCACAGTCCCGCGCCGCGACCCGTCCCGAGTGATCGCCGTCACCTGCCTGATGCGGACTCAACCTCTGCATCTGAGCGACTTCGGTATTCTCATCGAAGACTCGTGGCAAGGGCAAGGGCTGGGTACCACCCTGACCCATCACATGGTGGCTCTAGCCCGCACGCACTCCCGCGACTGTCAGGCCGTCACAGCCACCACAGGGAGCGACAACCAGCGCATGCTGTCCATCCTGCGAAGGCTGGGCGCCCGCATGAGCCACCCGAGCGGAGGCACCGTCGACGCCTTGATCCGCGTGCAGACGTAGCTGTTTACGGCTGCTTCGCCGGGCCCGGGTGCACGGCCCTACGATGGGTCGAGACGGCCGGTTACCTCTGCTGACCCGCACATATTCAGCAGCGTCCACGTGATGTGCATGTCCACGGTGCGGCCCGAAGTCGGGCGGCCGAACCCGGTGGAGAGATCCGAGAGAGAGTCCGGGGTGCCGAATCAGCCGCCGACGTGCCGAGGGCCGGCCGAAGAAAAGGCCCGGGCCGTCAGCCGTCCTGGAGCTGCGCCGCCGACAGCGGGCGAGAGCCGTATCCGCACCGCCCACGGCACCGGCCCGCGCACGGTCACGCAACAGCGGCCCCCGGCTTCGCCGGAACTCGAGTGCCGCCGATGCGTTGGTGTGCCTCACGGATCTGTCTTGCGCGCCTCCATGAGACGCGAACGCGGCGGCCGTCCAACTGCGTACGAGGCATCCGGTCGTACTGGGGCAGGGGAGCGCGACGGCCTATGGCACCGCACGGCACGGACCCACCGCTGCTTGTCCGTCCCTTCCTCCAACCCGGCCGTCCAGGCCTCCACGAGCGCGGCCCTCACCGCCTCCTCCGACTCCTCCGGTTCCGCAGTGTCGTCCCGGAGCGTTGTTCGCTCGTCCGTGCTCATCTGCCTGTCGGCCTGCTCTCTCCCGATCATGAAGCTGTTGTTTCAGTGCCGGTTCGTGACATGACGATCAGCCCGGGTGGACGGTCCCATGGGCAGGCGACAGTGGAACGGACCGACATCATCGACGGGCTCGCCGCCCGAGGGCCGGCCGTCATCAACTCCAGCTCGTCCAGAGTGCTCTCGTCCAGCCACGTGGAGTCCTTCCCGGTGGCGTTCGCCGACTCCTGGCCTTCGGTCCGCTGCTCCGGCGGAAACAATTCGCGCATGAGCACCAGAGGCCGTCTTCCGTCGATCACGCGCAGTACTTTGAATCGAGTGCCGGGCAGGAAGACCAGCTGATCGGGAACGGATGGGTCGACCGTCCCGGTGAGACGTGCGGTCAGCGACCACACGACGAAGCCCGGTCTGTCCTCACGCAGCGCAGCCGCCGACGCCGAAGCGGTCCAGAAGCCCTGCTCTGTGACGAACCGGTTCTCGCGGTACCAGTCCGTCACCGGTCCGACTGTGGTGGTACGTACGGTCGCCGGACCGCGGAAGGAAGGCAGCCGACGCAGTCCCGCTGCGACGCACCGGGCCAGCGACAGGTGCCCGCCGACCACTCCCTCGGCCAACGCTTCGTCGAGGTTCCGCCGTTCCTCGGTCAGATACAGGTGGACAGCCGCCAGGTCGGCGAGCGTATCGACACGGTTGTTCCGGATGCTGCCCGGGTGGGCCGGGGACTGTGCCGACCGGCCAGCCATCGTGTCCATCGCCTCGCGATACCGGTCTCCGTACGTGCGCCATACCCGGAGCCGGTCCCACGAAAGGCCCCGCACACCTGCCGGGTTGATCCGCGCGGAGGCGCTCGGCACGGGCTGGACCCGGTATTCGGCACCGCCGGTTGTCCTGAGCGATGTGGGCGCCCAGCGTGCGCCCCGTTCATGTCTGGAGGACTCGTCGGGCATGCTCATCGCGTTCTCCTGAGGAGAGTTCGGAGGTACAGGGGACGCACGGTGGAAATACGCGTTACAGGCATCCGCCGAGAAGCGGGCGCTGAACGGGCTGCGCCGGGATGCCACCGTCGCCGACTCTAGGAGCGGGCTCGCGGTCACGGTCGGTCGTCGACCGAGTGAGGCACGGAAAGGCCCACGAGGCTTCCCGTTCGTACCGGCGGTGGACAACCCGCTCGGGGCACGCGTGGTTCGCGGTCGTCGTAACGAACCGGCAGAGCACAAGGCCAGTGCCGTTCGGGCTTCCTTCCGTGAGCATGCGTCCGAGGGATCGGTGCGTTCGGCGGCAGGGCCCGGTATGTCGGCCCCTCTGCCATGTCCGTCGCTGACTGTCACAGGGCAGAGGGCCAAGCGGGCACAAAAGGGAAGACGTCGCTCCCTTCCGTGCCCCGTCAGGACTTCCGCAGCCGGAAGCGTGTCGCCCGGCTCTACGGTGCTCACATCGGTCATCGCGGCTGGCTCCTTCGTGAGGTCACACCCTCACGCCCGCCGAGTCGGCCGCACCGTCGGACTCCTGGAGACCGATCGGCTGGGGCGCGCCACGTTCCGTGGGTAAAACCGCGCACCAGGGGGTCGATGATCCTGGCTTGCGCCGGCCGGCCATGGGCTGCGCGACGTGCGGGCGCCGACGGCGGTTTCCCCCGCGGCCTTACTGGGGGAGATCTGCGGTCGCCGTCCGATCCGTGTCGACACCAGCGGCCGCAGTCAGCCGGCGCCTGACGGGTCGCCCCGGCCCTACGAGCCGCCCTTGGGTTCCGGGCCACGCTCTGCGGCAGCAGTACCGGATCCGGCCGGAGGATACGCAGTTCCTGGTCACCGCTCGGAACACCGAACGCTGCCCAGTCAGTTGTCGGAGGGAGGCTAGAAGGAGATGTGGGAAGGAACGGGCGGGACGCCCCGCTCACCCAGTTGTGGTTGCCCTCCCGGCGGACGGTACGACCGGTGCGGAGCGATCTCTCGTCGGCGCCCGGACGACGCAGCCACCGCCGGTGCGGAGAATCGGGCGCGCGTCGGCGGGGGGCTGATTCCTCCGGCCCGAGCCGCCCATCGCGGCGGTCGAGGAGCCGCATCGGGAAACGCCCTGCCCGTATTCCCACGAGACGTTCGGGTCAGAGGCACAGCCGTGCCCCTCGCCGGAGTCCGTGAGACAGTCATCTGTTCGGCCATGGCGGATGAAGATGTCCCCTACCCCGTGAGCGTCGTTTTCTCGCTCCGACGTGAGCAGACGGCACCCTTGCTCCGTACCATGCGCAGTCAGCATGTACTGCCTGCTCTGAGCTACACGTGGGGCTCCGAACAGGCTTACGTCGCCCTGCTTCACGAAGCCGGCACTCCACTCGCCGTCCTGGACGTACCGAGTCCCCGGTGGAAAGAAGGCCTCGAACAACGGGTGCGTGTGCTCAGCAGGATTTCCTCCGTGATGGTGCTCGTACCTGACCACACGGAATCCGCGGATCTCCTGCTGGCGGGGGCCACCAACGTCGTTCCCCGCGACACGCCTGCCAAAGAACTCGGCAGCAGAATCGCCGCAGAGCGGCGATGGCTGGACATGCGGCCGCCACCCCGGCGATCGGCGACGAATCCGCTCGACTACGGGCTTCTCCGTCCGCAGCAGTGCTCTCAGCAGGTGCTGTTCGACATCCTTTGTTCGGCCGAGCGGCCGTGGTGCTGCCATGATCTGTGTCTGATACTCGGCACGGCCGAGGAACCGATGCGTCGCAGAGCGTTGCAGGCCAGGATCGCACGGCTCGAGGAGCGCCTCATGCCCTACGGCGTATCTATCGACTGCACAACCCAATGGGGGCGCACGACATACAGGGGTTTCGTCGACGAGGCGGGGAGACGATGAACAACGCTCGGAGCGGATCCGGAGGCCGTGCCCGGGGCCGACGAAGGCGCTGCGCGCCCCCGCAGACACTGATGATTCCGATCGGCTGCCCCTACCGGTCGGGGTGCCGTCATCCGCGCAGCGGGTGGGCCGCTCACCGCGTCCGCTGGGCATCGCAGCCCCCGAAGGCGAACGAGTGGATGTGCTGATCGGGCAGGAAACCGAGAAGAATGCCCTGCACTTCTACGGCGGCCGTGCGCGGGCGGTCGTTCAGCTTGAACGCGGAATCCCGGACCACGTTGCCGCGTGTAATGACGTCATCGGCCACGCCGAGACGGTCGCGGGCCGCGAAGGCGCCATACGGTCGCGTGCGATTGGTCTAGGCGGGGACGAGGCCCCAGTGCCGGTACCCCTCGCCGGTCCTGAGGCCGGCGAGGAGGTGTCCGGCGAGGAGGATCACCGACTCGTCGGTGGCCGAAGCGCCGACGGTGCCCGGGGCCTCGGCCGAGGCCGGAGGTGCAGTCGGCTCGTAGGGGTGGGCGGCGACCGCCTCCGCTCCCCTACGAGCTCTTCCCCAGGAAGGTGTTCACGCCTCCGGGGCGGCCCCCGTGACCGCCGCGTCCATCCCCGGGAGGTCAGGGGCCGCGTCGGAGCCGGTATCGGCTGCCGCCAGATGCACGTCGACCGCCTTCCGCAGCGGCTCGGTCTCCACGAGGAGGCTGACCGCGCCGGACGGGTTGACGAACAGGCGGTGTCCTTCGGGCAGCTGGAGGAGCAGGTCGGCCACCGAACTGACCTCGGACAGGAGCTGCCCCTCCCCTTGGAGCTGGGCGGTGGAGCTGTGGACGGGAAGTACGGGGGTGCCGTCGGGGGCGGCTCCGGTCAAGGGGGTGCCGTCGGCGGCGACCCAGAAGGAGACTTCGGCCGCTGCGAGGCTGCGATGGACTTCTTCGGCCGTCCCGTAGCCGGTGCTGGCCAGCTGGATCGCGGCGTCGACGGGGTCGGTGGGGTCGGGCCAGCCCCTGGCCGCGGGCGAGGGGCGGTACTCCGTGTTCTCCTGCCATTCCTGGATGGTGCCGTCGGGACCGGAACGCCATCTGCCGACCAGGCTCCAGGAGGGCGGTGGGCCCTCGCCCTGCCAGGCGGGGTCCACCATGGCGATCCAGTGGTCGGGCGCGACTTCGGCCGCTTTGTGGATGTAGTCCGGTGCCTCGACACTCTCACCGAACGGACGACGGTAGGCCGCGGACGCCGCTTGGTCGAACTCCGGATAGCGCGACGGTGGCGACGTTCGGTCCGTGTCCCACGTCCGGCTCTGCTCGTCGGACGGCTGGCTGGCGTTCATCTGATCCTCGCTGAGTTGGCGATGGCGCATCGTGCGGAGGTGTAAGGCTTCGGCCGGGTTCATATGAGCTTGTGGCGGATGGCGTAGGAGACGGCGTGGACGCGGTTGCGCAGGCCGAGGCGATTGATGACGCCGTAGAGGATTTTTTTGATGTTGCGTTCGGAGTAGCACATGGTGTCGGCTATCTCGGCGAGATCGAGGCCTTGTGCGACCAGCCGGAGTACGTCGATCTCGCGGGTGCTCAGGCCGGAGGGTGTCAGGCCCTTGGGTACCAGTACGTTGCGTTGGAGGCGGTCGGCCTGGTCGAGTAGTTCGCCTTGTACCGCGGAGGGCAGCAGTGCTTGGCCGGCGGCGACTGCGAGTACGGCGCGGATCAGGGCCTGCGGCTGTGTTTCGGCGCGCCAGAGTACGGCGCGTACTCCGCTTTCGGCTGCGACGGTCAGGTCGGCGTACCAGCCGTCGTTGACGACGAGCACGATGCGTGCGGGGGGCGGCATGGGCAGGCTCTGCAGGGCTTCCAGTGTGGAGTTGTCGGCGGTCTGGATCGCCACCACGACGACGTTGGCTTCGGTCACTGGGGTGAGCGTCAGTTTCGGTGCGTGGCTCAGGCCGGCTGCCAGTCCGGCGTAGGTCAGTGGGTCCGCGGCGTCCACGGCGACCGAGATGGAGGCTGAGGGAAACTGCCTGGCGGCGTCGGTGTAGGGCCGGGGTTCAGGCCTGCGTGTGTCCTGCGGGTGCCTGCTGGGCGACGGGGCGATGGCTGCCGGACTGGTCGGACGGCGATGGTCCGTTTCGGCCTGGCGTTGCATCGGGACCGGGAGTGCGGGGGCTTGCATCGTGTGGCTCATCGCTGTTCGCCTTCCGAAGTGAACGTGCCTGTGGGGTCAGCGCCCTTGGATGCAGCCGGCGGCCATTTGGTTCGCATGAATTTTTATCCGGCCGGCCGTGAGGAGACCTGCGCCCGGATCACCGCGAGCCACACCACCGTCCGGTAGCTGTGACTTCGCAGGTCGAGGCGGGTGAGCTTCTCGATCTGCTTGATCCGGTACAGCAAGGTGTCACGGTGCACGTGGAGAGCGGCTGCGGTGGAGGCGCTGTTGAACTGGGTCTCGGCCATGAAGCTGAGGGCCGTCGTGCGTTCGCCAGGAGCAGCTGGGGCAGGAGATTCCTGGCCCGGGTGTGTCCGCGCCGCTGGGGCCGAGATGTGACGGCGACCAGCAGACGCAGACTTTTGACAGCGGCCTTGGGATCTGCCCGTAGCTGCGCACGCGCCACTGCGCCTGCGCATACGGTACGAACATGCCATCCACCCCGTACCGAACGCCCAAGTGCCGTCGAGCGGACCGATCGTCCGCCGGTCCGGCCGTACTCGGCGACGGCGGAGTTCCGACGGACCCACGACCGACCGTGCGGCGCTTAGTTTTTGGTAATGAATGCATGACACATACCCCGAAGTGGATGTCTCCCGTTTCCCGGCGCACACCCAGCTGCCCTTGTCTGCCCAGCGCGCAACTCCCGTGCCAGCCAGTGGCCGTCACGGGGGGTCCCGGTCATACCATCGTGTATCGATCGGGGGCGGCATCGCCAATGCCCATTCGCTCGCTTCTGAAGCCGTTTCGGCATATGTCGTCGTGGTCGCGGGCGTCGTGCGCCCACGGATCTCGGCAAACGCGGGCCGCGAGCCGCCTCTGCATGTCCCAGCCGGCGCTCAGCCGCCAGATCCGGGCGGGGGAAGAAAACGACCTGATCGACGAGCAGGTCGACGTCTGCCACTGCGGCTACCGCTGCCGGAGGGCATGTTCGAGGTGATCCCGCTCTTCCCGGAGCCCCGTGTGGTGGCGCTGTCCAGTGGGCATCCGCTCGCCGAACTCAAGACGGTACACGTCGGGGAGCTGCGTGACATGACCTTGTACGAGGATCCGCGGGACGTACCGGAATGGCGCGGGCGTGTCTCTCGCGATCCCCTGGCCGCCAGAGGGCACTCGGGCGGTTCCGGTGACCACCGACGAATGCCTGGACGGCGTCGCTCTCGCACGGTCGCCCTGACCCACTCCGGGGACCGGTCATGCCGGAGATGTTTCAGTTCGCCGAGTTGTTGTGCCGATGCCCGGTTCCGGGTCCCGGGTGACGTCTGGCTGCGGCGGCCGGGGTGTGTCTGGCTGACCGGCATGAACGGACACTGAGCGGGGTCCGCCCGT
>NZ_JAEKKT010000104.1 GCF_019510245.1 Streptomyces sp. | reverse complement strand
GCCGGGTCTGCGGCTGCGCCCGCCGGGTCTCTGGCCGCTCCCGCCGGATTGCCGGCTGCGCCCTTCGGGTCTTCGGCTGCGCCCGCTGGGACCGCGGCTGCGCCAGCCGGGTCTGCGGCTGCGCCCGCCGGGTTGCCGTCCGCTCCCGCCGGGCCCCCGGCTGCGTCCGCCGGGCCCCCGGCCGCCCCCGACGGTGTCGGCACCCCGTACCCCGCGCCCGCCCAACTCCCGCTGGGTCCCGCCGGTTTCACCGGTCGGGTCGACGAACTCGCCGGGCTGGACGCCCTGCTGGCGGGCCTCGGGCGGCATCCCGCCGCGGTCGGGGTGTCCGCCCTGTCGGGGATGGGCGGCGTCGGCAAGACCGCACTCGCCGTGCACTGGGCCCGGCAGGCGCGCCCGGCCTTCCCCGACGGGCAGTTGTACGTGAACCTGCGCGGCTACGACCCGAGCGGCGCGCCCCTTCCCCCGGACCGTGCCCTGCGCGGATTCCTGGAGGCGCTCGGAGTGCCGGCCGCCCGGGTGCCGGAGTCGCCCGACGCCCAGGTCGGCCTGTACCGCAGCCTGCTGTCCGGCCGCCGGGTCCTGGTGGTCCTCGACAACGCCCGGGACGCCGACCAGGTACGGCCGCTGCTGCCCGGTGCGCCGGGCTGTCTCGCCCTGGTGACCAGCCGCGCCCCGCTGACCGGGCTCGCCGCCGCGGAGGGCGCCCGGCTGCTCGCCCTCGGCCTGCTCGGCGCCGACGAGAGCCGCGAACTGCTCGCCGCCCGGCTGGGCGCAGCCCGGGTGGCCGCCGAGGCCGCCGCGGTCGACGAGATCGTCGTACGGTGCGCCGGGCTGCCGCTCGCCCTCGCGGTCGTCGCCGCCCGCGCCGCCGCCCGCCCCGACGTGCCGCTGGCCGGCTCCGCCGAGGAACTGCGCACCGCCGAGCGGATCCTCGACCCCCTCGACACCGGCGACCCGGCCACCGCGGTACGGACGGTCTTCGACTGGTCGTACCGCACCCTCAATCCGGCGGCGGCCCGGCTCTTCCGGTTCCTCGGCCTGCATCCCGGCCCCGACGCCGACCTGACCTCCCTCGCCGCGCTGGCCGGCACGGGCGTGGGCCGGGTGCGGGCGCCGGTGGCCGAACTGACCGCGGCCCATCTGCTGACCGAGGCCGCCCCCGGCCGCTACACCTGCCACGACCTGCTGCGGGCCCACGCCGTCGAACTGGCCGCCGAGCACGACGACGCGCGCGCGGTACGGGCCGCGAGCCGCCGCGTCCGGGACCACTACCTGCACACGGCGTACGCGGCCGACGCCCTGCTGACCCGCCGCCGCCACCCGATGACCCTCGCCCCGGCCGAACCCGGCGCGCTGCCGCGTCCGTTGGCGGACTGCGACGACGCGCTGGCCTGGCTGATCGCCGAACAGGCCGTGCTGCTGTCGGCGGTGGAGCGCCCGGCCCCGGGCCTGGACGCGCACACCTGGCAGCTGGCCGCGACCCTGACCACGTTCCTCGAACGCCAGGGCAACTGGCAGGCCCTCACCGACGTCCACACCGTCGCCCTGCGCGCGGCCGAGCACCACGACGACCTGGCCGGGCAGGCCGCCGCCCACCGCGGCCTGGGCCTGGCCCGCTTCCAGCTGCGGGACGCGCTCGGCGCCCGGCACCACCTCACCCGTGCCCTCGGCCTGTTCCGGCGCCTGGACAACCACCCCGGCCAGGCGCGCACCTGCCAGAACCTGGCCAAGATGGCCTGGGCGCACGGCGCGACCCGCGAGGCCCTCCAGTACGCGCGCCGCTCACTGGAACACTTCCGGCTCGCGCACGACCGCGGCGGCCAGGCGGTCGCCCTCAACGACATCGGCTGGTACCTCGCCGAACTCGGCGAGCTGCGCGAGGCACTCGGGTACTGCCGGCAGGCCCTGCCGCTCGTCCAGGCGACGGGCGACCTGAGCGGCCAGGCGCACACCTGGGACAGCCTCGGCTACATCCACCGGCACCTGGGCCGGTACGCCACCGCCGTCGAGTGCTACGACCGGGCCCTCGCCCTCTTCCGCAAGACGGGCGACCTGCGCAGCGAGGCCATCGGCCTCACCTATCTCGGCGACACCCACGAGGCGGCGGGCACGCCCGGCCCCGCGCTCGACGCCTGGCGCCGGGCCCTGGACCTCTTCGACGAACTGGGCCTGCCGGAGGCCCAGGCGCTGCGCACCAAGATCCGCAGCCACACGGGAACCCACCGCACCGCCCACCCCGCATAGGCTCCTCACGTGAACGCAATCTCCGACTTCGGCCCCGCCACAGGCGTCGGCTCGCTCCCCGGCACCGACGCCCGCGAGGCCGCCAAGACCGCGACCGGCAGCTTCGAGGACTTCCCCTTCCTGCCCGAACTGCCCGCCCGCGGCCCCGGCGCCGACATGATCGGCCGCACCGCGGGCCTGCTCGTCGAGCTGTACGCGCGCGTGGAGCCCAGCGGCTGGCGCCTCGGCGACCGGCCGGGCCGGGACACCCGGCGGGCCCGGTCCTGGCTGGGCGAGGACCTGGACGCGCTGGAGGAGTTCACCCAGGAGTACACGGGGCCGCTGAAGGTGCAGGCGGTCGGGCCCTGGACCCTCGCCGCCGCCCTGGAGCTGCGCAACGGCGAGTCGGCCCTCTCCGACCCCGGTGCCTGCCGTGACCTGGCCGCCTCCCTCGCCGAGGGCCTGCGGCTGCACCTGGCCGAGGTGCAACGCCGCATCCCCGGCGCCCGCCTGGTGCTCCAGCTCGACGAGCCGTCCCTCACCGCCGTCCTGCGCGGCCAGGTGAAGACCGCCTCCGGCTACCGCACCCACCGCGCGGTCGACCGCCAGCTCGTCGAGTCCACCCTGCGCGACGTGCTCGGCGTGCACGCCGACGGCCCGGTCGTCGTCCACTCCTGCGCCCCCGACGTCCCCTTCGCCCTGCTGCGCCGCGCCGGAGCGGCCGCCGTCTCCTTCGACTTCTCGCTCCTCACCGAACGTGACGACGACGTGATCGGCGAGGCGGTGGAAGCGGGTACCCGGCTCTTCGCCGGTGTCGTCCCGGGCACGGACACGGCATTGTCAGACCCTGCCGGTAGCGTCATGGGTGTCAGGACGCTGTGGCGCAGGCTGGGGCTGCGACCGGGGCTTCTCGCGGAGTCCGTCACGGTCACCCCGGCGTGCGGGCTGGCGGGCGCTTCCCCCGCGTACGCCCGGCAGGCGCTCGCCCACTGCGTCCGGGCGGCGAGATCCCTCGCGGACAACCCAGAGTAACGGGAGGAACACGGTGGCCGGCGACAAGCAGCAGGCTCAGACGGCAGTGCCCGCCGAGGCACGGGAGAAGCACGCGCGGCTCGCCGAGCAGATCGAGGAGCACCGCTTCCGGTACTACGTGAAGGACGCTCCCGTCATCAGCGACGCGGAGTTCGACAAGCTCCTCAAGACGCTGGAGGCGCTGGAGGACGAGCACCCCGAGCTGCGCACACCCGACTCACCGACGCAGAAGGTCGCCGGCGCGTACGAGACGGAGTTCACGGCGGTCGCGCACCGCGAGCGGATGCTGTCGCTGGACAACACGTTCAACGACGACGACCTGGCCGCCTGGGCCGACCGGATCCACCGGGAGCTGGGCGAGCAGGAGTACCACTTCCTGTGCGAGCTCAAGGTCGACGGCCTCGCCGTCAACCTCACCTACGAGCACGGCCGCCTCACCCGCGCGGCGACCCGCGGCGACGGCCGTACCGGCGAGGACATCACGCCCAACGTCCGTACGATCGCGGAGATCCCGGACCGGCTGGACGGCGAGCGGGTCCCCGACCTGGTCGAGATCCGCGGCGAGGTCTACTTCCCGATGGAGAAGTTCGCCGAGCTCAACGAACGCCTGGTCGCGGCCGGCGACAAGCCGTTCGCCAACCCGCGCAACGCGGCGGCCGGTTCGCTGCGCCAGAAGGACCCGCGGGTCACCGCCTCCCGCCCGCTGCACATGGTCGTGCACGGCATCGGCGCCCTGACGGGCTTCGAGGGCCTGAACCGGCTCTCCGAGGCCTACGACCTGCTGAAGACCTGGGGACTGCCGACCTCCCCGCACAACAGGGTGGTCGACGACCTCGACGGCGTACGGGAGTTCATCGCCTACTACGGCGAGAACCGGCACTCCGTGGCGCACGAGATCGACGGTGTCGTCGTGAAGCTGGACGAGATCCGGCTCCAGGGACGCCTCGGCTCGACGGCCCGTGCCCCGCGGTGGGCGATCGCGTACAAGTACGCGCCGGAGGAGGTCAACACCAAGCTGATCGACATCAAGGTGGGCGTCGGCCGCACCGGGCGCGTCACGCCGTACGCCCAGGTCGAGCCGGTCACCGTGGCCGGCAGCGAGGTGGAGTTCGCCACCCTGCACAACCAGGAGGTCGTCAAGGCCAAGGGCGTGCTGATCGGCGACACCGTGGTGCTGCGCAAGGCCGGTGACGTCATCCCGGAGATCCTCGGCCCGGTCGTCGACCTGCGGGACGGCAGCGAGCGGGAGTTCGTGATGCCGGCCGAGTGCCCCGAGTGCGGGACGCCGCTGCGGGCCATGAAGGAGGGCGACATCGATCTGCGGTGCCCCAACGCCCGCACCTGCCCGGCCCAGTTGCGCGAGCGGGTCTCCTACCTGGCGGGCCGGGAGTGCCTGGACATCGAGAACTTCGGGGCGGTGGCGGCGGCCGCGCTCACCCGGCCGCTGGAGCCCGCCGACCCGCCGCTGGTCGACGAGGGCGACCTGTTCGACCTCACCGTCGAGAAGCTGCTGCCCATCAAGGCGTACGTCCTCGACCCCGACAGCGGGCTGCCCAAGCGCGACCCCAAGACGGGCGAGGAGAAGGTCGTCACGGTCTTCGCCAACCAGAAGGGCGAGGCCAAGAAGAACACCCTCGCCCTGCTCCAGCACATCGAGGAGGCGAAGACCCGCCCGCTCGCCCGCTTCCTCAACGGCCTGTCCATCCGGCACGTCGGACCGGTCGCCGCCCAGGCGCTGGCCCGCGAGTTCCGCTCCATCGACCGCATCGAGGAGGCCACCGAGGAGGAGCTGTCGAACATCGACGGCGTCGGCGGCATCATCGCGACCGCGCTCAAGGAGTGGTTCGCCGAGGAGTGGCACCGCGAGATCATCCGAAAGTGGAAGGCCGCTGGAGTCCCGCTGGAGGACGAGTCCACCGGTGAGGACGAGGGACCGCGTCCGCTGGAGGGCCTCACCGTCGTCGTGACCGGCACCCTGGAGCACTACACCCGGGACGGCGCCAAGGACGCACTGCAGACCCGCGGGGCCAAGGTGACCGGCTCGGTGTCGAAGAAGACCGCGTTCGTGGTCGTGGGCGACAACCCCGGATCGAAGTACGACAAGGCGATGCAGTTGAAGGTTCCTGTTCTGAACGAGGACGGATTTGTCGTCCTTTTGGAGCAGGGGCCGGACGCGGCGGCCGAAGTGGCGCTTCCGACCGGGGAGTAGCGGTTGAAGGCCACCCGTTCGGCGCATATCAGATGCATACGGGTGGCCGGGGCGCAATCGGGCAACCGTCTACGACCGCTGCCCGTGGAAGCCTTCCGCGGCCTACTGTTGAGACGTGCGCCTGCCGTGCCCAGCTGCGGTCGGGGCATTCCCGTGCTCCGGCAGGGCACGGACCGCATGGCGTGGGCACCGCCGGCTGTGAGAGGGACGGGAATGGAACCGACCGAGAGCGCCGCCACGGGCGCGCGGCTGCCGCTGCGCCGCCGGGCGTGCGCGTGGCGGGAGAGCCGGTGGGCGGTGCGGGGCGACCGGCCCCCCGGCCTGCCGGGTGCGCCGGGCAGGCCGGCGGTGAGCGCCGCGGCGGACGCGCGCGACCCGCTGCCACTGGCCGCCGTCGAACCGCCGCCCGGCCTGGCCGGCACCGAACACGAACGCCACCTGTCCTGGCCCGCGCTGCCCGCCGGAGTCGTCGCGGCCGCCGCGTTCGTCCTCGGCGCCGGTTTCTACCGGGCGTTCTCCGACGACCACGCCCTCTTCCCGTCCGGCACGGTCGGCTGGTCGCTGGCCGTGCTGACCGGCATCATCGTCGGCCACCTCGTCCTGCTCGGCCGCGCCCGCTGGTGGGGCGGCACCGGCTCCGGCGCCGCTCTCACCCTCGCCGTCCTCCTGCTGTACGGCTGGGTGCCGGCCGGCATGGTCAGCCTCACCGTCGTCGTCCTGGTCGGCATAGCCAGGCGCCACCGCTGGCGGCAGGGTGTCCTGCACGGCGCGGTGGACATCCTCGGCATCGGCGCCGGCGCGCTGGTGCTCCTGGTGTGCGGACGTGTCCCGACCGTCGAGTCGCCCTGGAACCCGGCCGGCTGGACCGTCGCCACCGCCCCCGCGGTCGTGCTCGTCGCGGCCGCCTACCTCGCCGTCACCCGCGCCCTGCTCTGGTACCTGCACGCACCGCGCGGCGGCGGCCTGCCCACCGTCGCCCGCACCGCCCTGGTGCGCCAGGGCCTGGTCGCCGTCGCCCTGCTCGGCATCGCCCCGCTGATCTGCGTGGTCGCCGTCGCCCAGCCGCTGCTGCTGCCGCTGTTCGCCATCCCGCTGGTCGCCCTCGACTCCACCCTGTGGATAGCCCGGGCCCGTGCCGAGGAGCAGCTGCGCGACCCGCTGACCGGACTGCCCAACCGGCAGTGGCTCCTCGAGCGGATCTGGACCGCGCTCGACGACGCCGAACGCATCGGCGCCCGCTCCGCGCTCATGCTGATCGACCTCGACCGGTTCCGTTCGGTCAATGACACGCTGGGTCATCTCGCCGGTGACCGGCTGCTCCTCCAGATAGCCGACCGGCTGCGGGCCGCGCTGCCGCGCGGTGCGGAGGCGGCCCGGCTCGGCGGTGACGAGTTCGCGGTCTTACTCCCGGTCGCCGACTCCACGACCTCGGCCACCCGGGTGGCCCGGGGCCTGGTCACGGCGCTCTCCTCGCCGCTCGACCTCGACGGCCTCACCCTCGTCCTGGAGGCCAGCGCGGGTGTCGCCGTCTTCCCCGACCACGCGCTCGACGCGGAGGGGCTGCTGCGCCGGGCGGACGTGGCGATGTACCAGGCGAAGCGGGACCGTACGGGCGTCGAGGTGTACGAGTCCAAGCGGGACTCCAACACCCCCGACCGGCTGGGCCTGCTGGGCGATCTGCGGCGCGCCCTGGACGCCCACGAGGTGCAGCTGCACTACCAGCCGAAGGTCCGCTTCGACGGGCAGGTGGCGGGGCTCGAGGCGCTGGTGCGGTGGGTGCACCCGGAGCGGGGCAAGGTGCCGCCGGACGAGTTCATAGCGATCGCCGAGTCGTCCGGGCTGATGCCCCATCTGACGGAGTACGTGCTGGAGACCGCGCTCGGGCAGGTCGCCGAGTGGCGGGCGCAGGGGCTGCGGGTGCCGGTGGCGGTCAACGTCTCGCCGCGCGACGTCCACACGCCGGGGTTCGCGGGCCTGGTGGCGGCGCGGCTGGCCCGGCACGGCGTTCCGGCGGGGGCGCTGCAGCTGGAGATAACCGAGCACGTACTGCTGGAGGACCCGCAGCGGGCCGCCGACACCCTCGCGGGGCTGAGCGGGCACGGCGTGAAGATGTCGCTGGACGACTTCGGCACCGGGTACTCGTCGCTCGTCCACCTGCGGCGGCTGCCGGTGAGCGAGCTGAAGATCGACCGGTCCTTCGTGGCCCGGCTGGCGATCGACAACGAGGACGCGGAGATCGTGCGCTGCACGGTCGACCTCGCGCATTCGCTGGGGCTGCTGGTGGTCGCGGAGGGCGTGGAGGACGACGAGACGTGGGAGCGGCTGCGGGACCTCGGGTGTGACGCCGTGCAGGGGTGGCTGGTCGCGGCCGCGATGCCGCCGGAGGAGACCACGGCGTGGCTGCTGGCGCGGGGGTCGCGGGGGTGGCAGCGGCCGCGGGCGGCGTTGCCGGCGGCCGAGTAGTTTCCCGCCCGCCCGTTCACCGTTACCGAAGAGGTGAGCGTCTGCCGTGGGGGTGCGGTGGTGTCGGCGGGTGCGGCGCCGTCGCGGTTGCTCGCGCAGCGCAGTTCCTCCCCCAGCCTTCGGCCGGGGGTACCCCCAGCGCCACTTAAGGGTCGCTGCCCTTACGGAGTGGCGAAGCGGGCGACCAGCAGGGCCAGTCTCGTCTCGTGGGCCTCCTCCGGGAGGCGGCCGCTGCGCATCAGGGTGACCAGGCCGTGCAGGGCCGCCCAGAAGGTCTCGGTCAGGATGCCGGCGTGCTCGCCGTCGGCGGTGATCGGCTCGACCGCCCCGAGGATCTCGGCGAACGCCGCCTGGAGGGCCTCCGGGGCCTCGGGGGTCGCGAACGGGAGGTCCACCAGGTGAGTGAACATCGCGTCGTAGAGGGCCGGGCGGCGGCCGGCGAACGAGGTGTACGTGGCCGCCACCGCCGCCAGTGCCTCCCGGGTGCCCGTCGCCGACGCGCGTGCCGCGCGTAGCTCCACCGCCAGGTCCGCGCAGCCCTGGACGGCCACCGCCGCCATGATCGCGTCCTTGCCCTTGAAGTGGCTGTAGAGGACCGGCTGGCTGTACTCGATCTCGGCGGCCAGGCGACGGGTCGTCACCGCGTCCCAGCCCTCCGTCTCGGCGAGTTCGCGGGCGGCCGTGACGATCAGCTGCTCGCGCTCTGCCCGTTCGCGTTCCCGGCGGTTCTGAATCGACATGCTCCGGATTCTAGCAGTGCTAGCCAATCTGTCGATGCTCTGCTAGCCTCGCTATCAGTCCTAGCACTGCTAGAAAAAGGGGGCATCCCATGACCGTCACCGCCTACACCCTGGCCGTCCTGCTCGACCTGTTCTGCCTGTTCCTCGCCTACCGGTTCCTGTTCCAGCCGGGACCGGCCGCCGCCGGATACGGCGTGCCCGCCGACCCCGGGGGCGACGCCGGCGCCTATCTGTCCATCAAGGGCGCCAGGGACGGCGCGTTCGGCGTCGTGGGGCTCGCGCTGCTGGCCTTCGCCGGTGCGCACGCCGAGGCCTGGTTCATGGTCGGCGTGGCACTCGTGCCGTTGTCCGACACCCTGATAGTGCTGCGGAACGGCGGGGCGAAGGCCGTCGCCTACGGGATCCACTTCGCCACGGCGATCGTCGTACTGATCAGTGCCGCCCTGCTGTTCCTCGTCTGACCGCGCGGCACACCGTCTTCGACCGGGGGTTCTGCAATGTCGTTGTTCGTACCGAGATTCGATGAGTCCGTGATCGTGCGGGAGGCCGGCGCCGAGGTGGTCGGCGGTGACCCGGTCGGCGTCAGACTGCTCGCCGACAGCAGCGCGACCGGTGGCGCGCTCTCCACCGTGCGCGTCACGCTGGGGGAGGGCGCCGACGGTGCCGTGCCGCACCTGCACCGCAACTCCGCCGAGCTGTTCTACCTGCTCGACGGAGCCGCGGAAGTGCTCTCCGGGGACGACGTCGTCACCGCCGAACGCGGCGACCTGGTCGTCGTCCCGCCCGGCAAGCCGCATGCCTTCGCCGCCGTCCCGGGCAGCACCGCGGACATCCTGATCGTCATCACGCCGGGCGTGGAGCGCTTCGAGTACTTCCGCCACCTCCAGCGACTGCGCCTCGGCGAGGCCACCCCGGAGAGCCTCCTGGAGGTCCAGGAGCGCTACGACAACCACTTCCTGCGCAGTACGGCCTGGGAGAAACGCCACTGAAACCCGATGGATACGGGGCCCGGCCAAACCGTTTAACAGCCACCGGGCCCCGCCCCATAGGATTGGCCCCAAACCACACACACTCACCCCAGAGGAACGCTGCATGCCTGGCATCACGCGCGAGGAGGTCGCCCACCTCGCCCGGCTGGCGCGTCTGGAGCTGAAGCCCGAAGAACTCGAACACTTCGCCGGCCAGCTGGACGACATCATCGGCGCGGTCGCCCGCGTCAGTGAGGTCGCCGACCAAGACGTACCGCCGACCTCGCACCCCCTGCCCCTGACGAACGTCATGCGGGCGGACGAGGTCCGTCCCTCGCTCACCCCCGTGCAGGCGCTCTCCGGCGCCCCGGCCCAGGAGCAGCAGCGTTTCAAGGTGCCGCAGATCCTGGGGGAGGACTAGACAGACATGACGGACATCATCAAGCTCGGCGCCGCCGAGATCGCCGCGAAGATCGCCGCCGGCGAGCTCACGGCCGTAGAGGTCACCGAGGCGCACCTGGCCCGGATCGAGGCCGTCGACGAGAAGGTGCACGCCTTCCTGCACGTCGACCGCGAGGGCGCCCTGGCGCAGGCCCGTGCCGTCGACGAGAAGAAGGCCCGGGGCGAGCGGCTCGGCCCGCTGGCCGGCGTCCCGCTCGCGCTCAAGGACATCTTCACCACCGAGGGCGTGCCGACCACGGTCGGCTCGAAGATCCTCGAAGGCTGGATCCCGCCGTACGACGCCACGCTCACCAAGCGGCTGAAGGCCGCCGACGTGGTCATCCTCGGCAAGACCAACATGGACGAGTTCGCCATGGGGTCCAGCACCGAGAACAGCGCCTACGGGCCGACCGGCAACCCCTGGGACCTCACCAAGATCCCCGGCGGCTCCGGCGGCGGCTCGTCCGCCGCCCTCGCCTCCTTCCAGGCGCCACTCGCCATCGGCACCGACACCGGCGGCTCCATCCGCCAGCCGGCCGCCGTCACCGGCACGGTCGGCGTGAAGCCGACGTACGGCGCGGTGTCGCGGTACGGCATGGTCGCCTTCTCCAGCTCCCTGGACCAGGGCGGCCCCTGCGCCCGTACGGTCCTGGACGCGGCGCTGCTGCACGAGGTGATCGCCGGGCACGACCCGCTCGACTCCACCTCCATCGACGCCCCGGTGCCGCCGGTCGTCGAGGCCGCCCGCAACGGCAGCGTGGCCGGTATGCGCGTCGGCGTCGTCAAGCAGTTCCGCGGCGAGGGCTACCAGGCCGGCGTCATCCAGCGCTTCGACGAGTCCGTCGCTCTCCTCAAGGAGCTGGGCGCCGAGATCGTCGAGCTGGACTGCCCGTCGTTCGACCTCGCGCTGTCGGCGTACTACCTGATCGCGCCCAGCGAGTGTTCGAGCAACCTCGCCCGCTTCGACGGCCTGCGCTACGGCCTGCGGACCGGCGACGACGGCGACCACTCCGCCGAAGAGGTCACCTCGCTCACCCGTGAGGCGGGCTTCGGCCCCGAGGTCAAGCGCCGCATCATGCTCGGCACCTACGCGCTGTCCAGCGGCTACTACGACGCGTACTACGGCTCCGCCCAGAAGGTCCGCACGCTCATCACGCGGGACTTCGAGAAGGCCTTCGAGCAGGTGGACGTCATCGTGTCGCCCACGACGCCGACCACCGCCTTCGCGATCGGCGAGCGCGCCGACGACCCGATGGCGATGTACCTGGCCGACCTGTGCACCATTCCGACGAACCTCGCGGGCAACTCGGCGATGTCGCTGCCCTGCGGTCTCGCCCCGGAGGACAACCTCCCGGTGGGCCTGCAGATCATCGCCCCTGCGCTCAAGGACGACCGCCTTTACAAAGTCGGCGCCGCCGTCGAGGCCGCCTTCGTGGAAAAGTGGGGGCACCCGCTCCTGGAGGAGGCACCGTCGCTGTGAGCAACGCACTGTCGAAGGCCAAGGGCTTCAAGAAGTCGAAGTCCGGTACGTACCTGTCCATGGCCACCACCGCGTTCGGCGCGGTCGGTGTCGCCAAGCAGATCAAGAAGGCCCGCGCCGAGCACGACACGCTCCGGCTCATCGACGCCACCGTGTCCGCCGTCGCGATCGTCACCGGCCTCGCCATCCTCTACCGCGAGCTGAAGCGGCTGGGCGACGACGACGTCCTGCTGGGCTGAGAGGGAAGTTTCACCGTGACCACCACGACCGACCTGGTGTCGTACGAGGACGCGCTGGCGTCCTACGACCCCGTCATGGGCCTCGAGGTCCATGTCGAACTCGGCACCAAGACGAAGATGTTCTGCGGCTGTTCGACCGAGCTGGGCGCCGAGCCCAACTCGCAGACCTGCCCGACCTGCCTCGGCCTGCCCGGCGCGCTCCCGGTCGTCAACGCGACCGGCGTCGAGTCCGCGATCAAGATCGGTCTCGCGCTGAACTGCGAGATCGCCGAGTGGTGCCGCTTCGCCCGGAAGAACTACTTCTATCCGGACA
>NZ_JAEKKT010000329.1 GCF_019510245.1 Streptomyces sp. | reverse complement strand
CTCTCCAATTCGGGAGATGTATCTCCCGTGTGCCTCTACTGTACTTCTTGTCGCCCAACTCCCCCCGCCCATAAGCCGGAAGCGCACCCACCCAGGCACAGCCACCGCCCGGCGTGGCCGTTGAGCGAGAAGTCGTCGAAGCTCCCCTTCTCTTCCGCCGGAGGTATCCGATGGTCACCGTAGCCCTGCCCGACACCTGGGTGTACGCCCTTCGCCTGCCGCATGACCCCAGAGCCGCACGTGTCGCACGTACGACCGTGCGGGCCGCGCTGAACAGCCATGGCATGGCCGAAGTCCTCGACGTTGTCGAGCTGTTGACGTCCGAACTCGTCACCAACGCCTACCTGCACGCCAAGGGGCCCGTCTCGCTGAGGCTGACGGCTCTGGGGGAGGGGCGGCTGCGGGTCGGGGTGTGGGACAGCCACCCATATATCCCCGCTCCCTTTGCCCGGCCTCCCGGCGATCGCGTTCCGCCCGCCTCGCTGGGCACGGTCGGAGGGCGTGGTCTGTTCCTTGTGCAGGAGTTCGCCGATGCGTGGGGTGGGTGGTCGCTCGGAGACGGACTTCTCGATCGGGGCGCGGGGAAGCTGTTGTGGTTCGAGGTGGGCCGGGGCGGCCTGTGCGGTGGGAAGCGTTGAGCCGTCCAGCCGCGGTTGTCGTACGAGCCCGGCATACTGCTGTTGTGGCCGAGTACGCAGACGGAAGCAGGAGCGCGCCTTCCCGCTGGGGTTACGGGACGGAGCGGCTGCCGGTGACGCTCGACGAGCTGGCCGGGCCCAAGAGCGGATCCGTCGCGCTTCCCCTCGAACTCGCGTGGTCCGGGCTGCGGGTCTTCGATCTCGGTGACGTGAAGCTGCTGCTGGGCCTGTACCGGATCGTTCTGAACAACGGATCCACTGACGACTTCGTGCGCTACCTCGATCAGGAGCACCTCGTCCGCCACTGGTCGATCCTGCGCAAGATGCTGGGGCGCGGCGTGCGCGAGACGTGGGAGGAAGCCTTTCCCGAGCTCTGCCGTTCCGGTCCCGAGTTCCGCCGTTCCGGCCCGGTATGAAGCTGCCCCCGCTGCATCGCCGACTGCTGGCGGATGCCCTGGATGCGGTGTGGATTACGAGCTCGCCCTCGCCGGCGGGTATGCCGTACAGGCTCATGGCCTGGTCGCTCGTCCCAGTCAGGATCTGGACTTCGCGACTCGGCACCTTGCGTCGATGGCCGACATCGTCCCGCGCCTTGCGGATGGCCTGCGAGGGAAGGGCTGGGCGGTCGCCATTGTCGACGTCAGGCCGCTCAAGGCACGGCTCCTCGTCACGGATCCGGACAGCCGGGAGGCCTGTGAAGTAGACCTTCTCAAAGAGGCCTTGGCTCATCAGCCGGTAGTCATGGACGTCGGCCCCGTGGTCGATCTCGAGGACCTGGTGGTCATGAAGGTACGCGCCCTCGGGGATCGCGGTCTGCCGCGTGACGTGATCGACGTCCACGCAGCCTGCCGGTACTACTCCGTCGTCGAGCTGGAGCAGCTGGGTGCGCGGGACGAGGAGGAGTTCGACCTCGTCGAGCTCCGCGACCGGCTCGAGAGCGTCGTATGGGTCGGTGACGAGGAGTTCGCGGCGTATGGGCTCGGCCCCGAAGACATCGCTGAGCTGCGGCGATGGGCCCTGGAGTGGGAGTCCGACCTAGGGCTCCGGCTGGCCGAGGACTACGACGACACCGAGGATGCCGACGACTGAAGTGGTCGGGCGGTCCTCACACCACGGCCTTCCGACGCGCGGAGCTCTTCGTAACACAAAGCCCTCACGACCTCTCATCCCGCCCCCCGCCGGGGTGAGAGCAAAGTTCCCTTCCGGTCACCCGGTGCCACAGGCAGGAAACGCGTCCTCCCTACCTTCGGGACTTATCACCGCTCAGCACCCCCGAAAAGCACCACCGAGCCCCGTCGCACCGTGGAGGCGTCATGACAGCCCCTAGTACAGCCCCCGCACCCCCGAGCAGGGGCGGTCGCTGGATCCAGCAGTGGGATCCGGAGGACGAGACCTTCTGGAAGGAGACCGGCGAGAAGGTCGCCAAGCGGAACCTGCTCTTCTCCGTTCTCTCCGAGCACATCGGGTTCTCGATCTGGACCCTGTGGTCGGTGCTCGTGCTCTTCATGGGCCCGGAGTACGGCCTCACCCCGGCCGACAAGTTCATGCTGACCTCCATGGTCACCCTGGTCGGAGCCGTCGTCCGGGTGCCCTACACCTTCGCCGTGGCCATCTTCGGCGGGCGGAACTGGACGATCATCTCGGCCAGCCTGCTCCTCATCCCGAGCATCGCCGCGTTCGCCGTGATGAAGCCGGGGACCTCGTTCAACACCTTCCTGCTGGTCGGCCTGCTGGCTGGTATCGGTGGCGGCAACTTCGCCTCCAGCATGACCAACATCAACGCCTTCTTCCCGCTGAAGAAGAAGGGCTGGGCGCTCGGTCTGAACGCCGGCGGCGGCAACATCGGTGTGGCCGCGATCCAGCTGGTGGCCCTGGCCGTCATCGGGGCCAGCGGCGGCCCGCGTGTGCTGCTCGGGATCTACATCCCGCTCATCGCCGTGGCCGCCGTCCTCGCGGCTCTCTTCATGGACAACATCGCGTCCGTGAAGAACGACACCGGCGCCGCCAAGGACGCCGCGCGGGACGGCCACACCTGGATCATGTCCTTCCTCTACATCGGCACGTTCGGCTCGTTCATCGGTTACAGCTTCGCCTTCGGGCAGGTGCTGACGAACCAGTTCGGCCGTACGCCGCTGCAGGCCACGTACCTCACCTTCATCGGACCGCTGCTCGGCTCCCTGATCCGGCCCGTGGGCGGCTGGCTCGCCGACAAGTACGGTGGCGCGAAGATCACCCTCTGGAACTACGTCGCCATGGGTGCCGCCACCGCCGTCCTGGTCGTCGCCAGCATGCAGAAGTCGCTGCCCCTGTTCGTCGTCGCCTTCGTCGTACTGTTCTCGCTCACTGGCATCGGCAACGGATCGACGTTCAAGATGATCCCCGGCATCTTCCAGACCAAGGCCGTCGCCAAGGGTCTCGAAGGGGAGGCGGCCGTACTGTACGGACGTCGCCTCTCCGGAGCCTCGATGGGTCTCATCGGCGCGGCGGGAGCACTCGGCGGCGTCGGCATCAACCTCGCCTTCCGCCAGTCCTTGAGGCGAAGCCGCAGCTCAGCTACGCCGAGGTGTGACGTAACACTGGCGACATAAAGCGGAACCGAGCCTGTCACGAGCCGTTGACAGGCTCGGTCGGCATGTAGGTCAGACGACAGACTGCGGGACGACAGCCATGTACGACGAACAGCAGGCAGCAGAGCAACACGGTCCCCTCGCGGGGTTCACCGTGGGCGTCACGGCCGCGCGCCGAGCGGACGAGCTCGGTGCGCTGCTCCAGCGCCGTGGAGCCGCCGTACTGCACGCGCCCGCTCTGCGGATCGTGCCCCTCTCCGACGACAGTGAACTGCTGGCGGCGACGAAGGATCTGATCGACCAGGCGCCCGACGTCGTGATCGCCACGACCGCCATCGGCTTCCGGGGGTGGGTCGAGGCCGCCGACGGATGGGGGCTCGGTGAGGCGCTCCTCGACCGGCTGCGTGAGGTGGAGCTGCTCGCGCGCGGGCCGAAGGTCAAGGGGTCGATACGGGCCGCCGGGCTGACGGAGGACTGGTCGCCGTCGTCGGAGTCCATGGCCGAGGTACTGGACCGGCTGCTGGAGGAGGGCGTCGAGGGGCGCCGGGTCGCCATTCAGCTGCACGGGGAGCCGTTGCCCGGGTTCGTGGAGGCTTTGCGGGCCGCGGGAGCGGAGGTCGTGGGGGTGCCGGTGTACCGGTGGATGCCGCCGGAGGACATCGGGCCGGTGGACCGGCTGCTGGACGCGGCTGTCTCGCGGGGGCTGGACGCGGTGACCTTCACGAGCGCGCCCGCCGCGGCTTCCCTTCTCTCCCGGGCCGAGGACCGGAGTCTGCTGCCCGAGCTGCTCGCCGCCCTCCACCACGATGTGCTGCCGGCGTGTGTCGGGCCGGTGACCGCGTTGCCGTTGCAGGCGCGGGGGGTGGACACGGTCTCGCCCGAGCGTTTCCGGCTCGGGCCGCTCGTGCAGCTGCTGTGCCAGGAGCTTCCCGGGCGGGCCCGGTCGTTGCCCATCGCCGGCCACCGGGTGGAGATCCGGGGGCACGCGGTGCTGGTCGACGGGGTGCTGCGGCCGGTGCCACCGGCAGGGATGTCCTTGCTGCGGGCGCTGTCCCGGCGGCCGGGCTGGGTGGTGTCACGAGCGGAGCTGCTGCGGGCGCTGCCCGGCGCCGGCCGGGACGAGCACGCGGTGGAGACGGCGATGGCCCGTCTCCGTACGGCCCTGGGGGCGCCGAAGCTGATCCAGACGGTGGTGAAGCGGGGGTACCGGCTGGCACTGGACCCGTCCGCCGACACCAAGTACGCGGACGTCTAGTGCTCTGACCGCATAGACACCTCAGGCGTTCAACACGTAAAGCTGCGGCGGCGAGTTCGACGGGGAAGGCGGTGTGCTCGTCGAAGAGCTTGCGGTGCTGAAGGCAGTGGTAGAGCTGGCCGAGCATGCGGTTGAAGAGGTTCCTCTGGGCAGCTGCGTGCCAGTCTCCGTGGCCGTCGCGGCGCCTGCGATAGTGGGTCTTGGCGCCTGGTGAGGCGGTGATCGCGGAGAAGGCCCAGAGGTAGCCGGCGTGGTTGAGGCGGTCGTTCTTCACCCACCGGCGAGTGATGCTCGACTTCTTGCCCGAGGCCCTGGTGATGGGGGAAGCCCCGGCGTATGCCTTCAGGCCCCGGGCATCGGCGAAGCGGTTTCGGTCGTCCCCGATCTCGGCGAGCACCCGGGCACCGAGCTGGATGCCGAGGCCGGGGAAGCTGAGGATGATCTCAGCGTCCGGATGCTGAGGGAAAGCTTCCTCCACCGCCTCGGCCAGATTGTCGGCCGCCGTGCAGGCGGCCTGGAGCTGGACCAGGAGCGCGAGCATCTGCTGGCCGAGCGCGTCCTCGACCAGCGGGGGCTGGTGGGCCCAGTCGGCGCGGAAGACTTCACGGAGCCGTTCGGCCTCGGCTTCGACGCCGCGTTTGCGACCGGCGCGCTTGAGTGCGGCCTGCAGCTGCGTGCGTGTCAGCCTCGCAGCCCGCGTCGGTGTCGGTGCCGCCTTGAGGAGTTCGTGCGCCTCCCGGCGGCACAGACC
>NZ_JAEKKT010000328.1:3487-5864 GCF_019510245.1 Streptomyces sp. | reverse complement strand
GCCGTCCCCCTCGACGATCGCGACGGGCACGGCGTCCTACGGCTCCCTCACATACTGGCAGTCGTACCGCTACGACGACCTCGGCAACCGCACCACGGTCACTGACCACAGCACCCAGCGCACCTCGACCGGAGCCCTCAACACGGCGCTGGACGGCGGCACTTCGTACGCGTACGGCGACACGGGCCAGCCCAACACCCTGACCGACTGGACCAAGAAGACGGTCACCCCGGCCGACTCCGGCACCAAGACAGTGACGGAGGCGAACTCCGCCACCTTCGACGACGCCGGCCGCACCGCCACCCGCACGATCAACGGCGACTCCCAGTCCTTCGTGTACGACGGCGAGGGCCTGCTGACCTCGGTGTCCGGCTTCGGCGCGGGCAAGGGAGCCGTCACCGGTCCGGGCGGGCTGTGCCTGGACGACGCCGGCGCCGGGACCGCCGACGGCACGGTCATCCAGATCTACACCTGCAACGGCAGCCCCGCGCAGAAGTTCAGCGCGAACGGCGGCAAGCTGACCGTTCTTGGCAAGTGCGTCACGGCGGCGGGCACGGCCTCCGGCTCGGCAATCACACTCAAGACCTGCGTGCCCGACGCGACGACCCAGTCCTTCGCGCTCCGCTCGGACGGCACGTTCTACAACGCGACGTCGAAGCTGTGCCTCAACGCCCCGGCCACCACGGCCGGCACGGACCTGACCCTGGCGGCGTGCACGGCGAGCGCGTCGACCCAGAAGTTCGCCCTAGCCGCGACCGCGTCGTACCTGTACGACGCGGACGGCAACCGGATCGCGAAGACCACCGGTGGCTGGACCACGCTGTATCTGGGAGAGACCGAGGTCTGGGGCTCCCAGACGAACACCTCCACCAGGGCGGTGCGTACCTACGCACAGGAGGGCGCCCCCACGGTGGTCCGCTACACCTCCAGCGCCACCTCGGCCCAGACCCTGGCCGCGCAGATCAGCAACACCCAGGGCACGGGCACGGTCCAGATCAAACTGGCCTCCGGGATGGCGGTCGCGACCCGCTCCTACGACGCGTGGGGCAACCTGCGCGGTGACCAGGCCGCCCCGGCCACCTGGGCCGGTTCGAGCACGTACATCGGCGGCGCGGACGAGTCCAGCACGGGCCTGATCCACCTGGGCGCGCGGGACTACGACCCGGCGACGGGCCGCTTCACGACCATCGACCCGGTGATGGACCTCTCCGACCTCCTCCAACTGGGCGGCTACGCCTACGCGGACAACAGCCCGGTGACGAAGGAGGACCCGAACGGCCAGTTCTGGGGCTGGTCCCAGATCCGGCACAAGGCCTGGCAGGCGACGAAGGCCATCCACCAGGGCCGAGCTGGCCTTGGGTAAAGGTCTGTTGTTCAAGGGCACGGAACAGGCGGCCGTGAAAGCCGCCGAGGAGACGACCGCCAAGGCCACGACGAAGGTGGTCGAGAAGAAGGTCGTCAAGACCGCCGAGGAGAAGGCGGCCAAGGCGGTCGAGAAGAAGACGGCCGCCAAGGCGACGGAGAGGTCGGCCGCGAAGAGCGCGGAGAAGGACGCGGGCAGGGCCTCCGACGCCGGCGAGGACGCGGTGGAGGCGGGCGGCAAGTGCAACAGCTTCACGCCGAACACCCGGGTCCTGCTGGCGAACGGCAAGTCCAAGGCCATCAAGGACCTCCGACCCGGCGACAAGGTGAAGTCCACCGACCCGGTACTGGGCGGCATCGCCACGCAGACAGTCACCGCGACCATCCAGGGCCACGGCACCAAGCACCTCGTCCGCCTCACCCTCTCCAACGGCAAGACCATCACCGCCACCGACGGCCACCCGATCTGGCTGCCGAAGGAACACCGCTGGGCCAAGGCGAGCGAACTGCGGTCGGGGGACTGGCTGCAGACGTCGGCGGGGACGTACGTCCAGGTCACGGCCGTGCGGGCGTGGACCCAGACAGCGACCGTCAACAACCTGACGGTGTCCAGCACACATACGTACTATGTGCTGGCGGGAGCGACGCCGGTTCTGGTTCATAACTGCGATCTTTCTGCGCGCGCGAGTGAGATCCATGGCGCAGAGCCTGATGAATACATCCGTGATCGAGTCAGTACTGTCGCCGTCGTAAAGGCCAGAACTCCGCTCGGCGACGTGCACGTAGTCGCTGGATCGGGTGAGGGCCTGACTGCCGCCCAGATGTCCGCGATAAAGCCTGGAGAAATAGTCGCTGACAACATTCCTGGCACACACGCAGAGCAGAATGCGCTTCTCTTCATCAATGAGATGGGTTGGGAGCCAATAGCTGGTGGAACTTCTCGGAATGCGTGTCTGAGGGTCTGTGCACCACTGATTCGAGGAACCGGCGGTAAGATGATGGGCGACGTATATCC
>NZ_JAEKKT010000328.1:0-3446 GCF_019510245.1 Streptomyces sp. | reverse complement strand
GATGGCAGGGTCGCAGACGCTCTACGTGAGGCCACCGGGGCGGACACCTGTGCTTTCGTCGCTGGCTGCGTCGAGCGCATGGCCCAGCTCTTCACAGGTCTTCGTGGTGGTGAGCCTGACCGAGAGGCGGATGTTGATTTCTTCCTTCGGGTGCTGGATGACCTTTGGGATGCCGATCTTCCGGGCGGGACGTTCACAGTCGCGATGGAATCCCTAGAAGAATTTCCTGAGCTTCAGCCAGGCGATGAGGAACTGGTTGATGTGACGGACATCTACTCGTTCTATGCGGTCTTGGTTGCTCGCCATGCGTGCACCTATAGAGCCAGCGGTGACATCGAGAATGCCGTGCGAAGTGCCCACGCGGCTCTGACGGCCATGGGGCAACTAGACCGGAATATTATTGCTAGCGGATTCATGAATGATGAGCGTGAGCGGCAATTGCGCTCAGCTCTTTCCGGGCGAGAGGATGGTGTGTCTAAAATTGGGTTGCCGCAAGTTCGCTCCGTGGATCAGAGAGTGAGTCTTGAGCGTCTATCGGCGGTCCGAAACCGACTGACGCGGTAATCTCTCAAGCAACATTTTCGCGTGCCCCACCGAATCGGGTTCGGTGGGGCCGTTCTCGCTAGTGACGGCAACGCTGACGGCAACGTCAGCGGACAACTGCGGCGGCGGGTGGGTCGTCGGACCGTCGTAGACGCCGGCGGTGACGCCGATGTGGGCGTGACCCAACAGCTCCTTGGCCCAGCGGATCCTGGCGATGACCTAGGTCGCCACCACGCCGGGCACGGTCCACGTCCGCGACTCCAAGTTCCGCGACGCCAGTCCCCGGTTCGCGCTGACCGCGGGTGCCTGGACCCGCTTCCTGCCGTTCGCCTCAGAGGGCTGACTCAGGCCACCTCCGCCATCCCCGAGGCGCGTGTGTTTGATCTGCATCACTCTCGGGGTAAGGTCTCCGGCTCGATTGGCCAGGCCCCTGCCCCGTATGGCAGACTAGCGGGGTTGCTCGGTCGAGTGTTGATGCTGCGCGCCTCCCGCCGGGAGGCCTGGAAGCGAGTCCCACAGTACTCGTCGCCCTAACTGCCACACGGCAGCGCTGGGGCGGACGTACGGGAATCTTCCGGGAAGTGGAGTGCGGCACTGGCCAGGCGCCCGGTGAACCTCTTTCCCAGATCAGGGATGTTCGAACAAGGGACATCTGTGTCAGTGAGAGTGCGACACACCCGACCGCGTGGGTCGGAGAAGGTCAAGGGAACACCGGGTTCCAGAGCTGTAAAAGAGACAGGACTACGGAGTAGCCATGGCGGGACAGAAGATCCGCATCCGGCTCAAGGCCTACGACCACGAGGTCATCGACAGCTCGGCGAAGAAGATCGTCGAGACGGTGACGCGTACTGGTGCGTCGGTCGCGGGCCCGGTGCCGCTGCCCACTGAGAAGAACGTGTACTGCGTCATCAAGTCGCCGCACAAGTACAAGGACTCGCGCGAGCACTTCGAGATGCGCACGCACAAGCGTCTGATCGACATCCTCGACCCGACCCCCAAGACCGTTGACTCTCTGATGCGACTCGACCTCCCGGCCGGTGTCGACATCGAGATCAAGCTCTGAGGCCGGTGATCTGAACGATGGCTAAGCAGATCAAGGGCATCCTGGGCGAGAAGCTCGGCATGACGCAGGTGTGGGACGAGAACAACCGTGTTGTTCCGGTCACCGTCGTCAAGGCCGGCCCCAATGTCGTGACCCAGGTCCGTACGAACGATGTCGACGGCTACGAGTCGGTCCAGATCGCCTTCGGCGAGATCGACCCGCGCAAGGTGAACAAGCCCCTCAAGGGTCACTTCGCCAAGGCCGACGTCACGCCCCGCCGCCACCTCGTCGAGATCCGCACCGCGGACGCCTCCGAGTACACGCTGGGCCAGGAGATCTCCGCGGAGGTCTTCGAGGCCGGCGTCAAGGTGGACGTGACCGGCAAGAGCAAGGGCAAGGGCTTCGCCGGTGTCATGAAGCGTCACAACTTCAAGGGCCTCGGCGCCGGTCACGGCACCCAGCGCAAGCACCGCTCTCCCGGTTCCATCGGTGGCTGCGCCACCCCGGGCCGCGTGTTCAAGGGCCTCCGCATGGCGGGTCGTATGGGCAACGAGCGGGTCACCACCCAGAACCTGACCGTTCACGCCGTTGACGCGGAGAAGGGCCTGCTCCTCATCAAGGGCGCGGTTCCTGGTCCGAACGGCGGCCTCGTCCTGGTCCGCACCGCGGCCAAGGGGGCCTGAGGACTATGAGCACCATTGACATTCTGTCGCCCTCCGGCGACACCGCCGGGACCGTTGAGCTCCCGGCCGAGATCTTCGACGTAGAGAAGATCAGCATTCCGCTGCTTCACCAGGTCGTCGTCGCGCAGCTGGCCGCCGCCCGTCAGGGCACGCACAAGGTCAAGCGTCGTGGCGAGGTCCGCGGTGGCGGCAAGAAGCCCTACCGCCAGAAGGGCACCGGCCGCGCCCGCCAGGGTTCGACCCGTGCGCCGCAGTTCGCCGGCGGTGGTGTCGTCCACGGCCCCACGCCGCGTGACTACTCGCAGCGGACCCCGAAGAAGATGAAGGCCGCGGCTCTGCGCCACGCCCTCACCGACCGGGCCCGCAACAACCGCATCCACGTCGTCTCCGGTCTCATCGAGGGCGAGTCGCCTTCGACGAAGGCCGCGAAGACGCTCTTCGGCAAGATCAGCGAGCGCAAGAACCTGCTGCTCGTCATCGACCGTGCCGACGAGGCCGCGTGGCTGTCCGCTCGCAACCTGCCCCAGGTCCACATCCTGGAGCCGGGCCAGCTGAACACGTACGACGTTCTCGTCTCGGACGACGTGGTCTTCACCCAGGCCGCTTTCGAGTCCTTCGTGTCTGGCCCCAAGGCCGCTGACACCGAAGGGAGCGAAGCCTGATGGCTACGCGTCACCCGAGCATCGCCTCGAAGGCCGCCAAGGCCAAGAAGGTCGCGCGCGTCGCCAAGGCGCGTCGCCACGAGGCCGAGGGCAAGAACACCGTCGTCACTCCGGCCAGCAAGGCCTTCACGGACCACCGTGACGTGCTGCTGAAGCCGGTCGTGTCCGAGAAGAGCTACGCGCTTCTCGACGAGGGCAAGTACACGTTCATCGTGGCCCCCGGCGCCAACAAGACCCAGATCAAGCAGGCCGTCCAGGCGGTCTTCTCGGTCAAGGTCACCGGCGTCAACACGATCAACCGCCAGGGCAAGCGCAAGCGGACCCGCACCGGCTTCGGCAAGCGTGCCGACAGCAAGCGCGCGATCGTGACCCTTGCCGAGGGCGACCGTATCGACATCTTCGGCGGTCCGACCGCGTAAGCGGGTCGGATCGTCCGATATCGGACGAGGACTGAGAAATGGGAATCCGCAAGTACAAGCCGACTACGCCGGGCCGTCGTGGCTCCAGCGTCGCCGA
>NZ_JAEKKT010000103.1 GCF_019510245.1 Streptomyces sp. | reverse complement strand
CGGACTGGCTGCAGCACACCACCGAGTGGGACGACCTGTTCGCCTGGGTGGAGGAGACCGGCGGCATGACGGCGCTGACCGACATGAGCCGCCCGGACTTCGAGGAGAACGTCCGCAACTCCACCGCCCGCCTGAAGAAGATCCTCCAGGACGGGCAGGAGCAGGCCGCCGCCTACTTCAACCCCCTCGGCACCCTCACCATGCCCCAGGTCGTCAAGGCCCAGGAACTCGACGCCGCCTTCCAGGAAGTCCTCGACGACCCCGCCGCCGAACAGGCCCTGGCCCACCCCGCCCTCACGCCCCTCCTCGCCCGGGCCGCCGGCTGACACCCCCCACCCCCACACCCCCGGGAGGGAGCGATCATCCCCGCCCCCTCCCGGGATCACCGTCAACCAAGTGCAGGCACGTTTGTGAATGTATTCACTTTCGCAAATTCGCCTCTGTCGATTCCCCGGAGAGAGGGTGCACACGGCCATGGCGCCCGACGCGATAGCCCGCTGGCTGGTCGAGGCCGTCGGTCGCATCCTGCCCGAGATGGGTGCGGACCTCGGTGTCTGGACCATGGAGAAGCTTCAGGCCCGGGGCGTCGAGGTGTACCTGGAGACCTCCATGGAGTCCTGCGTCGACCAGCACGTGGTCCTGGCGAACGGTGTGGCGACGGACGCCTCCACCATCGTGTGGACGGGCGGGGTCCGCCCCAACCCCGCCCTGGCCCACTTCGGCCTGCCCCTCGGCCCCCGCGGCCACGTCGACACCCTCCCGACCTTGCAGGTCAGGGGCCTGGACCAGGTGTGGGCCGCGGGTGACAACGCCCAGGTGCCCGACCTGGCCGGCGAAGAGGGCGCGTGGTGCCCGCCCAACGCGCAGCACGCCGTACGCCAGGCCCCGGTGCTCGCGGACAACGTGCTCGCGGCTCTGCGGGGTCGTGCGCCCGAGGAGTACCGGCACAAGAACCTGGGCGCGGTCGCCGGCCTCGGCCTCCACAAGGGGGTCGCGATCCTCTTCGGCAAGGTCAGGCTCAAGGGGCGGCCGGCGTGGTGGTTCCACCGCCTGTACCACGGCAGCCGCGTACCGACGCTGAACCGCAAGATCCGCGTGTTCGTGGACTGGATCCTGGCCTCCCTCCTGAAGCGGGAGACCGTCGGGCTCATCGAACTGGAGCACCCGCGCGACCCGTTCACCGAAGCGGCCGCGCCGTCCCGCAGTCGTACCTGATTCCTTTCCCTGTTAGTTCGTCCTTGTCTGGAGGGCTGTCCCCATGTCCCAGAACGCCGTCGCCGCCGCTCGCGGCGCTGAGGCCGCACCCGAGAACGTGCCTGCCGACCTGTCGCACCAGCGCCGCTGGTGGATCCTGCTGGTCGTTTCCCTGTCCATGCTGATGGGCGTCCTTGACGGCACCATCGTGAACATCGCCCTGCCGTCCGCCCAGCACGACCTGGGCTTCTCGGACGCCGACCGGCAGTGGGTGGTCACCGCCTACGCGCTGGCCTTCGGCAGCCTGCTGTTGCTCGGCGGCCGGATCGCGGACCTGGCCGGTCAGAAGGTGACCTTCCTGGTGGGTCTGGCCGGCTTCGCTGCCGCGTCCATGGTGGGAGGCGCGGCGAACGGTTTCGCCATGCTCGTCGTCGCGCGCGCCGTGCAGGGCCTGTTCGCCGCGCTGCTGGCCCCGTCCGCGCTGTCGATCCTGATGACGACCTTCACCGAGTCGCGCGAGCGGGCCAAGGCCTTCACGGTCGCCGGGGGGTGGCGTTCGTCGGTGGCGCGGCTCTGCTGCACCGCACGCCGCGCGACACGTCCTCCAGGCTCGACGTCCTCGGCACTCTGCTGGTCTCCGTCGGCCTGTTCTGCCTGGTCTACGGATTCTCGAACGCCGAGACGCACGGCTGGGGCGCGCCGGCGACCTGGGGCATGCTGGCGTCCGGTGCCGTACTGGCGGCCGTCTTCGTGTGGTGGCAGACCAGGGCGGCGTACCCGCTGCTGCCCCTGCGCGTCCTGCTGGACCGCAACCGCGGTGCCTCCTTCGTCGCCCTCTTCGTCACCGGCGCGGGCATGTTCGGAGTGTTCCTGTTCCTCACCTACTACCTGCAGCAGAGCCTCGGCTACAGCGCCCTGAAGACGGGCTTCGCCTTCCTGCCCATGATCGTCGCGTCGTCGTCCGCCTCTGCCGTGGCCAACAACGTCCTGGTGCGGCGCATAGGTCCCAAGCCGGTGGTTCCGCTGGGGATGGCCATCGCGGCTGCCGGCCTGGTGTGGATGACCACGCTGGACCTGGACAGCGGCTACGTGGCCCAGGTACTGCCCCAGCTGGTGCTCGTCGGCATCGGGCTGGGCACCGTCATCGCGCCCGCCATGAGCCTGGCCACCTCCGGGGTGGCCGCGGCCGATGCCGGCGTCGCGTCCGCCGCTGTCAACACCGTCCAGCAGGTCGGCGGTTCCATCGGCGTCGCCCTGCTCAGCACGATGGCATCCGATGCGGCCACCACCTACCTCTCCGGCCGCGACCCGAAGGACCCCGGCGTCCTGGCGCAGGCCGGTCTTGAGGGCTACTCCACCGCCTACTGGTGGTCGGCGGCCGTCTTCGTGGCCGGCCTGGTCGTGACCGTACTGCTGTACCGCCGTGGCGTGCCGCGGCACGCCGAGAACGCCTCACCCGTCGTTCACATGTGACGGACGCCGCGCAGGTCCTGCGGGCTCACTGCTTCCGTCCTGCACTAATATGAGACAATATGACTCATAGTGGTCGCCGTGAGACGCTTCGTCCCACAGGAAGGTGGAGTACGTGCGGGAGAGAACTGATCCGCGTCTGGTGCGCAGCCGCGAAGCCATGGTCGCGGCAGCCACTGAGTTGCTCACGGAAAGCGGCCTGGAGGCCGTGACACATCAGGCGGTCGCCGCCCGTGCCGGCGTCGGCAGGGCCACGGTCTACCGGCACTGGCCCGGCCTGCTCGACCTTCGCCTGGCCGCGCTGGAGTCCGGCATGCCGCCGCTGCCTCCGATGCCCGAGGAGCTCCGGACCGCGACGGGCGGCGATCCGCGAACGGAGCTCGTTCACCGTCTGAGCGTGCTTGCCGAGCGGTGGGACGACGAGCAGGCCGGTGCCGTCCTCGCGGCGATCCTCGGCGGGTCACGGCACGACGACGGCATGCGCCGCCTCCGGGAGTCGTTGCTGAATCAGATCGCCGATGCCCTGCGTCCCGCGGTTGCCGCGGCCGTGGAGCGGGGCCAACTCCGGTCCGACGTCACCCCCGAGACCTTTGCCATGGCTACGGCGGGTCCGCTGTTCTTCGAGCGCTTTCTCGCCGGGAACCGCCTGGGGCGTGACACGGTGGAGATCGTCGTGGACGCCGCTCTGCGGGCCTGGGCCTAAGCACTCTCCGGCGCATCATCTCCCGTGGCGTCGCCGGTGCCGGCCAGGCCCTGGGCCGTGACGGCGTCGCAGACCTGCTCGGCGGCGATGATCGTCGCCTCCCAGTCCGGGAGGCCGCGCTGGTCCGGCGCAGCCGGGCGGTCGCAGCCGCCGGGGGACGGCGCGACCGCGAGGTGTGTGCTGAGGGTGCCATGGGAGCGGGTTCTGGTTCGGTGGCGGTGGTGTTCGGGCCCCACACTGCGCGCGTCGGTCCCGGTCCCCCTCAGGGCGTGAAGAGGGCGATCGACTTGCCTGTCCCAACGTAAACGCAACCTTGGCGCTCTGGCACCGGCGGGGGTGATCGTGTTCGACGGGCACTCGGGGGCCGGAGGTGTGCCGGCTTCGCGGCGGACGTCCCTCCTCTTGCCGCGTCGGCGGTCCGCAGTGGTCCAGCCGGGCCGGGTCCGGCGGGCCCTGTCTCCGTCGCCGCGCACGTCGATGCCGACCACGCGTCGAGCGTGGGCGAGCCGACCGGCCGGGCGCGAGGAGTGGTGCCGGTTGCCTCACGCCACGTACCGAAACGTCGCGGGCCCCGTACAGGGGGATCCGGGATCGTCGATGTGCCGTTCGGTCGAGGGCGCATCGCGAGCGCAGGCCCGGCAAGCGATCCAGCTCACAGTGAGACAAGTTGACTCATAGAGTGGACGACGTCGAGCGGGCCGCGCTCGACCAGGGGGTGACCGTATGCCGCGGCCAGGGCTACACCCTGCGCGTCAGCGCCGTCCCCGCCGTGCACCTCGGACTCCTCGCCCGCTGCCAGCCGCCAGACGGCGGCCACGGCGTTCCCGCGGTGCCGGCCCAGCGCAAGGCCCGACGCGAGCACGAGAACCGCGTCTCGCGCTCACACCAGCCGGACCATGATCACTGGCTTGGCGTTAACCGCTGTACGGATGTTCCCCGAGGCCGTGATCGCCAGCTCATGATGTGAGCGGGTCGCATCGGAGGCGCCGGCCCGCCGGCAGAGCGCACGCTCGTCACAGGTGGTCTTGGCGAGCGTGCCCTCAAGGCGACGTGCACGCGTACTCCTGGGTGCCGGCCTTCTTGTCCTCGGGAACGGTTCGCAGGGCCTCGCGCCCTGAGAGCTCGGCGAGGGCGTCCTCCACTCTGCGCGGGTCGGCACCGGCCATGCGGGCCGCTGCGATGACGTCGGGGCGTTGGTGGCCTGCGTCCTGCCTCGTCCGGCGGGCAGTGACTTCTTTTCAGGTCACGCGCTGTCGGCGGGCAGCGCCGGGTAGTCGGCGTAGCCGCGGTGGTCGCCGCCGTAGAAGGTGGCCGCGTCGGGGGTGTTGTAGGGGCCGCCGGCGGCGAGGCGGGCGGGCAGGTCGGGGTTGGCTAGGAACAGCGCGCCGAAGGCGATGATGTCCGCGGTGCCGTCCTCGATGAGGGCGAGGGCGTCGGGGCCGGTGGGCTCGGGGTGGGTGAAGGGGTTGAGGATGAATGCCGCCGGCCAGTCCTTGCGCAGCCGGTTGGTCAGGTCGCGGTCTGGGCTCTCGAGCAGGTGCAGGTAGGCGAGGTCCAGCCTGGCGAGACCGGCGGTCAGGGCGGTGTAGGTCTCCAGCACGTCGGCCGGGTCGGTCTCGGCGATGTCGTTGTAGGGGTTGCCGGGGGAGATGCGGAAGCCGGTGCGGTGGCCGCCGATCGCCTCCGCGACGGCCGTGGCGACCTCGATACCGAAGCGGACCCGGTCCGCGGCGCCACCTCCCCAGCTGTCGGTGCGCAGGTTGGTGTTGGGGGCGAGGAACTGGTGGATCAGGTAGCCGTTCGCCCCGTGGATCTCCACGCCGTCGAAACCGGCGGCGATCGCGTTGCGCGCGGCGTCGGCGTAGTCGGCGATCGTCTGGGCGATGCCGTCGGCGTCCAGTTCCTTCGGCGTGACGTAGTCCTGGGGGCCCTCGTAGGTGAAGACCTGGCCCGCCGCCGTGACGGACGAGGGGCCGACGGGGCTGAGTCCGTCGGGCAGCAGGCTGGGGTGGCTGATCCGGCCGGTGTGCATCAGCTGCGCGAAGATCGTGCCGCCCTGGGCGTGGACGGCGTCGGTCACCTTCCGCCAGGCGTCGACCTGTGCCGCGGAGTGCAGGCCCGGGGTGTTGGTGTAGCCCTGGCCGACGACCGACGGCTGGATGCCCTCGGTGATGATCAGGCCCGCGCTCGCACGCTGGGCGTAATAGGTGGCCATCAGCTCCGTCGCCGTGGCCGCGGGAGCATCGGCGCGGCTGCGGGTCATCGGCGCCATCGCGATGCGGTTGGCCAGCGCCTTGCCGCTCAGGTCGATCGGGTCGGACGCGGTAGTCATAGCAGCTTCCTTCAAGAAATGGGTCGGGTGAGAGAGGCAGGCGGCAGCCTGACGGGGTGCCGGTTCGCAGCACGCCGTTCGCAATGAAGCCTCCACTCGGAGACCCTACATCCATCTGAGATGGAGTCTCAAGATGAGTCGCTGTCTGGTTTTGGCAGTGCAGGCGGGACGCAGCTCTTGCGACTGAGTCTCAAGTTGAGTCGTTGCCGTAGTGTTCCTCGTATGACCGACTCCGCCAGCACCGCCGAGCACACCCCGCCGAAGCCGCCCGGTCTGCGTGAACGCATGCGGGCAACAGTCCGGGCGGAAGTCACCGAAGTGGCGCTCCGGCTCTTCACCGATCAGGGCTTCGACCGGACGACCGCCGACCAGATCGCCGCCGAAGCGGGACTGTCGCGCGCCAGCCTGTTCCGGTACTTCGGGACCAAGGAAGACATCGTGCTGGGCGGTCTGGAGGGCGATGGCCAGCACGTCGCGGAAGCCCTCGCCGCCCGCCCCGACGAGGAGCGGCCCTGGGTGGCGCTGCGCCGGGCCTTCGACGTCCTGGTGCGGGTGAACGAGGAAGCACCCGAGCAGACGCTGAGCTTTCTGCGCATGCTGCAAGAGACGCCGTCACTGCGCGCCCGGCACTTCGAGAAGCAGTTGCAGTGGCAGGAGCAGCTGGTGCCGGAGATCGCCAGGCGACTGGAAGCCAGTCCTGGCGGACCGGAGGATCCCAGGCCGACCGCGCTGGTCGCAGCCGCCCTCGCCTGCCTGGACGCGGCCGCGAGAGGGTGGGTGGCCTGCGAGGGCACTGCCTCCCTCGCTGTCCTGCTCGATCGGGCCATGGGCGCGCTGACGGAGTAACCGCCCGCCCAAGGCCGCGACCGGCGCTCGCCGACCAAGGCGGCAGGCCACGGCTGTTCCGTGCCGAGTGGCACGGTGCCTGAGGGTGGGTCAGCGGGGGGCTCCATGCCGGTTCACTCGGTTCGGTCCGGGTGCGGCTGGGTCGGCAGCGCCCGGACTGGGAGGTTGGGCTGCGAGAGCGCATGGAGCAGTTGTCGATTATGTGCGGTTAGCTGGTTGACGGCGCGGACGAGGTGCTCGACGTCGGTTCGCAGCCGGGTGGCGTGGTCGCGCAGTCGCTCGCCCAGGGGGCCGGGGACGTGGCCTGCCTGTTGGGTGAGCGTGGTGGCGCGGAGGCGGAGGCCGGTGGCGTGCTGGTCGGTGCGGGCGATGTTCACGCAGGTGGGGACGGACTGGTCAAGGCTGGGCGTGTCCTTGAGGCCGCGGTGGCATAGGGCCTTGTCGCGCCTGTAGACGCACATCAGCAGGGTGCGGGGAGTGCCGTAGACGGCCAAGTGTGGGTCGGCGAGGATCTGGCGGGCCTGCCGGGCGGTGATGACGGTGCCGGTGGGCCGGGGTGCGGTGGCGGCGGCCTTGATGGCGCGGCGGGCGGCGGGCCCGGAGATGCCGAGGCCGTCCTCGAGAGCGACGTTCAGGCCGGCGACGATGTCGACGGTGGCGCGGGCCGTCTCGATGTCGAGGAGGTCGTGGATGCCGTCCCGGCTGCGCGCTAAGGGTGGGGTCGGGTATTGGAACTGTCCGAATGCCTTGGTGACAGCAGAAACTGGAGTGCTTCGAGGCGGCGATCCCGGCAGGATGCGGGCATGGTTGCCCCTTTGGACGTTCCGCGCCTGACTGCTGGCGACAGTGTTCTGCTGCGCGCCTGGGGGCTCGGGGATCTGCCTCTCGTCCGGGAGGCGTCGAGCGACGACTACATCCCGTTGATCACGACCGTTCCCTCGACGTACTCGCAGGCGGCGGGCGAAGCCTTCGTCCGGCGACAGTGGGAGCGGGCGTCTACTGGTAGCGGGTATCCGTTCGTCATCGTGCGGGTCGAGGACGGCCGCCCGCTGGGGATGGTCGGTCTCTGGGTGAGGGACCGCGGCGAGGGACGAGCGTCGCTGGGGTATTGGCTTGCCGGGTCGGCCCGTGGTCAAGGGATTGCCGCGGAAGCCCTCCGGGCGGTTGTCCGCTGGGCCCTTAGTGACCTGCGGATTCCTCGCCTTCAGCTGTATGTCGAGCCGTGGAATGTCGCATCACAGCGGACGGCTGAGCGCGTGGGCTTCCAGCGTGAGGGCCTGCTCCGCAGTTGGCAGCAGGTGGGCGAGGAGCGTCGGGACATGATCATGTATTCGATGCTGGGTCAGTCCTTCAACCCGGCGCCATCATCGCCGGACCGCTCGCCGAAACCCTGCGCGCCGGCCGGCTCGATCAGGACGCACTGGACTGGCTGAAGACCAACTTCCACAAAACCGAGCTGGAGCTGGGCCGCTGCCTGCGCCTGCCGTGGGAGGGCCCCTGCGAGTGCGACCTCTACCTGAACTGCGCCAAATTCATCACCACACCTCAGTACGCGCCAAGGTTGCGCGAACGTCTCTGCACCGAACGGGAACTGATCGCGGACGCCGAGGGCCGCGGTTGGGCACGCGAGGTCTAACGACACCAGCGGATCGCCGACCGCATCTCCACACTCCTCGACGACCTCGGTGAGCCCTCGGGTGATACCGACGACAATCCGTGACCTGGGAACCCACTGGACCGGCCCGTCCGCCCCAGCCAGGATGCGTCCATGGACTTCCCTGAGCCGATGCCCGACCCGGGAACCGACACCCTCCGCCGCTACGTGATGGCCGCTCCGCGCCCCAGGACAGGCCGCTACCTGGACCTGCTCCACGGAAACTTCGTCAGGCTGCCCGCAGAGGAACGCGCCCAGTTCCTCCAGACTCTCGGCCTTGACTCGCGGAGCGTCACTGACGCCCAACTCGAGTTCATGCTCCAGCCCAACTGGCGCTCCCGCATAACCGCGGCATGGATGATCGGACTGGACCACCGCGAGCGGTTCCGCGAGCGCATCGGTGGCCTCCTGCTCGCCAGCGAACTCACCTACGCAGGCCAGGGCTACTGCATCGCACTCGCCCTGCTCGGCACCGCCGAGGACGCGGCCCTGCTTACCACCTACCTGGACCGCTACCTCCGGCGGCCCGAGTGCCGATACGACCAGGAATGGGCACTGGGCGCGCTCCTGTACCTCGACGGAACCCTCGGCACCACGCACGCCACCGGGTTCCTGGAACCGGACGGACTCTGGAGCCAATGGGCCAACGACCGAAACGCTCCCCCTGAAAAGTTGAGGCAGCACATCGGTGAAATGTGCGCCCTCGCCGACGAGCACGCACAGCACGATGCCTCTCCCGGGCACCCCTGACCAAGGGCACTGGATCGGGTGAAATTGCCAGTCTCCTGAGGCGAAACTGTCTACCGCGTTCAGGGCGTGCAGGTAGCGCATCGGCTCGGCCGCGAGCAGGGAGCGCTCGTCACGGCACGCGGCGAGGAGGCGATCGCGGGTGTCACGTCCGGCGGCCAGGTCCTCGACCGCCGCGTGCACCAGCGGCTGGTCCACCAGGCCGAGGCGCTGGCCGGCCATGCTCCACGACTGGCACGGCGGGGAAGCGATCAGCCCGCGCGTGCGGCCGATGAAGGGCCACGTCGGATACAGCGCCACGTCGGTCCGGACCGTCAACTGCCCAGCAGCGACACGGGTTTTGCGGGCCCACTCGTCCCGTTCCAGACCGATCCTTGGACCCGCCAGACGCGGCTGTTCTCGCGCGCCCACGACGCATCGGTCCACTCGGTGATCCGACCGACCGCCCGCTCGCTCGGCGAACTCCACGACCGCAGCGTCCGGACAGCCGGCGAACGCCCGGCCGGTGACGTCCGACACGATCTGCAGACGGTCGGCGCCAGAGTCGAAGGCGATGGAGTCCCCGGGTGGTCGGAAGTGCACGGCGAGACGTGCACCGGCGGAGTAGGCGTTAGGCCAGCCCGGCAGTACGCCACCATCCGGTAGGAAGGCGTCCAGGGGCGCCCAGTCCATGGCGTCACAGACGTCCGGCTCCGCGATCCGGGCCGGGCCCTGGCACCGCCGGACCTCGAAGAAGTATCCGGTGCGGGAGGCCCCTCCGGGGCTGCGGTGGTGCACAGTCACGGCGGCCCGCACATCGGCCGGATCGATGACGACACCGGTCTCCTCCCGCGCCTCGCACACCAGGGCGGCGACGACGTCCTCGTGCGGACCGTCCAGATGCCCCGAGGGCAGGTGCCACAGGCCGGCGGCGTACACCTGGCCGGCCCGCCGCGACAACAGAACCTCCGGACCTGCCGCGCTCTCCCGCAGCAAGATCAGATGGACGTCCACCGGCTCGGTGTGCCGCTGCCTGCCGCTCACCGCGAACCACCCGGACGCCGGGCGCGTAGGACCGTGAACACGGCCTCCGCCAGCAGCGATCCGCCGGCCGCGAGCTCACTGAGCAGCGCCCGGGCCTCATCCTCGAACGCCGCGTGCCGCTCCCCGAAGAGCTCGGCCCCGGCGAAGGACGTGGTGCGCAGGTAGCCGAGCACCACCTCCGGCGTCCAGGAACGCGTGACGGGGACGCGGTGCTCGGTCATCTCGCTCCACGCCGAGTCAGCGAGGTCCTCCTGGAACGGACGGACGGGCTCGGGGTAGTCGCCGAGCACTCCGGCGCGACGCCTGGGCCCCAGGTAGCGCTGGATCAGGTCGCGCAGTGCCCAGGCCCAGTCGGCCTCGTACGTCCATAGGCTGCCGTCCCCCATGATCGCCAGTGTGGCCTGCGGGGCGGCGATCCGGTGCGCCATCGCCAGCACGTCCGGGCCGCTCATCCAGTGGTAGGCCCGGCAGCAGGTGATCCGGTCCGGCGTCCATCTGTCCTCCCCTGGCAGAGGGGCGAGGGGCGCGTGGACGTCGGCGGAGGTTTGGACGAGGCTGAGGGTGCAGTCCCCGAGCAGGGGCGTGAGCGCGGCCCGGGCCTGGTCGAGCATCGGCCGGCTCCAGTCGACGCCTTCGATGTACGCGAGAGTGGGGAGAGCTTTCAGCAGCGCCCGGGGGACTTGTCCGGTGCCGGTGCCCAGGTCCAGCAGCGTTGGATCGGGAAGGTCCCGGACAGTGTCGGCCAGCAGCTGGGCAGCTTCGGCGGGCGCACCCGGCCGCTAGCGGTCGTACTCGGCGGCGGCCGCCGCGAATAGTGCTTCCTGGCCCGCAGGCAGGCTCGGGGAGGGATCGTCGGGACAGGTCACGCGGATCCTCCCTCGCCGAGCGCACGGCGGGTGGGAAGGCGCCAGGACAGACGGCCGCACGCTGATACGGCCCGCTGGCCACCGTCCGGCTCGAAGAGGAGGCGGTATCGGCTGGGGCTGCCAGCCGTCTGCCACCAGACGGCCAGGTCCTGGAGTTCCTTCCAGATGTCGCGCGGACCGTGGGTGGTGACGTTCCAACGAGAGCGCCCCACCGGCTCCACCCGTAGCCAGGATCCGCAGGCGGGCGCGCCGATGGACAGATGCTCGGCGCCGAAGTCGCGCACCAGCCCCCCGAGCAGGTGGTCTGCGGCCAGCCACAGGCCCCGGTCGGTGTCCGCGGGCGGCACCAGCATGCTCCGCTGCGTCCAGGTGCCAGGCTCGGTGGCGATGCGCTGCCGGAAGTCCTCGCTGAGCCAGATCCGGTCCATGCCGTGCCCGGCTCGGTGGGCGAACTCCACCGCCCGCAGCTCTCCGGTGATCTGCCCGCCGTCGGTGCGCTCCACGGCGGCGAGGGCGGGCCACGACGGTGACGCGCTGGTCACGTGCGCCAGCAGTTTGCCGCCCGGGGCGAGCTGCTCGACGAGCGCCGCCGGCACACGCGCCACCGCGTACGACACGAAAACGCGGTCGAACTTCCGCCCCGGTAGACCCTGTTCGCCGGAGCCCGACACCACCTCCGGTCGGAAGTCCAGGTCGGCAAGCCGGACCCTGGCCGCGTCGGTGAGGTGTCGGTCCCGGTCGAGGGTGACCACCTCCTGGTCGCCGCAGACCTGGCAGGCCACCGCGGCGGTCACCCCCGCGCCCGTCCCGACATCCAACACCCGCTGACCCGGGCGCAGATCCAGCTCCTCCAGCAGCGAGGCGGTCAGACCCATCACCGTCGACATCGACGTGATCGACGCCCCCGACCGCGTCCCGCGCACCCGGCCCAGCAGCGGCTCCCCGTCGTGCTGGACGAGCACACTGGCCCCGCCGTACAGCAGCCCGAGCAGCTCGGGACGGTCCTGCGGCGCCGACCAGTCCAGCAGGTCCCACCGCGGCGGCTCCTCACCTGGGGCGCTGCGCCGCACGTACGCCTGTGGCATCAGTACCTCGCGGGGCAGCGCGAGCAGAGCGTCGCGCACCGGCCCAGGCCGTAGCCCGTCCTTCTTCTCCAGCTCGGCGACCATCGCTGCCCGCGCGTCGACCGGATTCACCTCGGCAGCCGAAGGTGGGTTGCTGTCGGCCGGCCGTGCTGCTCGCTGTGGTGTCCGGTCGGCCGTGGCTGGGCTCGCGTCCAGGGCTGTCATCGCTCGTCCCACCCCATCTGCGAGTACAAGCGCCCGGCGAGCACTCCGTCGATCGCCTGGCGGGTGTAGGGCACGACGGCGGCCGGGAGATCCTTCGGGTTCCACCAGCGCCACTCCACGCACCGGTCGGGCTCCAGGACGGCCGGGCTGCCGGACCAGGTGCGGGCCCGGAAGACGAGGCCGATACGCGGGCGGGCGGACGGCGAGTCCACGAGGTGGACGAGGTGCACGAGCTCGACGTCGCCCGGCTCGATGATCAGTCCCGCTTCCTCCTGAGCCTCCCGGATCAGGCAGCTGATCGCTTCCTCCCGCTCGCAGTGCCCGGCCAGGAAGTGCCACGTGTTGCCCGCGTATGCCGAGTCGGGGTGGCGCAGGCCGAGGAGGATCCGGCCGTGGTCGTCCTCCAGGTAGAGGTGGACACCCACGATGTGGAGCTCGGTCCCCTCCGGCGCCTCGTCACGCAGCAGCCGGGCTCTGGCCGGCGGACTGCCGGCGGGGGGATGCTCAGCCGCGTGCCGGCGGACCAGATCACCGAGACCCGGGCTCAAGTGCAGCTGTTCCAGCGTGTCGGGGGTGAACCACCGCAGCAGCACGCCCTCTTGCAGCTCCACCGTCTCCGGATCACCGCTCCAGCGGCCCACGAAGACCTGGATCGGCACCGCGAAGCCGTCGACGCTCGTCGCCTCCTCCACGGCATACGGCGTCAGGCCATTCACCTCCAGGCCCGGAACCTCTTCGGCGAGCTCCCGCCCCAAGGTCGCCTCCAGGCTGACGTCCTCCACCGTACGGCCGCCGCCGAGGAGAGCGAACGTGCCCGGGGCCCAGATGCCTTCACGCTGGTCCCGCAGGTGAAGCAGGTATCTGCCGTGGCCGTCGTGGATCAGCGCGGAGGCGTTGACGGGCTCCGGCCGCCCGTCGAGGCCATGGGTCTGCGCGTCCAGGAGCTTGGCACGCAAGGTCGGGGACCTGACGTCGGCGAACTCGAGCCACCGGGCGCCGGCAACCTCATCGTCCTGCAAGGTGAGCTTGGGGTGCTGCTCGGGCACGAGGTAGAAGACGAATCGGAAGTCGAAGTGCTGGTGTTCGCCTTCGCCCTTGGCGGGGTTGGCGTCGATGTCGTGGACGTCGATGTCGATCGGAGCGCCGAGGAACTGCGGGGTCAGGCAGAGGTCGCCCGGCTGGATGCCGGTCTCCTCGCACGCCTCTCGCAGCGCCGCGGCCAGGAGCGTCCGGTCGTCCTCGACATGGCCGCCCGGAGCGAGGAGTAGCCCCGTGACCTTGTGGCCGATGTGCAGAACGCGTTGTTCCCGGTCGATGACCGCCGCGCTGCAGGTGACGTGACCGGGGAGCGTGGCACGGCTGGCCGGGGCGTCGGCTCTGTCCAGGAGGGACCACAGCCCGGCTAGCGATTCCCGCTCGTGCGGATGCCGGGCCAGGTACGCCTCGGCGGTCGCGCGGATGTGGGAACGGGTGAGCGGCACGTCATCACCTCGGGACGGCGTAGGAGGGGCGGGGGCGTCTGTGGCCGTGGGTGCGGCCGCTTCAGCGGGGCGTACTGAGGTGGCGCCGGGGCCGCTCATGCGGGGGTATCGCGCTTCTCGTCATCCAGTTCGGACGTGATCTGGTAGGAAAGCAACTGCTGAAAGAGGCCCGGCTGTTGGGAGAGCTGGACGTAGGTGCCCTCCTGGACGATTTTGCCGTCGTCGAGGACCACGATGCGGTCGGCGACAGCGACATTGGTGATGCGGTGGGTCACCAGCAACACCGCCCG
>NZ_JAEKKT010000115.1 GCF_019510245.1 Streptomyces sp. | reverse complement strand
CCTTCTTGCGAAACTGGGCACGGGGGTTGCGGGCGCCGTTGACGTGGTTCTTCCAGGCGATGCGGGTGATGACGTCCTTCAGCTCCGCTTCCGCGAGGCCGTACTTGGCGGCGTAGGCGGGGGCGAGGAGGGAGAAGTTCGCGGGGGCGGTGATCTCGCCGCGGCTGTCGTCGCCCGCGCCGGGGATCGCGGTGCCGGACAGTCCGGACATCCCGGAGTCCTTGAGCTTCTCCACGCCGACGGCCATCGCCACGTCATAGGCGCCGGAGGCGACGGCGTAGCAGGCGTTGCGCAGGGCCTCCGAGCCGGTTGCACACATGTTCTCGACGCGGGTGACCGGCTTGTTCGGCAGGCGCAAGGCCCGGCTCAGGGTCAGGCCGGAGACACCGGAGGCCTGGGTGCCGAACCAGAACGCGTCGATGTCGTCGAGCGTGATGCCGGCCGAGGTCACCGCCTCGCCGACGGCGTCCACCAGCAGATCGTCCGCCGAGCGGGTCCAGTGCTCGCCGAAGGGCGTGCAGCCCATGCCGACGATCGCGACCCGGTCCCGGATTCCGTGCGAGCTCATCCCTGTGTCTCCTCGGTCTCGCCCGTGCGCACCGGCCGGGCCTTCCAGAAGTAGTTGTGGATGCCGGACGCGGTGACCGTGCGCCGGAAGGTCATCTCCACCCGGGCGCCGATGACGGCGTCGGCCTCGGTCGCGTCGGTCAGCTGGCAGCGGAACCGGCCGCCGCCGTCGTAGTCGACGACCACGACGAGCATCGGCGGGCTCGGGGTGTACGCCAGCCGGTCCACGGTGAAGGTCGCCACCGTGCCACGTACGGCGTCCATCGGCTCGTCGGTCATGGCGTCGACGGCGTGGCAGGAGCGGCACACCCGGTCGGGCGGCAGGTGCCGGGTGCCGCACTTCTCGCAGCGGGCGGCGACGAAGCCGTACTTCCAGCCGGCGCGGCGGTGCGCGGGCGGAGCGTAGGGCGGTTCGGGATCCGGCCGGCGGGGCGGCTCGCGGTCGAGCAGGCCGCGCCAGGAGAGGTAGGCGGCGTACGGGACCGGGGGACTGCCCGCGGCGATCTGGGCGGCGACCGGGCGGGGGCTGCGGTGCGCAGGGAGGGCGTCGGTGGTACGCAGCAGGAGGACTCCGGCGCCGTCGCCGAGCACGACGAGGGCGATCAGCTCGCCGGGGCGGGCCCGGTCGAGGACGTCGGCGAGGAGCAGGCCGGGCTGGGCGGTGCCGGCGTTGCCGATCGTCCCGGCGAGGTCGGCGGTGACCGCGTCGGGCCGCACCCCCGCCGTGCGCCGGACCGTCGCGCAGGCGCGCGCGTGCAGACCGCTGACGACGAAGTGGTCGATCGCGGCCCGGTCCAGGCCCGCGTGGTCGAGGGCGGCGGTCAGCGCCTTGTCCGCGAGGGACACGTAGATCTCCTCGGCGAACCGCTCCTCCCAGACCCGGGAGGCGGGGGCGCCGGGCAACCGCCAGCGGTCGAGGATCTCGTCGCTGACGGTGTCGTGGGCGAGCAGTTCGGCGAGCACGGGGGTGCCGTTGCGGTGCCCCCCGAAGACGAACGCCGCGGCCCCGTCGCCACCCGCGCTCTCGTCCGCGCCGCCGGGCAGGCCGGTACGCAGGTCGGACAGGACGGCGAGGGTGGGGACCGGGGAGCGGGCGGCGGTGACCAGCGCGCCGAGCCCGGAGCGCACGGAGCCGGCCATGTCGGCGGCGAGGACGTGCGGGTCCAGGCCGAGGGCCGCGTGCACGGCGGTCGCGTTCGTCTTGTCGAGGTACGCGGGCGCGGCGGTGGCCAGGAAGAGCTGGCCAATGCGGGGGCGCAGATCGCCGCAGGCCAGGGCCGTGCGGCCGGCCTCCACGGCCATGGACGTGGTGTCCTCGTCGTAGCCCGCCACGGTGCGCGTGCCCCTGGCGGCGGGCGTGCCGAGGGCGGCGGCGACATCCGCCCGGGCCAGGCGGTGGTACGGCACATGGGCGCCGTAGGCGATCAGTCCGGCCATGTCATCGTCCTCCGTGAGCTGTGTGTTCGAAGACCGCGGCGAGGCCCTGGCCGCCGCCGAGGCACATGGTCTCCAGGCCGTAGCGGGCCTGCCGGCGGTCCAGTTCGCGCAGCAGGGTGGCGAGGATGCGGCCGCCGGTGGCGCCGACGGGGTGGCCGAGGGAGATGCCGGAGCCGTTGACGTTGAACCGCTCGAAGTCGGCCTCGGTCAGGGCCCATTCGCGGGTGCAGGCCAGGACCTGGGCGGCGAAGGCCTCGTTGAGTTCGATCAGGTCGATGTCGGCGAGCTTCAGGCCCGCGCGTTTCAGCGCTCTGGCCGTGGCGGGCACGGGCCCGATGCCCATCGTCCGGGGCGGCACGCCGACGACGGCCCAGGAGACCAGGCGGGCCAGCGGGCGGAGCCCGAGTTCGGCGGCGCGGTCCGGGTGGGTCACGACGCAGAGCGCGGCCCCGTCGTTCTGTCCGCTGGCGTTGCCTGCCGTGACGGTGGCCTCCGGGTCCTGCCGTCCGAGCACCGGACGCAGCCCGGCGAGCCTCTCCAACGTCGACTCGGGGCGCGGGTGTTCGTCGGTGTCGACGACGCTCTCGCCCTTCCTGGTCGGTACGGTGACCGGCACGATCTCGTCGGCGAACCGGCCCGCCCGCTGGGCCGCGACCGCCTTCTCGTGCGAGCGCAGGGCGAGTTCGTCCTGCTCCTCGCGGGGGATGGCGTACGCGCGGCGCAGGTTCTCCGCCGTCTCCAGCATGCCGCCGGGGACCGGGTGGTTGACACCGCCGGAGGTGACCCGGCCGCGGGCCAGCCGGTCGTGCAGCGTGGTGCCCGCGCCACGGACGCCCCAGCGCACGTCGGTGGTGTAGAACTCGGCCTGGCTCATCGACTCGGTGCCGCCGGCCAGGACGAGGTCGCTGGCGCCGGTCTGCACCTGCATCGCGGCCGTGATGACCGCCTGGAGTCCGGAGCCGCAGCGACGGTCGATCTGGAGTCCGGGCACCTCCACGGGCAGCCCGGCGTCCAGGGCGGCGACGCGGCCGATGGCGGGGGCCTCGCCGTTGGGGTAGCACTGGCCGAGGATCACGCGACGGTGGCCGCGAGCCGGGCCGCGGTCACCCCCCGGAAGACTCCCCCGTAGCCCCCGACCGGGGTTCGTACCGGTTCGCAGATCACCGCGTCACGCATCCGTCATGCCTTTCATCAGCGGGTACGAGGGGGGACGGCCGCTCACATGTACCGGCCGGTCACCTCGAGCACGGCTCCGGTGACGTAGCTCGCCATGTCGGAGGCGAGGAAGAGGACGGCCTGGGCGACCTCGGCGGGTTCGCCCGCACGGCCCAGCGGGATCTCGGCGAGCTTCGCGTCCCAGGCGGCCGGGGGCATCGCCTCGGTCATGGCGGTGCGGATCAGGCCCGGCTGGACGGCGTTGACCCGGACGCCCGCCTTCGCGAGTTCCTTCGCCGAGGCCTTGGTGAGGCCGACCAGCCCGGCCTTGGCGGCGCTGTAGTTGGTCTGCCCGAAGTTGCCGACCTTGCCGGCGATGGAGGAGATGTTGACGATGCTGCCGCCCCGGCCGTGCGCGCGCATCGCCTCGGCGGCGTACCGGGTGCCGTTCCACGCGCCGGTGAGGTGGACGTCGACGACCGCGCGGAAGTCGGCGAGGGACATCTTGCGCAGGGTCGCGTCCCGGGTGATCCCGGCGTTGTTGACCATGACGCCGACGGGGCCGAAGACGTCGGCGCAGTGCGCCACCAGGGCGGCGACCTCGTCCTCGTCGGTGACGTCGCAACGCACCGAGGTGGCCGCCACGCCGTTGCGGGCGAGGCCGGCGGCGGCCTCGGCCGCGGCCGCCCCGTCGATGTCGCCGAGGACGACGCGCGCTCCCTCGGCGCCGAGGACGCCGGCTATCTCGAATCCGATGCCCTGTGCGGCACCGGTGACCACGGCGTTCCGGCCGTCCAGCAGTCCCATGTCCGCCCGCCTCCGACGCTCGACACCATTCCTCTTAAATAGATAACCTATTATGCTGAAACAATCAATACAGCGATCAGCTGTGCGGGCAGGGCCGGACGAGGAGCGGACCACAGGTGGACATCAGCTATCCCCCCGAGACCGAGACGTTTCGCACCGAGGTCAGGGCGTTCCTCGCCGAGACGCTGCCGCCGGGCTGGCAGGGCATCGGCGCCCTGGACGAGGACGCCGCACGGGCCTTCGCCCGGGACTGGCGCCGCCGGCTCGTGGAGCGCGGCCACCTCTCGCTCACCTGGCCCGAGCGGTACGGCGGCCGGGGCCTGTCCAAGCTCCACCAGGTCGTCCTGATGGAGGAACTCGCCCTCGCCGGCGTGCCGTTCGGGCTGCCGCAGGACACCTTCGGGGTGAAGATGCTGGCGAACACGTTGCTGCGCTGGGGCACGGAGGAGCAGAAGAGCCGTTTCCTCCCCCGCATCCTCAGCGGCGAGGACACCTGGTGTCAGGGGTACTCAGAGCCGGACGCGGGCTCCGACCTGGCCTCGCTGAAGACCCGGGCGGTGCGCGAGGGCGACGAATGGGTGATCGACGGCCAGAAGGTGTGGACCTCCGGCGCCCACCACAGCGACTGGATCTTCGTCCTGGCCCGCACGAACCCGAACGCCCCCAGACACCGGGGCATCTCCTTCCTCCTCGTACCGCTCGGCCAACCCGGCGTAGAGGTGCGGCCGTTCCGCATGATGAGCGGGCAGCTGCACTTCAACGAGGTCTTCTTCGACCGCGCCCGGACCCGCGCTGATCTCGTCGTCGGCGGCGTGGACAACGGCTGGGCGGTCGCCCAGAGCCTGCTGGGCGTGGAACGCGGGGAGGAGGCGGCGACCAACCCGATCCTCTTCCGGGCCGAGGTGGAGCGGCTCGTGGAACTGGCCCGCATGTACGGCAAGGACCAGGATCCGGTCGTCCGGCAGCGGATCGCCTGGTGCTGGTCCAAGGTGGAGATCATGCGCTGCCTCGGCTACCGGACCCTCACCGGCTGGCTCAAGGGCGCCGAGCCGGGTCCCGAGTCGTCGATCGCCAAGCTGTACTGGAGCGAGTACCACACCGTGGTCACCGATCTGGCGATGGACATCATGGGCCTGCACGGCCAGGTACCGGTCGGGCGAGGACCGCTGCGCACCTACCGCGCGGACGATCCCGGCGCCGCCAACACCTCCGCGTCCTGGTCGACGACGTACCTGATCGCCCGCTCCGGCACGATCTACGCGGGCACGTCCCAGGTGCAGCGCAACATCCTTGCGGAGAAGGTGCTGGGGCTGCCGCGCGAGCCACGGGCGAACGCCGGTTAGGAACCGGGCGGGCCGTCGCCCCGAGCGGTCCCGAGCGGCAGGGCCGCCGGGCCGGTCAGGTGCGGTCGGGGCGCTCGAAGGCGTCCAGTTCCGGAACCGGTCGGGGGCCGGTGCCAGGGCGCCAGCCCGCGTCGAGTTTGCGCAGGCCCACGCCGTCCGGCGCCCAGATGTGGCAGCTGTTCAGCACGCCCGCCGTGGCGCGCGGGTTGTGGACCGGCTCGCCGTCGGCCGCGCGGCGCAGCGCGCCCGCCGAGATCGCCGCCTGCACGACCGCGGGACCAAGGGCGCGTGCCAGCTCGTACAGGTGGATGCACCCGGACACCCCGCGAAATCGCTCCTGGACGGCCCGGTTGTAACCGGCGGCCACGCTGAGCCCCACCAACTGGTCGAAGGCCGGCGCGATGAGCGGGCACTCGGCGTGCGGGAAGTCCTTCATGCCCGCCTGGGCCGCCACGATCACCATGTCCGCGAGACGCACCCGCACGGCCAGCACCATGCGGTGCACGACCCCGCCCGGCGGCTCCTCCCAGGGGCGCTCGTCGCGCAGTTCCGCCTCGACCGAGATCTCGCCGCCGTCCTCCTCGCAGGCGGTGACGGTGATCGTGCGGCGGTGCAGCGGCAGTCCGGCGCGTGTCATGACGAGGTCTCCTCCGGTACCGGCACGCCCTCCCCCAGCGCCGGGAAGTCCGGCGGGCGGCGCTCGATGAAGCTGAGCACGCCCTCGCGGTAGTCCGGGGCGCCTTTCGCCACCGCCAGCAGCTCGGCCGCGTTCTCCCTGCTCTGCGTGAAGGTCCTCGCCTGGTCGTCGGCGAGTTGCCGCTTGATGAGGGACATCGCGTACGGGCTTGCCGAGCGGGCCAGTTCGCCCGCGTAGGCGAGGGCCGCCGGCAGCAGGTCGTCCGGCTCGGCCAAGCGGTTGACGAGGCCCATCGACAGGGCCTCCGTCCCGGTGAGACGCCGCGAGGACAGCAGCAGGTCGGCGGCGTTGCCGTAGCCGACGAGCCGGGGCAGGATCCAGGACACGCCGTCCTCGGCCACCAGCCCGCGCGCGCTGAAGGCCGCGGCGAACCTGGCATGCGGCACGGCGAACCGGACGTCGCACATCAGGGCCTGGTTGAACCCGATGCCCGCGCAGGCCCCGTTGACGGCCGCCACCACGGGTTTCGGGAAGGACATGGGCCGGGTGCGCGGGGGCAGTTGGCCGGTGGGCCACGGGCGGGCGCCGGACGACGCCCCGTCCAGCACGCTCATGTCCATCCCGGGGCAGAAGCTGCGCCCGGCGCCGGTGAGCACCACCGCCCGTACCCGGGGATCCGCCTGCGCCCGATCGAACAGCTCGTTGTAGAGCAGCTCCATCTCCAGTGTCCAGGCGTTGTGGCGCTCCGGCCGGTTCAGGGTGAGGAGCATGACACCGTCGTCGGTGAGTTCGGTGAGGATCACCGGGGCCGGGTTCTCGGTCATCGAGGTCACTCCCGCGAGCCTGCTGCTGATTTATAGATAGATGAATCATCTATATACCCACCGCGCCCGGGGACGCCAGACCAGGCCCCCGCAAGGGAAGATCAACCGCCCCTTGACCTGGTACCCTCGATGCACTAAGACGATTCATTTTGCTATATGAGGAGCCCACCGTGGCCGAGGCAGCCCGCGCAAGTGAAACGGCGATCGTGCCCGCCCCTTCCCGCGGCCGCGTCGGCCGCCAGGTGCGGGTGCCGAAGACCGCCGAACTGGTCGCCGCCCACCTGCGCCGCCAGATCGTCCGGGGCGAGCTGAAGCCGGGCGACGCGCTGCCCCCGGAGTCGGGACTGATGGAGCAGTTCGGCATCTCGCGCCCCACCCTGCGCGAGGCCTTCCGCGTCCTGGAGTCGGAGTCCCTGATCACGGTACGGCGCGGGGCGCACGGCGGCGCCCGGGTGAGCGCGCCCGACGCCGATGTCGCCGCCCGCTTCGCCGGCCTGATCCTGGAGTACCGCGGCGCCACCCTGGGTGACCTCTACCGCGCGGCCGCCCTCATCGAGCCGCCCTGCGCCCGCCAGCTCGCCACCAAGCACACCCCGGCCGACATCAAGCGGCTGCGCGACGCGGTGGCCACCGAGAAGGCCGTCCTGGAGGACCCCCTGGCCCTGGTCGAGGCACAGGACGCCTTCCACGCCCTGCTCGTCGAGCTCACCGGCAACCAGACACTGATCCTGCTGTGCGGCATGGTGCGCAACATCATCGACCGCGCCAACGCCTCGTACACCGCAGCAACCACGGACGCCGCGACCCAGAAGGCGCAGGCCCTCAAGGGGCACCGGGCACACGTCCGGCTCGTCGGCCTGATCGAGTCCGGCAAGGCCGACGAGGCCGAGAAGCTCTGGCAGCGGCACATCTCCAGCGCCGACGACGTGGTGAACGCCGCCGGACCCAAGACGGTGCTCGAACTCATCGACTGATCCACGGCACCGACCCGACTCGACCCGCCGCCGGACGCCCACTCGCGATCCGCTCCGCACGAACCCCTTGCCTCCGCGAAACAGTTAGATAATTATAGAAGGCGTACTGAATAGCTCCTGGGGTCCGGAGGCGACGGCCATGGCCGAACAGCGCAAGCGCATCTTCGACTGCGACCAGCACATGTACGAGGAACGGGACTCCTTCACCCGCTACCTCCCGAAGGAGTTCCTCGGCGCGGCGGTCGCACCGGTGACGCTCCCGGACGGGCGGGAGGTGATCCTGGCCGGGGACCGGATCGTCGTCTGCCTGGAGCCCGAGTTCGGGCAGGTCTACCGTCCCGGTTCGCTCAAGGAGATGCTCAAGGCGATGGCCTCGGGCAACCCCGAGGAGACCTACCAGTTCGAGCCGATGCACGAGTCGTACCAGAACCGCGAGGCCCGGCTGCGGGTCATGGACGAGCAGGGCCTGGACCAGAGCATCATGTACCCGGGCGGCTGGGCGCTGGTCGCCGAGGAGTACGTGAAGGGCGTCGAGCCGCTCTACGCCAACTACCACTCGTTCAACCGGTACATGAACGAGGTGTGGGGCTTCGACCACCAGGGCCGCATCTACGCTCCCGCCCTGCTGTCACTGCGCGACCTGGACCACGCGGTCAAGGAGCTGGAGTACGTCCTGGAGCAGGGCGCCCGCTTCATCCTGCTGCCCACCGGGCCGGTGTACGGCCGCTCGCCGGGCGACCCGTACTTCGACCCGTTCTGGAAGCTGGTCAACGAGGCCAAGGCCAGCGTGTGCTACCACATCAGCGAGTTCTACTACAACTCGCAGGTGGCGCCGTCCTGGGGCTTCGACCCGCACCCGATCCACTTCCGGATGTCGGCCTGGCAGTGGCAGAACACCTACGGCCAGCGCCCCATCGAGGAGACGCTGTCCGCGCTGATCTTCGACAACCTCTTCGGGCGTTTCCCCGACATCAACGTCCTGGTCTCCGAGTTCGGCTCCGAGTGGGTGCCGCACTTCGTGCGCCACATGGACAAGAGCCGGGGCATGGGCCGCAACGGCCCCTGGATCGGCGGCCAGTTGGACGAGCGCCCCAGCCAGGTGTTCCGCAAGCACATCCGCGTGGTGCCCTACCCCGAGGACGACATTGTGGACGTCGTCAGGCGCCTGGGCTACCACGAGTCCATCGTCATGGGCTCGGACTTCCCGCACGCGGAGGGCCTGGCCGAGCCGGCCGACTTCCGCAAGCTCATCGCGGAGCTCGACGAGTCCGCCCAGGACGACATCATGTTCCACAACGCCCAGCAGCTGATCACGCGCTGAGCCGTGAGTGATCCCGCCTGGCGGCGGCCCCGGTCGGTCAGACCAGGGCCGCCGCCAGGTTCGCGATGTCGGCGAGCAGCGCGGTGCCGCGCGGCGAGTGGTCGTAGCCGGCGAGCGGGTAGCCGTTGCTCAGACAGGCGAAGGACAGGCCGGACACCGGGTCCATGAAACCCAGTTGATAGGCGGCTCCGGCACTGCCGAACAGCGCCGTCGAGCCCGTCGCCGGCAGGTTGCTCCCCGCGTCGGGCCCGGCCACGGTCACGAACAGCCCCATGCTGGTACGGCGACGGCCACCGCCCCCGTAGCTCTGCTCCCCGTAGGGAAAATCCGTCAGCCGGATCCGGGTGCCCTCCGCCACCGCCGCCGGCTTCCACAGGCCGGAGTGCACCAGCGCCTGGAAGTACAGGGCGACGTCCGCGGCGGTCGCGACCAGGGCGTGGCTGGGTTCGCCGGCCGCCAGGACCTCCGGGTCGGACAGGTACCAGGGTCCCCACGGGTCGGGGGCCTGGTCCTCGCCGGTGCGGTCGGTGGCGAGCATCGGGGCGACGCTGCCGGGCTGCCGGTCCACCGGCACCCCGAGTTCGATCGACGACAGGCCGAGCGGCCGTACGACCCGCTCGCGCAGGTAGTCCGCGAAGGCGAGGCCCGTGCGCCGCTCGACGATCTCGGCGATCAGCCAGGCGGCCGAAGTCAGGTGGAACTGGAAGCGGCTGCCCGGCGGGTAGTCCAGCCGCCAGCGCCCGAAGGCGGCGAGCCGCTGCTCCCGGTCGAGCATCCTGGGATGTCCGAGGGGGGCGAAGGGGAATCCGGCGGTGTGCGTGAGCACCTGCTCGACGGTCACCGTCTCCTTCCCGTTCGGCGCGAACTCCGGAATGATCGCGGCGACCCGCTCGCCCACGTCGAGGAGCCCCTCCCCGATCAGCTTCCACACCACACCGGCCACGATCGAGCGTCCGACCGACTGCAGGACGTACCGGGTGCCGGCGTGCGCCTCGCCGTAGGTCTCGAAGGCCACCAGCCGGCCGTGGCGGGCGACGGCCACCTGCGCGGACGGCAACGGTCCGTGCTCGGCCTCCCGGCGGATGCGGTGGAGAAGGGTGTCGAGCCGCTCCGGGTCGACGGGTTCGGTCACTTGCTCATCCTTTGTCCGGTTCACGCAACTCGTGCACACCATGAAGCTCGTACGGCTCACGCAGGCGGCTCCGAACGACCTTGCCGTTGGCGTTGCGCGGCAGGTCGTCCACGAACCACCAGCGGACGGGGACCTTGAACCCGGACAGCCGGGCGCGGGTGTGGCTCCTGAGGGCCGCCGGTGCCGGCGGGGCTTCGGGGTCGGCCGGTACGACGAAGGCGACGACCGTCTGTCCGAGCCGCTCGTCCGGCACGCCGGTGACCGCCGCGTCCGCCACGCCGGGATGGGCGGCCAGGACCGTCTCGACCTCCAGCGGGTGCACGTTCTCACCGCCCCGGATGATCATGTCCGTGCGCCGGCCGAGGAGGTAGAGGTAGCCGTCCTCCGCGATCCGGCCCAGGTCGCCGCTGCGCAGCCAGCCCTCGGCGTCGATGCGGAAGAAATGGCCGGCGCGGGCGTGGATCTCTCCGATGCCGTCCGGCCCCGCGTCGGCCACCCTGACCTCGACCCCGGGGGCGGGCCGTCCCACCGACCGCAGCAGCTCGCCGCGCCCCGCGACGGCTTCCCGGTGGTCCTCAGGGGTCAGCACGCTGATCGGCGAGCCCTCGGTCTGGCCGAACATGTTGAGCATCCGGACGCCGGGCATCGCCTCGTACGTCCGGCGCAGAGTGCCGGGGCGTACGGGCGCGCCCCCGTACTGGAGGGTTCGCAGGGTCTCGTGCCGTGCCTCCCGCGCGGCCAGCAGGGTCTCCAGCATCGCCGGAACCATGCTGGTGTGCGTCGTGCCGAGGTCGCGCAGCAGCGTCCAGCCCTCGACGGTGAAGCGGGGCAGGCCGGTGATCAGCGCACCGGCGGCGAGGGCGACGGCGATGTTGCCGAGTCCCGCGATGTGGTGGAAGGGGGCACTGCCACCGTAGAAGCTGTCGGGGGCGAGCCCGCAGAGGCGCCCGTTGACGCGGGCCCGCGCGGCCAGGCGGCGCTGGGTCATGGGGACGGGTTTGGGCAGGCCGGTCGTCCCCGAGGTGTGCAGGACGGCGGCGAGTTCGTCAGGTCGTGCCGTCAACGCCGCTGCTGCGCAGCCGAGTTCGGGTACGACGGCAACCCGTCGGCCGGAAAGTTCGGCGACTTGTCCGGCGAGGTCGGCGAACTCGGGCTGCGAAAGCAGGATCCGGGCCGGCATTCCCTTGACCACGGCCGCGATCTCCTGGGCGGTCATACGGACGCCGAGCGGCGCGAGCGGGTGCCCGGCACCGGCGCCGCCGATCACCAGCGAGAGGGCGTCGGCGGAGGTGGCGACGAGAGCCGGGACGGGGGCGCCGGGCTCCAGACCGAGCCGGTCCAGCCAGTCGGCCGCACCGCCGGCCCGATCGAGCAGCTCGCGTCCACTCCACACCAGGTCACCGAACCGAACAGCGGGGCGACCATGGTCATAGGCACGGCCCACCATGGCGATCCAGGTGTCGTCGACCGGGTCGACCGCGCCGACCGCCACCGCCGAGCCGGCCTCCGGCGCCCCGTCGCCCCGCGCCGCGCCTGCCTCTCGGTTCGGCCCGCCCCCGGCGGGATGCGTGGCGGTCACCTGCTCAGGGCTCCAGGCGGGCCGCCGCGGTGCCGGTGACCACCTCGACGCCGTGCTGGTTGACGGTGCGCAGCGTGAAGTGGACGACCGGGGCGTCGGGCGTGTCGTCGATCGACTCGACGGTGGCCGTGGCGGTGAGGGTGTCGCCGGGCCAGACCTGGGCCTTGAAGCGCACGCCGTAGCGCAGCAGCGACTCGGGGCCGACCCAGTCGGTCAGGATCCGGCCGGTCATGCCCATCGTGAGCATGCCGTGGGCGAAGACGCCGGGGTATCCCGCGGCCTCGACGGCGAACCGTTCGTCGGTGTGCAGCGGGTTGAAGTCGCCGGAGGCACCGGCGTACTGCACGATCCGGGTGCGCTTCAGGTCCCCGACGAGGACCCGCTCACGGGTCTCGCCGACCTTGATGTCCGCGGTGCTCAGGCTCATCGGGAGTCCTTCGGGGTCGCGGGGCCCTCGGGTACGACGGCCACGGTCACGGCGCTGACGACGGACTCGCCGTCCGCGTCCAGGTACTCGGTGATGCGCTCGCTGAACAGCAGCCGGCCGCTGCGGCCCTGCTTCTCCCAGCTGCGTCCGGCGACGGTGTGGGCGTAGAGCGTCTCCCCGGCGCGCACCGGGCGGTGGTACTCGAAGTGCTGTTCGGCGTGCAGCCCGCCGCCACCCTCGGGCATCGCCCCGGCTTCGCCGCCGGAGCCGAACCACTCCTGGTCCGGCCGGGGCCGCAGGTGGTAGTCGGGGTCGTAGTGCGCGCTCGCCATGGTGAAGGTGGGCGGGGCGAGGGCCGACTCGCCCTGGTACGCGGGGTGTTCGTCGCCTATGGCGTGGGCGAACATCATGATGTGCCCGGCCTCGACGGGGAACGGCTGCCCTGTCATTCTCAGGAACCTCCTCGGTCAGTACGGCAGGAAGGCGTCGCGGGTGGCCTCGTCCGGGTCGAAACCCGCCGGCAGGCCCTCGAACTTCGGCTCCCGCTTCTCCACGAAGCTCGCCACGCCCTCCCGGAAGTCGGACGAGCCCGCGAAGTACTCCATGGCGGAGTAGGAGCGGGCCAGCGCGTCGGTGAAGGTGCGGTCCAGGTCGCCGTACACCTGGTGGCGTACGACGGCCATGGCGCGCGGGGAGCAGTTGCGGGCGATGTCCCGGGCGTAGGCGCGGGCGGCGTCCAGCAGGCCCCCGGGTTCGACGACCCGGCTGACGAGGCCGAGGGCCCTGGCCTCGTCGGCGTCGAAGACCCGGCCGGACAGCAGCAGGTCGAGGGCGTTCTCCAGGCCGATGACGCGCGGCAGCACGTACGGCAGGTTGTACTCGCCGGCCAGGCCGCGCCGGGTGAAGGCCGTGGTGAAGCGGGCGCCGCGGGCGGCGAAGCGGACGTCGCAGATCAGGGCCTGGACCAGTCCGATGCCCGCGCAGGCGCCGTTGACGGCGGCGATCATCGGTTTGGGCACGGTGCGCCTGCTGTACATGGGGACGCGGGCGTGGAGGTTGAGGGACTGGCCCGGCCGGGCGTTCTGTTCCAGCCGCTGGACGTCCATCCCCGGGCAGAAGGCCCTGCCCGCGCCCGTGACGATCACGACCCGGACGGCCGGGTCCTGCGCGGCCTCGTCGAGGAGCGCGAAGAAGCGGCGCTCCATGGGGATGCTCCAGGCGTTCCTGCGCTCGGGCCGGTTGAGGGTGACGGTGGCGACACCGTCCTCGTCGACCTCGTACAGCACCAGGTCGTCCTGGGCGGGTTCGTCGGTCATGCGGTCACTCCTCGGTCAGGGAGTCGAGGGGGTCGAGCGGGTCGATGGGGGCGATGGGATCGATCGGGTCGCCGACGCCGGGCCGCTCCCCGGAGATGGTCACCACCACCTGGCCCCGCGCGCACAGGCGTCCGTCGGTCAGCACGTCGACGTCCGCGAAGTGCAGCCTGCGGCCGCGCCGGACGCAGCGCGCGTGGGCGACGGCCTCCTGGCCGCGGGCGGGGGCGAGGTACTGCACGGACATCGAGACGGTGCTCAGCCGGCTCCCGTGGGTGAAGTCGTGTCCGGCGATCACCGCTCCGGCGCCGGCGGTGTCGATGAGCGCCGAGACGACCCCGCCGTGGAAGACGTCCTCGTGCGCGGAGAGGGACTCGGCGTAGGGCAGCACGATCTCCACGGCGTCCGCGTCCCAGCGGGTCACCCGGATGCGGCAGTGCCGGTTGAAGGCGACCCCGCGCTCCCAACGGGCACGGAACCACACCCGGCGTTCGCGCTGTTCCTGCTCGGTGAGGGTCCTCGCCGCGACGGTCATCAGCACGCCCTCCGGTCTCGGCCGGTCGGCCGATCGATATAGTTACATGATTTGGATAGTTGAGCAATCGAGCGGGTGCCTCTCCAACCGCCAGATGTATTATTTATATAACTCATTGACCGTCTGTGAACAGAGAGGGGACCTCGATGCCGTCGACCGCCCTGGCCGGGATCCGCGTCCTGGACCTGTCCCGCATCCTCGCCGCTCCCCTGGCCACCCAGCTGCTGGCCGACCTGGGCGCCGAGGTGATCAAGGTCGAACGGCCCGGTACGGGCGACGACTCCCGCACGTACGGGCCGCCGTTCGCTCCCGGCACGGACACCGCCGCCTTCTACCTCTCCTGCAACCGCAACAAGCGGTCGGTCACCGTCAACCACGCCACCGCCGAGGGGCAGGAGGTGATCCGCGCCCTCGCCGCCCGGTCGGACGTGCTGGTCGAGAACTTCCGCACGGGCACACTGGCGAAGTACGGCCTCGATGCGGAGAGCCTGCGGGAGCTGAACCCCCGGCTCGTCTACCTCTCGGTGACGGGCTTCGGCCAGACCGGTCCCTACGCCGAACGCCCCGGCTACGACGGCGTCTTCCAGGCCATGTCCGGGATGATGAGCGTCTCCGGGCACCCCGAGGAGCCGATGAAGGTCGGCGTCAGCATGGTCGACATCCTCACCGGCCTGTACGCCTCGACGGCCGTGCTGGCGGCCCTGCGGCACCGGGACGCCACCGGCGAGGGCCAGTTCATCGACCTCTCCCTGCTGGACTGCGGACTGGCCTCGCTCTCCCACTTCGCGATGAACTACCTGGTCTCCGGTGAGGTACCGGCCCGGCGCGGCAACGGCGGGTACGGCGGCATTCCGTCCCAGGCGTTCCAGTGCGCGGACAAGCCGCTCTTCCTGGTGGCCGGCAACGACAAGCAGTTCGCCGCGTTCTGTGCGGCCGCCGACCGCACCGACCTGCTCCAGGACCCCCGGTTCGCCACCACGTCCGCGCGCATCGCCCACCGCGAGGAGATCCTGCCGGTGCTGGAGGCGCTCCTGCGCACTCGGACCCGGGACGATTGGCTGGCCGTGCTCGACGCACACGACGTCCCCGCGGGGCCGTTCAACGAGCTGCCCGAGGTCTTCGCCGACCCTCAGATACGGCACCGCGGGATGCTGGTCGAGGTCGAGGACCCGGTGTCGGGGCCGCTGCCCCTGCTCGCCAATCCGATCCGGTTCGGGGCGACGCCGGTCGAGGGGTACGCTCCGCCGCCGGCGTTGGGCGAGCACACCGCCGATGTGCTGGCCGACGTCGCCGGGTTGGCGGCGGACCAGATCAGCGGGCTGCGGAGCCGCGGCATCGTCTGACGGGCGCCCCCTACCCGATCAGGGTCCTGCCGCCCTCCAACATCAGCGTGGCACCGGTCAGATACGCCATGTCCTCGCTGACCAGCGCGGCCACCGCCCGCCCGATGTCCGCCTCCGGGTCTCCCATCCGGCCCAGCGGGATGCCGGCCACCACCTGCTCGGCCTTCTCCGGATGAGCGGCGAAGTACTCCTCTGCCGCCGGGCTCAGCGCGGCCGGGCAGACGACGTTCACCCGGATCCCGTACGGTCCCCACTCCCGCGCGGCGACTCGGGTCAGCCCCCGAACGGCCTCCTTGGCCATCGCGTAGGACGCGAACCCCGCCTCGCCCAGCACCGCGGCCGACGAACCGAGGTTGACGACGCTGCCGCGGCTCGCCTTCAGGTGCGGCAGGGCCGCCCGCATGGCGTGGAAGGCAGCCAACGGTCCGCTGCGATAGGCGAGTTCCACGTCGCCATAGGACGTCTGCTCCAGGCGGCGCTGCACGGAGCTCTGCGCGTTGTTGACGAGCACGTCGAGTCCGCCGAACTCCCCGACCGTCTCCGCGACCATCCGGTCGACGTCGGCCCGTTCACCCACGTCCCCGACGACGGTGTCTACCCGCCCGCCGCGTTCGGCGATCACCCGCGCGGTGTCCTTGAGCCTCTCCTCCGTACGGCCCGTGATCACCACGGCCGCTCCCTCGGCCGCCAGGGCGAGCGCGATGCCCCGGCCCACGCCCTGTCCGCCGCCGGTGACCAGGGCAGTCTTTCCCGCCAACCGCCGCATCACGACTCCTTCCGGAAGGGTCCCCAGAATGACTCCCAGGAGGGGAAGGCGTCCGGCAGCGCCGGTTCCCCGGCGCCCTCCCAGCCCGCGAACCCGACCCGCTGGGGGCGCTCGGTCACGTCGGCCGCGTACCAGTGCTGCTCGCGGCGCCGGGAGAAGTACCACTCGCCGTCCACGCGCGCGTAGTGGTCGAGGTAGCGGATGGCCATGACGATCCACCGCTCCCCCACCTCGTGCTCGGCGCGGCAGTAGACGGAGCCGGTGGCCGTGTCGCGGCCGGTGAACTCGATCCGGTGACCGCAGATCTGGTGGACGGACCGGTGGAAGCCCCGGACGAGGGGCTCGATGTACGCCCGCAGCGCCGCCCTACCGCGCCCGTGCCGTCCCATGTCGACGTCGGGCCGGAAGCAGCCGGTCCAGGCGTCGAGGTCGCGGGCGTCCACGGCGAGCGCGTACCGCACGGGCAGCTGCTGGATGGCGAGGTGGGACTCGACCCGGTCGAGGCGGTCCTCGATCGGCGTCATGGCCGCGGCTCCTTCGGCAGGCCCAGGATCTGCTCGCCGATGATGTTGCGCTGGATCTCACTGGACCCGCCGTAGATCGTCTCGGCCAGGGACAGCAGGAAGGAACGCTGCCGGGTGTCCAGGCCGTAGTCCGCGCCGACGATCTGCCCGGCGGGGCCCGCCAGCTCCTGGGCCAGATGGCCGAGTTGCTGGTGCCGGGTGGAGGCGTACAGCTTGGCCGTGGTGGCCTGGGCGCCCGGGGTGCGGCCCGCGGTGAGTTCGGCGAGGGTGCGCAGGTTGGTGGTGCGCATGATGCGGACGGAGATCCAGGCGTCGACGATGCGGCGGCGCAGCATCGGGTCGTCGAGGGCACCGCGTTGCCGGGCCAGCTCGATCAGCGCCTCGGCCTCGCGCTCGAAGGTGACCTGCTGGGGCAGGAGCGTCGTGCCGCGTTCGATGCCGAGCGTGGCCATCGCGGTGCGCCAGCCCTGGCCGACCTCGCCGACGGCCATGTCCGCGCCGGTGCGCGCGTCGGAGAGGAAGACCTCGGCGAACTCGTCCTGGCCGGCGAGGTTGCGGATGGGGCGGATCTCCACGCCCGGCTGGTCGGTGGGCAGGAGCAGCATGGTCAGCCCCTTGTGCCGGACGGAGTCCGGATCGGTGCGGGCGAGGACGTAGAGCCAGTCGGCGTGCACGCCGAAGGACGTCCACACCTTCTGGCCGCTCACCACCCACTCCTCGCCGTCGCGCTCGGCGCGGGTGCGCACCGAGGCCAGGTCGGACCCGGCGCCTGGCTCGCTGAAGCCCTGGCCCCACAGCTCCTCGACGGCGAGGATCGGCGGCAGGAACCGCTTCTTCTGCTCCTCGGCGCCCACCTTGAGCAGCATGGGACCGAGCAGGTCCAGGGCGTTGCCGGTGGCCCGATAGGGGGCGTTCGCGCGGGCGTACTCGTACTCGAAGACGATCTCCTCGAGGAGTCCGAGCCCCCGGCCCCCGTACTCCCGTGGCCAGCCCACGCCCAGCCACCCCCCGGCGGACAGCTCGCGGTCCCAGGCCAGGCGGACCTCCCAGGCCGCGCCGTCGGTGGGCCCGCCGACGCCCCGGTGCGCCGCGAACTCCCCCACCAGATGGTCCGCCAGCCAGTCCCGCAGCTCGTCGCGGAAGTCGCGTACGGCGGGTCCGAAGTCCAGCTCCATGTCTGCTTCTCCCTGATCCCTGAGATCTCAGATACCGAGCTGGGCGGCCAGCAGTTCCCGGTGGTACGACGGCGTGCCGAGCAGCACCTCGGAGCTCTTGGCGCGCTTGAAGTACAGGTGCGCGGGGTGCTCCCAGGTGAAGCCGATCCCGCCGTGGACCTGGATGCTGTCGGCGGCGACCTTGGTGTACGCCTCCGAGCAGAAGGCCTGCGCCAGGGCGGCGGCGACGGCGGTCTCCGTGTCGTCCCCGGCGTCCAGCGCCCACAGCCCGGCGTACGCGGCCGAGCGGGCGGACTCGATTTCCACCAGCATGTCGGCGCACTTGTGCTTGATCCCCTGGAAGGAGCCGATCGGCCGCCCGTACTGCACCCGGATGCGCGCGTAGTCCACGGCGGCATCGAGAGCGGCGGCGGCTCCGCCGACCTGTTCGGCGGCGAGCAGGATCGAGGCGGTGGCGAGGGTGCGTTCGAGAACGGGCCAGGCCGTGCCCTCGGGACCGATCAGGCGGGCGGGGGTGCCGATGAACTCCAGGCGGGCCTGTTTGCGGGTCTGGTCAAGGGTGGGGAGCGGGGTGCGGGTCAGGCCCGCCGCGTCGGCGCCGAGCGCGAAGAGGCCGACGCCTCTCGGGGTGCGGGCGGCGACCAGGAGCAGGTCGGCGAGGAGGCCGTCGGGGACGTAGGTCTTGGCGCCGGTCAGCCGCCAGCCGTCGGGGGTGTCGTGGGCGGCGAGCCGGATGCCGGGCTCGTCCCAGCTGCCGCTGTCCTCGGTGAGCGCCAGGGTGGCGATCGTCGCGCCGGAGGCGATGCCCGGCAGCAGGTCGGCCCGTGCCTGCTCGTCGGCGCAGCGCAGCAGGGCCTCGGCGGCCAGGGCGACGGTGGCGAAGTACGGCTCGCACAGCAGCGCGCGGCCCGCCTCCTCGAAGACGACGCCCAGCTCGACGTGGCCGAAGCCCGAGCCGCCGTACTCCTCCGGTACGGCGAGCCCCTGCAGGCCCAGTTCGCGGGCCATCCGCCGCCAGACGACGACGTCGTGGCCGCGCGGGTCGGCGGCCAGCCGGCGCACGGCCGCCTCGTCGGAGTACTTGGCCAGGAAGGACCGTACGACCGTGCGCAGTTCGTCCTGTTCCTGGCTGAAGGTGAGATCCATGCCGAGCTTCCCGTCCTCGGTGCGCCGCGTCTGCCGAGCGCTTGCCGCTCATCGCTCGATACAGTTAGATAATTATAGTATCCGCACTGATTACGCCAGGAGTGCGACGTGACCGATCCCTATGCCCCGTTCACAAGCCTGACCTTCGAGCGGCCCGCGCCCGGCGTGCTCCGCCTGGTGCTCGACGCCCCGAACCTCAACGCGGTCGACCCGCGGATGCACGGCGAACTGGCCGACGTCTGGCCGGTGATCGACCGGGACGAGCGGACCCGGGTGGTGCTGGTCCAGGGCGCGGGCCGGGCGTTCTCGGCGGGCGGGACCTTCGACTCCATCCAGGCCCTGACCGAGGACCACGCGGTGCGCGCCCGGGTGATGCGCGAGGCGCGGGACATGGTGTACGGGGTGATCAACTGCTCCAAGCCGGTGGTCTCCGCGATCCACGGACCGGCCGTCGGGGCCGGGCTGGTCATCGGCATGCTGGCGGACGTCTCGATCGCGTCCCGGACGGCGAGGATCGTCGACGGGCACACCCGCCTCGGGGTCGCGGCCGGGGATCACGCGGCCATCTGCTGGCCCCTGCTGTGCGGCATGGCCAAGGCCAAGTACTACCTGTTGACCTGCGAGGCCCTCACGGGAGAGGAGGCCGAGCGGATCGGTCTTGTGTCGAAGTGCGTGGCCGACGAGGAGGTGCACGCCGAGGCGCTGCGCGTGGCGGAGGTCCTGGCCGCGGGTCCCGCGAGCGCGATCAGCTGGACCAAGCGGTCCCTCAACCACTGGTACCGCACCGCGCAGCCCGCCTTCGAGGCCTCGCTGGGCCTTGAGTTCTTCGGGTTCGCGGGCCACGAGGTCGTCGAGGGCCTGGCGGCGCATCGCGGCAAGCGCGCCCCGGACTTCGAGGCCGTGGCCGAAAAGCACCCGCTCGACCTGTGACGGCGCCGGCGAAAGGAACCGACACCCATGACCGCGCACGACACGACAACCGACATCCCGCCCCTGGTGAAGGGTCTGACCTACGAGGAGATGCCGGTCGGGCAGGTCTTCCGGACCGCCCGCCGGACCGTCACCGAGACCGATCTGGTCAACTTCGTCACCTGGGGCGGCTTCACGGAGCCGCTGTTCTGGGACGCCACGCACGCGGCGGAGGGCGGCTACACGGGCCGGCTGGTCCCGGGCGGCCTGACGTACTGCCTCGCCGAGGGCCTTGTCCTGCAGACGAACGTCCTGCACGGCACGGGTCTCGCCTTCCTGCACATGGAGCTGACCGTGCTCGGGCCGGTGTATGTCGGCGACACGCTGTGCGCCGTCGTGGAGACCACCGGCTCGCGCCCCTCCAGCAAGCCCGGCCGGGGCGTGGTCACCAGCCGGATCACCGTGCGCAACCAGCGGGACGAGGAGGTGCTGGTCTACTGCCCGGTGCGGCTGATCCGCGGCCGGGACTACGAGGTGCCGGCGCCCTGAGCGGGGGACACCAGGGTCAGGCCGGTCCGCGGGCCGGTGGCGGGCGGGGCGGCGAAGGCTCCCCCCTGCACCCAGTCCGACGGCATCGCGGGCCGGGGCGCGGGCTCGTGGTCCGGGACGGCCATCGCGTACAGGCGGGTGTAGCGGAACTTGGCCTCCAGGTTGTCCAGGACCGACCAGTACTCGTAGCCGCACACCTCCACCCCGGCCTCGACGAGCCCCGCCAGCCAGGTGAGCCGGGCGCGCAGCAGGGCCCGGCGCCGGGCGTCGTCGCGGTGTCCCGTGCCGTCGACCAGGTCCAGGTCGCCCATGCCGTTGTCCACGACCGACAGCGGCGGCAGCAGGTCCCCGTACAGCTCGCACAGGCCGCAGACGGCGTCGGCCAGCCCTTCGGGGATGATCGGCCAGCCGTACGCGGTCGTCTCCACGTCGTCGAAGGGGACGATCGCGAAGCCGAGGCCGACGAGCAGCCGGTTGACCTCGTTGAGGGCGCTGCGGCACTTCGTGCTCGGCAGCACCCGGGGCAGGTTCTCGGGCGCTGTGACGCGGAACGGCGTGTGCCAGGACACGGCCAGCAGGTCCTGGGCGGTGGCGATGGTGTCCAGGTCGCCGGGGCGCACGCACCCGGTGGCCGCGACGGGGGTGACGTCGTCCTCGGTCACCATGTGCTCGCCGAGCAGCAGGGGGTCCAGGAAGATGCGGTTGGTCCAGCTCTCCAGGCGCTCCAGTGCGAGCCGGTCGTAGGGGTCGCCGGTGGCCGGGTAGCCGCCGACGAGGGTGACCGTGGTCCCGATCCGGCCCGTGACGCCGGCGGCCCTGAGGGCCTGGGTGGCGAGCCCGTTGCCGAGCAGGATGTGGTGGACCGCGGCCAGTCCCGAGCGGCCCGTGCCCCGGCCCGGTGAGTACATTCCGGCCACGTGGTCCGCGAGGGTGGGGCCGGCCAGGTCGGTGGAGGTGATCCAGCGGTCGACCCGGTCGCCGAAACGGCGGCCCAACTCGGCGGCGCACTCGGCGAGGTACCCGGCGGTGTCGCGGGCGAGCCAGCCGCCGGCCCCGTCCAGCCAGTGCGGCAGCGTGCGGTCGAACAGGGTGAGTGCGGGCCGCGTCCCCTGGTCCAGCAGGGCGTCGAGGGCGCGCTCGCAGCGGTCCAGTGCCGCCCGGTCCCAGCTGCCGGGGCCGTCGGGCTGGAGTTCGGGCCAGCCGGCGACCATGCGGTGCGTGTCCGCGGTGACCCCGAGCAGGTCCCGGATGTCGTCGGTCCACTGCCGGAAGTGCCCGCCGCGTTCCGGCGGAGGCGGCGGTGCGGCCGCGGTGGTGTCGGCGGTGGCGACCCCCCAGTAGACGTCGTGGAGGGATTGACGCAGGAAACCATCGCTCATGGTTACCGTCCAGGCGGTGAATGGTTCAGCGCATTCAACTGAATGCCCGCCGACCGGACGCTAACACTTCGAGCAAACTACGACAATGTTTCGGCCAGATCTCCCGGAGGGGGCTCGGGGCGCCGGGCGGAACCGGCGTCCACGACGACGTGGCCGAACGTCGGCATCACGCCTCCCGGCCGCCGGGTGACCACTCCTCGAAGGGCCGGAAGTCCTCCTCCTGCCACCAGGGGTAGACGGGGGGCATGTCCTTGCTGACCCGGCCCGGGAAGGCGGGCGGCCGCTTGGCGAGGAACGACTCGACGCCCTCGACGGGGTCCGGGCCGCCGCCGATCTGGCTCATGATCCGTGAGTCGAGCCGGTGGGCGGTCATCGGGTGGGGCTCGCCGAGCATCCGCCACATCATCTGGCGGGCGAGGGCGACCGAGACCGCCGAGGTGGTGTCGGCGATCTCCCGGGCGAGTTCGTACGCGGCCGGGAGCAGTTCCTCCGGCGGGTGGACGGAGCGGACCAGCCCCGCCGTAAGCGCCTCCTCCGGGCCGAAGACACGGCCGGTCGCCACCCATTCCATGGCTCGCTGCATGCCGACCGCCCGCGGCAGGAACCAACTCGCGGCGGACTCCGGCACGATGCCGCGACGGGCGAAGACGAAGCCGAACTTCGCTTTCGTCGACGCCAGCCGGATGTCCATGGGCAGGGTCATGCTGGCCCCGACTCCCGCCGCCGGGCCGTTGACCGCCGCGATGACCGGCTTGGTGCAGGAGAAGATCCGCAGGGCCACCCGGCCGCCGGTGTCCCGGTGCCGGGCGCCCGCCCTGCGGTGGTCGAACGACGAACCGCCGGAGCTGACGTCGGCGCCCGCACAGAAGCCGCGTCCTGCGCCGGTCACCACGATCACCCGCACACCGTCGTCCGCGTCGGCCGCGTCCAGGACGTCGAGGAGGTCCTGCATCATGCGCGGGTTGAAGGCGTTCAGCTTCTCGGGCCGGTCGAGGGTGACCGTGAGGATCCGGTCGGCCACCTCGGCCCGTACGGTCTCGTACTCCTGCTGCGGCACGCGCGTCCTCCGTCACTCCGCGACCCGGTTTCCAGAAAGCTTAATTAGTTATAGCATTCAACTCTAAGGACGGATCTCTGGACGAGGGCAGCGAAGATGACGGATCTGGTGGTGACGGCCGTCGGGCCGGTCCGGCTGGTAGAGCTGAACCGGCCGGAGCAGCGCAACGCGATGAGCGACGAGCTGCACACCGGCCTCGCGTCGGTATGGGGCGAGGTCGCCGCCGACCCGGAGGCACGGGTGATCGTGCTCACCGGGCGTGGCCGGGCGTTCAGCGCCGGCGGCAACCTCGACACCATGACCCGGGTCCAGCGCGACAGCGCCTTCCGGCAACGGCAGGTCGACGAGGCCCGGGGGATCATCACGGGCCTGGTCCGCTGCCCGCTCCCCGTGATCGCGGCGGTCAACGGCCCTGCCGTCGGCCTCGGTTGCAGCCTGGCCCTGCTGAGCGACCTGGTGGTGATCGCCGACGACGCCTACGTCGCCGACCCGCACGTCCAGGTCGGCCTGGTCGCGGGCGACGGCGGCGCCTACGTCCTGCCGTTGCTCGTGGGCCTGCCCCGGGCGAAGGAACTGCTGTTCCTGGGCGACCGGGTGAGCGCGCAGGACGCGGTCCGGCTGGGCATCGCCAACCGCGCCGTGCCCGGCGACAGGCTCATGGACGAGGCCATGGACCTGGCCGGGCGGCTGGCGGCCCTGCCCGCGCAGGCGCTGCGCGAGACCAAGCGCGCGGTCAACCGGCACCTGGAACAGGCCCTCGACACGGTGATGGAACCGGCTCTGCTCGCCGAACGGGACACGATGCACTCGCCGGACCATGTCGTCGCGGTCGAGCGGATGATCGCGTCACGCGGGCGCCGCTGAGCCGGAGAGGAGACCCGGATGGACTTCGCGTTCAGCGAGGAGCAGGAAGAACTGGGGCGCACGGTCCGGGCGTTCCTGGCGGCCACCTCGCCCGAGACCGAGGTGCGGCGCCTGATGGAGACGCCGGAGGGCTTCGACCGGGCACTGTGGCGCCGGATGGGCAAGGAGCTGGGTCTGCAGGGGCTGGCCGTCCCCGAGGAGTACGGCGGCGCCGGGTGCGGGCCGGTCGAGGTGGGCGTGGCCATGGAGGAGATGGGCCGTGCGCTGCTGTGCGCGCCCTTCCTGTCCTCGGCCGTCCTGGCGACCACCGCGCTGCTGCGCTGCGCCGACGACGACGCCCGCGCACGGTTGCTGCCGGGTCTGGCCTCCGGCGAGCTGGTCGCGACGGTGGCCCTGACCGAGGACTCCGCCCGCTGGGACGCGCCCGGAGTACGGCTCACCGCCCGTGAGTCCGCCGGACGTTGGCGGCTCACCGGACACAAGACGTTCGTCCTCGACGGCGCGGCCGCCGACGTCGTGCTCACCGTGGCCCGGACCGGCGACGGAATCGGCGTCTTCGTGGTCGAGGGGGACGCCCCCGGGCTGACCCGCGCGCCGCTGCCCACCATGGACCCGACCCGCCGGCAGGCACGCCTCGACTACCACGACGTGCCGGCGACCCGGTTGCGCACGCACGGCGACGGCTGGGACCTGGTTGCGCAGGTCCTCGACCACGCCGCCGTGGCCCTGGCCGCCGAGCAGGTCGGGGTGGCCTCCCGGGCGCTCGACATGGCGGTGGACTACGCCAAGGTGCGGCACCAGTTCGGGCGGCCCATCGGCTCCTTCCAGGCCGTCAAGCACCTGTTGGCCGACGTCCTCCTCGAAGTGGAGTCGGCGCGCGCCGCCGCGCACTACGCGCTGCTCGCCGCCGAGAGCGCGGCCCCGGACCTGCCCGCCGTGGCGAGCCTGGCCAAGGCGTTCTGCTCCGACGCCTGTCTGCGGGCGACGGCGGAGAACATCCAGGTCCACGGCGGCATCGGCTTCACCTGGGAACACCCGGCCCATCTGTACCTGAAACGGGCCAAGACGTCACAGCTGCTGTTCGGCGATCCCGCATACCACCGCGAACTGCTGGCGCGGCGCATCGGGTTGGACACGAGCACGAACACGAGCACGAACACGAGCACGAACACCGACATTGACACGGTCTCGGTCTCGGTCGAGGGAGCGGTATGAAGGTCGACGGCAAGCTCAGCGTGTGGAGCACCGCGGAGGTCGTGGCGGAGGCCCGGCACCACGAGAAGGCCGGCTACGACGGGCTGTGGGCCTCGGAGTCCAAGCACGACCCGTTCCTGCCGTTGCTGCTGGCCGCCGAGCACACCGGCCGGCTGGAGGTGGGCACCGCCATCGCGGTGGCCTTCGCCCGCTCCCCCATGCAACTCGCCTACACCGCACACGATCTGCAGGCGTACAGCTGCGGGCGGTTCACGCTCGGCCTCGGCAGCCAGGTCAGGCCGCACATCGAGCGGCGCTTCGCCATGCCGTGGAGCCGGCCCGCGGCCCGGATGCGTGAGTACGTCAGCGCGCTGCGCGCGATCTGGGCCGCCTGGAACGAGGGCGAACGGCTCGACTTCCACGGCGACTTCTACTCGCACACCCTGATGTCCCCGTTCTTCTCCCCGCCGCCCGCGACCGGCGGGGCACCGAAGGTCTTCGTGGCCGCCGTCGGGGAGGCGATGACGCGGGTCGCGGGTGAGGTGGCGGACGGTCTGCTCGCGCACGGCTTCACCACGGAGCGGTATCTGCGCGAGGTCACCCTGCCGACCGCCGAGGCCGGGCTGAAGGCGTCGGGCCGCACCCGGGCGGACTTCGCCGTCTCCCATCTGCTGCTGACCGCGACCGGCCGCACCGAGGAGGAGATGGCCCGTGCCGTGGCCGGCACCCGGCAGCAGATCGCCTTCTACGGCAGCACACCCGCCTACCGGGGCGTGCTGGAACTGCACGGCTGGGGTGAACTCGGCGACGAGCTGAACGCGTTGTCGAAGGCGGACCGCGACGACAAGTGGGAGGCGATGAGCGGCCTCGTCGACGACGAGGTCCTGAACACCTTCGCGGTGGTCGCGGAGCCGGAGCGGGTGGCGGGCGAGATCCGGCGCCGGTACGGGGCGCTGGTCGACCGGGTGTCCTTCTACACCGCCTACGAGATCGGCACCGAAGTGTGGGAGCCGATCGTGCGGGAGCTGCGCGAGAGCTGACCGGTCAGCCGAGCAGGTCCAGGACCGTGGTCATGGACCTGCTCCGCAGCAGGTAGTCCTCGGCCTCCTGGAGGTGCAGGCGCCACAGCTGCTCGGCGGCCTCCGCGCGGCGCGCGGCGACCAGGTCGACGAGCGCGCCGTGGGCGCGGAAGCCCCGCCGGTTGGCCCGGATGTTCTCCGGACTGCCGGCGTCGAGGTCGACGTGGGACCAGTTCGCCTGGTCGATGATGTCCCGGACCATGCCGTTGAGGACGCCGAGCGTCTCGTTGCCCGCCAGTTCGACGACGAGGGCGTGGAACTCCATGTGGGCACGGATGAAGGCCGACGGGTCGTCCATGAGCCGCTCGGCCCCGGCGACGGCGGCCCGCAGCCGCGCCAGGTCCTCGTCCGTGCGCCGCTCGGCCAGCAGACCGGCGCACGGCGCCTCGATCACCGTGCGGGCGTCGTACACGTCCTTGAGGGTCGTCCCCCGGTACTCCAGCACCACGCCGGCGTAGCGGGCGGCCACCGTGCCTTCCGGGACCTGCACCCGCGCCCCGCCCCGGGCGCCCCGGCGCACGCTGATCAGCGACTCGGACTCCAGCACCCGGAACGCCTCGCGCAGGGTCGGCCGGGACACCGCGAACTCCTCCATGAGCGCGGTCTCGGACGGCAGTGCGTCCCCCTCGGCCAGTTCGCCGCGCACGATCATCCGGCGCAGCCGTGCCGCCACCAGCTCGGCCATCTTGGGGACGCGTACCGGCGTGTTCGCCACGGCGCCCACCTCCGCCCTCAGTGGGTGTTCTCCGGTACGAAGTACGGCAGCGCGATCTCGTCGGTGAGGGCGCGGAAGTCCACGCGGACGCGCAGACCGATGACGACGCGGCCGGGGTCGCCCGCGTCGACGTGTGTCAGCAGGGTGCCCCCGTCGTCGAGGTCGACGACGGCCAGTGCGTAGGGGGTCTCGAAGCCGGGGCCGGGCGCGCGGTGCACGACGGTCACCGAGTAGACGGTCCCCCGCCCGGCGCTCGGGGCGTACTGCCAGTCCCGTGACAGGCAGCCGGGACAGGCCGGCTCGGGGACGAAGAAGCGCAAGGAGCAGGCCGGGCAGTGCGGGACGACCAGTTCGCCGTGCCGGGCCGCGTCCCAGAACGGCCGGGACAGCGCGGTGGGGACGGGGACGGGCCTGCTCATCGCTGCCTCCCCAGCACGCTCATCTCGTAGTGCTGCGCTCCCGAGCCGGCGTTGCCGACGACCGCCAGCTCCGCGCCGTCGACCTGATGCACGGCCGCGCCGCGCAACTGCCGTACCGCCTCGACGACTTTGAGCGTCATCTGCTGGGTTCCGTTCCAGGCGTAGGACAGGCAGCCGCCGTCCGGGTTGACCGGGTGCTTGCCGCCGACGGCGATGGCGCCGCTCGCGGCCAGCGGACCGCCCTCGCCCTCGCCGCACAGGCCGAGGATCTCCAACTGGCGGATGACTTCGAAGGAGTTGGGGTCGTAGAGGGAGAACACGTCCACGTCGTGGGGGCCGATGCCGGCCATCGCGTAGGCGCGTTCGGCGGCCTCCCGGCCGAGGGGGCCGACCTCCCGGTACAGCGCCGGGTTGGCGTACGCCGCCTGGTGGTACTCCATGCCGCCGCCGAGGACAGCGACGGGCGGGTGCGGCAGGTCGCGGGCCCGCTCGGCGGTGGTCACCACGAGGGCCGCGCCGCCCTCGCCGACGATGCAGCAGTCCAGCAGATGGAAGGGCGTGGCCACCATGCGGGAGGCGAGCACGTCGTCGGCGGTGTACGGGCCGCGCCCGTACATCATCGCCTCCGGGTTGGTGGTGCCGTTGTTCCGGATGATGGCGGCGACCTCGGCGAGCTGGCGGGAGGTGGTTCCGTACTCGTGCATGTGCCGGGCGGCCACCAGCGCGAACTGGGCGACGACGTAACTGCCCCACACGTCGGCGAACTCCAGCGGTACGCCCGCGCCGACGGGGCCCGTACCGCGCGAGACCAGCTTGCAGCCGCCGACCACGACGGTGTCGGCGAACCCTGCCCGGACCGCCGCCGCCGCTTTGAGCAGGCCCCGCGAGCCCGCGTTGTCGAGCATCGAGTCGCTGGTCCAGCGCAGGTCACGGCCGAGCAGGCGCGCCCAGGAACTGCCCTCGCCGGGGACGCCGCCCGGTCCTGGCCAGTCGACCTGGGCGCCGTCGACGTCCGCCGGGGTCAGCCCGGCGTCGGCGATCGCGCCGCTCACCGCTTCGAGCGCGAGGTCCATGGCGTCCCGGTCCGGGAGGGACAGCGCCTGTTCGGTGGCGTACACACCGGCGACGACCGGCCGGCGGCGGTCCTCGGGGTTCATCGTCCCGCGCCGAGCGTGTCGCCGCCCGGGTAACCGCCGCCGCCGAAGCGCTCGTCGAGCGCCTCGTAGTCCTTCGCGTAGTCCTTCGTGCGGGGCAGCGCGTCGAGGAACTCCACCGTCTTGGGCTTCTTGTACGAGGCGATCCGTGCCCGGCAGTGCTCGACGATGTCCGCCGCGGTCACCTGCCCGGCGTCGGCCTGCAGGACGACGACGGCCTTGACGTCCTGCGCCCAGCGCTCGTTGGGCACGCCGATCACGGCGGCCTCCTTCACCGCCGGGTGGGACTCGATGCAGTTCTCCACCTCGGCGGGGAAGATGTTCTCGGCGGCCGACTTCAGCATGCGGGTGGTCGTGCCGAGGAAGCTGATCGTGCCGTCGGGCTCCCGGCGGCCGAGGTCGGTGGTGTGCCACCAGCCGAAGCGGAAGCGTTCCTCGTTGATCTCGGGCCGGTTCCAGTAGCCGAGGTGCACGAGGTCCCCGCGGACGCAGATCTCACCGGCCGCCCCGCTCGCGCACTCCTCGCCGGCACTGTCGAGGACGCGCACGGCGGTGCCGGGGCCGGGGCGTCCCGCGTTGCCGAGGCCGCTCCCGCCGTAGGCGCCGGTCACGGCGAAGCCGGTCACCTCGGTCTGGCCGTATCCGCGGCCCTCTCCGCCCCCGTTGCGGGTGAAGCGGCTGGCGTCCGTGGGGACGGTGCCCTGCCACAGCGGGGCGGCGACGCTCGCCCTGAGGTGGGAGAGGTCGTGGCCGGCCTCGCGGTTCAGCGCGACGAGCTGGGCGACGGTGGGCGGCATCAGGTAGGCGTGGGTGCACCGTTCGGCGGCCAGGAGCGGGAGCAGTTCCTCGGCGACGACGCGGCGCACGATCACGTTCTTGCCGCCGTGGACGAAGGCGGGGACGCCCCAGAACTGGTAGTTGCCGATGTGGAACATCGGTCCGGCGCCGAGGAAGGCGGTCTCCGTACCGATGTCCCCCATCCACGCGGCGCTCGCGCCCATGGCGAGGAGGTTGCGGTGCGAGAGCATCGAGCCGGACTGCCGTCCGGAGATCGCCGCGGTGTAGATGACCAGGAGTGCGGAGTCGGGGTCGACCTGGGCGGCCGGGGCCCCGGGCGAGCCGGCGGCGAGGAACGCCTCGTACGAGCCGGGGCCCTCGGTGTCGTGCTGGAGCCACAACGCCCGTTGGTCGTCGCCGAGTTCGGCCCGTGCCTTGCGGACGGTGTCGCCGATCTCCTCGTCCTGCCAGACCACGACCTTGGGATCGAAGTCCTCGACGGCGAAGGCCATCTCGGGTGCGGCCCAGCGCCAGTATCCCGGGCAGACCATGGCGCCGGTCTTGGCCGCGGCGCCGAGCAGTTCCCAGATGCGGAAGGAGTTCTGGCCCAGCCACAGGATCCGGTCGCCGGGTCCGACCCCGGCGTCGGTGAGGGCGTGGGCGAGCCGGTCGGTGCGCTCGTCGAGCTGCGGCCAGGTCAGCCGGATGTCGCCGTCGACGAGGGCGACGCCGTCGGGGTAGGACCTGCGGTGCTCACGGATGAGGTCGCCGAAGGCCAGGCTGCGGGCGGGATTCACGGTCGGTCGCTCCTGTGGGATCTCGTCAGACGCGGGCAACGCCGACGCCCTTCACGTGGATGAACTCCGCCAGCCCGGCCCTGCCGCCTTCCCGTCCGAACCCGCTGACGCCGACGCCGCCGAAGGGCGTGGCCGGTGAGGTGATGGGGTTCGGGCCGGGGTTGGCGTAGACCGTCCCGGCCCGCAGGCGGGGCACCAGGCGGTTGACGCGGGCGATGTCGCGGGACTGGATGTAGGCGGACAGGCCGTACTCGGTGTCGTTGGCGAGGGCGACGGCCTCGTCCTCCGTGTCGAACGGCATGACGGCGAGGACCGGACCGAAGATCTCCCGCTGGGCGAGGTCGCTGCGGTTGTCGACGTCGGCGAACACGGTCGGGGAGACGAAGTAGCCGTCGGACTCGATGCGTTCGCCGCCGAGGACGAGGCGTCCCGCCCTCTCCTCGACCGCCTTGTCGATCACCCCCTGGACCCGGGCGCGGGCGGTGGCGTCGATCAGGGGGCCGATGTAGGTCGTCGGGTCGAGGGGGTCGCCCACGGGCAGGTGGGCCACGACCGCGGTGACGCGCGCGACGACCTCGTCGTAGACCGGGCGCTCGACCAGCAGGCGGGTGGGTAGCGCGCAGCCCTGGCCGGTGTTGCTCAGCGCGAAGGCCGCGCAGTAGGGCACGACGGTGTCCAGGTCGGTGTCGGCGAAGAGCAGGTTGGCGGACTTGCCGCCCAGCTCGAACAGGACGGGTTTGAGGCTCTGGGCGGCGGCCGCCATGATGCGGCGCGCGGTGGCGGGCCCGCCGGTGAAGGAGATCTTGTCCACGCCGGGGTGGGTCACGAGGGCGGCTCCGGCGTCACCGGGTCCGGTGACGACGTTGATCACGCCGTCGGGGATGCCCGCCTCGCGCGCCAGGTCGGCGAAGAGTACGGCGGAGTACGGCGTGCTCTCGGCCGGCTTGATCACCACGGTGTTCCCGGCGGCGAGCGACGGCGGGACCTTCATCGCCAGGGACAGGGCCGGCGAGTTCCAGGTGATGATGTGGCCGATGACGCCGTAGGGCTCGGCGAGGGTGTACTCGACGTTCTCGTGCGGGCTGTAGGCGGCGCCGACCATGCCCTCGAGCTTGTCGGCCCAGCCGGCGTAGTACTCGGTCCACTCGGCGACGTGCGGTCCGACGTTCTCCGCCCAGCCGCCGATGCAGACGCCGTTCTCCAGCGGGCAGATGGCCGCGAAGTCCTCGATGTGGTCACGGATGAGCTGGGCGAAGCGGGTGAGCAGGCGGCGCCGCCCGGCGGGCCGCATGGTGCCCCACACGTCGAAGGCCTGCCGGGCGGCGGCCACGGCCCGGTCCACCTCGGCGCGCCCCGCGAGCGGGATGCGGGCCTGGACGAGCCCGGTGGCCGGGTTGATGTGCTCGTACCAGCCCCCGCTCGCCTCGTGGAGGTCCTTGCCGCCGATGACGATCCGGGGTCGCGGCAGGTCCCGCTCGGCCCGTTCCTGGTGCAGCTTCACGTCGACCGTGACCACGGTGCCTCCTGGAGCCCGCCGCCCTGACTTCCGTACCGTTTAAATAGATAACCTATTTAGCCGAACCAATCAATGCTCCGCACCATCCGGCGCCGTGGAGAGCGCCGCCTCACAGCCCCAGCGAGCGCCCGATGATCTCCAGCATGATCTCCGAGGTGCCGCCGAAGACCCGCTGCACCCGGCTGTCCCGCCAGATGCGGGCGATCTCGTACTCGTTGACGTAGCCGTAGCCGCCGAAGAGCTGCATGCAGCGGTCGATGACCTCCCAGCCGGTCTCCGTGGCCCAGTACTTGGCCGCGGCGGCCTCCTCGGCCGTCAGCTCGCCCTCGACCAGGGCCATGATGCAGCCGTCCAGGTAGACCCGGGCGACCCCCAGCCGGGCCCTGATGTCCGCGAGCGCGAACCTGTTCGCCTGGAACTGGCCGATGGGCCGGCCGAAGGCGGTGCGGTCCTTGGCGTACTCCACCGCGCACCCGAACGCCCGCTCGGCGGAGGCGAGCGCCGCGACGGCGATGGCGAGCCGCTCGGTCGGGAGGTTTCCCATCATGTGGTAGAAGCCGCGCCCCTCCTGCCCGATGAGGTTCTCGGCGGGGACGCGGACCTCACGGAAGAAGAGCTCGGCGGTGTCCTGGGCCTTCATTCCCACCTTGTCGAGCTTGCGTCCGCGCTCGAACCCCTCGGCACCGCGCTCGACGACGATCAGGCTGATGCCCTTGTGCCCGGCGTCCGGGTCGGTCTTGCAGGCGACCACGACCAGGTCGGCCAGGACGCCGTTGGTGATGAAGGTCTTGGAGCCGTCGATCACCCACTCGTCGCCGTCCCGGCGGGCGGTGGTGCGGATGCCCTTGAGGTCCGACCCGGCGGCCGGTTCCGACAGGGCGAGCGCGCAGATCGTCTCGCCGGCGATCACCCCGGGGAGCCAACGGGCCTTCTGCTCCGGCGAGGTGAGGTGCATGAGGTAGGGCGGGATGACATCGTTCTGCAGGCCGAGCCCGATGCCGACCGAGCCGGTGGCCGCCATCTCCTCCGCCATGATCGCGTTGTAGCGGAAGTCCCAGATCCCCTGCCCGCCGTACTCCTCCGGGAACTGCCAGCCGATGAGCCCGGCCTTGCCCGCGGCGGTCCACGCGGCACGGCCGACCTGTCCGTCCCGCTCCCACTCCTCGGTGTGCGGGGCGCATTCCCGCAGGTAGTAGGAGCGGGCGGTGTCCCGGAACAGGTCGTGTTCCTTGGTGAAGATCGTACGGCGCATGCTCGACCCCACTCCTGTGTCCCACGTGCTCAACATCTCGCTTATTTAGCTGAAGTAGTTATACGATAGCGCTGTTTCTGGACCTGGGCGAGGGAGGGCGCGTGAGCGTACGGGACAAGGTGGCGCTCGTCACCGGGGCGGGGCGCGGCATCGGCGAGGCGATCGCCGACCGGCTCGCGGCGCGGGGAGCCGCGGTCGCCGTCTGCGACCTCGACCCGTCGGCCGCCGACAAGGTCGCCGCACAGCTCGCCGAGCGGTACGGGGTCCGCGCCACGGGAGTCGGCGCGGACATCTCCGACAGCGGGGCCGTGAGGGCTGCCGTGGCACGGGTGAGCGCCGCGCTCGGCCCGGTGGAGGTGCTGGTCAACAACGCGGCCGTCGATGTCATCGGCCGGTTCGTCGACTCCGACGAGGAGACCTGGGACCGGATCATCGCCGTCAACCTGCGCGGGACGATCACGATGACCCGGGCGGTGCTCGACCCGATGATCGAGCGCGGCTTCGGCCGGATCGTCCACATCGCCTCGGACGCCGGCCGCGTCGGCTCGTCCGGCGAGGTCGTGTACTCCGCGACCAAGGGCGGCGTCATCGCCTTCGGCAAGGCCCTCGCCCGCGAGGTCGCCCGGCACGGCATCACCGTGAACAGCGTCTGTCCCGGTCCGACCGACACCGCGCTGCTCGGCCAGGTCGCCGAGTACAGCCAGAAGATGTACTACGCGACGGTCCGGGCCATCCCGCTGCGTCGGGTCGCGCAGCCCGCCGAGATCGCCGGTGCGGTGGCTTTCCTCGTGTCCGACGACGCCGCCTACCTGACCGGGCAGACGCTCTCGGTCAGCGGCGGCCTGACGATGGTCTGAGGCGAGCACCGTGCTGCGTGTCGAACTCCGGGACCGGATCGCCGTGTTGACCCTCGACCGGCCCAAACGGCTCAATGCCGTCGGCTCGGAGACCGTGGACCTGCTCACACGGGCGCTCGACGACGTTCGCGACAACGACGGCGTACGCGCGCTGGTCGTGGCCGGAGCGGGCCGTGCCTTCTCGGCAGGTGCCGACCTGGGCGAGATCGAGTCGTTCACCTCCCCCGGGCAGTTCCGGGCCTTCGTGGGGCGGCTGACCGAGGCGTACGCACTCCTCGAGGAGTTCCCGAAGCCGTCGGTCGCGGCCGTGCACGGGTTCGCGTTCGGCGGCGGACTGGAACTGGCGCTCGCCTGCGACCTGCGGGTGGCGGAGCGCGGCGCCCGGCTCGGCCTGCCCGAGATGAAACTGGGCGTCCTGCCCGGCGCGGGCGGTACCCAGCGGCTGCCGCGCCTGGTGCCGCCCGCGATCGCCAGGCAGATGATCCTCACGGGCGAACCGATCGACGCGGAGCGCGCCTGGCAGCTGGGGCTGGTCAACGAACTGGCCGAGCCCGGCGGCGCACTCGCCGCCGCCGAGAAACTGGCCGGCGCGCTCACGGCGGGGGCGCCCCTCGCGCTCGCCGCGGGCAAGCGGCTGATCCGCCACGGGCCCGGCCTGGACCTGGAGACGGCGATCGCCTACGAGCGGGAGACCGTCACCGTGCTGTTCTCCACCGAGGACCGGGCCGAGGGGCTGAGGGCCTTCCGGGAACGGCGCCCCGGCGAGTTCCGCGGCGCGTAGCCGACCGACCCGACAGATCTGGAGGTGGGCCGTGCGGCCCCTGGAAGGCATTTCCGTCGTGGAGCTGGGCATGTGGGTGGCCGCCCCGGCCGCGGCCACCATGCTCGCGGACTGGGGCGCCGACGTCGTGAAGGTGGAGGCGCCGACCGGCGACCCCAACCGGTACACGCTCAGGCACGTCGGCCAGGACATCGACAGCGCGCCCCCGTTCGAGACCGACAACCGCGGCAAGCGCGGAATCGTCCTCGACCTGCGCGCGCCGGACGGCAAGGACGTGCTGGAACGGCTGCTCGCACGCGCCGACGTCTTCGTCACCAACCTCCGCCCGGGCGCTCTGGAGCGGCTGGGCCTGGCCCCGGACGAGCTGCGCGCCCGCCACCCCCGGCTGGTGGTCGGAACGCTGACCGGCTACGGCTGGGCGGGGGCCGAACGCGACCGGGCCGGGTACGACGTCTCCGCCTTCTGGGCCCGGCCCGGCATCGCCGCCATGCTCAACCCGGCCGGTGAGCCGCCGCCCGGCATCCGGCCCGGTCTCGGCGACCGCACGGCCGCCGCCAACCTGGTGGCGGGCGTGCTGGCCGCGCTGCTGCGCCGGGCGCGCACCGGCGAGGGCGGCGTGGTGGACGTCTCGCTGCTGCGCTCCGGGACGTACGCCAACGGCAACGACCTCGCCCTGCAGAACTTCTTCGGCAGACGAGGCCGCACCCGCCCCCGTACCGAGCACGAGTCCCCGCTCTACAACTGCTACCGGGCCGCCGACGACCGGTGGTTCTGGCTGGTCGGCCTGGAGGGCAACCGGCACTGGCCCGGCGTCGTCAAGGCGCTCGGCCGCCCGGATCTGGAGACGGACGAGCGGTTCGCGACCGGCAGGGCCCGCCGGGGCCACGTCCGCGAGCTGATCGCCGTGTTCGACGAGGAGTTCGCGAAACTGCCGCTGGCCGAGTGGGCGGCCCGGTTCGACGCCGAAGGCGTGTGGTGGGCGCCGGTGCAGACCCTGGCGGAGGTCTCCGCGGACCCGCAGGCGGAGGCCGTCGGGGCGTTCGTCGAACAGCCCGGCATGGGCGACGCGCCACCGCTCAGGACGGTGGCGACCCCGGTGAGCTTCTGGGGCGTGGACGACAAGCCGCGCTCCGGCGCGCCCACCCTCGGGGAGCACACCGACGACGTGCTCCGTGAACTCGACTGACCCGATTCGACCGCTCAGGAGGCAGGACGTGGGCATTCTCGACGACAAGGTCGCCATCGTGACCGGCGGCGGCAGGGGCCTGGGCCGGGCGCACTGTCTGGCGCTCGCCGAGGCCGGCGCGACCGTGGTGGTGAACGACCTCGGCTCGGGCGTGCACGGCGAACGGACCGGTGACTCGCCCGCCGACGAGGTGGTCGCGGAGATCACCAAGCTGGGCGGCCGGGCGGTCGCCAACCACGCCTCGGTCACCGACTGGGCGGCCACGGAGGTAATGGTGGCGGACACGGTCGCCGAGTTCGGGCGGCTGGACGTCGTCGTCAACAACGCCGGAATCGTGCGCGACCGCATGCTCTTTTCGATGACCGAGGCCGAGTTCGACGCCGTGATCGCGGTCCATCTGAAGGGCACCTTCGCTCTCACCCGGCACGCCTGCGCGTACTGGCGCGAGGCGTCCAAGCGGGGTGAGCGGGTCGCCGGGCGGGTCATCAACACGACGTCCGGGACGGGCCTGTTCGGCAACCAGGGGCAGTCCAACTACGGCGCCGCGAAGGCCGGGATAGCCGGGCTCACCGTCCTCACCGCCCTGGAGATGCGCCGCTACGGCGTCACAGCCAACGCCATCTCGCCGATCGCGGCCACCCGGATGACGGACGGACTGGACGTCGGCGCGTCCCTGCTGCCCGCCGGCGGGTTCGATCCACGCGACCCCGCCAACGCCTCCGGCGTCGTCGTCTACCTCGCCTCCGACAGCGCGGCCTGGCTGACCGGGCAGGTCCTGCGGATCGAGGGCAACCGGCTGAACCGGCTCCAGGGCTGGACCGTCGCCGCCGTCCACCCCAGCGGGTCGGGCAAGGCCCTCACCTACGACGAGCTCGTCGAGGCGGTCCCGCAGCTGTACGGTGTCGCGCCCGCGGGCCGGGCCACCGGAGCGGGCCAGTGAGGACCGAGGGGCACGACGCCGCCGCCCTCGTGCTGCGGGCCACGCTCGGCCCGGTGCTCGTCGCCCACGGCTGGAACAAGATCGCCGGACCGGGCGGGCTCAAGGGCACCACGGGCTGGTTCGAGGCGCTCGGCCTGCGACCGGCCGCGGTGCACGCCCGGACGGCGGCCGGGACGGAGCTGGCGGCCGGCGTCGGCATCGCCCTGGGCGTGGCCGGTCCCCTCCCCGCAGCGGCCGCCGTCGGTCTGATGACCGTGGCGGCGCGCACCGACCACCGGGGCAAGGGCTTCTTCGTCTTCAAGGGCGGCTGGGAGTACACCGGCGTCGTGGGCGGTGCGGCCGTCGCCCTCGCAGGACTGGGCAACGGCAGGTACTCCCTCGACGGGCTGCTGCGCCGCCAACGCGCGGGCGTGGGGCAGGCGTTGCTGGCTGCGGGACTCGGCACGGCGAGCGCGGCGGCGCTGCTGGCGGCCTGCTACCGGCCGCGGCCGACAGCGGACGAGACACAGACGGATCACTAGGTAAGGGAGTCGACATGGACGCGGCTGACTTCAGCGCGGTGCTGTCCGAGGTCCGGCGTTTCGTCCGGGAGCGCGTCGTGCCGCTCGAGGCGGAGATCGACGAGAAGGACGAGATGCCTGCGGACATCCGCGAGGCGGCGAAGAAGATGGGACTGTTCGGCTTCGCGCTGCCCGAGGAGTACGGCGGGCTGGGTCTGTCGATGCACGAAGAGGCCCGGCTGATGTTCGAACTGGGCTACACCACGCCGTCGTTGCGCTCCATGTTCGGCACGAACAACGGCATCGCCGGACACGTCCTGATGGTCGGCGGCACGGCGGAGCAGAAGGCCGAGTGGCTGCCGCGGATCGCCTCCGGCGACGTCCTGGCGTCGTTCGCGCTCACCGAACCCGAAGCCGGGTCCGACCCGTCGACGCTGACCACCCGCGCCCGCCTCGACGGGGACGAGTGGGTGATCGACGGCGCCAAGCGGTACATCACCAACGCCCCGCTCGCCGACGTCTTCATGGTCTTCGCCCGCACCGACCCCGACGCCCCGCGCACCCGGGGCATCTCCACCTTCCTCGTCCCGGCCGGCACCCCGGGCCTGACGGTGGCCCCCCGGGACCACAAGATGGGCCAGTTCGGTGCCTGGACCGCGGACGTGTACTTCGACGACGTACGCGTCCCGGCCTCCGCGCTGGTCGGCGGTGAGGCCGGGCTCAACCGGGGCTTCTCCACGGCCATGGGCTGCATCGCGCACGGCCGCGTCCACATCTCCGCGCTGATGGTCGGCATGGCCGAGCGGCTGGTCGACGAGTCGGTCGCTTACGCGAGCACCCGCAGACAGTCCGGACAGCTCATCGGCGCCTTCCAGCTCGTCCAGGGTCTCATCGCCGACTCGCAGACCGACTACTACGCCGGCCGGGCCACGGTCCTGGAGGCGGCGACCGCCTTCGACGCCGGGACCGACACCAAGATCGGCCCGTCCTGCGCGAAGTACTTCGCGGGCGAGATGGTCTGGCGGGTCGCCGACCGGGCGGTGCAGATCCACGGCGGCGCGGGCTACATGCGCGGTGTCGCCGTCGAACGCTTCTACCGCGACGCGCGCCTGTTCCGCATCTACGAGGGCACCAGCCAGATCCAGCAGGTCATCATCGCGAAGGCGCTGCTGGGCGAGGCGGCACGCGGCTGAACCCGCCCGCGTGGCCTCGTGGTCACGCGGAACGGGAGAGCTGTTCGCGCACCCACGCCGGATCGGGATTGACGTGGGACCGGCCGGCCACGACGACGGTCGGCACGGTCTCGTTCCCGTCATTGGCCGCCCGCACCGCCGCGCCCTCGGGGTCGCGCCAGATGTCGACCCAGTGCGCCCGGCGGGCCCTGCGGCCCAGCCGCAGGCGCAGCCGGAGGCAGTACGCACAGCCCGGCCGCCAGAACACGACCGGGCGGCCGTCGACCGCGCTGCGGCGGCGCGCCTCTTCCGCGTCGATCGACCTGGGGAAGACGAGGGGTGAGTTCACCCCTGCGAGCAGCACGAACAGCAGCAGGAGCGCCACGGCGGTACCGGGGTCCTTCTCCATGAGCAGCCCGACCGCGAGCCCTGTGCCGCAGAGCAGGAACAGGATCGGCGGGAGCCAGACGCGCGTCATGAGGACGAAGGCTATGCGAGGCCCGGAGAGTGCCACGGACCGGGTCGTCCAGAAGGGCCCCGGGGACGTCCGAAGCCCCGGGGCCCTCCCGACGGGCCGGTCGTCAGATGCCGAGCCGGTCCAGGAGGCGTTCGTGGTAGATCGCCGGTCCGCCGAAGAGCAGTTGGGAGGACTTCGCCCGGCGGAAGTACAGATGTGCCGGATGCTCCCAGGTGAAGCCGATGCCGCCGTGGACCTGGATGTTCTCCATGGCGGCGACCATGTACGCCTTCGAGCAGCTCGCGTGGGCGACCGCCGAGGCCACGGGGAAGTCGGCGGAGCCCTCGGCGGCCAGCAGCGCGGCCTCCCGTGATGCGGCCTCGGCGAGTTCGACCTGGACGAGCATGTCCGCGCACTTGTGCTTGACCGCCTGGAAGGAGCCGATCGGCCGGCCGAACTGGTGCCGGGTACGGGCGTACTCCGCGCTCATCTCCAGGCACCGGCGCGCCCCGCCCGCCTGCTCGGCCGCCAGCCCGACCGACGCCACGTCCAGGACCCGGGCCATGACGCGTCCGCCCGCCCCGTCCGTGCCGACCAGGGTCGCGGGCGTGGCGTCGAACGCCAGCCGGGCCATGGCCCGCGTGGCGTCCAGGGTGTCGAGCGGCTCGGCCGACAGTCCCGCAGCCGACCGGTCGACCGCGAACAGGGACGGACCGGCGACGGTGCGGGCGACGACCAGGACCAGGTCCGCCGTCGTGCCGTCGATGACGAAGCACTTGCGGCCGGTCAGCCGCCAGCCGCCGTCGCCGTCCGGCACCGCGCGCACGGTGATCAGCGCGGGGTCCCAGGAACCGTCGTCCTCGGCGACGGCGAGGGTGGCCGTGGTGCGTCCGGCGGCGATGTCCGGCAGGTGGCGCGCGCAGGCGTCCTTGTCGCCGGAGGCCAGCAGCGCCTGAGCGGCCAGCAGGACGGTGGCGAAGAAGGGCGCGCAGAACAGAGCACGGCCCATCTCCTCCAGGACCACGCCCAGTTCGACGAGGCCGAAGCCGTCGCCGCCGTACTCCTCGGGAATGGCCAGGCCCGGCAGCCGTAGCTGGTCGGCCGCCTGCGCCCACACCTCGGGGTCGAAGTGCGGTTCGCTCTCCATGAGCTTGCGCACGGCCTCTTCCGGTGCTTTGGCCTCCAGGAACTCCCTCACTGATGCCCGGAGTTCCTTGAGCTCGCTCTCGTCGGCGATCATGCGCGTGCCTCCTTCGGCAGGCCGAGGACACGTTCCGCGAGGATGTTCTTCATGATCTCCTCGGTGCCGCCGAGGATACGCAAGGCCGGGGTGGCCAGCAGGAGTTCGGACCAGGAGTAGGTGCCCCAGCGGCCGGTGTCGGCGATGATGCGGGGGCCGAGGCACTCGGACACGAAGTGGGCGGCGCGGGTGAGGTTCTGGCCGTACATCAGCTTGGCGACGGATCTCTCGGGGCCGGGTGCGATCCCCGCCCGCAGGGTGCGCTGCGCGCGGGCGTTGAGATATCCGGTGGCCATCGCGTCCACGAGGATCTCGGCGAGGCGTGCGCGCAGCGCTCGGTCGTCCCAGGTCCAGGTGGCGCGCATGAGTGCCGAGAGGTGGTCCGGGGAGAGGGCGGCGGCCACCGGTCCGGCGCCCTCGCCGCCGACGGTGTCGCGCTCGTTCATCAGGGTGGTCAGGGCGACCGTCCAGCCGCCGTCGACCTCGCCGAGGCGGTGGTCGTCGGGGATGCGGACGTCGGTGAGGAAGACCTCGTTGAAGTCGGCGCCGCCGGTCATCTGCCGTAGCGGGCGGACCTCGACGCCGGGGGCGTCCATGGGGACGAGGAAGGCCGTGATGCCGCGGTGCTTGGGCGCGTCGGGGTTGGTCCGGGTCAGCGCGAGGCCGATCTGGCTGTGGTGGGCGACGGAGGTCCACACCTTCTGCCCGTTGAGCACCCACTCCTCGCCCTCGCGGACGGCCCGGGTCGCCACGCTCGCCAGGTCGGATCCGGCACCGGGCTCGCTGAACAGCTGGCAGGCGATGGCGTCCCCGCGGTACATCGCGGGCAACCAGCGTTCCTTGATGCGGGGTTGGGCGTGGGCGAGGATCGTCGGTCCGATCATGCCGAGTCCGACCACGCCGAGCACGCCGGTGTCCGGGACGTCGTACTCGGACTCGACGGCGGCGTAGGCCAGTTCGTGGACGGGGGTCAGGCCCCGGCCGCCGTACTCGGGCGGGCCGGTGATCCAGCCGAAGCCGTTCTCGTGGCGGACGCGCTGCCAGGCGCGGGCCCGCCGTACCTGTTCCGCCTCCTCCTCGGGCGGCAGGCTGCTGAAGTAGGCCATCGAGTCGTCGCCCTGGCCCCAGGCGACGGTGGCGCGGTCGGGGGCCTTCGCGGCGTGCCCGTCGAGGAAGCAGCGCGCCTCGGCGGCGAAGTCCTGCAGGTCGTCGGATGTCATCGCGTTCGCTCCGCTGTCAGGTCGACAGGATCGTCACCGCCGACGCGCCCGGCGCGCCGTACAGGTGGGTGTAGCCGACGCGCGGGGTGCCGGGGATCTGCCGGGTCCCGGCGGCGCCGCGCAACTGGAGGACGATCTCGTGGATCTGGCGCAGTCCGGACGCGCCGATCGGTTCCCCGTTGCCGAGGAGTCCGCCGTCGGTGTTGACGGGGATACGGCCGCCGATCTCGGTGGCGCCCTCGGCGACGAGCCGTTCCTGTTCGCCGTCCTTGCACAGCCCGTTCTCGGCCATGTGGATGATCTCGGACCCGGCGTCGGTGTCCTGGAGTTGGGCGACGCCGACGTCCTCCGGGCCGATGCCCGCCAGTTCGTAGGCCGCCCGGGAGGCGTCCACGGTCGGGCTGTCGACCGGCTCACCGACCGGGAACGACGGGCTCTGTACCTCGAAGGCGCCGAGCCGGCGGCTGCGCAGGGCGGTGGACCGGACCCGTACCGGCTTCCCGGTGTACCTGTGGGCCTGGTCGGCGCGGCACAGCACGAGTGCCGCGGCGCCCTCGTTGGGACCGCAGTACATGAACTGGCGGAGGGGGTAGTTGAGGACCGGCGAGGCGAGGATGTCCTCCGGGGTGAGGGGAGTCCGGCGCCAGGCCTTCTCGTTCGCGGCCGCGTTGCGGAAGTTCTTCGAGGCCACGCGGGCCAGCGTCGCGTGGGAGATGCCGTGCTCGTGCAGGTAGCGGTTGATCTTCATGCCGAAGAAGTGCGTGGTGAGGAAGAGCCCGGTCTGCCCGTACCAGGAGGGGATGCCGGCCACGGACGGATCGGCCGCGAAGGCGCCGCGCGGGTGCTTGTCCAGGCCGATCGCGACGGTCAGGTCGTGTTCGCCGGTCTCGATGGCGCGGGCGGCCAGGGCGAGGGCCGTACCGGCCGTGGCGCAGCCGTTGAACACCCCGCGCAGCGGGATTCCGGTCAGGCCGAGGCGTCCCACGATGGCGTCCGGGTTGGCCACCTCGTAGGAGCCGATGTAACCACCCTGGATCTGCGGCCAGTTCACGCCCGCGTCGGCGAGCGCGAGCCGTACCGCGTCCGCGCCCATGTCGAGCGCCGGCTTGCCGGGGAAGCGGCCGAAGGGATGGAGCCCGACTCCGATGATGACGGCTGCGGTCACGGTGTCGCCTCCTCGGCCGGGGTGAACGCGAACGTGAGCACCTCGGTGCCGTCGTCCTGCACCGTGTAGGGCACGAGCGTGAGCCGCATCGGCTGCCCGATGCGCAGCTTGCCGGGGTCGGGTTCGGTCAGGCGTGCCTCGACCAGCAGCTCCCCGGGGAGTTCGATGTAGCCCACCGCGTAGGGCTCGAAGGCCTCGGGCCCGTCGTACGGCGGGGACGGCGGGCGGAAGTCCTGGGTGGTGTACGTCCACAGCGTGCCGCGGTCGGCGAGCAGGCGGCGCTTCGACTCCGTGCTCGCGCACCGCACACAGTCCGGGGCGGCCGGGAAGCTCACCAGGCCGCAGTCCGCGCACTCGGAGCCGATGAGCCGGGGCGGGTCGTCGGGGCCGGCCGGCCAGGTGAACAGGCCCTCGGCCACGGGGCGTTGCGTCGTCGTCATCTCAGGCCCCGTTCCGGTTGCCGAGCGCGTCGGCGTTGGGGGCGGCCTTGGCGACCAGGTTCGGGACGACCAAGGACAGCTCCTCGGGTGTCCAGCGGGTCTCGGCGCTCGCGCCGGGGCCGTTGACCCACCCCTCCAGTACGGTGATCCGGTTGCCGACGACACCGAAGACCCGGCCGGTGACCTCGCGCGAGGCCGCCGAACCCAGCCACACCACCAGCGGCGAGATGGCCTCCGGGGTGAGGTCCTGGTGCTGCGCGGCCTGCCGCATCATCTCGATGTCCTCGGTCAGCCGGGTGAGGGCCGTGGGGGCGATGGCGTTCACCGTCACGCCGTAGCGGGCGAGTTCGGCGGCGGCGATGATCGTGAGGCTCGCGATGCCGGCCTTGGCCGAGCCGTAGTTGGACTGCCCCGGGTTGCCGAAGATGCCGGACGGGGAGGTCGTGTTGATCACCCGGGCGTCGTTGGCGCGACCGGCCTTGGCGCGCTCGCGCCAGTAGGCGGCTGCGTGGTGCAGGGTGGCGAAGCTGCCCTTGAGGTGGACGGCGAGCACGCTGTCCCAGTCCCGTTCGGTCATCGACACGATCATCCGGTCGCGCAGGATGCCGGCGTTGTTGACCAGTACGTCCAGGCCGCCGTAGGTCTCCACGGCCTGACGGACGAGCCGGCCGGCGCCGTCCCAGGTGGAGATGTCGTCGGTGCCGGCGACGGCCTCGCCGCCGGCCGCGACGATCTCGTCCACCACCGACTGGGCGGGTCCGGCCGAGGCGCCCCCGCCGTCGCGCGCGCCCCCGAGGTCGTTGACCACGACCTTCGCTCCGTGCGCGGCGAAGCCCAGGGCATGAGCCCGGCCGATGCCGTTGCCTGCTCCGGTGACGACCACGACCCGGCCGTCCACCACTCCTTCGGACATCCTCAGCTCCTCGATGACAGTGGTTGGGCGGTCTCCGCGAGCAGCACCCGCGGGTCCTCGCTGCCGCAGCCGCACCGGCCGGAGACGACCCTGCCCGCGATGCCGAGCGGGGTTTCGGGCAGGGGCGATGTGCGCTGTTCCCCCGCGGCCACGAACAGCTCCCCGTCGCGCTCGCCGAGGCGCCATTCGGCGCCGTTGACATGCGCGCCGCTCCGCTCGGGGCACTCCAGCGCGAGGGCCGGTCCGACGGCCGAGAACAGGCAGGCGGGCACGCCCAGCGCACGCAGCATCGGCACGGCGGCGGGCCGGGCCAGGACGATCTGCGTCGGCCGGAACATCTGGCCGATGTCGGCGGCTGCGGACAGTCCCTCCAGGGTCTCGGCGGACAGGCCGATCACCGCGTGCGGCCGCAGCTCGCGGTGGAAGACGGAGGTGCGGCGGTGGTCCCAGCCCATGGCCTCGGCGATGCCGTACGTCACCCTCAGGTCCTGCAGGGCCCGGATGACCGCTTGTCCCCAGAAGCCCTCGAAGCCGGAGGCGGTCAGCAGGGCCCGCTGCCCTGCGGTGAGGCCGTGCTCCCGCAGCCGTGCGGTGACCCAGTCGGTGTCCCGGGCGAGTTCGGCCCAGGTGAGTTCGGTCTCGCGGATGCCGTCGGCGGTGCGGAAGGGCACCAGATAGGCGAGTTCGGGACGGTCGAGTTCCCCGGCCCGGGCCAGGGTGTCGGCGCGGGCCATCAGCTCTTTACCACCCGGGGGAACTTGGCGACGCTGGTCATGGTCCTCAACAGGTCCTCCTCGGTGCGCATGTCGAGCACCGGCTCGACCCCGGTGCGTTCGCGCACGGCCTTGCCCAGCCGGCCGGCCAGGGCTTCGACGTCGCCGGTGAGCGTGGGGTCGTAGCCGACGCGCAGCCGCAGTTCGTCGACCTCGCGGCGGTCCCGGACGATCTGGAACACCCCGGCCACCGTCTCCGGCTGGTCCTCCACGGCCTGCCAGACGTCCCGCAGCACCACGGAGCGCCCCCGCACCAGCGTCTCGTCGCCACGCCGGCCGGCCACCCACATGCGGGCGTGGGTACGGCCGCAGCCGCAGGTGTCGCCGGACAGCCGGACGAGGTCCTCGCTGCGGTAGCGGATCAGCGGTGCGGCCCGGTTGTCCAGGTCGGTGGCGACCAGTTCGCCCAGCTCGCCCTCGGGGACGTCATGCCAGCCGTCCTCCCCGGCCTCCACGCACTCGGCGAAGACGGTGTCCTCCCAGAGGTGGAAGCCGTCGTGCTCGCGGCACTCCCAGGCGGTGCCGGTGTCGGCGGCGCTGGTGTACTCGTAGACGTCGATGCCCCAGTCGTCACGGATCCGCTCGCGCATCTTCCGGCTGAGTGGCTGACCGGCGCACGAGGCGCCCTTGAGCGAGGAGAACGCCTCCTTCAGGTCCGTCCGCTCCGCCAGGTGCTCCAGCTCCACCATCTGCGGATACATCATCTGCAGGTAGGCCGGCCGGTAGGTGCGCAGCGCCTCGACGACCTGGTCCATCTTCCCGATCCAGGTGTCGACCTCGATCACGACGGCGCCCAGCGCCTGGTAACCGCGGTCCATGAGGTTGCGGAAGGTGCCGGGCGGGCTGAGCACCCGGTCGCCGGGCCGCAGGCCCAGTTCCCACAGGTCGCGCACCTGTGCGGTGACCAGGGGCGGGGCGTCCTGCCAGATCTCGGCGAAGAACTCCGGGTCACCGGTGGTGCCGGAGCTCGACGACACGGAGGTCAGCTCCTCGGTCGGCACACAGAGCAGGCCGCCGAACGGGTCACCGGTGCGGGCCCGGTAGGCGCGCACCATGTCCTTGGTGATGAACGGCACGCGTGCGCGGAAGTCCGCCAGGGACCGGATCTGACGGGGATGTACCCGGTGCTCGTCCCAGAGTTCGCGGTAGAAGGCCGAGTTGGCGTAGGCGTACTCGACGAGCTCCAGGACCCGTTCCTCCTGCCGTGCCCGCAGTTCCTCGCGGGGCATGGTCTCCACCTGGGGCTCGAAGTACCTGTCAGCGGTGTCCCGGTCACCGGCCATGGCGCCTCCTTGCGGCTCAGTGCCCAGATCTTCCAGCTATCAGCGCAATCAGTCAACCAATTCTACGGATTGAGGGGTCGGGCCGAAGCCCCGAGCCGATGTTCCGGCCGCCCGGCCTTCCCTTTCCGTCGCCATACAACTAAAATCGCTAACTGATTACATCCATTGACCCGCAAGGAGCGTCATGTCGAAGATCTGGGTCAACTCGGGGGACTCCCATGTGATGGAACCCGCCGACGTGTGGACCGAGCGGCTGCCGGCACGGCTGGGCGCACGGGCCCCGCGCAGCGAGCGTGGGGAGAAGTACGAGATGCTCTACATCGACGGCGAGCGCATCGACCGCCAGCTCGGCGACTTCATGGACGCCATGCGCCCGCCGGGCGCCTGGGACCTGAAGGTCCGGCTCAAGGACCTCGACCAGGAGGGCGTGTGGTCCCAGCTGGCCTTCCCCTCCATGGGGTTCTGGCTGGTGTCGATCACGGACCGGGAGCTCGCCCGGGAGACCGTTCGGGCCTGGAACGACTGGGCGCACGAGGAGATCCTCAGCAAGAACAAGCGCGTGATCACCACCGCCTGCGTCTCCACGGCCGACATCGACGACGCGGTCGCCGAGCTGGAGCGGGCGGCCGAGCTCGGCTTCAAGGCGGTCTTCCTGCCGTGCTCGACACGGCAGGGCGAGGAGTACGCCCTCGACCGCTGGGAACCGCTGTGGACCGCGGCCGAGCGGGCGGGCATGGTGCTCGGGTTCCACATCGGCACCGGCGCCCAGAACGTCGTCTTCCGCGGGCCCGGCGGCGCGGTCGTCAACTACATGGAGACGACCTACCCGGGCATGCGGGTGGTGTCCCACATGGTCGCGGGCGGTGCCCTCGACCGCCACCCGGACCTGAAGATCCTGATCGCGGAGGGCGGCGCGGGCTGGGTGCCCGCCATCGGCGACCGGATGGACGAGGCCTACCGGCAGCACGGCATGTTCGTCCGCCCCAAGCTCAGCCGGCTGCCCAGCGAGATCATCCGGCAGCAGGTGTACGCGTCCTTCCAGCACGACAGGAGCTCGGTGGAGATCGTCGAGTCGACGGGCTACCGCAACGTGATGTGGGGCGACGACTACCCCCACCTGGAGGGCACCTACGGCCACACCCAGGCCACGCTGCACGACCTGTTCGACGGCGTGCCGGTCGACGTCCGCGAACGCGTCACGCGCGGCACCTTCAACGAGTTGTTCGACCTGTCCGAGCAGACCCCGCAGGAGGCCGCCGTCTGAGCGGCGGCGTACCACCGTGACCACTCCCCCCTACCCCGAGGACCTGGAGCGGCCAGGGCTCGTCCGGACCGGACGGTCGACCTTCGTCCGGCCGGTCCGGCCCGAGGACGCGGACCGCCTGGTCGCCTTCGTCGGCAGCCTCTCCCGGGCCACCCTCGCCTACCGGTCCCTCGGCCCGGTGGTCCGGGTCCGCGACGACGTCATCCGGCGCGGCGCGCACGTGGACTACCTCAACGAGCTGGCACTCGTCGCCCTGGCCGGCGACGAGATCGCCGGCCTCGTCCGCTACGTCCGCGACACCGGGGACCCGGAGCGCGCCGAGGTCACGTTCACCATCCGGGACGACCACCAGAGCGAGGGGTTCGGCAGGCTGCTCCTGGAGCACATCGCGGCGGCCGCCCGGGCCCGGGGCATCAGGGTGCTGGATGCCGACGTCCTCGCCGACAACACCCGGATGATCAACGTCTTCCTCGGCTCCGGCTACCGGGTGAAGGCCGGGCCGCCCGGCCAGATCATCCACTTCGAGATCGCCGTCGACCCGCAGGCCCAGGCCGTGGCCCGGGCGGAGCGCCGCGAGCAGACGGTGGTACGGCGATCCCTCAGACCCCTGCTCGAACCGCGGTCGGTCGCCGTGATCGGCGCCAACCGCGGCCCCCTGACGATCGGACACGAGATCGTGGCGAACCTGCTGCGGGGCGGCTTCGGCGGCAGCGTGTTCCCCGTCAACCCGCGGGCGGAGCAGGTCGCCGGGGTCCGGGCGTACCCACGGGTCCGTGACCTTCCGGAGCCGCCGGACCTGGCGTTGGTGGCCGTGCGGGCCGAGGCGGTGCCCGCCGTCGTACGCGAGTGCGCCGAGGCCGGGGCCAGGGCGGTGGTCGTCGTCTCGACCGGCTTCGGGGAGACCGGGGCCGAAGGCCGCTCGACCGAGCTGGAGCTGGCCCGGTTCGCCCGCGCCTCCGGAATGCGGCTGGTGGGCCCGAACTGCATGGGCGTCGTCAACACGACCCCCGCGGCACGGCTGGCGGCGACGTTCTCGCCCGCGCTGCCGACGCCGGGCCGGGTCGCGATGTCGAGCCAGTCCGGGCCGCTCGGGCTCGCGGTGCTGGACTTCGCCAAGCGGCTGCGCCTCGGCTTCTCCGGCTTCGTGTCGGTGGGCCACGCCGTCGACGTGTCCACCAACGACCTCCTCCAGTGGTGGGAGGAGGACCCGGCGACCTCGGTGATCCTGCTGCACGTCGAGACCTTCGGCAACCCGCGCCGGTTCGCCCGCGTCGCCCGCCGGGTCGCGCCCCGCAAGCCGATCGTCGCGGTCCACCCGGGCCCCGAGGACTCGGCGGTGCACTCGCTGTTCGCCCAGTCCGGCGTGATCCGCACCCGCAGCCTCCAGGAACTCTTCGACGTCGCCCTGCTGCTGGCCCACCAGCCTCCCCCGCCCGGCAACCGGGTCGCCGTGATCACCAACGCGGGCGGCCCGGCGGCACTGACGGCCGGGGCGTGCACGGCGAGCGGGCTGCTCGTGCCCGAGCTCGGCGAGCGCACGCGGCACCGGCTCCGCTCGGCCCTCGCACCCCATGCGGACGTCTCCAACCCCGTCGACCTGACCCCTGCGGCCACCGCCGCGCACTACCGGGAGGCGCTGGACGCGGTCCTGGCCGACGACGGCATCGACGCGGCCGTCGTGCTGTTCATGCCGCCGCTGGCGGACAAGGCCGACGAGGTGGCGTCGGCGATCCTCGACGCGGCCGCGGGCCGTCCCGACAAGCCGGTGGTGACGAGCTTCCTCGGCGGGGCGGGGGTCGCCGATCTGCTGCACCGGGACGGACTCGTCGTACCGACCTACACGTTCCCCGAGGCGGCGGCCACCTCGCTCGGACACGCGGCGGCCTACCAGGTCTGGCGCAGCACTCCCGCGGGCGTCGTTCCGGAACTCGCGGGAGTCGACAGCGAGCGCGCCCGGTCGCTGGTCGCCGCCTGCGCCCCCGGCCCGGCCCCGGCAGCGGCCACCGCCGAGTTGCTGGGCGCGTACGGAATCGCCGTACGGGACACAGGCCCGGACACCGTCCCGGACGCAGGCGACGCCGGCTTGGACGCGTTCCTAGCCGTCGGCGCGGACCCGGTATTCGGTCCGGTGGTCTCCTTCGGCCTCACCGGGGACTACGCCGACCTCATGGCGGACGTGGCACACCGCGTCACCCCGCTGAGCGACCGCGACGCCCGCGAGATGGTCCGCTCGCTGCGCGCGGCCCCGTTGCTGGACGGCCGGGCGGGGGGCCGGGGTGTCGATCTGGCGGCTCTGGAGGAGACGGTCCTGCGGGTCTCGGCGATGGTCGAGGACCTGCCGGAGATCGAGGCCCTGGAACTGCGCCCCGTGCGGCTGCTGCCGCCCGGGGAGGGGGTCGCCGTCGCACACGCGGCGATCCGGCTCGCGGGCGACACGACAGGAGGCGCTCCGGCGTGAAGGTGGGCATCTACTTCGACCTGCGCAACCCACCGCCGTGGCAGCGGAGTTGGCCGCGGGTGTACGGCTTCGCGCTGGAGATGTGCGAGGAGGCGGACCGGCTGGGCATCGACTCCGTCTGGTTCTCCGAACACCACGGCTTCGAGGACGGCTACCTTCCCCAGCCGCTCACCATGGCGGCCGCCGCCGCGGCCCGCACGCGCCGGGTGCGGCTGGGCACCGCGGTCGTCCCCGCACCGCTGCACGCGGCCCCCGAACTGGCCGAACAGGCGGCGGTCGTCGACATCATCAGCGACGGCCGCCTGGACCTCGGCCTCGGCACCGGCTACCGGGTGCCCGAGTACCGGCTGTTCGGTGCCGACCTCGCGAAGCGCTACACCACGACCGACCAACGGGTCAGGGAGATCCGGCGCCTGTGGGCCGAGTCCCTGGTGACTCCCGGCCCAGTCCAGGATCCGCTGCCGATCTGGCTCGGCTACCAGGGCCCGCAGGGCGCACGCCGGGCCGGCCGGCTCGGCACGGGACTGCTGTCGCTCAACCCGGCGTTGCTGACGCCGTACCGGGAAGGCCTCGCCGAGGGCCGCCACGACGCGTCGACGGCCCGGATGCAGGGCTCGTTCACGACGTTCGTCACCGAGGATCCCGAGGGCGACTGGCCGGTGGTGCGCAAGCACCTGGCGTACCAGTGGGACAGCTACCGCCGGTACATGGTGGAGGGAACGGACCGGCCGGTCCCCCGCCCCATCGACCCCGAGAGGTGGCGGGCGACCGGGCTGACCGCGACCGGTGTCGGCCAGTTCCTCTACGGCACCCCGCAGGAAACCGCCCAGGCCATCAGGGCGTATGTGGCGGGGCTGCCGGTGGAAGGGGTGTTCCTGTGGGCCTCACTGGCCGGAATGCCCGAGGAGATGGTGGCCCGCCAGGTCCAGCTCGTCGCCGGGAAGCTGCGGCCGCTGCTTGCCGACGCCTGAGCCCGGATGACCACGGCGGCCCAGGATGACCGGGATGACCGGGATGACCGGGGTGCCCAGGATGCCTTCGGATACGAGGAGTTGTTGCGTCATGTCCACGCGAGCGGGTTCCGTCCCCGGTGACCGGGGGGATGCGGCAGCGGCCGCGCACTGGGCGGGGGCCGACTTCCAGGAGCCGCCCCGGACTCCCGGCGGGGTGGCGCTGTGCGGCGCGTGCCGCGGTGCCGGCTCCTGCCGGCTCGGCGTGGAGCGGGAGCGGCTCGACGCGAACGGCGTGGCGTGGTTCGAACTCGCCTGCCCCCGGGACCAGGAGGGCGGGCCCGAGGTGGCGCACGGCGGCTGGACGGCTGCCGTGCTGGACGACTGCCTCGGCCATCTCCCGCTGCTGCACCGGGTGTTGAGTGTGACAGCGGAACTGACCGTGAGCTTCGTGAAGCCGGTACCGGTGGAGCACCCGCTCCAGGTGCGTGCCTGGGTGGAGCGCCGCGAGGGCTCGCGCTGGTACATCGCGGGCGAGATGGTCCTGCTGCCGGCTGGTGCCGTGCTGGCCCGGGCCTCCGGGATCTGGGTGACCCGGGACCGGGGCCACTTCGCACGGCACGAGCGCTGGCTGGCCGAGCAGAACGGCATCGCCGGGGATCAGTAGGACCGCAGTCCCATGCTGCGGGCTATCCCGTTGCGCTGGATCTGACTGGTTCCGCCGGAGATGGTGGCCACGATCGACTCCCGGTAACGGAAGCTCATCACGCTCTCCGTCGAGAAGCCGTGGCCCGCGCAGACCTGCATCCCGAGCCGGGCCGCCGCCACGTAGGTCTCCGAGCCCTTCAGCTTCGCCATCGAGCCCTCGCGGGTGCAGGGCCTGCCCTGGGCGAGCAGCCAGGCGGCCCGGTACGCGAGCAGTCGCGCGGAGTCGATCTCGGTCTGCAGGTCGGCCATGGCATGGGCGAGCGCCTGGAAGTTGCCGATCGGGCGGCCGAAGGCCTGCCGGGTGCGGGCGTACTCCAGCATCTCGTCCAGGGTGGCCTGGGCCGCCCCCAGGTAGCCGCCGCTGATGATCACCTTCTCCAGCTCGATGTTGGAGAGCATGATCTTCCAGCCCTCGTCGCGCGGGCCGACGAGGTTGTCCCTGGGCACGGAGACGTCGTTGAAGAAGACCTCGTTGGTGCCCAGGATGTGCCGGGCGAGGGTCGGGGTCCGGCGCACCTCTACACCCCGCGTCGCCGGGTCGACGAGCAGCAGGCTGATCCCGCCGTGCTTGGGCTCGCGGGGCCCCGTGCGGACATAGGTCGCGATGGTGGTGTCGGGGAGCCCGGCGCCGGTGCACCACGCCTTCTGCCCGCGTACCAGGAAGCGGTCGCCGTGATCCTCGGCGGTGGTGCGCAGGGCGGCGGCGTCCGAACCGCTGTCCGGCTCGCTGAGGCCGACCGCGAGCCGGTGGCGTCCCGTCATGACCTCCTCACGGATGAAGTCGCGCTGCGCCTCGCTGCCCCAGCGGAACACCGTGATGCCGGGGATGAGCACGCCGATGTAGCACATGGCGACGTCGAAACTGGCCCGCCCCAGCTCCTCGGCGATCAGGATCAGTTCGAGCGGTCCGCCGCCGTCACCGCCCTCCTCCTCGCTGAACGGCAGGGAGAACCAGCCCAGATCGGCCATGCCACGGAACAGCTCGGGCGGCACGACGCCCTCCTCGTCCCACTGCTTGGCCTTCTCGGCGGGACACACATCGCCGACGAACTGCCGTGCCGTCGCGCGCAACAGGTCCTGCTCGTCAGTCAGCCCGAAGTCCACGACCACTCCTCCGCCACGAGTAGCTTATTTATCTACCTAATAAATCTATGTTAGCGGATAGTGGGGAACATGGCGGGCCGACCGAGTCGGTGTTCCAGGCTTTGACACGACGCGGAAGACGAGCGTCGGGTACGGACTGATCGTCGCGAAGGGAGGAGACGATCAGCTCGCGGGATGGCCAGGCCTGATATCCAGCGCGTCCGTCAGGAAAAGTGGAGTGATTCGGCCGCCCGGGCCGCTGCTCACCGTCTCCGGGGCCAGCAGGAATCCGACGTGGTCACCGCCGTCGATCCGGTCCTGCACGCGGCCCACGAACCAGGCGGGGGCTTCGTCGAGGACGGGAGATCCGCCTGGCCCCGGGTGCCATGGGACATCGGCGAACTTGTCGAGGTGATCTCCGGTCTCACCACCGAACAGCCGGGCCAACCGGTGCTGGTCCCCTCGGAGCAGATGAACCGTGAGCCGTTCGGCCTGCTCGGCCACCCGGAACGTCCGATTGGCCCTGGACAGCCAGACCACGAAGCGGGGCGGTCTGATCGAACACTGCGAGCCGAATCCGACCAGACAGCCCGCCCGTTCACCGGCGGCCTCCGCGGTCACGATGTACAACGGATAGTCGAGCGGGTCGGAGAACGGATCGAGTTCGGTCACGGTTCTGGGCTCCTGGCTCGGGATGTCGGCTGCCGGGCAGGACTTCGAAGCTTGCGGTACCGGCTGGTCCACGCGCCCGTCGATCCGGGACGCCACTGGTCACCGGCGGAGCGTCGCGCGCACCGGTCCAGCCGAGCGCAGCCTCGACGTCGACCGCAACGTACCCCACCCATGACGCCTTTCGACAACACCGGCACGGCCGTCGGCGCCCCCGGCCGACCCACCGGCACGACGTCCCCGACCGGGCGACGACGGCGTCGAAGTCCGTCTCCACAACGGCGTGAGCCGCATGTGGCGACTGGCGAGAACGGGGCCGGGTCGTTCGCGTGACGGGGGCCGGCTCAAGGGAACTCAGCGTCGGGGTTTCTGCTCCGCAGGCAGCGGGACCCGCCACTCCAGTTCGGTGCCGCCGCGGTCGGGACGGGACACGCTCAGGTGACCGCCCAGTCGTTCCACCCGCTCGGCCATGGCGCGCAGACCGTCGCCGCGGACTCCGTCCGGGGTGCCCGTCCCGTTGTCCGCGAGCGTCAGGACCGCTTCACGGCCGTCTGCCGTGAGCCCCACCTGCGCGCGGCTCGCGCGGGCGTGCCGGGCGATGCCGGTGAGGGCCTCGGCGAGCACGGCCAGAATGGCGTCGGCGATCACCCGCGGTACGTCGGTGTCCAGCAGGCCCTCGATCCGCAGACTCGGGGTGAAGCCCAGCGTGGGAACGGCCTCGCCCACCGCGTCCACCACCCGCGCCCGCAGCCCGCCGGCGGTGGCGCCTTCGCGCGTCCGCAGACCGAAGATGGCCGATCTGATGATCCTGATGGTCTCGTCGAGATCGTCCACGGCTCGCCCGACCCGGTCCGCGGCCTCGGGGTGCTCGATGAAGCGTCCCGTGCTCTGCAAGGTCATCCCCGTCGCGAACAGGCGCTGGATGGCCAGGTCGTGCAGGTCACGGGCGATCCGGTCGTGGTCCCGGAGCAGTGCGATCCGTTCGGCGTCCTGCCGGTGCTCGGCCAGTTCCATCGCGAGGGCCGCCTGTGCCGAGAACCCCCGCAGCAACTCGGTCTCCTGCCGGGCGAACGCGGTCCGGCCGGCCTCGCGGGCCAGGAGGACCACGCCCCGGGTGCCGCCCTCGGGTGTACCGATGGGGACGGCGACCGCGGGGCCGAGCCCCTGGAAACGCGGGGGTTCCGGGGAGATACGCGGGTCATGGGCGACATCGTCGCTGGCGACCGGGGCAGCGGTGGCGCAGGCCAGTCCCATCAGGCTTCCGTACAGGGGCAGCACGAGCCCCTGGTGGGCCTCCGCGTCAAGTCCGACGGCGATCTCCACGGTGAGCGTCTTGGTCTCCGCCATCGGTGTCGCGACCGCGGCCAGTGCCGAACCGGTGATCTCCCGGGCCCGGTCCGCGATCAGGCCGAGCGCTTCGGCCCGCGGGCTGCCGGACATCAGGCTGTGGGCGATGTCGGCGTTCGCCCGCAGCCAGCGTTCACGCAGCCGGGAGTCCGCGTACAGCCGGGCGTTGTCGATGGCCATGCCGGCGGCCACGGCCAGGGTGGACACGATCGCCTCGTCCTCCTCGCCGAACGCGGCCGTGCCGCGCTTCTCGGTGAGGTACAGGTTGCCGAAGACTCGGCCGCGGACGCGGATCGGGACGCCGAGGAAGCTGTTCATCGGCGGGTGGTGGGACGGGAAACCGTACGAGGCCGGGTGGTCACCGAGTCTCGTCAGCCGCAGCGGCTCAGGATCACGGATCAGCTCACCGAGGATGCCGTGCCCCTGCGGGTGGGCGCCGATCTCGGCGATCTGCGTCTCGCTCACGCCGACGGTGTGGAACGCCGAGAGGGTCCTGCCGTCGGGTCCGATGACCCCGAGAGCGGCGTACTCGGCATCCACGAGTGCGGCGGCCGCGTCCACGATGGTGCGCAGGGCGTGTTCCAGATCCAGGTCGCGCCCGACCGTGAGCACCGCTTCCAGCAGGCTGTGCACCCGGTCACGGGTGGTTCGGGCCGCGTCCACCCGTGCCTGCAGCTCTTCCAGCAGTTCGTCGAGCCTCAACTGCGGCAGCTGTACGCGATCACTCCCGGGGCTGGTCACCACGTTCCTCCTGGGCCCGTCGGTGCGTCGGCGAGGAGACGTCGAGTCGCTGCACTCTCACCGTAGACCTCGGAGCGCGGAGCGCATACTCCGGCTACGGGCGGCGAGAGCGGTCATGCGGCGTTCGCACTCCGTCGGGAGCACGGAGTACGACTGGTTCGCGCAGACGACTCTCGACCAGGCGGGGCACGGCGCCGCGGAGGGCATCGCGGCCGGGGACGGCGAGGTGTGGGGGCCGCATCATCCGGACGGCGGCCCGGGTCCACTCGGTCCCTCGCCGGGTCCATGCGGCCCATGCCGCGCCACGGTGGGGATCGTCCACGCTGGAAGCGGGGCCCGGCGAAGGGAGTCACCGTGACCGCTCAGGACGTGGACGCGCACACGCTCGCCACACTCGTGGCCGATGCCACGGCGGCACCGTCGCTGCACAACGCGCAGCCCTGGAACTTCCGTCACCTCGCCGGCCAAGGGGTTCTGCGCCTGTACGCCGACCTGTCGCGCGCGCTGCCGCGCACCGACCCGGACACCCGCGGCCTGCACATGGGCTGCGGGGCCGCCCTGTTCAACCTGCGCGTGGCCGCCGCCGCGGCCGGACGGACCCCGGTCGTACGGCTGCTGCCGGACCCGGCGGACCCGGCACTGCTCGCCGAAGTGGCCCTGAACGGTGCCGAACCGCCTGATCAGACCCTCGCGGCCCTGTATCCGGCGATCCCCCGGCGCCACTCCAGCCGCCGTCCCTTCAGCGAGCGGCCCCTGCCGGCCGGCCTGCAGGACCGGATGTGCGAAGCCGCAGGCGCCGAGGGCGCGCAGCTGTTCTTCCCCGGCGTCTGGCATGTGCAGGAACTGCTGGAACTGGTGCAGGACGCCGAGGGCCGCGAGGCGCTGGACCCCGTCCTGCGCGCCGAGACGGCCCGCTGGGCCCGGACCGGGCCGGCGGATTCCCGACGGGCGTCGGACGGCATACCCGCCGAGGCGTTCGGTCCCGGCCGGTACGGTCCGGCGACCCCGGTGCGCGACTTCGCCGCAGGCCGGCCGGTACCCGGACGCGGCTGGGCGGTGTACGAGAGGAACCCGCACCTCGCGCTGCTGGGTACCGGTCGCGACGGGCCGGCGGACTGGCTGCGCGCGGGTCAGGCGCTGGAGCGGGTCCTGCTCGTGGCCACGGCCGGCGGGCTGGTCACCTCGATGACCTCCCAGACCCTGGAGTGGCCCGAGCTGCGGTGGGTGACCCGCGACCCGAGTTCCGGCATGGCCCATGTGCAGATGGTGATCCGTCTCGGTTACGGCCCGGAGGGCCACCCCAGCCCCCGGCGCCCGGTGAACGAGGTGCTCGACGTCGTCCGAGATCCGGTATGAGGAGTTGTCGTATGAAGGTCTCCGAGGTGATGACCGCCCCGCCGGTGACGGTCGCGCCGGACGTGCGGCTGGCGGAGGCGGCCCGCCGGATGGCGGAAGCCGCGGTCGGGTCGGTCGTCGTCGTCGACGGCGAAGGCGTGCTCGTCGGTGTCGTCACCGACCGGGACATCGCCCTGCGCGGCCTGGGCGGCGGCCTGGACCGGAACGCGGCGGTGGATGCGGTCATGTCCGACCGGGTGGTCACCGTGGACGCGGGCGACGACCTCCAGGCGGCCTACCGGGCGTTCCGCCGCACCGGCGTACGCCGGCTGCCGGTCCTCGAGCTGGGCCGGGTGGTGGGCGTACTGACGGTCGACGACCTGTTCCTCGACGTCTTCCGCCGGCTGGCCGACCTGCTGGGGCCGGTCGCCCGGACCGTGCTTCAGGAGCCGTCCGGGCGCGACTGCGCGGGCGGAACCTCGCAGGCCGGCTCGTCGTCGGCCACCGGCTGACCGAGCGGGAGGTGGACGTGCCGGAGACCGCCCGCGGTCACCGCGGAGTCCGGGGCCGCCGGGCGCACCCCGGGCGAGAGCGGCCGAGCCGTCCGGCGCAGCCCCATCGCCGGGGAGACCGGCAGCGTCGCCGGCAGCCCCTCGGGCACCAGCGCCGTCACGCGGCGGGCCGCCCGGGCCTCACCCGGGGCCGGTCGGCCCGGGCGCGGGCGGACCGTTGCCGTCCGGGAGCACCAGCACGCAGGTGTCCCCCGGCTCGACGCACACCGCACGGTCCGGCAGCCGGATGTCGATGGGCGACTCGTCGGACGACGGCACGGTGACCTCCAGCCGCCCGCGCCGCAGCCGCAGCCGTACGCCCCAATGTCCCCGGTAACGAAGGGACATGCCGTACGACGACAGTTCCGGCAGCGGCACCGGGTCGAGCCAGAGCGCTGCGTCCCGGGTCTCCAGCCCGGTCAGCCCGCGCTGCACGAGGTCCAGGGTGCCCGCCATCGCGCCCAGGTGGATGCCCTCGCCGGTGGTGCCGCCCTGGACGTCGGCGATGTCGCCGCGCAGGGTCTCCTGAACGAACGTCCAGGCATCGGCGCGGCGGGCGCGGGCCAGCACCCAGCCGTGCACCAGGCCGCTGAGGGTGGAGCCGTGGCTGGTGCGGCGCAGGTAGTGGTCGACCGTGCGGGTCCAGGTCTCCTCGTCGAGTTCGTGGCCCAACTGCTTGAACAGAGCGCGGAGTTCGGCGGGTGAGAAGAGGTAGCCGAGCATCAGGACGTCGGCCTGCTTGGAGGCCTTGTAGCGGTTGACGGTGTCGCCCTCGGCCTCGAGGATCCGGTCGAGGCGGCGGATGTCGCCGTAGCGCCTGCGGTATCCGGGCCAGTCGAGTTCGGCGAGTCCGCCGTAGCCCTCGAACTGGCTGATGACTCCGTCGTGGAAGGGGACGTGGAGCGTGCGCGACACCTCCTCCCACCGTCGGAGTTCCGCATCGTCCAGGCCGGTGCGTTCGGTGAGTTCGCGGCGGCGCGGCTCGGGCAGGGTGTCCAGCAGTTCCAGGGTGCGGGCGAGGACCCAGGCGGCGGTGACGTTCGTGTAGGCGTTGTCGTCGAGGCCGGGCCCGGAGGCGCCGGGGTAGGCGTCGTGGTACTCGTCCGGGCCCATCACACCGCGGATGCGGTGGCGTCCTAGGCGGTCGTCCCAGGTGGCCGAGTCGGCCCAGAACCGGGCGATCTGCAGGAGCATCTCGGCGCCCTTGGTGTGCCGGAACTCGGTGTCGCCGCTCGACTCGCCGTACCGCCACACGTTGTAGGCCACCGCCAGGCCGACGTGCCGCTGGAGGTGCGAGTGGTCCGGCAGCCAGCGTCCGGAGCGTGGGTTCAGGTGCCGCGACTGCGACTCCTCGCGTCCGTCGGCGGCGCTCTGCCACGGGTACATCGCGCCGCGCCGGCCGATCGCGCGGGCGGCGGCGCAGGCCCGGTCCAGGCGCCGGTGCCGGTAGCGGAGGAGGGCCCTGGAGACCTCGGGGAAGTGCAGGTCGAGGAAGGGCAGGACGAACAGTTCGTCCCAGAAGACGTGTCCGCGGTAGGCCTCGCCGTGCAGGCCCCTGGCCGGCACGCCGACGTCCAGGTCGGCGGTGTGCGGGGAGAGTGTCTGGAGCACGTGGAAGAGGTGCAGCCGCAGGATGCGGCCCGCCTCGCCGGGCACGTCGAGGGCGGTGCGGCGCCACAGCTGGGCCCAGGCGGCGCGGTGGGTCCCGAGCAGTTCGTCGAATCCGGGAGCGGCGCCGATCCGGTCGACGGCGGCCTCCAGGGGGACGCCGATCGCGGGGTCGCGGGAGGTGTGCAGGGCGACGGTCTTGTCGACGGTGCGGGTACGGCCGGACGTCAGCGGCAGACTCAGCCGCAGGACGGCTTTCAGCAGGCCGTTTCCTTGGGAGATCGGGGCGTTCGCGGTGAGTCGTGCGGCCATGCCGATCCGGATGTCCGAGGTGCGGGTACGGCAGCCGAGCCACACCGTGTCCGTCCCGGCGGTACCGGTGCGCACGGAGGTCAGGTGGTCGTCGGCCAGGTCCCGGTAGCGCGGCACCCCGGCGTTGCGGACGCTCCCGTCGAGCGCCGCCTCGACCTCCAGCTCCCCGGCGAAGCCCTCGGCGGTGAACTCGGTGCGCAGGGCGGCGAGATACGGGTCCGCCATGTGCACCAGCCGGTGCTGACGGATGTGCAGCACCCGTCCGCCACCGAGCCCGTAGCGGGTCCGGCGCTCCAGCGTCCCGTCGGCCAGGTGCAGGACCTGACGGTGCTCCAGCACGGGCGCGGTGTCCGGGCTGAGCCAGTCCGCGCCGGGCAGCCGGAACCGCAGGGGCAGCCAGTTCGGCAGGTTGACCAGGTCCTCGTTCTCGACCCGGTGTCCCGCCACGTCCGAGGTGAGCCGGTCGTAGCAGCCGGCCACGTAGGTGCCGGGGTAGTGCACGTCGTCCGCGGCGCACTCGGGCAGGGCGCCCCGGGTCGCGAAGCGGCCGTTGCCGAGCGTGCACAGCGACTCCCTGAGCCGCTCGTCGGCGGGCACGTAGCCGTCGTACTCCCACCTCACCGCGGTCCTCCCCTCACGACCCGGTTCGCCCGCTCGCCCCGGCCCGGCCGTCCCGCCGTCGGCCAGGGCGTCGAAAGGGCCGACGTCGCGCGGCGCCGGAGCGCCCGGGCCGTGGGCCCGGGCGGCCATCGGCATTCCCTCAGGCGCGCACCGGGGGCGGCGATCACGCTGTCTGCGGTACGACGGCCACCGGGCAGTCCGCGTGGTGCAGCAGGGTGTGGGCCACCCGGCCGAGCTGCAGGCCGCGGTGGCCGTGCCGGCGGCGGGCGCCCAGGACCACGAGGTCGGCGGCGGCCGATCGGTGCACCAGGATCCGGTGGGCCGGGCCCTCGACCGTCACACTGCGCACCCGGACGTCGGGGTGCTCGGCCATGAGTTCGCGCAGGAGTGTGTCGAGCAGGGCCGAGGCGTGCGGCTCGGCCTCCCGGGCGGGTTCCTCCGCCGTGAGGGGACGACGCCAGGCGCGGACCACGTCCAGGGTGCATCCGCGCGCCGCCGCCTCGCGGAAGGCGAAGTGGGCGGCAGCACCGCCGGAGGCCGGGTCGCCGGCGCCGAGCAGGATCCGTTCATGGATGCCCGACAGGCCCGCCCTGTCCCCGCGGACCACGACCACGGGGCAGTGCGCCCGGCCCGCGACCGCCAGCCCGACCGAGCCGAGGAGCAGACCTTGGAACTCGCCGCGGCCACGCGATCCTGTGATGAGCAGGGAGGCGTTGTTGCCCTCGTGCAGGAGGGCCTCCACCGGGTCCTCGGGGAGGATGTCGGTGGTGACCTTCACGTCCGGGGCGCGCCGGGCCGCGCGGTCCGCCGCCGAGGCGACGATGTGCTCGGCCAGCACACGTTCGGAAGGGCGCTCCGCACCGATCCCGGGGACACCACCCTCGTAGCGCTCCCAGAGGGATGCGTACACCAGCCGCAGCGGGACGTCGTGACGGGCGGCCTCGGCCGCCGCCCAGTCGACCGCCTGCAGGCTGCCGTCCGATCCGTCGACGCCTACGACCAGCGGAAGCGTCATCGTCCTCACCGCCTTTCCTAGGACTGCCGCCTCTCGGGGGCAGGTGGTTCCCCCTTTCACCTTCGCACCGGCAGGCGGTCGGCAGGAGGGCCACTCGGTCCGTTCGGGTACCCGTTGAGCCCCGTGGAGGAGCGGCCACGGGCGGGACACCGTCCTCGCCCTCCCTAGTGGGGATCGTTCCCCTCGGGCACAGCCGACTCCGTCGGCGGTGAGGACGCCGAGCGGTCCGCGCGAGGGTGCGGGTCGTCCCCTGTCCGGGACCGTCCGGCCCACGCCGCCGGGGTCCGGTCGCCGCGGTCGCGCGGCGCGGTCGCAGCGTCCGGTTCACCGTGCACCGGGTACGCCGCGCCCGTGGCCGTGGGCGGGCGCGGTCGGTCGACGGTCCGGGACCGCGGCGGCGTGGGCCGGGAGGCGTGGGCCGGGAGCTACGGCCCTCCGGCGATCCTGGCGGGACCCGTCCCGCCAGGATCGCCATGGGCCGAAGAGTCCCTTCGGGAGGGTCTGGACGGCCCTTGGTGCGCCGGCCGCGTCGGGCTCAGGCTGGGAGAGAGTTCCGAGGAGGCAATCATGCACGGCAGCCCGCACACCGTCGGCGACGTGATGACCCGCAGCGCTGTCGCCGTCGGCCGTGACGCCCCGTTCAAGGACGTCGTCGCGCTGATGGACCAGTGGAAGGTCAGTGCCCTTCCGGTGCTGGAGGGCGAGGGCAGGGTGATCGGCGTCGTGTCCGAGGCCGATCTGCTGCCGAAGGAGGAGTTCCGGGACAGCGACCCGGACCTGTTCGTCCAACGGGAGCGGCTTGCGGACCTGGCCAAGGCCGGCGGGGTGACCGCCGGGGAACTGATGAGCACGCCCGCGGTGACCGTGCACGCAGACGCCACGCTGGCGGAGGCCGCGCGCATCATGGCGCGGCGCGGGGTCAAGCGGCTGCCCGTCGTGGACGGCGTCGGCATGCTGGAGGGCATCGCCAGCCGTGCGGACCTGCTCAAGGTGTTCCTCCGCGAGGACGAGGAGCTCACCGAAGAGGTACGCCGGGATGTGGTCGACCGGCTGTTCCCCCTCTCCGCCGACCACATCCAGGTCGAGGTCGCCGAAGGCGTCGTCACCCTCACCGGCTGGATCGACGGCACAGCTCTGGCGCCGGTCGCCGAACGCCTGGCACGCGCCGTGGAAGGCGTGGTCGACGTGCGCTGCCGGCTGGCCCCCGTCTCCGTCAGGAACGGCACCGGCTGACGCGCGGTGGAGACCCGCGCCGACGGCCCGTCGGCCGGAGTGGGCACAGCAGTGTGCGCGGCCGGTCACCGCCGGCCGCGCACACCTCGTGCGGTGGGGCGTCCCCCCTCGAGTCAGCCCGTCCGCACGGGGAGGGTCCTGGTCCCCGCCTTCTCCTGCGGGACCGGGACCGGGACCGCGATGGTCATGACACCGTCCTTGTGCTCCGCCGTCGCCTCGTCGCCCCTGGCTCCCACGGCAGCCGGACGGAGCGTGCGGACGTGCCGTAGCGGAACTGCGTACAGTGCTTCTCGCCGGTCTTCTCCGGGCGCTCGGCCCGCACGCTCAGAACGCCCTCGGCGATGGTGATCTCGACGTCCTGGGCGGGGGCGGCGCCCGGGAGTTCGGCCCGCAGCAGGTACGTGCCGTCCGTGAAGTGCTCCTCGACCCGGATGCCGTGCAGGACCGGAGCCCCGTGTGCTCCCGGGAAGCCGGACTCCGCCCAGCCGAACAGGTCGGGCAGCACCGGCCGGCCGGGCCGGCGCTCCAGCATGCCGCTCATGCTGTGCCTCCCCTCGCTCGCGCTCATCTCCAGCGTCGGGCAGGGGAGTTGTGACGGCATGGGGCCGAGGGTCCCGATCCGGGTTCCGGTCGGCCCCTGTCCGTGGACCAGTTCTTGCCGCCGCCGAAGTGCCGGTCACGGCGGCCTCCAGAGGCCGGCGCCGTGTCGTGACACCTCCGGGCTCGGCCGCATCGCCGCACGGACACAGGCCGGGCGGCCCCCGGCAGCGGTCCGGAGTCCCCGCGGTCCGGGAGTCCTAAGGGGCTTTGACCGGCACCCGCCACACCAGTGTGGTTCCGCCGCCTGCGGGAGAGTCCCACTCCAGGCTGCCGCCGAGTTCGGCGGCCCGCTCCGCCATGTTGGCGAGGCCGCTGCGGCGGCCCTCGGGCGGAATGCCCACACCGTCGTCCCGGACGGTCAGCACCAGTTCCCGCCCGTCGGTCGAGAGACTCACCTCGGCCCGGTCGGCGCGGGCGTGCCGGGCGACGTTGGTCAGGGCCTCGGCGAGGACGGCCACGGCGTGGTCGGCGATCTCCCTGGGCACGTCGGTGTCGAGCAGTCCGTCCATGCGCAGACTCGGGGCGAAGCCGAGCACCGGCGCCGCCTCGCCCGCCACCCGCACCGCACGGGCCCGCAGGCCCGTCCCGGCACCGTCCGCACGGGCGCGCAGCCCGAAGATCGTCGACCTGATGATCTTGATGGTCTCGTCGAGGTCGTCCACGGCCCGCAGCACCCGCTCGGACGCCTCGGTGTGCTCGATGAGACGGCCGGCGCTCTGCAGGGTCATCCCGGTGGCGAAGAGCCGCTGGATGGCCAGGTCGTGCAGGTCGCGGGCGATCCGGTCGCGATCCTGGAGGACCGCGATCTCCTCGGCGTCCCGGCGGCGCTCGGCCAGCTCCAGCGCGATCGCCGCCTGCGCCGCGAAGCCCTGCAACGTATCGGTCTCCTCCGTGGAGAAGATGGTGCCGCCGGTCTCACGGGCCAGCAGCAGCACACCCCGCACACCGCCGTCGCCGGTGCCGATGGGAACGGCCACCGCGGGGCCGAGCCCCTGGAAACGCGGCGGCTCCTGACTGACCCGGTCGTCGTGCCCGACGTCCTGGCTGGACACCGGGGCCGCGCCGGCGAACGCCAGGCCCATGAGGGTCCGGTCCAGCGGGAGCACCAGCCCCCGGTGGTGGTCCGCGTCCATGCCGACGGCGATCTCCACGCCGAGCGAACCCGCTCCCTCCATGGGCATCGCCACGGCGGCCAGCGCCGACCCCGTGATGTCCCTCGCCCGCTCGGCGATCAGGACCAGGGCTTTGGTCAGGTCACCGCCCGACATCAGGCTGTGGGTGATCTCCGCGTTGGCCCGCAGCCACCGCTCCCGCTGTCGTGACTCCTCGTAGAGCCGCGCGTTGTCGATGGCGACACCGGCGGCCACGGCCAGCGTCGACGTGACCGACGCGTCCTCCTCGTCGAACTGGGCCCCGCCCCGCTTCTCGGTCAGGTACAGATTGCCGAAGACCTGCTCGCGGACCCGGATGGGGACGCCGAGGAACGTGTTCATCGGCGGATGGTTGGGCGGGAAGCCGTACGACGCGGGGTGTTCGGAGAGCTTGGGAAGCCGCAACGGTTCGGGGTTGCGGATCAGTTCCCCGAGGATGCCGTGGCCTTCCGGAAAAGGACCGATCCGGGCGATCTGCTCCTCGGTGACGCCTACCGTGTGGAAGGCGGACAGCCGCTTGCCGTCGGGCCCGATCACGCCCAGGGCGGCGTACTCGGCGTCCACCAGCACCGCCGCCGCTTCCACGATGCTGTGCAGCGCCTGCTCCAGGTCCAGCTCCCGGCCGACGGAGAGGACCGCCTCCAGCAGGCTGTGCACCCGGTCGCGGGTGCCGCGGGCCGCGTCCAGCCGGGCCTGCAGCTCGTCCAGCAGCTCGTCGAGCCTGAGCTGGGGCAGCCGTACGCGGGCTTCCTCGGAGCCTTCCACCTCGTCCTCCAGATCCTGTCGACTCATGCATACCGGCAGGTCCGGTCATGGGACACGTTAGCGGTCGGCGTCGGCGGAGGGCACCGGGAACGGGGCAAGTCCAGGTGGGCCGTTCGGCCCACCGGTGAGGACGGACAGCACCTGCCCGGGCAGCCCGGCCCGGTCGACGCTTGAGCTGAGACCAGCCCCGAGCCAGACCTAGGAGACCGGAGACCGGCGTCATGGTCCGATAGGTGTACGACTCCGCCGAGGGCGGCCGTGACATGGCCGAGCTCCTCGGTGGCAAGGGTGCGAACCTCGCCGAGATGACCCGGCTGGGCCTGCCGGTCCCGCCCGGTTTCACGGTGACCACCGAGGCCTGCCGGGCCTTTCTGGCCGACGGTGTGTCGCCCGAGGGCATGGCCGAGGAGATCGCCCGGCACCTGTCGGGCCTGGAGACCGCCGCCGGACGGTCGCTGGGGCAACGGGACGACCGGCTGCTGCTGTCCGTGCGCTCCGGCGCCCGGTTCTCCATGCCGGGCATGATGGAGACGGTCCTGGACATCGGCCTGAACGACGACACGGTGCAGGGCCTGGCGAAGGCGTCCGGCAGTGAGCGCTTCGCCTGGGACTCCTACTGCCGGCTCGTCCAGATGTTCGGCAGCACGGTGATGGGTGTCGACCCGGCCCTCTTCGAAGAGGCCATCTGCCTGCTCAGGGAGGCCCGGGACGCACCGGACGACGTCCATCTCGACGCGAGCGACCTCGCCTGGCTGGTGGAGACGTAGGCCGCGTTCTTCTCGCTGGGCACGAACGACCTGACCCAGACCACCTGGGGCTTCTCGCGCGACGACGTCGAGGCGGCGTTCTTCTCCGCCTACCTCGACCGTGGCGTCTTCGCCTCCTCGCCGTTCGAGACGATCGACCGCGAGGGCGTGGGCCGGCTGGTCCGGATCGCCGTCGACGAGGGCCGTGCCGCGCGCCCCGACCTGGAGATCGGCGTGTGCGGCGAACACGGCGGCGACCCCGAGTCGGTGCACTTCTTCCACGCGGCGGGCCTGGACCACGTCTCCTGCTCGCCCTTCCGCGTCCCGGTGGCCCGGCTGGAGGCCGGACGGGCCGCCCTTGCCCAGACCGGCGTCAGCGACAGCCGGTGAACACCCTGTCAGTACACGAAAGAACGGAAAGGACGTGGCGCACATGACCATCGGAGACGCGGTACGGGTGCGGGCCCAGGGCGAGGTGGACGAGGACGCGCCCGGCTATGTCCGGTCGAAGGTCGACGCGGCTTTCGACCGGCTCGGGTTGCCGCCCGCCGAGGGCCCGTTGACCGTCGTCCGGGCGGCCGCGCCGCACGTCCGGCGGCCGTGGTCGGCCACGGCCCGGCTCCTGGTGGCCGGGAGCGTGGTCGTCGTGCACGCGGAGGAGACCACCGCCCACGAACTCGGTGACCGGCTCGAGGACCGGGTGCGGGCCCGTGCGCAGGCGCGGGCGGACCGCACGGACACGGCCCGCCGGTCGGCCGCGCCGCCGCCGTGGCGCGGCGGGCCCGCGGGACCGGACGAGGACACCCCGTCCGCCACGTAAGGGCCGATCCGGCCCAGGACGTGGGACCAACGGCACCTGCGCCGCAGCACGGCCGGAGGGAGAGTTGGGTCAGGAGCGGCACCGATCCCCCGCGGTGTCGCTCCGTCCGTACGACCGGTCCGCACCACGTCGACGAACCCCGCCCGCGCCTTGCGGCGCGACTCACCGACGGAGCCCCGCCATGGCCGACGGGGACGGCGCACCCGCCGCTTCGCCGGGTGCGCGCAGAAGCGTCGAGCTCGACAGCGCGCAGGCACTGCGCCTGCTGGGCTCGGTGTCCCTGGGACGGATCGTCTTCACCCGGCAGGCCCTGCCCACCGTCCGCCCGGTCAACCATGTGCTGGTCGACGGCGACATCGTCATCCGCACCCACGAGAGCGCCGCTCTCACCTCCCGCACCCGGCCGGCCGACGGCGCCGGGGTCGTGGTCGCCTACGAGGCGGACGCCATCGATTCCGAAACCCACCTGGGCTGGAGCGTGGTGGTCACCGGCTACGCGCACCTGGTCACCGACCCGCGCGAACTCGCCCGCTACGAGGGATTGTTGCGCCCCTGGCTGAACCGGCTGAACCGGACCATGGAACACGCGGTCCGCACTCGTCCCGACCCGGTGACCGGCATCGCCCTCGTCGGCGACGACGGCTGAGGGGTCAGTCGTGCGGTACGACCGCGACCGGCTGGTCCGGGCTCGGCATGCCGTGCCGGACCCGCAACCGCGTCCGGCCGCGCCGCGGTCGACTTCGCCTTCGACCATGTCGAACGGCGTGGTCGCGGTCCCCGGCTCCTTGTAGCCGCGCACGGGCAGGTGCGGGCGGCCGGTACGGCGGTGGGCGAGGCGGTGGATCAGCCGGGGGCAGCCGTGGTGGGCGAAGACCACCGGTCTGTCGGCGGTGAACGAGCAGCCGTACTCGACGTCGGTCGTCCCGTGCGGGTGTTCGTCCTTCGGCAGCAGCCGGGTCAGGTCGACGACGTCGACCACCCGCACAGCGGGGCGTAGGCGGCGGGGTCGGCCAGGCCGGTCACGGCGGTCACACCGGCTCCGGCACGATGACGACCGGGCACGCGGCGTGGTGCAGCACGCCGTGGGCGACCCGGCCCAGCTGGAGCCCGAAGGTGCGTGGGCGGCGCCGGGCTCCGAGGACCAGGAGGTCGGCGCCGTGCGAGGCGGCCACGAGCACGGACCGGGCGTGGCCCTCGACCGTGTGCCGGTGCGTTTCGATGTCGCCGGGGAGGTTGTGGAGCGCCGTGTCGAGGGTTTCCACCGCCCGTTGCTCGTGGAGCCGGGAGGGTTCCGCGGACATCAGGGGGTGATCGGTGGTCTCGCGCGCGGGCGTGCGCCAGGCCCTTACCGCGTCCAGGGGCACCCCGCGCCGCCACGCCTCCTCGTAGGCGAAGCGCACGGCCGCGGACTCCTTGCCGGCCTCACCGACGCCCAGGACGATCCTGCCGTGGACCGGCGTCGCGGCCTGGTTGTCGCGGCTGCCGCGTACGACGACCAGCGGGCAGTGCGCGTGCCCGGCGAGGGTCAGGCTGACCGAGCCCAGCAGTGCCTCGGCGAGGCCGCTGCGCCCCCGGGTGCCCGTCACCAGCAGGACGGCCTCCCGGCTCTCGTGGACCAGTGCGTACTCGGGTTCCTCGGCCAGCACCTCGGTGGACACCGTCACATCGGGCCGCCGGCTCCGGGCACGCCGCGCCGCGACCTGGACGATGTCCTCGGCCATGGTCTCCTCGGACGGCTTGTGCGGGTCCGCGGCGAGCTGGGTGCCCTCGTACCGCTCCCACAGCGAGGCGTACACCAGCCGGAGCGGCAGTCCGCGTACGGTGGCCTCGTCTGCCGCCCAGTCGACGGCCCGCAGACTCGGCTCGGAGCCGTCGACGGCGACGACGATCGGCAGGGTCATCGTCCTCACCGGCCCGTGGCGAGGTCGAAGACGATCCGTGCCGTGACCTGGCCGCGCAGCACCTCGTCGATGCACTCGTTGACGGAGTCCAGGGGGCGGGTCTCGCTGATGACCTGGGTCCGCCCGGCGGCGTGCAGCTGGAAGACCTCGGCGAGGTCCTGCCGGGTGCCGACGATCGAGCCGATCACGCTGGTGCCGTTGAGGACGGTGTCGAAGATCGGGACCCGCACGGTCCCGTGCGCCGGCAGGGCCACCATCACCAGCTTGCCGCCACGCCGCAGCCCGGAGTTGACGGCCTCGAAGGCGGCGTCGTTCACCGCGAGCGCTATCGCCGCGTGCGCGCCGCCGTGCTGCTTGAGGACCTCGCCGACGTCGTCCTTGCGGGCGTCGATGACGAGGTCGGCGCCGAGTGAGGTGGCGAGTTCGAGCTTCTCGTCGGTGACGTCGATGGCCGCCACGGTGGCGCCGGCGATCTTGGCGTACTGCACGGCGAGGTGGCCGAGTCCGCCGATCCCGGAGATCGCGACGAGCTGGGTCGGCCGTACGCCGGCGACCTTGAGCGCCTTGTACGTGGTGACGCCGGCGCAGGTCAGCGGCGCGGCGTCGACGGCCGTGACGCCGTCCGGCACGGGCTGGGCGAAGTCGGCCCAGGCCAGCATCTTCTCGGCGTACCCACCGTCGCAGCCGTAGCCGGTGTTGACCTGCTGCTCGCACAGGGTCTCCCAGCCGGACAAGCAGTGCTCGCACCGCCCGCACGCCTTGCCGAGCCAGGGCACGGCGACCCGCTGACCGGTGCTCAGCAGGGTGACGCCGTCGCCGAGTTCCTCGACGATGCCGACGCCCTCGTGTCCCGGCACGAACGGCGGGTTCGGCTTGACCGGCCAGTCGCCGTGCGCCGCGTGGATGTCGGTGTGGCACAGCCCGGAGGCCTCGACGCGGATGCGGACCTGGCCGGGGCCGGGCTCGGGATCGGGGCGCTCCTCGATGACCAGGGGCTCGCCGAAGGCTCGTACGACCGCTGCCTTCATGGTGTCTGCTCCTCAGGGGTTCAGCGATTCAAGGGTTCCGGGGGTGGGGTCAGGCGTGCGGGACGACGGCGACGGGGGCCGTGGAGTGGCGCAGGACGGCATGGGTGACGGGGCCGATGTGGATGCCCAGCGAGCCACGGCGGGGACGCCGGCCGACGACCACGAGGCAGGCTTCGCGGGACGCGTCGACGAGGTGGTCGCCGGGGGTGCCGTAGTGGGACTGCTCGATGACCTCGACGGCCGGGAACTTCTCCCGCCAGGGGCCCAGGGCCTCGGTCAGCACGCTGCTCTCCTGCTGTGCCGGCTCTTCGCGCAGTCCGACGTCGGCGGCGGTGCCGTAGGTGTCGAAGTAGTAGGGCGGGTTCCAGCCGTGCACGACCCGCAGGGACGTACCCCGGCGGGCGGCCGCGGCGAAGGCGAACGCCATGAGGTCGTCGTCGGGGCTCTCGATGTCGAGGCCCAGCACGACCGGCCGGAACGGCGTCGCCGCGGACGGGGTGCCGACCGGGGCCGTCTCGTGCTCGTCGTCGGCCTGTTGTCCGGCGCGGACCAGGACGACGGGCCGTTCGGCGTGGGCGACGACCGACAGGCCGACGGAGCCGGCCATGAACCCCCTGATGCCGCCCAGGGCGCGGGAGCCGAGGACGAGGAGTTCGGTGTCGTTCGCCACGGCCACCAGGACGTCCGCGGGCCGGCCGGACACCTGCTCGGTGCTCACGTCGAGGCCGGGGTGGCGCCGCCGCACGCCCTCGGCCTCGATCCGGTGCTGGTGGGTCCCGGGGCCGAGCAGCGGTGCCTGGGCCATGGGCGCCGGTACCGGCTCCCAGACGTGGACCAGCTTCAGCGGCAGTTCGAACAGCTCCGCCTCGCGGGCCGCCCATTCGGCCGCGGCGCGGCCCTCGGGAGAGCCGTCCAGGCCGACGGTGACGGTACGGGTCATGATCTCTGCCTCCTGAACGGGGATCCGGTACGAGGGTCGTCTCCGGACCGGGTGTCCGGCAGGGGCCGCAGGTCCTTGCGAGGGGCCGATCGGCCCTGGCCGGTATGCGACGCGGCAGCCCGGAGCGGGGCTCGTCGCACCTCTCGGGTCGGCGCAGCCCGGTGGCTGAGACGGAGCATCGGGAGCTTCGCCCACCAGGGCGATCAGGACGACGGGGTGGTCAGCGAACGGGTTGGCGGTGTCCTTCGCCCCTGGGGCCCGGCTCTTCGAGGAGCGCGGCCGCACCGGCCGGGTCGTCCACGACGGGGTAGTGACGCTCGCCGGCCGGAGACGCGACATGTCCCTGGTCCCCGTGGCGGCGTGGTTGGTCAGGGCCGTCGAAGGCGTGGTGGACGCGGACCTCGAGCTGTCCCCGCACCCCGAACGGACCACGGGAGGGCGAACGCCCGGCCTGTCGGGACTTTCGAGGGGCCAGCGGTGGAACAGTGGAGGAAGGCGTGAACGGGCCCGGTGGGCGAAGGAGGACGCGATGGGTCACCCCGTGCTGGCCGGTGTCGACGGGTCCGAGCACAGCCTCGTCGCGGCCGAGTGGGCGGCGCGGGAGGCGGTACTGCGTGATGTTCCCCTGCGTCTCGTGCACGCCGCCCCGCCTCTTCCGGGCGATGCGGTCCCCCGCCAGGCCGGGGAGACCCTGCGCCGCGTGGGTGAGCGGGTCGTCAAGGGGGTCATGGCCGATCTCGGTGCCCGCTACCCGGATCTGCGGGTGCGGGGCGAGCAGAGCGCCGAAACCCCGGCCGAGGCGCTGCTGTCCGCGGCTCCCGGTGCCGGGCTGCTGGTGGTCGGGGCCCGGGGCTCGGGCGGCTTCAACGGCCTGGCGGTCGGCTCGGTGGCCCTTCGGGTGGCGGCTGCGGCCGAATGTCCCGTCGTCGTGGTGCCCGGGCTGCGGCCCGGCGGCTTCGGCAACGGTGCACGCCCGGCGGACGCCGGCCCTGACGTGGTGGTGGGTTTCGACGCGCACCGCCCGCTCGCCGAGGTGGCGGACTTCGCGTTCGGGGCGGCCCGGACGCGCGGAGCGGTGCTCCGGGTGGTGCAGGCGTGGGCCTTTCCCGCCGAGGCCGTGTCACCCCGGATGCTGTTCGTGACCGAGGAGGACCGTGCCACCTGGGAGGACGAGGAGGACCTTCGGTTGTCCGACGCGCTGCGCACGCAGCAGGAGGAGTACCCGGAGGTGACGGTCCGCACCGATGTCGTCCTGCTCCATCCCGCTGAGGCGCTTCTGAACACCTCCCGGGGAGCCGATCTGCTGGTCGTGGGCCGCGGTGCCGGCCGGGGTGGCGGCGAGGGCCGGCTGGGGCCGGTCGCGCACGCCGTACTGCACCACGCCGGCTGCCCGGTGGCGGTCGTACCGCACTCCGTCTGACGCCGTGCACCGGTCGGGCGGGGAGCGGCGCCGTCATCAGCCGTGGAAGGACTCCGGGGGGTCAGCCGAAGAACACCCCGAACTCGTCGTACAGCGACGGGTCGACCGTCCTGGTCTTCGTCTCGGTGTCGGGGATCGGAACCCGCACGATCCGGGTGCCGCTCAGGGCGACCATGGTCCCGAAGGCGCCGTCCTTGACCGCGTCGACGGCGTGCAGTCCGAAGCGGGTGGCCAGCCAGCGGTCGAAGGGGCTCGGGGTGCCGCCGCGCTGGACGTGGCCGAGCACCGTCGTGCGGGCGTCCGTGCCGGTGCGCTGCGAGATCTCCCGCGCCAGCCAGTCGCCGATCCCGGACAGCCGCACATGGCCGTACTCGTCCAGCGACCGGTCCTTGAGGACCATCTGCCCCTCCTTGGGGACGGCTCCCTCGGCGGTGACGACGATCGGCGCGTAGTGGAACTCGAAGCGCCTCTTCACCCACGCACAGACCTGCTCGATGTCGAACGGCCGTTCCGGGATGAGGATCACGTTGGCGCCGCCCGCGACACCCGCGTGCAGGGCGATCCATCCGGAGTGCCGGCCCATCACCTCCACCACCAGGGTGCGCATGTGCGACTCGGCGGTGGTGTGCAGGCGGTCGATGGCCTCGGTCGCGATGCCCACGGCCGTGTCGAAGCCGAAGGTGTAGTCGGTGCCGGGCACGTCGTTGTCGATCGTCTTGGGCACGCCGACGATCGGGATCCCATGGCGGCCCAGCTCGGCCGCCGCGCCCAGCGTGTCCTCGCCGCCGATCGCGACGAGCGCGTCGATGCCGTGCGCGGCGAGGGTGTCCTGGATGCGGCGCACGCCGTCCTCGTGCTTGAACGGGTTGGTGCGGGACGAGCCGAGTATGGTGCCGCCGCGCGGCAGGATGCCCCGCACCTCGGGGATGCCCAGCGGCACCACGTTCCCCTGGAGGGCGCCGCGCCAGCCGTCCCGCAGGCCGGCGAACTCGAAGCCGTACTCCTGGACGCCCTTGCGGACGACGCTGCGGATCACGGCGTTGAGACCGGGACAGTCACCGCCGCCGGTCAGTACTCCTACCTTCATGGTTCCCTCCCCCTCTGCACGTGGGTGAGGTTCTCCGTCGATCGCCAGACCATTGTCGATCGCCAGATCCATTCTGGGCGACGGCGCTCTCGTCGGCGACTCGCTGCACCCTGAGCCGAAAGGCGGCTCGGCGGTAGGCCGCACTGCAGGGTCGGTGCGGTGCCGCGCGCGAGGGTGTACCGGCGGGCGTCGTCCTCGGCCACGGCGTCCCGGACGGCGATCTCCTCGGCCGGCAGCAGGTCGTCGCGGGTGAAGGGATCCTTCCGAGCGCACCGTCGGCGCGACCTGGCCTCGGAGCTCGGCCCGCTGTACCCGGACATCGCTCCGTGCGGCGTTCAGCCACCGACCACGGCAGCACGGCAGGCCCCGTGCCGGGGGGCCTGCCGTGCTGCCGTGAGCTCCCGACGGTCAGAGCAGCCAGCGGTTGCGGCTGACGAAGGGCAGCCGCGCCCAGACCTTGCCCAGGCCCCAGACCGTGCCGGCGCCCGCGGCCGCGGCCGCGAGGGCGATCATGACGACGGCGTAGACGAGGTGGTAGTCGGCGAACGGGTTGGTGGACATGCTCACCGAGCCGTCCGAGAGGTGCCTGGCCGGCGGCCACTCGGCGATCCACATGAACGCCATCATCAGGGTGCCCGCGACCGCGGCGATCCGCAGGCCGATGCCCGCGATCAGCGCGAGGCCGATGCCGAGCAGGCCGAGCATGAACAGCCAGTCCGCCCAGCCCTGTCCGGCCCAGTCGTGGAACGTCGACTCCATCGGGCCGGCGGCGACACCGGTGAGGAAGCCCTTGGTGGGCGAGCCGCCGTCGATCCAGCCCTTGCCGGACGGGGTGGCGTAACCGAAGCCGAACGTCTTGTCCAGGAACGCCCACAGGAAGACGAACCCGGTCACCAGGCGGAGCCCGGCGAGCGCGTACGCGCTGGTCGCCGTCGCCGCGGTCGTCACGGCACCGGACTCGGACGCCGTCCCGGCCCTGCGCAGGGCCGGGAGGTGGAACCCCAGGTGCCGGCGGGGTTGGTCGTGGTGGACTGCCATGATGGTCATCCCTTCCAAGGGGTGGTGCGTGCGATCCGACGACTCTCGTTGCGCCTTCAATGTCCCGCTCACCCGGCCGCTCCACAGGAGGCCGCACCGCCCGCCTCGCAGGGCCGAAAGTCCCGGTTCGCAAGGGACGTTGAGTACCCGTCAGCGCGGGGCTGGTGCGGCGAAGGCCTTCAGGAACACGCGGCCGAGGAAGATCTCCACGCCGCGCCGATGCTTGCGGCGTGCACCAGCACCCGCCGACCCGCGCCTATCCGGAAAACCGCCGGCCCAGCGATGCATACTGTCCCGCACATGGATCGTTCAACGATCCTTCAATAGGATGACTGAAGTCCCGGCCGTCGGCGTCGCGGGCGCGGAACGGTAACCGACCGGAGGCCTCCAGGAGATGAGCAGTCGTCAGTTCGAAGAGGTGGACGACCACGGGCAGATCCTGTTCAGCGACGACCCCGCGCTGCGGCTCGAGGCCGTCCTGATGGGCCTGGAGACCGCCGAAGGCACCGTCACCCTCGACCACGCACAGACACGTCACATGCCCGTTGCCCTCTTCGAGTTCAGGCGTTCCCTGAAAGTGCGCGGCTACGGGATCCAGTACGCCGTACCGGAGGCGGCCTCGATCGACGAGGTACCCAAGGAACCGCAGATCGAAGGCGCCATCCTGTTCGGCATGAGGCGCCTACCGCCCGAGTTCTCCGACCTGTGCCTGCCCGACCCGCCGAGCTCCGACGACGGGGTCTGCCTCGACGAGAGGCGGCCCACCATATTCGACGAGCTGCGCATGCGCGAACCACCGCGACGCGACCCCGACGAGGTCTACTTCGGCATGAGACGCAGGCCGCCCGGCCACGCCGACCTGCACTCGATCCCTGGCTGGGAACTGCACGAGATGCCCGATGACCAGCCAGGACCGTGGCAGGATTTCGGACGCACCTACTCCCGGCTGGAACTGCGGACGCCCGACGGGAACATCTACTCCCGGACCTGGGTCCCGCACGACCCCGAGTGGGAGGCCGCCGCCCTGCGTCACGGATACGTCGTGTGCCTGTGCGGCGTGAAATTGGGGGTCCGCGCACCGTACGCGATGACCGATGCGCAGTACACCCCGAGCATGCGCCACGAATACTTCCGTTACGGATGCGCAGTGGGTCTGACCGTCGGCGGACTCGTCGCCTACGTCAGCCACCGCTGACGCGCACCACCGAGCCGGCACAGGTCCGAGCACGAGCCGAGCCCCGACGACCCGCCGACGGGCTGCAGGCCCATCAGCGCCGGGTGGCCGACCCGTCCGGTGTGCATGATCGGGAGGTAGATCACGCCGCCGCGGGCGTGCACCGCGTCGGTCACCGTACGCCAGGCCGCGATCTGCTCGGCGGTGTGGATGCCGAGGGTGTCGGGGTAGCCCTGACCGACCCTGGAGGGCTGGACGCCGTCAGTGACGATCAGTCCGGCGGAGGCACGCTGCGCGTAGTAGTCCGCCATGAGCGCCGTGGGGCTCTGGCCGGGCCCGTAGGCACGACTGCGGGGCGTCGGTGCCATCACCAGACGGTTGGCCAGAAGCCTGCCGCCAAGACGGTAGGGCCCGAACGCCTTCGACATCGTCATCTCTTCTCGGCTCACGCGGGATCGGCACTGCGCAGCCCCCGGAGCATCACCCCCAGGTAGCGGCACCCCGACTCCAGGCGCTTCTCTTGGCCGTCGGCGTGGACACCAGCGGCGTAGGCGATTCCGCACATGAGGGGCAGCAGGTCGTCCCAGGTGACGACGCCCTGCACGGATCCCACCGCCTGCGCGCGCTCCAGCAGGCGGCCGGCGAGTGCGTCCAGCGTGGCGGTGAGCTCCTCGGTTCGGGGCAGGACGCGTTCGGGGGCGGCGCGGACGAGGGTGATGGAGGGGTCGGTCAGCTGCATCTCGAGTGTGGCGCCGAGGAAGCCGGTCAGGGCGCCCCAGGGATCCTCCTCGGCCAGGGCCTGTTCCGCGCGGGTGATCAGAGCCTCCAGGCCCGGGGTCGCCACGGTCTCCATCAGGGCCTCGGGGGTCGGGAAGTGCCGGTAGGTCGTGGCCACCCCCACGCCGGCTAGGCGGGCGATGTCGTTGAGTTGCAAGGGGGTTCCTTCGCCGATGAGCCGGCGGGCCACGTCGAGGATGCGCTGCCGGTTGCGGGCAGCGTCCTTGCGCATCGGTGCAGGGGTCATGCCCACAGCATAAATGGATGAGTCATCCGTTTCGTGTTACGTTGAAGTGGATAGATCATCCGTTTCAATGGGGCGCCTCTTCGCGTCCCGAGGAGAAACCACCATGGCGTTCACCGTCACCGACGTCCCGGGCCTGCCCGCCGGGTTCACCGACACCTTCACCAGCCGCACCGTCACCACCGGCGAGGTGACCCTGCACGCCGTCGTCGGCGGCGACGGCCCGCCGCTGCTGCTCCTGCCCAGCTGGCCCCAGTTCTGGTACAGCTGGCGCCTGGCCATGCCCGCCCTCGCCGAGCACTTCACCGTCATCGCCCCCGACCTGCGCGGCATGGGCGCCAGGCGACAGGCCCGCCACCGGCTACGACGCCGCCACCCTCGCCGACGACATGTCCGAGCTGATGACCGCCCTGGGGCACGAACGCTTCGCCGTCGTCGGCTACGACCTGGGCATGCTCGTCGCCTACGCCCTCGCCGCAAGCCACCGCGACCGCGTCACCCGCTTCGTCGGCGCCGAGTCGATCCTCCCCGGCCTCACCCCGTTCCCGCCGATGCTGACGGACCCGAGAACCAACGAGGTGATGGCGCACTTCGTCATCAACCGCCTCGCAGACCTCAACGAACGCCTGATCGCCGGCCGCGAGGAGATCTACTTCGGCCACCAGTTCGCGTCCAAGACCGCCACCCCCGGCGCCATCCCGCAGCACGCCGTGGACCTGTACGTCGACCACCTGCGCGACCCGGCCGCCCGGCGTGCCGGCTTCGAGTACTACCGCACCCTCGACACCACCGCCGAGCACGTCCAGCGCTGGCGCGACCAGGGACCGCTGACCATCCCGGTCCTCGCCGTCGGCGGCCAGTACAGCACCGGCACCATGCCGGCGGAGACCATGCGCATGGTGGCCACCGACGTCACCGAACTGGTCATCCCCGATGCCGGTCACTTCCTGCCCGAGGAAGTCCCGCACGAGCTGACGAAGCGGCTGCTGGACTTCCTGAACTGACCCCACCGGGCTGTGTCCGTCGGCTCGCGACTCCCTGTCGCGTGATCGGCTTCGAACGCGGCGTCATGCAGCCGCGGCCGTCTGAGTTTTGGCCTGGCGCACCCCCCGCAGCGCGCCGGACCAGAGGAGCAACTGATCGAGCATGCCACCCACGGCGGTGTCCAGTCCCTCCTGGGGGACGAAGGAGCCGGTGCGGAACGAGGGGTGCGTCGAGATGGTGGGCTGGGCACGGACCGTGGCCACCTGGAGTTCGGCGAGGACGAGCCGCAGCGCCTCGGCGGCCCGCGCCCCGGCGACCCAGCCGCCGTAGCTGATGATCCCGGCGGCCTTGTCGTTCCACTCCCGGTAGACGTAGTCGAGGGCGTTCTTCAGGGCTCCGGGGTAGGAGTGGTTGTACTCGGGGACGAGGAACACGTAGCCGTCGAAGCTGTCGACGAGTGCGGCCCAGGTGCGGGTGTGGTCGTGCCGGTACTGCTGGAAGTTCGGGTTGCCGGGCTCGTCGAGGTTGCCGAGGTCGTGGTCGGCGAGGTCGACGAGTTCGTAGTCGGCGCCGCCGTGGGCCAGGGCGGCCTCCAGCGCCCACGCGGCGATCTGGTCACCGCGGCGTCCGGGGCGGGTGGATCCGAGGATGAGTGCGATGCGGAGCGTCATGGTCTGCCTTTCGGTGGAGTTGATGCGTCAACTCTAGATCGAAGGGAGTTGAAGTGACAACTCTGCTGGTCGCGGTATCCTCGACGCCATGACGGAGACTCGATCGCTGGAACCCGAGGAGTGGGAGTTCTGGGATACCTGGATGCGCGCGCAGCGCCTGCTCACCAGGGAGCTGGAGCGTGGTCTGCAGCGTGACTGCGACATCTCGAAGGCCGAGTTCAGCGTGCTGGTGACGCTGTGGCAGGCCACCGGCCGCGAGATGCGCGTCGGCGAGCTCTCCGAGTCGCTCGACTGGGACAAGAGCCGCGTCGCCCATCAGCTGACCCGCATGGAGAGGCGCGGCTTCGTCGAGCGCACCCGGTACGGAGCCGATGGCCGCCGTGCGGGGGTCGGGCTGACCGCCGAGGGCCGCCGCGCCGCCCAGCACGCCGTCCTCGTGCACGGCGGCAACATCCGCCGCCACTTCCTCGATTCACTGACCCCCGAGCAAGCGTCGGTCATCCGGGCATGGAGCGGACAAGCAGTCGATCGCCTCGACTCACAGCGCAGCGAGGCTGCCGGCGACGGCGCGTCCTGAATGTGTCCCACAGGGCTCCGAGCTGGGCATCTCCCGTACACGGCTGGGGTGTAGGGGCTGAGCGGGTCGCGGGTCCGCTGAAGGTGGTGCGGGAGCGTGCGGGAGCGGGGCGGCAATGGAGAGGCACTGCCTGGCGTAATCACACCTGACTGTTGATCTTTTTTTAGTTTCGCTGGGTTACCTTTCGGCTGATCAAGATCGATGTCAGTTGAGGGACGGACACGGTGAAGCAGCGCAGGAACCGGGGCAGGCTGTACCGGTCGGTGACAGGGGCGGTCGCAGTGGGCCTGGCGGTCGGAGGTTGCGGTGCCGTCGGCGGGACCGGGGTTGCCGCCGGCACCTCCCGGCCCGCCGCGCCGGACGGCACCGTCAGCACCGCGCCCGCCATTTCCGACTCGGCGGCGGCCTGGCGCAAGTGGGGCCTGACCCCGCTGCCCGCCGCCCCGCGGCCGCCGGCCGACAAGCCGGTGCGGCTCTCGGCGACCGGAACGGTTCCGGTCTTCACCCACATACCGACCGCGCAGAAGGTCGTCTTCATCACCGTGGACGACGGGCAGGAGAAGGACCCCCAGTTCATCCAGATGCTGCGGGACCTGAGGGTCCCGATCACCATGTTCCTGATGAACGACGCCATCAAATCGGACTACGCGTACTTCAGACCGCTGCAGGCACTGGGCAACCACATCCAGAACCACACCCTGCACCACCCCGTGATGAGCACCCTCCCGCCGGCCCGGCAGAAGGAAGAGGTGTGCGGTGACCAGAAGATCCTCACCAAGGAGTACGGCACCGCGCCGCTGCTCTTCCGCCCGCCCTACGGCGCGTACAACACCAACACCAAGATCGCGGTCGGGGAGTGCGGACCCCGTGCGATCGTGTGGTGGCGGGAGTCCATGCAGATCCGCGACATGCAGTACCAGTCAGCGGACAGGAAGCTGCGCCCCGGAGACATCATCCTGGCCCACTTCCGCGGACCGTCCGAGCTCAAGGGCACCACGATGACGCACATGTTCGCCAACCTGCTCCGGCGCATCCATGAGCAGGGCTTCGCCGTTGGCCGCCTGGAGGACTACATCCAGCCGCCGGCCGGATGAGCCCGTGATTGGCCACGTCAGTAGCCGTCGCAGGTCTCGCGCAGGTAGCCGTCGTGGCCGGCCGGGGTGACGTCGAGGTCACGCCGCACGACGCTGATCCGGTCGCCCCAGCCCGCGCAGGCCTTCCTCATGCCCTTCTCGGTGTACTCGACGACGATGACGTGGTCGCCGAACGCTGCGACGTAGGACCCGCATTCGTCGTACTGCCCGCATTCCTCCACCACCGCGAAGTCGAGGCCGACCCGCTTGCGGTCCTTGGCGAGTTCGAGGGTGTTCTTCTGCGCGATGGCAAGGTGCCGGGAGTGTGCGTGGCGGGCGAGCAGGGTCTGGAACGCCTCGGCGTCGGCCGCGGTCAGCAGGCCGTGCGGGGCGCGGGTGTAGCTGTCGTAGTTGTCCGGCTCGACGGCGTCGAATCCCTTGTCGGCGCACTCGTCGATCCAGCCGTCCACCTTCTCCGCGATCCGTGCGCGCTTGCCCGGGGTGCTGATGTCGAGCATCGCCTCGCCCCAGTCCTCGTCCATGACGACCTTCCCGGAGGCGTCCCGCAGCAGGAGGTCGGCGTCCCACTCCTTCTCCGCGTCGGGCTGGGCCTGGAACGCGTTGACGTAGCAGATGTTGTACAGGCCCGCGGCGGGCGACGCCGTGTGGTCGCGGGAGACCACGGAGACGCCCTTCGGCGGGGTGTAGGCGCCGCCGAGCTGGTAGTCGACGCCGGCGTGGACGGGCGGTGCGGAGACTTTCGCCGTCGGGGCTTTCGGGGTGCTGCCCGTCTGGGTGGTGGTGCTGGAGCAACCTGCGGTGAGGGAGGCTGCGGCCAGGACGACGGCGACGGCGGCCCGGGGGACGGCGGTGCGGGGTGAGTCTGCCGGGGACTTGCGCATGACGGCCTGTCTCTGGACGGGAGAGCATGCCCCGCCTCGGACGCGCGTGGTCCTGGCGACTGGGGCCGGGCTGACGGGTCGAAGGCCCGTGTCACCGGCTGGGAATGCCATGGTTCCGCGGACCACGACGGCGCTGGGCGATCCGACACCGTGACGATATCAAGCCGTCGCAACCGACGTGTGCCGCCTCGTGGTTGGGCGGGGCCGGAGGACGTCCGGCCGCGGCGCGGGGTGCGGTCAGACCCGGTCGCCGCCCGCGTCGAGCGGTGCCCGCGGCAGGGTGACCAGGAAGGCGGCGCCGCCTCCGGGCGCGTCGGTCACGGTGAGGACCCCGCCGTGGTTGCGTACGACGTCCCGTGCGGACGCGGGTCTGACGGCGCGCGGGATCGTGGTCCCGGGTCCCGGTGGCCGCGCCCGTGCCCCGCCGCCCCGCGCGGGAGGTGCGCAGGTGGCGCAACCGGGCAGACCCACGCGACCCGTCTCCCCGTCAACGCCCGTCAGGGGAGGGCAAGGTGATGCCATGTCGATCCGGTCGGGGCAGGCTCCGCTGCCCCGACGCGTGCACCTTGCACCGCTCGAAGCGGCTCGTCGTCAGCCCAGTCCGCGGGCGTCCTGCTTCAGAGCCGTGTCGACCGTCAGCGCCGTCGCGACGACCAGGCTCCGCAACGGCTCGGGGAGTTGCTGGTGGATCTGGAGGACGTAGTTGTCCGCCGTGGTGAACATGGTCTTGGCGAGGCCCTCCCAGGTCTTGGTGATCCGGGCCACCTCGGTGCCCGCCTGGTCGACGACGGCGAAGTTCCAGGCGCGCCAGTTCTCTCCCTTGATGGCGCCGATCTGCTGACCGCCGGCGTTGATGGCGAAGTTGATCTTTCCGAAGACGTTCTGCTGGACCAGCTCGCCCACCAGCTCTCCGTCGGGACGGGCGACGATCACCCGCGACTTGAATATCTTCGCGGGACGGGTCAGTCGCAGCACCGGCTGCCCCTGCGCGTCCCGGATCTCCAGCCGGTGGGTGAAGTACTGGTCCCAGTCGCTGATGAAGCGCACGACTTTGCGCAGCGCGCTCTGCCCGACCTCGGCCACGGACCCGATCTGGTTGCCGTGCTGGTCCATGACCTTGTACTCGTTGGTCAGCTCGATGAGTTTGGCCTTCTGGTTCACGACCAGAACCGGTTCGGTGAAGAGGGTGCCGCCACCGGGACCGCTCGGGGCGATCCCGGCCTGCTGCCGCACCTGGCGGCTGACCTTGGGGTCAGGAGTGTTCGAATGTGTGGTCACTGCGGCAAGTTACTCCCCGGGGACCGTGTCCCGGTCGGCCGCGCGCCGTCTCGTGGCCACACCGTGACGAACCGCGGGACGGCGACTTCGCCCGCATCGACTCCACGGCGACGCCCTACGTCGTCCACCTCCCCGTCAGTAGTAGTGATGGGTCACCGTGCTGACCGAGACCGGGCCGCCGCGGCCACGTCCCGGACTCCCACCGAGGCGTGGCCGCGCTCCGCGATCAGTGGGACGGCCGCCTCGACGATCAGCCGCCGGCGCACCTCGGTGGGCTGAGGGGTCCGGTCGGCAGCGGCGACGGGCCGGCACGGGGGCTTCGCGTAGCGCTGCGATGCCCAGGAGTACATCACCGTGCCCACCTCCACCCGCAGGGTTCGAACGGCGTCCTATCTGTTGCCGCGCTCGCGCACGGGGTCATGGGGCGAGGGAGAAGTAGTTCTCTTCCTCCTGGGTGAAGTGCAGACGCAGGACGGTGTTGAGTCCGTAGAGGCAGGCGCGCAGGTCGTCGAGTTGTTCGGGGGCCAGGCCGCCGTCGGCATCGGCCAGTTGCAGGTGGGTGGCGATGCGGCGGGAGAGGCGCTCGATCTCGGTGTGGGCGCGGCTCATGGTGGCGGTGGCCTCGGGGCCGCCGAGAGTCGGCGCGAGAGCGGGGTAGAGCTCGTGCTCCTCGGCGTACTCGTGCGGAAGCAGGCGCTCGGTGAGCAGCCGGTGTGTCTCCTCGACCGCGGTCAGAGCCTGGGGGCCGGGGGCGTCGGAGAGGCGGTCGGCTGCGTCGCGTACGGCTTCCAGGACGTCCTGGAGGTCGGCGTGTTCGGCGGCGAAACGGTGGACGAGGGCTTCGGCGACGGGGGTGAGGGCTGGTCGCACGGCCTGGTCGACGCGCAGGGCGCGCAGGGCGTTGAGGATGACGGCGACGTCGATGCCCTCCTGGAGCAGGGCGCCGGCGGCGGGCGGGAGGAGGCCGGCGGCGGCTGCGCCCATGGCGGCAAGGGACATCAGCATGCCGCCGAGGGCGCTCTGAACGGCGATGTGCCGGGCGCGCTGGGCGATGGCGACGGCGTCGGCGAGGCGGTCGACGCGGTCCGTGGTCAGGACGATGTCGGCTGCTTCGGAGGAGGCGGTGGAGCCACGGGCGCCCATGGCGACGCCGATGTCGGCGGCGGCGAGGGCGGGCGCGTCGTTGACACCGTCGCCGACCATGACGGTGACCGCACGCTCACGTTCGGCGCGCACGACTGCGACCTTGTCCGCCGGGCTGAGTTCGGCACGTACGTCGTCGAGTCCGAGGACGGCCGCGACCTCGTGGGCGGGTGCGGCTCGGTCACCGGTGAGCATCAGCAGCCGATCGATGCCTGCTGCTCGCAGGTGGCGCAGGGTCCGCGGGGCGTCGTGGCGCAGGGGGTCGCGCAGGAGGACGGCGCCGGCCAGGTGTTCGTCGACGGTGAGCCAGGCGACGGCCGCGCCGTCGAGGAGGGCGCGGTTGTCGACCGCCTTGGCCCAGGGCGGCCGGTCGTCTCCGGGATCGATACGGCCGACGGTGACCCGGTGTCCGTCCACGGTGCCGGTGGCGCCCCGGCCGGCCTCCTCGGTGACGTTCGCCGGGGCCGACAGCTCCAGTGTGCGTTCCCGGGCGGTGTCCACGATGGCCTGGGCCAGGACGTGCGGCGAATACTGGTCGAGTGAGGCCGCCAGGCGGAGGACCTCTGCGGGCGTGAGGCCGGGGGCGGCGACGATGTCGAGGACTCGTGGGCGTCCCCGGGTGAGCGTGCCGGTCTTGTCCATCAGGAGGGTGCGGGCGCGGCCGAGGTTCTCCAGTGCGCCGCCGTCGCGGATGACGACGCCGAGGCGGGAGGCGCGGGAGAGACCGGAGACGATGGCGACCGGGGCGGCCAGCAGCAGCGGGCACGGGGTGGCGACCACCAGGACCGCGACGGCGCGTACGGCGGATCCGCTGACCAGCCATGCCAGTCCGGCCACCACCAGCGACAAGGGGAGGAACCGGGCTGCGTAGCGGTCGGCCAGCCGTACCACGGGCGCGGACTCGGCACCGGCCTGCTGGGCCAGCCGAACGATCCCGGCGTAGGTGCTGTCCTGCTCGGTGGCCGTGGCGCGCAGTTCGAAGGCGCCGCCGGCGTTGACCACACCGCTGCGCACGGTCTCGCCCTGCCTGCGCTGGACCTGGAGGGGCTCGCCGGTGAGCACCGACTCGTCGAGGACGGCGGCGTCGCTCTCCACGCGGCCGTCGACGGGAACCACCTCGCCGGGGCCGACGACGAGCAGGTCACCTGCGGCGACCTCGGCAAGCGGCACTGTGGTGACTTCTGTGTCGGTACGGCGACGGGCCGAGCGGGGTGCGTGTTCCAGCAGGGCACGTAGGTCGTGGGAGGCGCGTCGCTGGGCTGCGGCTTCCAGGGTGCGCCCGGTGGCCAGCATCAGCGCGATCAGCGCACCGGCCAGGTACTCGTGAACCGCCAGGGTGCCGCCGAGCGCGAGGACGGCGATCAGGTCCACACCCGCGTGGCCGTGCCGCAGAGCCACCAGCACCCACCCCACCGCGGGGACGACGGCCGACAGAGTGCCCAGCCCCCACAAGAGATCGGCCAGCCGGCCGGCACCCGTGATCCAGGCGATGCCGCCTGCGGCCAGGGCCGTCGCGGTGACGGCCAGGAGGGCGGGTTCGAGCCGTGGGGACACGGCTGCGGTCAGGCGGCGCAGCCGTGTCGCGTGGGTGACGGGTCGGTGGTTCATGACGTGCCTCGGTCCTCCGGCGCGGCGTCCATCGGGTTCACTCCCCCTCCATGACATCGCGCCGCTCGGTGTCATGGGAAGGGACGTTGGGCCCTGCTTCCGGGCCGGACAGCCGGTGGAGGTGTGGCTGGTCATGACCGTCCCGGGTCGGCACGAAGAGCCGGGCGAGGGCAGGCGGCGACGGCTCGGCGGGCGTGGTTTCGGAGGGTGGTCGGGCACGGCCCTTACCGACGGGGTCGGCCCGTTCGTCGAGGTCGATCAGCCGGAAAGTTCCGCGGGCGCCGCTTCTTCGCCCGTGCGTCGACCGCGTCGCCTGTGCCGGGCCAGAGCCTGTGCAGCCTGTGCGCCGAACCGCGCCGGCGCCACCGCGCCCGGTCGGCGCAAGTGAGGTGACGCCGATGGGAGGCACTCGGACACCCGCGGTCGGCACCGGCTGATCGTGCCTGCCGGCGTCACCGCGCCAGGCGTCCGGCCGCGTCTGCGTCAGGCAACGGTGATGCTGTCGTCGAGGTAGACGTCCTGGACGGCGTGGAGGAGTTCGATGCCCTCGGCGGTGGGGCGCTGGAAGGCTCTGCGGCCGGTGATGAGGCCGGTGCCGCCGGCCCGCTTGTCGATGACCGCGGTGCGTACCGTCTGAGCCAGGTCGCCCTGGCCGGCTGAGGCGCCGCCGCCGTTGACGAGGCCGACGCGGCCCATGGAGCAGGTGGCGACCTGCCGGCGCGTGAGGTCGATCGGGTGGTCGGCGGTGAGGTCGGCGGACACCGCGTAGTCCACGCCGTCCTTCTTGAAAGCCGAGTCGCAAGGTCTCGGTGATCCAGGCCCGTCAGGGCGCGGCCGGCGCGGAGGCGGCGGCACGACGGCTGGTCTCGACGACCCTGCGCCATCTCCGTGTCTCTGCCGTCGGCCTGACCCTCGTCGGCGGACTGCCGGGCAGCGGGAAGTCCACCCTCGCCGGAGCGCTGGCCGACCGGCTGGGCGTCACCCTGCTCAGCAGCGACCGCGTCCGCAAGGAACTGGCGGGCATCCCCGCGGAGCAGTCCGCCGCGGCCGGCTACGGCGAGGGCCTGTACACACCCGAGTGGACCGCCAGGACCTACGCCGCCCTGCTCGACCGCGCGGCCGCCCTGTTGTCCTCCGGTGAGTCCGTCGTCCTGGACGCCACCTGGTCCGATCCGGAACAGCGTGCGGCGGCCCTGCGCCTGGCCGAACGCACCAGCGCCGACCTGGTGGCCCTGCACTGCCACGCACCGGCCGACGTGTCAGCGGCGCGCCTGAGCACGCGCGCCCCCGGCCCGTCCGACGCCGGCCCCGGCATCGCGGCCGCCACGGGGGTCGTGGAACCGCCGTGGCCCGAGGCCGTCGCGGTCGGCACCAGCGGCCCGCTGGAGTTCGCGGTCGCTCGGGCGCTGGCCGCCGTACGCCCGTGGGGCTCCGGCCAGGCCCAGGTCTTCCGCCCTCCCTACATGGAACCGGCCTGAGATACACGGGCGGCCGTGCTGCAAGCCTCTGCGGCGTGCGTCAGTGCTGTGATTCGGATTCCGACACGGGCACCACCTCCGGCGCCCTGCCGTTTGTGACGCTCAGCTCCTGGGTCCCTATGACGGACAGCAGTTCCAGCTGTTCGGCTCCGGGGCTTCCGGGCGGGGCGGTGAACCACAGCAGGCGTTGCCGTCCGTCCTCGCTGAGGAGGTTGTAACAGTCGAGTTCGATGACGCCGAGCATGGGGTGGATGATCTTCTTACGGTCCATGCGGCGCACCGCGACGTCGTGGGTGTCCCAGAGCGTCGCGAACTCCTGGCTGCGGCGGCGAAGGACTGCGACCATCTTCGTGACGTCCGCGTCCCGGCCACGCCGGGCGGCTGCTGCCCGAAGATCGGTCACGAACACCCGGGAGTGGTGCGGGTGATCCTCGGGCGGGTGGATCTCGCGTGTGCGCGGGTCGGTGAACCAGCGGTAGACGAAGCTCGCCGTCGGGCCGCGGTGGGCGGGAGACCCGCCGAGCAGGTTCCGGGCCAGGTCGTTTTCCACCAGGGTCTCGTGCAGATCGGTGATGACGCGTGCCGGTGTGTGGGAAAGGCGGTCCAGCAGGCCCAGAAGCGCGGGCTGCACATGGGCCGACGGTCCGTGCGTTGACCGGGGGATCGGCCGTTCGGCGAGGTGGAACAGGTGGTCGCGTTCGTCGCCGTTCAGCCGCAGGGCTCTGGCGAGGGCGGCCAAGGTCTGGGCGGAGGGCTGCACGCCATGCCTGCCGCCGCCCCGTTCCAACTCGGTGTAGTAGTCGGCCGACAGCCCCGCGAGCTGGGCGACTTCCTCGCGGCGCAGCCCGGGGACGCGCCGGCGCGGGCCATGCGGAAGACCGACGTCGGAAGGGCGGATGCGGTCGCGGCGGGTCCTGAGGAAGGCGCCGAGTTCGGGAAGGTTCACCCCTCCATGGTCGTTGGCGCGCAGGTCCGTAGCCAGGGGGTGGCAACCCCTGGGTGGACACAACCCTGGCTGGAGGGCGGGGCGGGGGGCCATCGTGGGGGACGCAGCAGGGCGAAGGGAAGCGCCTCGCCCCCTCTTCCGCCGCATCGGATCGTCCGCCGCATCGGACCGGACAGCCCGCGCACCGCAGGCAACTCCCTGCAACACCCACCGAGACAAGGAACAACCAATCATGCCTTTCGCGAACTTCAAGGTCCCCGAGAAGACCCTCACCCCGAAGCAGAAGGAGGAGATCGTCACCCGCACCACCGAGCTGTATGTCGAGATCTACGGTGAACGCGCCCGCACCAACACCATGGTTCTGGTCGAAGAAGTCGCCGACGGCGGCTGGGGCATCTCCGGCAACGTGCTGACCCTCGCCATGCTCGGCGAGGCAGCACCGACCGACACCAGCGGAGCCTGACCGCACCGGCCGACATTCGTCCGGCACAGCAACTCGAAGCCGACGGCCACCGGGGTGAGCGTCGGCCACGCGGTCTCGTTCACCCGCGGGGCAGAAGGTGAACGGGGCGGCGAGCCGCCGCCCGAACGGGCGGCGCGAATCAGCAAAGGCCCGTCTCGCATGCCGGTCGAGGCGGGCCCGCTTGCTGTCATTCGCAGGCGACGCCGTCACCGTCCCGGTCGAGATGCGAGTCGTATCCGGGGTCGCCACGGTAGAGAGGGGTGACCCCGGCGGCCCGGGCCGCGCTGCAGTTGGCGTAGTAGGTACCGCCGTCGCCGCTGGTGTCGTCGCCGGAGCCCACAGAACCTCCGCCAGCCGAGTCCGCGGTGACGGTCACCCTGACCTTGACCGTCTTCGTCTTCGTGACGGTGGGCGCCGGCTCGGGGGCGGCGGTTTCCGTGACGGTCGCCGTAGCCGTGACCGTGGCGGCCGCGGTTGACCGGGGCTTGTCGTCGGCGGCGTTCTTCTTGTCGTCGTTGCCACTGCCGCCGGCTGCGATGCCGACGACGAAGGCCACGGCGAGAGCGGGCAGTACGACCCGTTTGCGCGCCCACTTGGGTATGCGTCTGCCGGGTTGTGGCGCATTGTACGGATTGGTCATCGTCCCCCCTGGTTGCTGCGGGAACGATGACGGTAGTCGCCTGATGAGGTGATGGAGTGGCTTTGGGGCAGGTGTCATCTGTTCGTGACGGGCTCCTGCCACCTAGCGGTCGGCGACAGCTCACGATCTCTCCGTACTGCAGGGCGCAGCAACTTCCGTGCCACGAACGCGCGTTGACACTGGACGGGATCGGCGCGACGGTGAGGGTTGCTGCTGGGCCCCGAGAGCGGAGGTCGTCCCTTGGCCGGTTCGTCAGTATCTCGTTCGAATACCGATCTCGTCGACCGTGTGCGTGCGCTGCAACCCCTCATCCGCTCGCACGCCTTGCGTGCGGAGCAGCAGGGGAGGGTGGCCGGGGAGGTCGTCGAGGCTCTCTCGGACGCCGGGATCCACCGTATGAACGTCCCCCGCCGCCACGGGGGTTACCAGAGCTCGCTGCGGACGCAGGTCGACGTGCTGAGCGAGGTCTCCGCCGCGTGCGGGTCGGCCGGGTTCATGGCGTTGATCCAGGCCGGGTGCGCGTTCATCGCGGCCCTGTTCCCCGACCAGGCACAGGATGAGATTTTCACCCGTCCCGATGTCAGGGTGGGGGGCACGCTCGTCCCCGGCTCGAAGGCCGTTGCGGTGGACGGGGGTTATGTGGTGAGAGGGAACTCTCCCTTCGCGACCGGCTGTCAGGACGCCGACTGGCACCTGCTGACCGCGTCGGCCGACACCGGACAGGGGCCGCCGGAGATGCTGTGGCTGGCGATCCCCATGACCGATCTCAAGGTGCTGGACGACTGGAACGTCTCCGGCCTGGCCGGGAGCGGCAGCAACACCGTCGTCGCGCAGGATGTGCACGTACCCGCCCATCGCGTACTGCCGGTCGGGCCGTTGCTGGCGGGCGTGTTTCCGTCGCAGCGGGCCGGCGCCGATCCCTTCTACCACATGCCGGTGCTGCTGCTGTTCTGCGCCTGGACGGCCGCGAACGCCCTCGGTCTGGCACGGGCGGCTCTGACGGAGTTCAACGAGCGCATCCATCAGCGCGGGATCACGTACACCCTCTACGAGCGCCAGCACGAAGCCCCGGTCACGCATCTGCAGTTCGCCGAGGCGGCGATGAAGGTCTCCTCCGCGGAACTCCTCGCCGCCGACTTCGTGGGGCTCATCGAGTCCCGGGCGGCCGACGGAGAGCCCTACACGGTCCAGGAGCGGTCCCGGATCAGGGCGCAGTGCGGGTATCTCGCGCGGTTGTGCAAGGAGGCCGCGGACCTCGTCGGGTCCGCTTCGGGTGCCTCGTCCCTGCACCGGGAGGTGCCGATCCAGCGGATCGTGCGGGACCTCAACGCCCTGAACCTGCACTCGTTCGTGAATCCCGCCGCCAATCTGGAGTTGTACGGAAGAGTGCTGTCAGGGCTCGACGCCGGGACGCCGTTCCTCTAGTGCTGGGTTCTTCCCATTCCCAGCGAATCCCAGCGAAGGAGTAGCTGTTCCGTCTGGCCGAGGGACATCGGACTGGCGTCCCGGGCCCGTCGCGAAACCGGATGGCTGTTCGGCGCCGGCTCTGCATACTTTCGACCGCATGGTTGACGACTGCTTCGCGCATCCACGACTCGCCGCGATCTACGATCCGCTCGACCCCGATCGCAGCGACCTCGACGCGTACCTGCGGATGGCAGAGGAGTTCGAGGCTCGACGCGTACTGGACATCGGTTGCGGCACTGGAGTGTTCGCGCTTCTCCTGGCCGACCGCGGGATCGAGGTCACGGGTGTGGATCCCGCGCAGGCGTCCGTCGACGTCGCCCGGAGCAAACCGGGCAGCGGGCGGGTGCGCTGGATCTGCGGCGATGCGACAGACCTTCCACCGCTGCGGGTGGACCTCGCGACGATGACCGCGAACGTCGCCCAGGCCATCGCTGACCCGCAGACGTGGCAGAAGACCCTGCGAGGAGCCCATGAAGCACTGCGGCCTGGCGGGCGTCTGATCTTCGAGACGCGCGATCCGTCCAGACGCGCCTGGGAGGAGTGGACCCGCGAGAAGTCCTACCGCGTGACCACGATTCCAGGCGTCGGCTCCGTCGAGAGCTGGGTGCAGCTGTTGGCGGTGAGCGGGCCTCTGGTGACGTTCCGCTGGACCTACAGGTTCGCGGCGGACGGGCAGGTGCTGACGTCGGATTCGACCCTGCGCTTTCGCGGGCGGGACGAAGTGGAGAGGGACTTGGGCGCGCATGGTTACGTGGTGGATGGCGTCCGCAATGCGCCCGACCGCCCAGGAAGGGAGTTCGTCTTTCTGGCGCGACGTCCGTGACACGGAGTCCGGTTCGGCGTCGATGCGCAGGCACAGGCGGGGTGTCCTTCAGGGGACAGCGGTGCGTTCCGATGTGCCCTGCTGGTGGCGGCCGGAGCACGGCACCGTTCTCGGAGTACTCACAAGTCCATCCCCGTGAGCGCACGAGGACCAGCACCGCCTGCCAGTCGTCGATCGAGGTACCGGCGACAGTCACGTCCGGCAGCGGGCCCCATCACATCGGGGTCGAAGAAGTTCTTGACGTCATCCCACAACAGGTCAGACCTCATGCCATCGTGCCTTCTCGCCATGTTGACCGAAGCACCTTTTCGGCGGCGGCTCGGCCGCCGTGAGCGTGTTCGGCTCAGGCCTCCGGGTTCAGGCAGGACGGCAGGGGGCCCGTGGCAGGGGGCGGGGCGGCCAGGCAGGCGGCGGCGCGTTCCGGGCCGAGGAACGGGGCCAGTACGGAGAAGGTCAGGCCTGGCAGCAGTGCGGGCAGGTCGGCGGTCCGTCCGGTGGCTATGCGGCGGTAGATCGCCGAGTACACACCGCCGACCACCGTGTCGACCAACTCCTCCTCGGGAACGGGCAGTTCCAGGTCGGGAAGGTCGGTGAAATAGTTCCGGAAGCGGGTCAGCAGGTGTTCGCGGGCCTCTCGTCCGGCGGGGCCCACCGCGTCGATCTCGACGATCGCCATCGCCGCGAACGCGGGTGCCTCGGCGAGGATCACGAGCAGTGCGCCCAGGCCGGCGCGCACCTGCCCCGGCCAGTCGCGGGCCTGGGCCCGGGCGTCCTCCATCGCGGCGAAGACCAGGGAGGTGCCGTGGTGGTGGGCGGCGAGGAAGGCGTCCTCCTTCCCCCTGAAGAGCTCGTAGAAGACCGGCCTGGTCACGCCGGCGGCCTGGCAGATGTCACTGACCCGGGTACCGGCGTAGCCGACCTGGGCGACGGTGCGGACGAACCCGTCCAGGAGCCGGTCCCGCTGGTTGGCGGCGACGGCCTCCGGCGAGGTACGGCGCGGCCCCCGCCGCAGCGAGCGCTCCGGGTCGCGCCCCCTGCGGGTACCGGGCAGCACCAGCGGAGGCGGCACCGGCGAACCTGCTGCCATTCCAGGCCCCTTCTCACGACGTCACGTGTCATGCCTTGACGTTGAATACTCGTCAGGTTTACAACCTTCACAGGTTTTCTTCTCACGCGGACCTGCGGTGGACGACCTGCTGGAGCCGTCAGTGTCACGCACCCGCAAGGCGGCAACAAGTGCACCGGCGTCCCTGACGCCCAGTCAGCCATCAGCAACACGCACCGGTCCGGCGGTCCCCCACCCGGGACCGCCCTGCCCGGGCCGCCCGTCCTTCTCCGTGTCCGGTACGGGCGCCCTTCCTGATAGCACCCGCACGCCCGAAAGAGGACTCCCGCATGCGCAGAATCGGTGTCTCCGCCTTAGCCGTCACCGCCGCTCTGTCCGCCCTGACCCTCCTTCCGGCCGCCTCGGTGTCGGCGGCCGGCTCCGTGCTCACCTACGGCAGCGCCGGCGGCAACGCGGTCTCCGTGGGCGACGTACTCACCGCGTCACTGGCGAGCGGTACCAAGGCCACCCTCGCCACGGCCAGCGGCGGCTCCACCGGCATCACCTGCACCGGCTCGTCGCTGTCCGCCAAGGTGACGTCGAACCCCGCCGCCCCGGGCACCGCGACCGAGTCCGCGACCTCCCAGACCTTCAGCGGCTGCTCCAGCAACGTCCTCGGCGTCACCGGCGTGCAGAGCGTCACCGTCAACAACCTGCCCTACACCACGTCCGCCGCCTCGGGCGGCGCCGTGACCGTGACCCCGGCCTCGGGCAGCACCATCCAGACCACGGTGGTCCTCTCCACCCTGCTGGGCACCGTCAACTGCGTCTACCGGGCGTCCAGTCTCTCCGCGGTGAGCTCCAACACCGCCAACAGCCTCACCTTCACCAACCAGGCCTTCACCAAGGCGTCCGGTTCGTCCCTGTGCGCGGCAAGCGGATACTTCACGGCCGCCTACGCGCCGGTCGTCGACAGCAGCGTCAGCGGCTCCCCGGCCGTGTACACCAACTGACCGCCGGCCGGCAGAAAGGACTGACGCCCTGCCCAGAGGTCCGGCCGGCCGCCCCCATGACAGCCGGCCGGACCTCTGTCGTGCGGACCTCACTCACCCGTTCGAGTGCGCGAGCCGGGGGAACCGCGATGGCGAAGAACACGAGGCGCGCGGAGAATGCGAAGAACGCAAGGAGGGCGGTCGAGGCGGGCAGCGGCCCTGTCGGGTCACCGCCTTCCATGATCACCCGCGGCCGCGGGCCGTACCGTCGACGGTCCTCCTGAGGACCCGCCGCACCAGGTGCGCGGCGCCGGGACCGGCAGCGGGCGGACGTCCACGAGCCGTCCGTGCCGCGCGGGAGACGGACCGGTGAGTGATGCAGACGTTCCTGCCCGACCCCGACTTCCGGCAGACGGCGCTCCTGCTGGACCGGCGCCGACTGGGCAAGCAGCGCGTCGAGGCGCTGCAGGTCCTCCGCGGCCTGACGGTCCCCGGCTACGGATGGCGCCGCCATCCGGCCGTACGGATGTGGACCGGATACGAGGAGGCGCTCGTGCGCTACGGCCTGGAGATCTGCCGGGTCTGGCGGGAGCAGGGACAACAGGACAGCTGCGCCGCCTCCCTGGTCGCCGACTTCGCCGCGTACCGTCCGGGCGCCCGGGTCCGTGACCAGGCGGAGCTGGCGGCCGCCGGGGAGCTCCCGCCCTGGCTCGGCGACGAGGCGTTCCACGAGAGCCACCGTTCGGCACTCGTCCGCAAGGACCACGACGTGTACGCCGGCCTGTTTTCCGGGGTGCGCGACGACCTGCCGTACGTGTGGCCGTCGTCGGATCGCACGGACAGCCCCACCGGCCGGTGAACCGCGTGCCGCCGCTGCGGCCGGGGCGTGCAGAGCATCGGCCCGCTGCCGAACGCGTCCGTCATCAGGTCCGACGAGCCCACCCCGTCACACCGGAGCAGTCGGGGCCGCCGACGGAATGCGTCGCATGAGGTGACGCGATGCGCGGGACGGAGTCAGTGGGTCGTGCGGCCATCCCATGACCGTCGGCGCGCGCGTCGCCCCGAAGGGTGTTGACAAGGCTCTGCGACATCTCCGTGGTAGGGGTGGGGTGTTGAGGGCTGGGGCGCAGCGCCGTCCGGACCCTCGAAGGTCCACGCGGACGGGTCGATCTTGGTCGACAACTCATCTCGCTCACTGTCTCTCACAAGCGATGCCACAGACCTGAGAAGATCGCAGCAGGGCCGCCCGCGCGCCTCGCGTGACCTCACCCCGGGAACACGGTTGAGTAGCCGGTACTCATCTTTTTCACCCCCTCCTTCGGCTATTCTCCGAAGGATTCCCCAGGGCTGCGCGGGCCCGGCGGAGCAGGCTTCGTCCCTGGGCCGGGCGACAACTCGCCGGCAGAGTCCCGTGTCCTCCTCCCCGTGCCCCGATCGTGCCCGACGGCCTTCCCGGATTCTCGAAGGAGCATGAAGTGCGCGTGAATGTGCGTGTTGGACGGCGCCCGCAACTGACGGGTCGCGCCGTAGCAGCAGTTGCGCTGTCCGCGGCCCTCGTCGTGCCCCTCGCTGCGGCCCCGTCGAGTGCGAACACGATCCACGGGAGTGCGTCGGTCCGACAGGACGGCACTGTGGAGACACGCGTTCATCTGCGGGAGCTGGCGCGGAAGTTGGTGGAAGAAGGAGTGCCTGGGGTGATCGTGCGGGTGGACGACGGTCACGGCAGGCCCATCGAGATCTCCGAGCAGGCGGCCTGGACGAAGAAGGACCATCGGCTCAGGGCGGACGACGAGGTGCGAGAGGCGTCCAACACCAAGACGGTGATGGCCACCCTCGTCCTGCAACTGGTCGCTGAGCACAGACTCGCCCTCACCGACCCGGTCGACAAGTGGCTGCCCGGCCAGGTGCGCAACGGCAGAGCGATCACCCTGCGCATGCTGCTCAACCACACGAGTGGGTTGTTCGACTACACCGATGACCCCGCCCTCGCACCGGCCCTGACTGGCCGGGACTCCCACGTATGGACGTCGGCGGAGATCCTGAGCCTGGTGAACAGACACCCGGCACTGTTCGAGCCCGGGACCGAGTGGTCGTACAGCAACACCAACTACATCGCGATCGGCGCCGTCCTGGAGAAGGCCACCGGCAACAGCCTTGCGGCGCTGGTGCGGGACCGGATCGCCGGACCTCTGGGGCTCCGGCACACCTTCTACGCCACCGGCTCCGCCTGGCACGGCCGGCACGCGCACGGCTACGAACCCGACGCCGCCCACATGCCACCGGACGTCCCCGACGACTTCAGGAACTACGCCGGACCGCAGCACGACGACCACGTGGACGTCACCGGCGACTACGTCACGGCCGACGGAGCGGACGCCGCGATCGTGTCCACCGCCGGTGACTGGTCCCGTTTCTACGGCGCGCTGATGTCGGGCCGCCTGCTGCCCGCCGCCCAACTGGCCGAGATGCGCACCACCGTGCCGGAGGACGGGCCGGGGGATCCGGACGGGCTCGGCTACGGGTTGGGCATCGAGACGGCGAAGACCGACTGTGGCACGGTCTGGGACCACGTCGGCATCGTCCCGGGCTATGCGACCTACAACGTCACCGACTCCACCGGCCGTCGCACGGCCGCCTTCTTCTTCGCCACGTCCACACTCACCAGGCAGGCACACCAGACCGGCGCTGCCCTGATGGACGCGATCAACTGCGCCGTACTCGACTGACCTGCACGTTTCCGCGAGAGCCGCCTCCGGAGTGCTCACCTGCCGTCTCAAGCCCCGCTGGGTGCGCGACGGCGCGACCCGGGCCCGGGTCGGCCGCGCCGGGACCAGGTGCGGTCCGAGATGTGTGCCGTCGCGCCAGGCCCAGTCCGTCGGCGCCGCTCGGGCTGTCTCCTCGTCCGGGCCCCCGGCACGGCATGATCAGTGGATGAAGAGCTTGCAGGACCGGACAGGCGGTGGCGACGTGGATGAGCAGAGTGAGATCTCCTCGGCGGCGGAGGCCGCGAACGACCCGCTGGTGCTGGCGTTCGGGAGGTTGCAGGGGGCCGCGAACCGGCTCGGATACATCCTGGGACGGGCGCTCGAGCAGGAGTGCGGCATCACTCACCTCATGTTCGAGGTGCTGCTCATTCTCGGCCGGTCGAAAGGGGCCGGGCTGTCCATGCGGGCCATCGCCCAGGAGCAGGTCCTGACCACGGGCGGTGCGACGCGCCTGGTGGACCGGATGGAGGCGGCCGGCCTGGTGGAGCGGGTCGAGGACCCTGACGACCGGCGCGGGAAGCTGGTGCGCCTCACCGCGCTCGGCGAGGAGACCAGCGTGCGCGCCGCCCGGCTGCACGTGGAGAACATCCGCCGCTACTTCCTCGCCCCGCTGCCCGCGGAGGACCGCGAACGGTTCGCCGACAACCTGCGCACCCTCAGCCACTCGGCCCGGGACGTGCTGCCCCGCTTGCCCTGAAAACCCCTCCCATGTGACCGGCATCACACATACGGCGAAATATCTGACGAGTCAGTTACTGTTTCCTCAGGCGAGTCGCTCGCAACCGGCGAGCGCAGCACAATCTGCCGAGGTCCTCGATGAAGCTCGTCTATGTCTTCGACGCCTACTGCGGCTGGTCGCACGGGTTCTCCCCGACCCTGCGCGAGGTCGTCTCCCGCCACCCCGGCCTTCCGGTCGAGGTGGTCTCCGGGGGCCTGTTCACCGGCTCGCGCCGGGTCCCGATCCGGGAGTTCGGCTACGTCCAGGGCGCGAACGCCGACATCGCCGGGCTGACCGGTGCCGTGTTCGGCGAGGCGTACGACCGGCTGATCGCGGACGGTTCGTTCGTCATGGACTCCGAGGCCGCGGCCCGTGGCATGGCGGCCCTGCGCCAGGTCGCCCCCGACCGCGCGGCGGAGCTGGCCACCGCTCTGCAGGACGCCTTCTACGTCGACGGACTCAGCCTCTCCGCCCCCGCGACCTACCGGAAGGTCGCCGAGGCGGCCGGGCTCGACGCCGACGCCGTGGTCGCCGTCCTCGACTCCCCCGCCGCGCAGGAGGCGGCCGAGGCCGACTTCCACCGGGCCGCCGCACTCGGTGTCAGGGGCTTCCCCACCCTGCTCGCCGTGGACGGTGACCGGGTGAGCCCCCTCGCGCACGGCCGGGCGACCGCCGACGAGGTCGACCGGCAGCTCGCCGCCCTGCACAGGCCCTGACGGTCACACCCGTCCCCGCCCCCGACTCCCGCCTAGGAGCCATCGATGAGCACCCTGTCCTTCAAGGTCCTCGACCTCGACTTCCCCGCCGGCAGCAAGAACAAGACGGCCACCCTCGTCACCGGCGAGAACGAGGCCCTCCTCGTCGACGCCGCCTTCACCCGCGCCGACGGCCACCGCCTCGCCGCCGAGATCCTCGACTCCGGCAAGACCCTCACCACCGTCTTCATCAGCCACGGCGACCCCGACTTCTACTTCGGCGCCGAAGTGGTCGCCGACGCCTTCCCCGACGCCAGGTTCGTCGCCACGCCCCTCGTCATCGAGCACATCAAGCACTCCTACGAGGGCAAGCTCAAGGCCTGGGCCGCCCTCGGCGCCAACCTGCCCACCCGGCTGGTCGACATCGAGCCTCTCACCGGCGACCTCAGCCTGGAGGGCCACCGCTTCGAGCTCAAGGGCGGCCCGGCTGCGCTGCCCGACCGCCACTACCTGTGGCAGGCCGAACACCGCGCCCTCCTGGGCGGCGTCCTGCTCTTCCAGCAGGAGCACGTCTGGGTCGCCGACACCCCCACCCCCGGCGACCGCGCCGCCTGGATCGGCCTCCTGGACGAAATGGCGGCCCTCGACCCGGAGTTGGTGGTCCCCGGCCACCGCCTGCCCGCCGCGCCCGCCGACGCCTCCGCGATCGCCGCCACCCGCGACTATCTCCTCGCCTTCGAGGAGGAGCTCGCCCACGCCACCGACGGCGCCGCGCTCAACGACGCCCTGCTCAAGCGCTACCCGGCCAACGGGATGCAGATCGCCGCCCAGATCGGCTCCAAGGTCGCCAAGGGCGAGATGAAGTGGGGCTGACCATGACCGACTTCGCCACATCGACTGCACCCGCCGATGTCGTGCGCCGGCAGTACCTGGCCTCCGCGGCCGGTGACCTGGCGGCGCTGCGGGCCACTCTCGCCCCGGACGTGGAGTGGACCGAGATGGCCGGCTTCCCGCTGGCCGGCACCTACCGCACCCCGGAGGGCGTCACGTCCAACGTGATGGAGCGGCTGGGCAAGGACTGGGACGACTGGACCGCCCACGACGACGCCTACGTCGTCGACGGCGAGAACGTCGTCGTCCTCGCCCGCTACACCGCGACCAACAAGGCCACCGGCAAGGCGATCGACGTCCGCGTCGCCCACCACTTCGTGGTGCGGGGCGGACTGATCGTCCGCTTCGAGCAGTTCGTCGACACCGCGCTCGTCCGCGAGGCGATGACCGGCTGAAGCCGGCACCGCGACAGCCGTGACCGCCCCCGGCCGGGGGCGGTGGCCCCTTCCGGCCACCGCCCCCGGCCGGTCGGCGTACAGGAGGACGACCTTGCGCAGACCCCTAGGCGTACCGACTAGTCGGTACTAGCCTCTGGCCACGCTCTCGGAGCCGGGTCTCCGCGCACCGTCCTCGTCACACCGGCGCGGGCATCCTGGTTCCGGGTATCCCTGGGAGGAGCCGTATGTCCGCCAGTACGACGCCGTTCGACGCCGACAGACCCGCACCCGACGCGCCCGCCACGGACACCGCCCGCCGCTGGCCCGGCTGTACCGCCGCGAACTGGCGGAGTATCCGCCCACGGGTCGCCGCATCGCGTATCTCGCGATCGTGGTGGTCACCACCGTCGTCCTGTACTACATGCTGTACATCCAGTACGCCGTAGCGACGTCGATCATCACGCACTTCGGCATGACGTACCGCTACTTCATCTGGGTCTCGGTGACAGGCAACGCGATCGGGGCCTTCGCCTCGCTCGTGGCGGGTCTGGCGGACCGTTGGGGCCGGGCGAATCTGGTGGTCTTCGGCCTGCTGGTCGCCGCCCTGCTGGTCTTCTTCGGGTTGCCGAACGCGGCGGACAAGACCGCCTACCTGGTGCTCTTCGCGCTCGTCAGCTTCATCGAGGGCATCGTGCTGGTCGCCACCCCGGCGCTGATCAGGGACTTCTCCCCACAGCTGGGCCGGGCCACCGCCATGGGGTACTGGACGATGGGCCCGGTCATCGGCTCCCTGGTGGTCACCACCGTCACCAGCAACACCCTCGACAGCGCCACCTGGCAGGACGAACTGCGCTATTCGGCGGTCGCCGGGTTCGTCGTCTTCGTCGTCGCGGTCTTCGCGCTGCGCGAGCTGTCCCCGGCGCTGCGCGACCAGATCATGGTGACGCTGCGCGACCGGGCGCTGGTCGAGGCGCGCGCCAAGGGGCTGGACACCGAGGCACTGCGCCGCGGCGAGTGGCGGCAGATGATGCGCCTGGACGTGCTGGGCTCGGCCTTCGCCATCGCCGTGTTCCTGCTGCTGTACTACGCGGCGGTCGGCAACTTCGTCGTCTACTTCTCGACCGTCTTCGGCTACAGCGAGCAGCGCACCAACGCGCTGGCCAACTGGTACTGGGGGGCGAACGCCATCGCCCTGGTACTGGTCGGCCTGCTCTCGGACCGGCTGAAAGTACGCAAGCCCTTCATGATCGTCGGAGCGGTCGGTTCCGTCGTGATGACCGCGGTCTTCGCCACCCGCGCCACCCACCCGGCGACCGACTACTACACCTTCGCCTGGCTGTTCGTGGGGATCGGCGTCTTCAGCGGCATCGCCTACGCGCCCTGGATGGCGGGTTTCACCGAGACGGTGGAGAAGCACAACCCGGCGGCGACCGCGGCGGGCCTGGCCGTGTGGGGCTGGACGGTGCGCATCGTGGTCGCCGTCTCCGCGGCCTTCATCCCGGTCCTGGTCACCTCCGCGACCCCGCTCGTCGAGCACGGCGCCGAGGTCAAGGCCGCCTCTGCTCAGGCGGCGCCCGCGCTGGCCGTCGTCGACGCGCACCCGCAGCTCTTCGCCGAGCTGAACAAGTACACCCCGGCCACGGTGCCGCCCGCGCTGAACGCCCGCGCCGTCCGGGAGGTCGGCGTGGCGGACCTCGCCGTGGTCCAGAAGGCGGGGCCGCAGCTGAAGGTGTTGCAGGAGTACGGCGCCAGGATCCAGAAGGCGTCGAAGGACGGACCGGGCGAGTGGCGGACGTGGTGGTGGATCTGTGTCGGCGGCCAGGTGCTCTTCGTGCCCTTCGTCTTCCTGATGGCGGGACGCTGGAGCCCGAAGAAGGCACGGATGGACGCCGAGGCGCACCAGGTCGCGGTCAGCCGTGAGCTGGCCGCTCTCGCCGCCGAGGAGTGATCGGACGATCGGACGCGGAGCCGGCCGCCCGTGGAGCGGGCGGCCGGGTGCGGGCCGGGGCGTCCGGTTCCCGCCCGGACACGCACCGCCCGGCGGACGGCACGGGGAAGCTCAGTCGGCGAGCAACATGCCGCGCTCCAGGCCCAGTTCGGACTCGGCCACGGTGCGCGGCATGTCCGCCGTGGGCGTCCTGCGGTGCTCGACGGTGGTGTTGACGTAGGCACTGGCGCCGTCGATCGCGACCAGGACGCGGGTGGCGGCGCCCCAGGGATCCGCGCACGCGAAGGGCCCGGCCGCCGTCCCGGCGGCGATGAGCTCCTCCAGGCGCCGGCACCACAGCAGCTCCTGCTTCATGACGTGCTCGCGCAGCACCGGGCGGTAGCGCGACAGGTGCCGCGCGTTCAGCCAGAGCTTGCTGACGTCGTCGAACTCGGCGCTCGTCGTGAGGCCGAAGAACCTCCGGAAGGTGCGCAGGGGGTCGTCCGGCTCCGGCGGCAGCAGGCCGTCGAGCTCCCTCATCGTGGCATGGGTGAACGCCTCGGCGACCAGTTCGTCCGCGGCGGGGAAGTAGTGGCCCACGAGCCCCGGCTGGACACCCAGCTCGTCGGCGATCCGACGCAGGGTGACGCACTCCAGGCCCTCGGTGAGGCCGATCCGCGCCGCCGTGGCGACGATCTCGCCGCGGCGCTCGGCGGGCGCCTTGCGCACCCGCTTGCCCGCTCTTGACGTCATACGCCGAATGCTATTGAGTGGGCAACCAATAAAGCAATTGGTTATGCGCCCAATAACAGGGACCGGCAGGAAGCCGGGGCTCAGAGCGGCGCAGGGAGGGCAGGGCGTGGTTCTGAGCGTCGGCCGTCGCCTCCCCTGGGCAGCTGCCGTCGCGGTGACGGCACCGGCCGCCCCGCCGAGCGGCCGGCGGAGCCGGGCCGACGGCCAGGTGCGACGGAGCCGTACCGGTCACGTCGTCACCACGGCGGCAGGGGGTGCGGCTGCCATTCCGAGGCGATCGGCATCGCCTGGCCACGGCCCCGGCTCTCCCCCGCGCTGAAGAGTGAAGGCCTCCTGCGGCCGCCGCAACGCTCCGGCCGGCTCCCCCGAACCCTGACCCCGATCTTCCCGCCACCCCCTGTCCCCTTACCCCCTGTGCCCTGCCGCTTGGAGGAACCATGTACGCCGTCACCGACCCGACCACCGGCGAGGTCGTCGAGACCTACCCGACCGCCACCGACGCCGAGGTCGCCGCGGCCGTCGACGCCGCACACGCCGCCGCCGGCTGGGGCCGTTCCACCACCGTGGCCGAACGCGCCGCGCTGCTGCGCCGCCTGGGCGACCTGCACGCCGAGCGCGGCGCCGAACTCGCGGCGAGCATCGTGCGGGAGATGGGCAAGCCGCTCGCCGAGGCGGAGGGCGAGATCGGCTTCTGCGTCGACATCTACCACTACTACGCCGACCACGCCGAGGAGTTCCTCGCGGACGAGCCCCTCGACGTCACCTCCGGCCCCGGCACCGCGGTCGTACGGCGTGGTCCGGTGGGCGTCCTGCTCGGCATCATGCCGTGGAACTTCCCGGCCTACCAGGTCGCCCGGTTCGCCGCCCCCAACCTGGCCGTCGGCAACACCATCGTCCTCAAGCACGCGCCGCAGTGTCCCGGTACCGCCGCGCTCCTGGAGCGGCTGTTCGCCGAGGCGGGCTTCCCCGCGGGCGCCTACGTCAACGTGTACGCCACCAACGAGCAGATCGCCGACGTGATCGCCGACCCCCGGGTGCACGGCGTCTCCCTCACCGGCTCCGAGCGGGCTGGCGCGGCCGTCGCCGAGATCGCCGGACGGCACCTGAAGAAGGTCGTCCTGGAACTCGGCGGCTCGGACCCGTTCCTGGTGCTGTCCACCGACGACCTGGACGCCGTCGTCGAGGCCGCGGTCGCCGCCCGCCTGGACAACACCGGCCAGGCCTGCAACGCCGCGAAGCGGTTCGTGGTCGTCGCGGACCTGTACGACGCGTTCGTCGAGAAGTTCACGGCCCGTCTGCTCGACTCCGCCACCGGGGCGCCGCTCTCCTCGGCGGCCGCCGCCGAGACCCTGGCGCGGCAGGTCGGCGAGGCCGTGGCCGAGGGCGCCACCCTGCACGGCACCGGCGAGCGGCAGGGCGCGTTCTTCCCGGCGGGCGTCCTCACCGGGCTGACCACCGAGCACACGGCAGCCCGCCAGGAGCTCTTCGGACCGGTCGCGATGGTCTTCCCGGCCGCCGACGAGGACGACGCCGTACGGATCGCCAACGACACCCCGTACGGCCTCGGCTCCTACGTTTTCACCACCGACCCCGAACAGGCCGCCCGGGTCGCCGACCGCATCGAGGCCGGCATGGTCTTCGTCAACGGCGTCGGCGCGGAGGGCGCCGAACTGCCCTTCGGCGGCGTCAAGCGCTCCGGCTTCGGCCGGGAACTCGGCCGGCTCGGCATCGAGGAGTTCACCAACAAGAAGCTGATCCGCACGGTGGCCTGACCGGCACCACGGATCCGCGGCCGGGCCCCGGGCAGTGCCGAACGGCACACCGCCCGGGGCCCGCGCCGTCCCCCCTCGATGCCAGGGGTGCAGACACACGTCCGGCTCCGCGCATGCCGGGCCGAGGGGCTCACAGGCGACAGCGGGCGCGCGGCCGCCGTGCGCCGAAGAGCTCACGCCGCCGTCCGGGTCGCCGCCAGCGACGTGCTGCTGCTGGTCGCCGAAGCCTGCACCGACGCCGAGATCGCCGACCGGCTCGGCATCGGCGACCAGACCGTGAAGTGCGATGTCTCACCACCCGCGACCGTCGCCGACGCGGCGCGGGCGGGCCGCAGGGTCGAGCGTCAGGGTGCTCTCCGCCGTCCCCGCGGTCCTCGCGCCGACACAGATCGGCGGAACGAGAACCGCGGGGGCGGGCTGCCGGTCCCGGCCGGTTGCGGCGAGGCCGATCGGACCGTTACGGCTTCACGCGCACGATCTGCGGGTCGTGGTCGCTGGTCTGCGCGGCGAACTCGCTGTTGATGTGCACCACGTCGTAGTCGGCGTCGTGCTTCAGGCCCGGGCTGACCAGGATGTGGTCCAGCACCTGGGAGTTGCCCTCGTAGACGTACGAGTAACGCTCCTTGACCGGCAGGGTGTTCACCAGGTCGGTGAGGATCGTGCCGTTCGCCGTGAGTGCGGTGACCGCGGGCGAGAACTGGTAGTCGTTCAGGTCGCCCAGGACGACGAGGTCGGCCTTCGGGTTCGCCTTCTCCAGTGACTCGACGAACTCCCGCTCCACCAGGGCCTGGCGGTTGCGCTGCGCCTCGGAGCTGCGCGCCGGCGGCTGCACGCGGCTGTCGATCGCCTGGTCGCCGCCCTTGCTGTTGAAGTGGTTGGCGATGACGAAGAGCGTCTTGCCGCGGAAGGTGAACTCACCGGCCAGAGGCTTGCGCGAGGAGGTCCAGGCGTCGTCCGTCGGCGCGATGCGGCCGGGCGACGCGGTCAGGTGCGTGTCGGCACCCGTACCGGTCACACCGACGGCCGTGGCGGAGTCGCCGCCCGGACGGTCGGTGAACTGCACACGGTCGGGGTTGAACAGGAACACCTGGCGGATGTTGCCGCCCGGCTGGCCGCCGTCCTTGTCGTTGACGGGGTCGATCTGCCGCCACTCGTAACGCGGGCCGCCGGCCGCGACGATCGCGTCGACCAGCTTGCCCAGCGTCTTGTCGGCGGCGACCGTACCGTCGTCGGTGGCGCCGCTGTTGTCCTGGATCTCCTCCAGCGCGACGATGTCGGGCGAACGGAGGTTCGTCACCAGGCCCTTGGCGAGCGCGTCGAACTTCGTCTGCGCGTTGTCCGGGGCGAGGTTCTCCACGTTGTACGTGGCGACGCTCACCTGCGAGGAGCTCTGCTTCGCCGTCACCTCGGGCTTGATGTCACCCTTGGTGACGGTACCGATGGTGCGGGCCTGGACCGCGTAGGTGCCGGCGAACTGGTTGTAGTCCAGCGGGCCCTCGGTGGTGCCGGCCAGCGTGTCGCCCACGTTCGCCACGGGGAACGCCTGCTGGGCGGTCGGGATCAGCGACTGGACCATGAGGCGCCCCGAGTTGGGGTCGTCGTAGCCCTTGTACAGGGTGCCGCCCCGCTTGGTGGGGTTCTGGTCCGGCTGGACCGTCACCCACAGCTCGGAGTACGAGTCCGTCGCGCCGACCACACGGCTGCTGCCGATGCGGACGTTCATGCCCTCCAGCGACTCGTAGGTGTCGAGGGCGTACTCGTCCGGGCGCAGCGGCAGGTTCTCGATGCTCGCGCCGCCCGCCTGCGGGGCGAACTGCTCGGGCACCGAACGCTCGTCGAGGACGACCGGGGCCGGCACGGCGTTGCCGCTGGACACCACGGTCACCGTGGCCTTGGTCAGTTCGGTGACCGACTGTATGCCGGTGTCCTGGCCGCCCGGGTAGTACTCCTGGACCGTCGCGTCGAGGGAGACGCTGTCGCCGACCTTCACGGTGGGCGTGGCCGAACCGGTGAAGACGAAGATGCCCTCGCTGGTGCGGGGATCCGCGTCGGGGTTCGGGTCCTGGACCCAGAAACCCTGCGAGGAGCCGTACCCGCGGACGCCGGTGACGATGCCGGTGACACCCGAGACGGCCTTGCCGTTGAGCGGCGAGAGGCGGGTGTCGCCCTGGATGTCGTGGATCTTCGCCGGGGTGGCCGGCGGGGTGGTGGGCGGCGGCGAGGACGGCGGGTCGGTGGGGGTGCCACCGGTGTCCCCGCTGTTCTGCGGCGAGGGGTCGCCCGCGGTGAAGTCCGCGGCGTTGTCGTCGGTGTCGGCGAGGGAGGCGGCACGCGACACGGACGCGGTGTTGCTCGCGCCGGCCGCCGCGCCGTTGCCCTCGTGCACCACGGCGGTGCCGAATCCGACCAGGTCCTTCACCCGCGAGTCCGCCAGGCAGTCGGTGGCGGTGAGGCAGGTCAGCGGGTCGCTGCCGGTGACCAGCGCGATGGTGCCGTTGGTGCCCGACATGTTGATGGAGCCGGTGGCGTCGGGGGTCGGAAGCGCCTTGGTGCCGCCCGCGCCCGCGGCCTCCTGGACCAGGTAGCGGCCGCCGCCCGCGAGCGAACCGGTGAGCGGGGTCGACTGCCACTTGGAGGAGGCGGTCGGCGCGCCCGGCAGGTACTGGACGCTGTACCCGCTCAGGTCCACCGGGCCGCTGCCCGCGTTGGCCAGCTCCACGAAGTCGTTGGTGTACGTGGCACCCGAGTTGCCGCCGCCTCCGTAGACCTCGGCGATCAGGGCCTCGTGTGAGGCGGCCAGGGCGTTGACGCTCAGACCGGCTGTGGCGAGCACCACGGCACCCGCGATGCCGTAGGGCAGGACGCGCTTACGTCTGGAGCGCTGCGGGCGGGGCTCGGCGGCCTCGGAGGGGTGCGACACGGAGGGGTCTCCTTCATACGGACGGCATGACGCGGGTGCGCGAGCGCACCGGGCCCGCCCGGGCGTACGGACCGGGCCAAGATACGCGCGTAGACAATGCGACCGCAGCACTTGGGAGATGAACTCTGCGATACAAACGGAGGTCCCGTATTCCGGTTCCGGAGCCCGGAGTTCCCGCGTGTCCGGCCAACGGGTCCGGCGCCTTGCCGAGCGCCCAACGCGCTCCGCGCCGCGGTGCGGGTCGCGTCGATCCACGCGGTGGCCGCCGCCCGGTCGCACCCGGTCGCGCCCGGTCGCGCCCGACCGTGACGCTCACCGCCTCCGCGACGCTGCCGAACGCTGCGTCAACCGGCGCCGAGGCCGCCGGCGACAACCAGTTCGCGACTGGTGAACTCGCCCGTGAGCATGGGCATGGCGGCAGCGATCGCTTCCTTGGCCTCGGGCAACCGCAGGGATGCGTCGTGGTGGTCCTTCGATTCCCAGACCTCCGTGACCACGATCGTGTCCGGGTCATCGGCGGCCAGGCCCACCACGTAGCTGCTGCAGCCGAGTTCGCGGAGACTCTCCGCTCCGGAGAGCAGGAGCGCAACCACGTCGTCACGCTTGCCCGGCCGGGTCTTCATCGAGCCGATGTAGCCATAGGCCATGTCACGCCGCCTTCCTCGGGGCTGTTGTCACGAGGCACCATCATGGCCACCTCCTCGGGCGACGCGGCCGGCACCCCGCCGCGACCCGATGGACTCGCCCTGATCGCATTTCGCTGCCCGTTCCCGTTCCCGTTCCCGTTCCCGTTCCCGTTCCCGTTCCCGTTCCGAGGAGCGGAGCGGAGCGGGCCAGGGCCAGCAGGATCCCTGCCGCCGTCAAAGGCCCTTCAGGACGCGATCGAGTGCCGACCGGCCTGCGGGCCCCCAGTGCGGCTTGCCGCCGGGCAGGCCGCGGTCACCGTTCCGGCCCATCAGCATCAGGAACAGGCTCTTCATCGCGGCCAGTCCGCGCGCCCGTCGTACCGCCGCCTCGTCCGCCTGCGCGTAGCTGTCGAAGAACCGCGCGGCGCCGCCGGCGGGGAGCAGCAGCCAGGCGGCCGCGAGGTCCCACGCCGGGTCGCCGGCGAAGAGTGCGCCGAAGTCGACGACACCGGCCAGTGTCCCGTCCGCGACGACGACGTTCGCGGGATGCAGATCGCCGTGCACCCACACCGGTGGGCCCTCCCACCGCGGGGCCGCCACCGCTTCGCCCCAGACTGCACGGATCCCGTCGGCGAGGTCGGCAGGGGCAACGGCCTGGAAGAAGTGGTCGAAGCCGTCCGTGCAGTCCTTGGGATGCGCGCCGAAGTCCGAAGCGGTCGGTGCGTCGGCGGGCGCCTCCACGTGCAGCGCCCTGAGGAAGCCCGACAGCGTCTCCGCCGCGTGGTCGACGCGCGTGATCGAGCCGTGGTCCAGTGGCGTGCCTTCGACCCATGTCATGACGGTCCAGACCTTGGGGAAGCGCTCGGACGGTGCGCCGCTCCGCACCGGGGTCGGGATCGGCAGCGGCAGGCACGGGGCCAGCGCCGGCAGCCACCGGCGCTCCTTGAGCTGCAGATCGGGGCTCGGGTCCATCCGCTGCATCCGGACGGCCAACTCGTCACCGAGGCGCCACATCTGGTTGCCCCAGCCGCCCTCCACCTCGCGGATGGGCAGCCCGGCCAGATCCGGATGCTGTTCCCGCAGCAGGTCGCGGACCAGATCCTCGCCGATCTCGATCTCGGATTCGATCATGCCGACTCACCCTAGTCGAGACGGGCGGCCGCGGCGTCGGCAGATCGGCGACAACGACGGCGACGGGCCTGCGGCCGATGAGGAACCCCCACGGCCCGCTTCTCACCCCCGGCCACCGTCCGCCCGTATACGCCAGGGAAAATTCAGTTCATCGGTCCGCAAACCGGTCGCTGGATCGGTGTAATCGGCACAGATGCGGTACCGCTCGGCGATCTAGCGTCGAAGGTGCACGGGGGCCACACGGACCAGAAAGCACCGAGACGCACATGCCCATCCCGGATACCGACGTCATCTCCGCGACCGACCTCGACACCCTCACCCCGCCCACCGCCACCCACCTGCCCGGACCCGCCGACGAACTGCCGCCGGCCGCCTCCCCGCCCGACCTCGTACTGCAGCAGGTACGCGACGAACTCGCGCTCGACGGCAACGCACAGCGCAACCTCGCCACCTTCGTGACCACCTGGATGGAACCGCAGGCACGGCAGCTGATGGCCGACACCGCGGAGAAGAACCTCGCGGACCGGGCCGAGTACCCGAAGATCACCGCCATGGAGGAGCGCTGTGTGCGGATGCTCGCCCGGCTGTGGCACGCACCGCACCCGGAGCAGGTCCGCGGCTGTTCCACCACCGGCTCCAGCGAGGCGGCGATGCTGGGCGGCCTCGCGCTCAAGCGCCGCTGGCAGCAGCGCCGGCGCGCGCAGGTGAAGGACACGGCCCGCCCCAACCTGGTGATGGGGGCGAACGTCCAGGTGTGCTGGAAGAAGTTCGCCAACTACTTCGAGGTCGAGCCGCGTTACGTCCCGATGGAGCCCGGCCGCTACCACCTCACGCCCGACACCCTGACGGCCTACTGCGACGACAACACCATCGGCGTCGTCACCGTCCTCGGCTCCACCTACGACGGTTCCTACGAGCCCGTCGCCGACATCTGCATGGCCCTGGACGGCTACCAGGCCGCGACCGGCACCGACATCCCCGTGCACGTCGACGGCGCCTCCGGCGCGATGGTGGCCCCGTTCCTCGACCCGGGTCTGATGTGGGACTTCCAGCTCGAACGCGTCGCCTCCATCAACACCTCGGGGCACAAGTACGGGCACGTCTTCCCGGGTCTCGGATGGGCCCTGTGGCGCGACACCGAGGCTCTTCCGGACGACCTGGTCTTCGAGGTGGACTACCTCGGCGGCCGCTCCCCCAGCTTCACCCTCAACTTCTCCCGTCCGGGCGCCCACGTCGTCGCGCAGTACTACAGCTTCCTGCGGTACGGCCACGAGGGTCTGCGCCACCTCGCGGTCCAGAGCCGTACGACGGCCCGTGCCCTCGCGGCCCGCATCAGGGCCGTACCGCCCTACGAACTCGTCACCGACGGATCCGAACTCCCCGCCCTCGCCTTCCGCCTCGCGCCGGGAACGCACGGCTTCACCGTCTTCGACGTCTCGCGCGCCATGCACGCACGCGGCTGGCACCTGCCCGCATACACCTTCCCCGCCCCCTGCCAGGACGTCTCGGTCCTGCGCCTCGTCGTCCGCACCGGGTTCACCGCCGAGCTCGCGAGCTCGTTCATCGCCGACCTGACGGAAGTCACCCGGCAGCTCCACCCCCGCCGGTCCATGCCCGCACCGACCGTCGAGCCACCGGCCATCACCCCGGAGCCGGCGCACGCCGGCACCACCGCATAGCCCCGGAAGCCACACCGACACAGACCGGCCCCGGCACATCGGTCCGCCGCCCTTTCACCTCCTTCGGGTACGAGCCCGGCGGGACCGGCCCCACCGCTGCGGGCCGGCCGCCCCGCACAGGTCTGTACGACGGTCTCAGGACGCCGTGGGTTCTCTCGGCAGGGCCGGTACGCACAGCCACGCGAGGCCCGCGGCGCCCAGGTAGGCGACCGCGCCGACCGCCATGGCGGTGCGCAGGCCGGTGTCGTAGTCGGTGGCCGTGGCGAGCAGGCTGCCGCCGAGCGCGACGCCCGTGGCACTGCCGATCTGGCGGGTGGTGTTGAACAGGGCGGAGGCGGCACCCGAGTACGCCGAGGGCGCGGCACCCATCACGGTGGCGGTGGAGCCGGTGAGGGCGAAGGAGGTACCGAATCCCGCGGCCATCATCGGGACCACCAGCAACGGGTAGGCGGGGTCGGCACCCGCGGCGGCCCAGCCGGCCAGGCCCAGGGCGGCCAGCAGCATGCCGGAGACCACCAACGGACGATCGCCGGTACGGCGGGTCAGCCGCCCGGACAGGACGGAGGCGAACATGGTCATCGCCACCGCGGGGAACAGCGCCAGCCCGGTGCCGAGGGCGCTGAAGTGGCGCTGGTGCTGGAACTCCAGGCTGGCGGTGAACACCATGCCGTAGAAGCCGAAGTTGAACAGCAGGCCGATGGCGGCTCCCCCGCTCATCGCCCGGGAGCGCAGCAGGCTCGGCGGCAGGACCGGCGAGCGGGCGAGCCGCTCGCGCACCGCGAACGCCGCGGCGGCCAGCACCGCCAGGCCCAGCCCGGCGAGTACGGCGGGATCGGACCAGCCGCGCCGTCCGGCCTCGTTGAGCGCCGCGGTCAGCAGTGCCGCCGTCGCGATCACCGCGCACTGCGCCGGCCAGTCCAGGGCCCGGTCGGCACGCCGGGGCGAGCGTGTGACGTGCCGCAGCGTCAATACCAGGCAGGCCACGCCGACGGGCAGGTTGATGAGGAACACCCAGCGCCAGCCCAGGCTGGAGACGAGCAGTCCGCCCAGGAGCGGCCCAGCGGCCGCCGCGATGCCCGCCATCGAACCCCACAGCCCGAAGGCCCGGGCGCGTGCGGCCGTCGCCGGGTAGGCCTGCTGGAGCAGGGCCAGCGAGCCGGGCACGATCAGGGCCGCGCCCAGCCCCTCCACCAGCCGGGCCGCGACGAGGAACGGGGCGCTTGCCGCGAGCGCACAGGCGGCGGAGGACAGCGTGAACACCGCCACGCCCGCGCAGAAGACCCGCCGGTTGCCCAGCCGGTCACCCAGTGCGCCACCGGTCAGCAGGAATCCGGCGAAGACCAGGGTGTACCCGTCGGTGATCCACTGGATGCCGGTGAGCGAGGCCGCCAGTTCCCGGCCGATCACCGGCACGGCGACGTTGATGGCCGTCACGTCCAGGATCACCATGAAGTACCCCGCGCACACCGCGAGCAGCGGTGCCCAGGAGCGTTGCCGGGGCTCCGGGACCGCATCGGGCGAGGGCTTCGCCGCACCGCCGTCGGCCGACTCCGCGAACGCCACGGCCCCAACTCCATCCCGTCCACAGTGACCCGACACCCGAAACCTGACACCCGACATCAAAAGCCACAATAGGGTAGATATGCAGAGATTCAGGGTCGCCGGGTGAGGGCCGTCAGGCCGGGGTGTCCCACAGCACGTGCAGGGCGTCCGGCTTGCGGAAGACCAGGCCGTACGGTGTGGCGGGGCGCTGCGGGTCGGAGCGGAGGCCGGGGAGGCGTTCGAGCAGGCGCTGGAGGGCGATGCGGGTCTCGAGCCGGGCGAGGTGGGCGGCGAGGCAGTGGTGCGGGCCGTGGGCGAAGGCCAGTTGCAGGCGGGCCTCGGCGCGGCGGACGTCGAAACGGTCCGGGTCGGTGAAGACGGCCGGGTCACGGTTGGCGCCCGTCAGGGAGACGCTGACGAGGTCGCCCCCGCGGATGGTGGCCGGGCCGAGAATGGTGTCGCGGGTGGCGTAGCGGTCGACCACCGCCGCGCCGGGCTCCAGGCGCAGGGACTCCTCGACGGCTCCGTCCAGCAGGCTGGAATCGCGCTGCACGAGGGCGAGTTGGCCGGGGTTCTCGAGCAGGTGGAGCAGGGCGTTGGTGATCATTCCCTCGGTCGTCTCGATGCCGCCGAACATCAGGACCGCCGCGTTGGAGGCGACTTCGGGCAGTTCCAGTCGCTCTGCGGCCGAGACGAGGAGCGAGGAGGCGTCCCGGTCGGTGACGGTGGCCTCGACTGCGTCCCGCAGCTGTGCGTACGCGGCGGGACCCGCCGGGCCCGCCTCCAGGCCCGCGGTGAGGTCCGAGACCGACCGCACGATGGCGTCGTACCAGCTGAGCACGGTGTCGGTGGTGGTCCCGACCAGTCCGAGCGCCTCGGTCACGACGGCCACCGCGAGCGGTCCGGCGAAGGAACGGCGCAGTTCGGCGGCGCCCGCCGGTTCCAGGGCGGTGAGGAGGCGGTCGGTCTCCTGCTCTATGAACGCGGCGAAGCCGTCGTGCACCCTTCGGGGCCGGAAGGGTGCCGCGAAGGGCTCTCGGTGGCGGGTGTGCGCGGTGCCGTCCAGGGACAGCATGCTCGGCCCGACGACCTGGGCGGTGGTGAAGCGGGGGTCGTCGACGGTGAAGGTGGCGGAGTCCCGCATCACGTCGAGCGCGAGATCGCGGCGGGTGACCAGCCATCCGTTCAGCTCGGGCAGCCATGTCACCGGCTCGTGGGCGCGCAGCAGCGCGAGACGCGGGTGCGGATCCCGGGCGAGTTCGGCGAGCGTGGTCGAGGCGCCGAGGGGGAACGACACGGCGGTGCTCATCACGCCGTCCGGCCGGGAGCAGGGAAACGGTTCACGCGTCATCGTAACCACGGCACGCAGCCAGGTCGGCGGCGGGTGTGGGCTCCTCACCCGGGGCTGCCGCAGGCCGCGCCGGCACCGCCCGGATCCGTCCGGACGACGGGGGCGTCCCTCGGGTGCGGCTTCAACTCGACGGGGAGCGGCCGTCGTTCGTAGGGACGCAGCGCTGCGAGTTCGGTCCCGGCCCTGGGCCCACGGGAGGGGAAGGGCTCACTGCGCCTCGACCGTCGTGGTGACCCGGGTGAGAGCGGGGGTGCGTGGTACCGAGCCGAAGCCGAAGCGCACGGGCGGTTCGACCGGTGCGAGCGCACCCAGGTTCTCGTCGTCGTAGGCGCCGGACAGTTCGCGGATCGCGAGCAGGTCCCGCGCGCCGTACCACTCCCTGCGGCCTCCGCCCGCGCTGCCCCGGGTCCGTACGCCGGGCAGCAGCACGCGGGCGACGCCGTCCGTGACGACGGCCCACGCCGGGCGGCCGGCGAGCGGGCCCGGGACGGCGTGCAGCAGACGGCCGAGGGGCGTGCGGCGGCCGGTGGTGAAGTGCAGGCGGAGCGAACCTGCCGTGACGGTCCAGCTGTCCGCGACGACGGCGACGTCGACCGGTACGACGCGCACGGTGTCGAAGCGGTAGGTGCCGCCGACGAACTCCGCCGTCCGCGGGGTCGGGGCGAGCAACAGCCGTTCCCCGTCGTCTCGTTCCACCATCACGTCGCTGAACGGGCCGAACGGCGAGCGGAGCCAGTGGCCCAGGACGACGCGGGTGCCGGAGGTGGTGCCGAGGCCCGCGATCCAGCCGTCGAAGCGCAGCCGGGAGCGCCGGGCGCCCGGCCGGAACACCCTCGTCATACGTCTGCCCGTCCCTCGTGGTCCCGGCGGGGTCGCTGGTAGTGGTCGGGACAGTGTGACCGCACAGGGTGCGTGCACGTGAAGCCGACGCGCCGAGGGGCCGTCAGGCGACGAGAGCGGCGATGTGGGCGGTGACCGTGTCGAGGACGTCGTTCCAGGCCGACTCGTCGCCGAGGACGAGGTAGTTGAGGGTCAGGCCGTCGGTCACGGCGGCGAGATAGCGGGCCAGCACGGAGACGGGGACGCGGAGTTGCAGGTCACGGCTGCGGTGCAGCTGCTCGATCAGCTCGGAGTAGGCGGTGCCGTACAGCTCGTACTGCCGGCGGGCCAGGTGCCCGAATCCAGGCTCGCGAAGCGCGTACTGCGTCAGTTCATAGGTGAGCATGTGTTCGTCGGGGTGGTCGCGGACGTGCTCCCAGTACGCCGCGAAGCCGGCCCTGACGGTCTCCTCCAGCGTGGCCCTGGGCCGCAGTGCTTCCCGCACCACGGTCACCGAGTGGTCGGTGAGGGCGGTGATGACGGACTCGATCAGGGCCTGCTTGGAGTCGAAGCAGTAGTGGAAGACGCTCAGCGACACGCCGGCCTCGGCGGCGATGGCCCGGGTCGTCGCCTTGGCGACGCCGTCCCGGGCCATCGTCGTGATCGCCGCTTCCGTCAGCTGCTCGCGTCGCCGTGCCGACGGCATGCGTGCCATCGTGAACCTCCGCCTCAGGCGCTGTGGACCCCGACCTCGTAGAGCGAGTATCCCCAGTCGGTGCCGCGGTCGAGACCGTGGATGCGGACGTAGCGGGCCGGAGTGCCGGTGAACCGGGCTGTGTCCAGGCCGCCGTCACCGCTCGTGGTGGACCAGGCGGTCTGCCAGTCCGTGCCGTCGGTGGAGAGTTCGATGCGGTACGACTTGCCGTACGCGCGCTCCCAGTCGAGCGTCACCCGGGAGACCAGGTGGGTGGAGCCCAGGTCGACCTGCCACCACTGGTCGTCGCTCCAGTCGCCGGCCCAGCGGGTGGCGTCGTCGCCGTCGGCGGCGCGGCCCGGCTGGTAACTGGTGAACGGGTTCGACTCGGACGAACTGGCCGTCGCCGATCGGCCCTTGGCGAGGTTCACCGACGCCTGGTGTTGTTCGGTGGCCCTCCAGGTGCCGAGGTAGGACTCGGCGCCGCGGAACAGGTCGTTCACCACGTCCTGTCCGCCGACCTGCCGGATGTCCTCGATCCAGTCGGGGATCATGCCGACGTGCGCCGCGCCGTCGGTGTTGATGTCGAAGGTGCGCTCGCCGGAGGTCTGCCTGTCGATGACGGAGCCGCCGTCGACGCTCCTGAAGGGGTACGTCACCTTGTTCGCGGCGTCGGCGCCGCGCGGGGCGGGATGGTCGCCGATGCCGTTGAAGTCGGTGCCGTAGCCGTAGCCCACGCCGTACTTGTCGCGCAGCGCCTTGGTCCGGGCGGCTTCCGCGACGAAGCCCGTGGAGGCGTGCATGTACTGGGCGACGAAGCCGCCGAGGGAGTAGACCCGCTCGGTCCAGTTCAGGTCCATCCAGCTGTGCGAGGAGATCACGCCGGGGTAGGAGGCCGACTCCAGGATGTCCAGCGCCTGGCCGACGGCCTTGACGCTCATGTGGTCGATCTCCAGCATCATCTTGCGTTTCATCATGCCGCGCACCGCGTACTCTCCGAGCTCGGTGAGGCCGCGCTTGTTGCACTGCGCGTCCGAGTCGTACGCGGGGACGTCCACGCCGGCCGGCAGGTCGGACTCCGCCTGCGAGGAGGCGCTCCCGATGGGGTTGTCGTGTTGCGGGCCGGTGCACTTCTCCGTCTGCCAGAAGGTGCCGGTGGACAGGAACTGGCCGACGTTGATGGCCGTCCCGAGGCCGCCGGAGTCGAAGCGGACGCCGCACAGCGCGTTGTCGAACTTGTGGCAGAGGAACATGGAGCGGACGCCGAGCGCGTACAGCTCGTCGAGGCCCTTGTCGATGTCCTCCTTGCTGCACTGCGGGATGTCGATTATCTGCTTGCAGCCGAAGGGTTCGGAGGTCTCCACACCGAGGACGACGGCGAGTTTGCCCTGCTCGATGACCTGCCGCGCCTGTGCGCTGTCGGTGACGACGCGGAACCAGCCCTTGCCGGTGCCGCCGTACATCTTGTCGATGTACGCCTGGAGCGCGTAGGTCATCCTGGCCTGCAGCCGGATCGAGGTCATCTCGTCACAACCGCGGTCCTTGAAGGGGTAGATCGAGCAGATCATGCCGTTGGTGACCAGGTCGTTGACGAGCACGCGCTGGCCGCCGCGCCAGGCCCGCTCCACCCAGGCGTAGTAGTCGGCCTGGTGGGTCATCGAGTCGTACGCGGGCCAGTCCTTGAAGGTCGGCCAGCCGACCGGGTCGTGCTTGCCGTCGCCGCCGTGGGTGATGTAGTCGAAGAGCGCGAGGGTGCCGTCGGGGTAGTGCTCGGGGCAGTCCTTCAGGGCGTCGGCGACACCGGCTTCGGAGAAGACCTTGCCGCAGATCAGCCGGCCGCCGAAGGCCTCGTTGCCGAAGAGGTGGTTGTGCGCGTCGACGAACCCCCGCACCTCGCCTGCCGCGTCGGTGCCGGTGAACGGCTCGCCGGTGACGCCGATCTGGAGGTCCGGGGCGGGGCGTGCGGTCGGGATCCACCACTCGTCGCCGGCCGCCGAGCTCGGGGTGGGCCCGAGGGCCATGGCCAGTACCAGGAGCAGCAGCGACAGCATGGTGACGTTCTTGCGTCTGCGGTAAGAGCGTCGAGTCGGCGTCACGGCCCACGTCCCTCGGTCGGCGGGAGGGCGCGGTTGACGAAACCATGGGATTGTCATGGACCGCGCAATACTTGGACGAGGATCGGGCCGCGCGTCTACCGAGTCAAGTGTCCGGGACGCTTGACCTGAAGGGCCCGTGCCGGTGCAGAACGGCCGGCTGGACCGTGTCGGACGGTTGCGACACAGGTGGTGGCAGCGACGGCCGCAGGGCCCACGGGACCGCTCCCCGGGGAGCCGCGGAAGATTTTCCCGTCCGGCTGTCGATCCGGCCGTATCCCGTTCGACGTCATGATGCGGGGCGCCCGGCCCTGCGAGGATGGGACAGGATGCGGTGAGAAAGCCGATGGAACAACTACTGAGGGTCATGAACTTCGTCATCTCGAGTGACGGCGTCGCTGCCGGTGCCGGCGAGGACCAGAGTCTCGAGAACCCGTTCGGCCTCGATCACGCCGAGAGGCTGTTCGCCTGGGCGGGGGCCACGGCGAGCTGGCCCATGCGCACGGAGCCCGGCGGGACCCGGGGGCTCGACGACTACTTCACGCGGGACTTCCCGCGCAACATCGGTGCCGAGATCATGGGCCGCAACAAGTTCGGGCCCCAGCGCGGGCCCTGGCAGGATGACGAGTGGCGCGGCTGGTGGGGCGAGGAGCCCCCCCTTCCGCACGCCGGTGTTCGTCATGACCCACCACGCGCGTCCGTCGTTCACGCTCTCCGACACTACGTTCCACTTCGTCGACGGCGCCCCCGCCACGGTCCTCGAACGGGCCCGTAAGGCGGCGCAGGGCAAGGACGTCCGACTCGGCGGCGGGGTCACCACCGTCCGGCAGTTCCTCGACGCCGGCCTCGTCGACACCATGCACGTGGCGGTCTCGCCGGTGAAGCTCGGGTCCGGACTACGGCTCTGGGGATCCCCCGACGAGTTGCTCGACCGGTTCCACCTGGAGGTGATCCCCAGCCCGAGCGGCGTGACACACCACCTGTTCTGGCGGAAGTGAGGCAAGGGCCCGCTGGAGGTGTCGTGTCTCAGGTACGGGGCCGCCCTGTCGCGGGCGGCTCCGTACCTCTTGGCAAGTGCCGAGATGGAGTGCTCGGAGCGGGGCTCAGGAGGAGTTGAGTACGTGCACTCATGTGTGCCCTCATCAGCATCCCGCAGAGTGCGTGCATGCGATCGGCATCCCTCCCGCGGCTCGCGCTCGCGGCCGCCCTCTGCTGCGTGGTCCTGTCCGGTTGTGGCCCTCGGAACAGCACCACCGATCGGACCCCGGGAGTGGGCGCCGTCTCGACGGCAGCCCCGCTGGCCGCCTCGGCGAGCGCCGACGATCCGGAGATGCGGTTCTTCGCACTGCTGACCCGCATCGATCGGGCCTGCGCTCCCGGCTCCCCCACCGACACGAGCGGTGGTGGCGTGCCCGAGCCCGAGGATCTGCCGGGTTGGGAGGGAGCGTCCGAGCCGAGATACGGAGCAGGTGAGACCCCACCGGGCATTCCGAACGCCGGAGGAGACATCCCGGTTCCGGTGGACGGCCCGACGCCGCCGGACACGGCTCCCGCCACCACCGAGGCCAAGCCGGTCGAGGAGGTGCCGCTGACCGGTGTCGAGAAGTGTGACGGCGGCGAGCACGTGAAGCGCATCAGCAAGGCGCTCAGGGACGCGAGCGCGACCAGTTACCGGACCATGCACGAGAGACTGACGGAATTGGACTACCCGGCGTCGCGGATTCACCGGATGCCGAACCGGTCGGGCGCGCTCCGGGCACGACTGGACCTGCGCATGATGGGCAGTCACCTGGCTCTGGAGGTCACCGGTGTCGGCGATCGGGTCATCGTCGAAGCGTTCGGGGCCCCGGAGACGGAGGGCACGAACGTGACTGATGTGAACCGGAAGCCGAAGCCTGGCGCCTCCCCGTCCTGACCGGATCGCACGAGGCGGGCGGGAGGATGGCGGTCTCGTCTCCCCGGGCGACGCCCGTCGCCGCGCTCCGAGGTGGGTTTCCCCTCAGGTGGGGGAGGATCGATCGGTCACCTCCCCCACCGTGGGCATGAGTTCAGCAGCGCTTGCCGGAGTGGCCTCCAACCGGTGCGGGGTCGCCGGCGGCCCGTACGGTGCCCGAACCGGCCGTGCACTCGCTCACGGTGCTGGTGCCGTTGGACCAGAACTCCTGGGCGGCGGTGTTGGTCCAGGAACGCTCGCCCAGGACCTCGTCCCGGGAGTAGCTGTAGACGGCCGAGGTCACGTCGTAGTCTCCGACGGCGTCCCGGAAGCTCTGCCACACCCAGACGTAGCCGTAGTTCTTGCCGCAGGACGGCGAGTAGAACTGCTTGACGGACGCGACGGTCCTGCCGGCGCGCGTGATGTACCCGGTGGTACCGATCTGGTACGCGTCCGCGCACACCCCGGCCGCCTGAGCCCGCAGGCTCGCCGGGTCGCCGTCGGCGGACGGCGACGCTCCTGGGGTGCGGGCGACGGTGGCCGGTGGGATTCTGTACTTCCTGCAAGCCGACACGCCACAGCGCGACCCTAGGCACCGGCAGCTGCCCGAGGTGGTCGAGGTGATGGGCATCATGAGTACCGGACGTCCGCGACGACGGCCTCTCACGCCGCTGGCCGCCGTCATCGACGGCATCGTCGCCGGTGTCGCGGGGACGGTCTGCATGGATGCCACACGCTATCTGCGGTACCGCCGCAGGGGAGGCACCGCAAGCCCCAGGGACTGGGAGTTCGCACCGGTCGAAGGCTGGGACGAGGCCCCGGATCCGGGCAAGGTGGCGAAGCGGGTGGTGGAGGGGTTCACCCAGCGGGAGATCCCTGACCGGTGGGCGTGGGTCATGAGCACCGCGACGCACTGGTCGTACGGCTCCGCCTGGGGTGCGCTGTACGGGATCGCCGCCGGATCGGTCCGGCGCCCGAACCCGTTGCTCGGCATTCCCTTCGGCGCGGCTGTGTGGGCCGGTGCGTATCTGGTCCTGCCGCAGGCCGGGCTCTACCAGCCGATCTGGAAGTACAGCCCGAAGACACTGGCCGAGGACCTCAGCGCACACCTCGTGTTCGGGCTGGGAGCCGGTACCTGCTTCTGGCTCACCAGCAGGCATTGCTGACGATGCGCTCTGCGAACAGGGGTTCAGCCGGCGAAGCGACCCGGGGACCGGCTGACGCCGAGGCGTTCGTGGTTCGGTTCCTCCTGCTCAGCGCAGCATGCCCTCCGCGCCACGGAGGTAGCAGAGCAGGAAGGCTGTCCTCGAACCGGGCGATCTCGCCGACCGGTTCGGCGCCGTGAGGGCGCAGACGGGCGACGGTGTCCTCGATGTCGTCGACGACGAACATCACGCGGTGCGTGCCCAGGATGTCGTGCGGCCGGTGGCACCCGCTGTCGTCCCTGGGACGGAGCTGGTGGCACGTTGTCGACGTCCGCGGAGCGCCGAGCCGCGAAAGGTCTGGATCGCGCCGCGGGTGAGACGCATCCGCTCGGGAGCGGCTCGCCGCCGGAGAGGGCCTGGACGGCTTGGACCAGCCCGGCTGACGGCCGTCTGACACCCCGCTCCACGGGAGCGGGGCATCGGCCCGCTGACGCCGTCCCGGCATCGCGGCTCGACTCCGTACCCTGGCGGCATGCGCATGCGCCCGACCCTGAGCTGGACCCCTGCCGCGGATCTGCCGCCGGGCATCACCGATCTGGAACCGGTCGTCCACGCGCTGCGCACCGGCGGTGTGCTGGTGCTCAGCGGCGCGGGAATCTCCACGGAGTCAGGCATCCCCGACTACCGGGGCAAGGGCGGGAGCCTGAGCCGGCACACCCCGATGACCTACCAGGAGTTCACCGGCAGCGCCCACGCGCGGCGCCGCTACTGGGCGCGCAGCCACCTCGGCCGGCGCACCTTCGGCCGTGCCACCCCCAACGCCGGGCACCTGGCCGTGGCTGCCTACGCGCGGCACGCCCATGTCTCGGCTGTGATCACCCAGAACGTCGACGGCCTGCACCAGGCCGCCGGCAGCGAGGGCGTCGTGGAACTCCACGGCAGCCTCGACCGGGTCGTCTGCCTCTCCTGCGGCGTCTTCAGCCCGCGCGGCGAACTCGCCCGGCGGCTGGAGGCCGAGAACCCGGGCTTCGACCCAGTGGCCGCCGGCATCAACCCGGACGGTGACGCCGACCTCACCGACGCGCAGGTCGGGGACTTCCGCGTCGTGCCCTGCGCCCGCTGCGGCGGCGTCCTCAAACCGGACGTCGTGTTCTTCGGCGAGGCGGTTCCGCCGCAGCGCGTCGAGCACTGCCGGCGGCTGGTCCGTGAAGCGTCCTCACTGCTGGTCCTGGGCTCCTCGCTGACGGTGATGTCCGGACTCCGGTTCGTCCGCCAGGCGCACCAGGAGGGGAAGCCGGTGCTGATCGTCAACCAGGACCCGACCCGGGGCGACCCACTCGCCCTCGCCCGGGTCGCGCTCCCTCTCGGGTCGGCCCTGACCACCGTGGCCCACCGGTTGGGCATCGCGGTCGACGGCGGGTCCACGGACTGAGGCGGTGCCACAGGGGGCGCCGCAGCCGTTTGCCGTGGCAGGAAGGCGAAGTCGCAGTGCGCCGTCGCCGCCGACACCGATGACGTGGCTTCGGTGACTCGAGGGTGAGCCGCCCCGGGCGGTGACGGCGGTGACGATCAGGCCGCGATGTCGAGGACGACGCGGAACCGCGCCTTGCCGGAGAGCATCCGCTCGTAGGCGTCCATGGCCCGCTCGAAGGGCATCGTCTCGATCGACGGGCGGATGCCGTGGGCCAGGGTGAAGCCGAGGTTGTCCTCGTTCTCGATCGACGAACCCGTCAGGCTGCCGACGATGCTGCGGGTGCCGAAGATCAGGTCGGCGGTGGCCACCGACAGCGGGTCGGGCGCCGCACCCACGACGACGAGCTTCCCGCCGGGCGCCAGGCCGCGCACCAGCGGGTTCATGGACGCGCCGCTCGACGCCGTGGCGACGACGAGCGAGGCGCCGCCCAGGCCGGCCAGCGCCTCGCCGGGGTCCGTCTCGGAGCTGTCGATGTACTCCTGAGCTCCCAGCTCACGGGCGAGCGGCTCCTTGTCCCTGCCGCGGGCGACGGCGGCGACCCGGTACCCGAGGCTGCGCGCGTACTGGAGGGCGAGGTGTCCCAGCCCGCCGATGCCCTGCACGGCCACCAGGCTGCCCGCCCTGACGGAGTTCTGCTGGAGGGCGGAGAAGGTGGTGAGTCCGGCACACAGCAGCGGGGCGGCCTCGGCCGCGGACATGCCCTCGGGGATGCGGACCAGTCCGCTGGCGCGCGCGTAGGTCACCTCGGCGTAGCCGCCGTCGACGTTCGTGCCGGTCTGCGCCTGGTCGAGGCAGTTGACGAAGTCGCCGCGGCGGCACGGCTCGCACTCCCCGCAGTGCCCGTTCAGGAAGCCGACGCCGACGCGGTCGCCGGGGTGCCATGCGGTGACCCCCGGCCCCACGGCGTCGATGACGCCCACGATCTCGTGGCCGGGCACGATCGGACTCGACGGGTCGGCGCGCAGGCCCTCCACGGCGAGGACGTCGGAGTGACAGACGCCGCAGGTCTCCACCCGGAGGCGGACGTGTCCGGGCGCCGGGTCGGCCAGTTCGCGCTCGACCAGCCGCAGGTTGTGGACCCCGGTGGCTTCGAAGGCTCGGTAGGTGGTGGACATGGTGACTCCTTGGTAGCGCCCGCCGGGCGAGGGCCGACGGGACTCTGTGTGCCGAAGCCCAACCAATATGACCAGTCGTCTTAGATGGCGTCAAGCCCGGTCCCGAGGGTGCGCGGGGCCGCGTACCAGGCTTGACAGCGGCCAAGACGACCGGACATATTGAAATCGAGGTGATCCGAATGGCACGTGCGTCGAAGCGCGAGGAGATCGCGCAGGCGGCACTGGAGCAGTTCCGCACCCGGGGCTTCAACGCCACCGGCATCAGCGACATCACCTCGGCCGCCGGCGCCCCTAAGGGTTCTTTCTACAACCACTTCGCCAGCAAGGAGGAGAGCGCCCTGGAGGCGCTCGACCGCTATGCCGCCGGCCTGCGTTTCGACATGCTCGACGCAGCCGGGCGGCCTCCGCTGGATCGCCTCCGGGCGCACTTCGAGTTCATGGGCTCGGACACGGTGGACAGCGGCTTCGTCCGCGGCTGCCTGGTAGGCAACTTCGGCGCCGAGGTGGCCGACCACTCCGAGGAGATCCGCGCGGCGGTCCAGCGCGGCTTCCGGCAGTGGGCCTCGCACATCGAACGCGTACTCACCGAGGCCCAGGAATCGGGCCAGGCGAGCGCCTCGCTCGACGTGCCGGCGACGGCGCTCTTCGTCCTGAGCGCCTGGGAAGGTGCCCTGATCGCGGCCCGCGCCGACAAGTCCTCCGCCCCCATCGACGCCTTCTTCCGCCTGGTGTTCGACGTCGTGCTGCGCTGAGCCCGCCCGCCCGGGGCGTCCCGGGCCTCTCACGCACGAGCTCCGGGCCGCGCTCTCACCACTGCGGGGCTTCCGGCAGTCCGCCGGCGCGTAGGCGCCCGTCCGGCACAGGGCCGGACACTGCCTTGCGGACCGCCGGACGCGACAGCCCCCCACGGAGCCCGCGGCTTGATCGGGGCCGGGTGGAGCGTTGCCGCGTCGATGGCCGACAGCGCTCGACGACTTCTTCGGCCTGCTCTGCGCGGACGGTTCGCCGAAGCCGCCGCTGGAGACGATCCGCCGTATCGTCACCGGCACCGCGGCCGCCCCCGAGGAGAAGCCCGAGTCCCCGGCCCTGGCCGACGCGGAGCAGTGACCGCCGGCAGACCTCGGCACGCCGGCCGTGCCGAGGTCTGCCGAGCCCTGCCCTGCTATCTGTACGAGACGGCCGTGGCGGTGCGGATGCTCCGCGGGGGCACGGTGATCCGCAGTACGTGGGTGCCGGCGTCCCAGTGCCAGGCCGAGGGCGCCAGCCGGGCACCGTCCGCGCTCACTCGGTTCGGTGCTGCGCCGACGCCGAGGAAGGACACGGTCCAGGTGCGGCGGCCTGCCTGGCCGGGGAAGGTTCCCCTGGCGGGTGCGATCTTCAGCAGACGGGTGCCCTGGTGCTCGGCGTAGCGGATCCGGGTGGTCGCCGTACGGCCGGGCCGCGCGGTCGTGCCGTCGTCCTCGTAGAGGGAGAACGCGCCGGACGCTCCCGGGGCCACGGTGACGCTGATCTTGTCGAGCGGGCTCCGGCTGTCGTCGGGCACGTTGTCGGACCGGGTGGTGACGATGCCACCCGCTCGGACGAAGACCGGCATGGTGTCCAGGGTGGTCGTGACGTCGTACGTGGCTCCGCCCGCGGGTGCGGTGTAGGTGCGGCCGGTGAAGTAGTCCGTCCACCGGCCCGGCGGGAACCACACCCGCGTGGTCGTGTCGGTGCCGGGGGTGGTGACGGGGGCGACCAGCATGTCGGGGCCGTAGAGGTACTCGCTGTCCGCCTCGGTGTAGGCGTTCTCCTCCTCCGGGTACTGGAGGTACAGCGGGCGGACGATCGGGGTGCCGGTGGTCTCGGCCTCGTGCGCCAGGGTGTAGGTGTACGGCACGAGCGCCTCGCGGAGCCGGAGGAACTTCTCGGCGGCCCCCTGTGCTGCGGGGCCGTACTGCCAGGGCAGGCGGTCGCTGTGGTTGCTGTGCAGCCGGTCGACGGGCTGGAAGGTGCCGAACTGCACCCACCGTGCGTACAGGTCGTCGGGCAGTTTGGTGGTGCGGTGGGTCTGGCCGTCCGAGGTGTATGTCTCGGCTCCGGGGATGCCGTACCCGTCGTTGTGGCCGCCGATGTCGTGGCTGACGGCGGCGAGGCCGGTGGCGGCCGACTCCCCCGGCGTGTAGCCGACCTCGGCGCGCAGGGTGCCCCAGTTCGAGGTGGTGTCACCGGTGAAGTGGAGGGTGCTGCGCTTGTCGGCCCAGGGCCCGGTGGGCAGGCCCACGCCGCCGCTGTAGCCGCCGGCCTGGAGGGAGCCGTAGGCCCGGGACAGGACGAAGCCGCGGTCGCCGGTCTCCGAGGAGGTGAGGTCGGCGTACTTCTGGTTGATCCATGCGTCCGGGGTGACTCCGGACCGGGAGGAGCGGGAGGCGTCGCAGCACCAGTCGAGCCACCAGAAGTCGTTGCCGGCCCGGTCCATCGGCCGGTGCAGGTCGAGGTAGGCCTTGAGCTGGTCGGGGTCGCCGAAGTCGAAGGTGTAGCAGTCGGAGCCCGCGCTGCCGGCACAACCGCCCTTGCGCAGCTTGCCCTTGGCCGTGCTCTGGGCCTTCGCGAACTGCGGGTCGGTGCCGAGGATGCTCGGGTGCACGTTCAGGGTGTTGTGCAGCCCTTGGCCGGCGGACCAGTCGAAGAAGGCCTTGGGATCGGGGAACTTGGCCGGGTCGAAGTTCCAGCCGCTCCAGGTGTTGGGCGACTTGAAGTCGGTGTCCGTCACCAGCACGTCCAGGGGGACGTCCGCGGCGCGGAACGCGGGCACGACGGTGTTCTCGTAGTCGCTCGCGGTGCGGTCGAGGTATTCGGAGTACCAGACGCCGTAGGCCCAGCGGGGCAGCAGCTGTGACGGGCCGGTCAGGGTGGCGAGGTCGGACAGGCCCTGCCGGTAGTCGTGTCCGAAGGCGAAGAGGTAGCCGTCCTGGTAGGGCCGGCCGCCGTGGGCGGGGCGTTGGGTGGCCTTCCCGGTGCTGGTGTCGTACACAGCGGAGAGGGTGTCGTCGAGGAGGTACCAGCCGTCGCGGTGCAGGAGACCGGGCGTGGTCCAGGGTGTGGGGTCGCTGTCCCCGTTGAGTCCGTCGAGGCTGCGGCGGTAGCCACCCAGGGCGAGGTGGGGCGCGGGGGCCGGCTCTCCTGGCCGGCTCAGGGCCAGGGTGTCCAGGTTGACGTGGCAGCTGGTGGACTCCGGGCAGGCCAGGGTGACCTGGTCGGTGCCCGCCTTCAGTTCGACGGGCACGGAGGCCGTCTGCCAGCTGTCCCAGTTGTCGGTGGCCGGGAGCGTGAGGGTGGTGTGGGAGGTCCCGTCGCCGGTGCCGACGTCGATCGTCCGGGGCTGGTGCAGGCCGTCGCCGCCGGTGCCGTTGGCGTACCGCAGGTTCAGCAGGTAGGTACCGTCGGCGGGCACGCCGGTGATCCGGTCCGAGACACCGGACCCCTGGTTGAGTTCGGCGGTGAAGCCGTAGCCGGCATGGCCCCGGTGGTCCGTGGCGATGATGGCGGAACCCGACAGGACGGTGTCCTCGGCCTCGCAACTGGTCCCGAAACGGCACCCGTTGACCATGGTTTCGGACCGGCCGGGATAGGCGGCACCGGAATCGAGGAGGGCGAGGCTGTCGATGTTGACGCTTCCGGAGTCGGCGGCGGCGCGATGGAGTCCGACGGTGTGGGGACCGGCGCCGAGCGTCAGCGGCAGGCGGGCCACTCCCCAGGTGTTCCAGTCCGGGGTCGCCGGGAGCGTGAACGTCCTGTCGCTGCCGCCGTCCACGCTGAGGCTCAGGGTGCGTGCCTCGTGGTGGCCGTCGCTGCCCACCGCGTTGGCGTAGCGCACGGCGAGGTCGTAGGTGCCGGCGGACGGTGTCCGCACGTCCGCGGCGAGGGAGTTGCCGTCCACCTCGAAACCGGCGAGGAAGCCCTTGCCGGTGAAGCCTCCGTGATCCGTCGCCAGGCCGGGACCGTCGTACTGCTGGTCCTCCGCCTCGCACAGGGCACCGACGGTGCACACGTCGTGGCGCCAGGGTGCCGCCGGCACCGGCGTCGGCCCCGCCCTGAAGGACGTCGTCAGGTTGTCGGCGTCGAAGGGGCCGGAGCCGATGCGGTAGCGCAGGGTCATGGCGCTGGTGGTGATGGTCAGGACGCCGTCGCTGACGGACGAGGTGTAGGAGGGCGGGGTGAAGGAGTTCCGGCCGACGGCGTTGAAGGTGGGGCTGTCCTCGAAGTGGCCGTCTCCCGCGTATTCCGTCCGGATCAGGGTCGGTGACAGGACTTCGAAGCGGGCGTCCGGCACGGTCACGGCCGCGTGGCGGGCCGCCCGGCTCCCGGTGTCCGCTGCCGCCGGGCTCGGGACGGCCAGGCAGAGCCCCGCAGCCGCCATGTGCACCACGGCGAGGGTGCCCAGTCTGCGGCCGTCTCTCGGCAAGGAAGGTTTCACAGCACTCTCCGTCTCCGGCCCAGCCATGTCTGGGCCACCACCACCACGGCCAGGAACGCCCCGCTGACCACCTGCTGGTAGGCGGAGTCGAGCGAGCCGATCTGGTTGATCACGTTCTGGATGACCTTCAGCAGCAGCACCCCGGCGAGCGAGCCGCTGACGAAACCGGAACCGCCGCTGAGCAGGGTGCCGCCGATGACCACGGCCGAGATGGCCTCCAGCTCCATGCCGCTGCCGAGAATCGTCACGCCGGACAGCAGCCACGCCGCGTTGAGCGCGCCGGCGAGCCCGGCGCACAGGCCCGAGAGCGTGTACACGGAGATCTTCGTACGGGCCACCGGCACGCCCATCAGGGCTCCCGCGTCCTCGTTCCCGCCGACCGCGTAGACGTACTGCCCGAATCTGGTCCGGCGCAGCACGACGGCCCCGAGCACGAACAGCGCGACGGTGATCCACACGGGCACTCCGATGCCGCCCGGGGAAGCCTGTCCGAGGGCGGCGAACCAGGAGTCCTTGTCGACCAGATACGTCGTCGAGCCCTCGTCGGTGACGGCCAGCAGGATGCCCCGGGCGCCCAGCATCGCCGCCAGAGTGACGATGAACGGCGCGAGCCGGACCCGTGCGATCAGCACGCCGTTGACCAGGCCCACCAGTCCGCAGACGGCGAGCGGCAGCAGCAGGGCCACCGCCGTGCCGTACCGCGAGCCCCAGGCGGCGAGGACACCGCCGAGGGCGAACAACGAGCCCACCGACAGGTCGATGCCGCCGGTGACGATCACGAACGTCATGCCGAGGGCGACCACGGCGAGGAACGCCGAGGACAGCGCCATGTTCTCCAGGTTGTCGCCGGTCAGGAAGGTGTCGAAGCCCAGCGATGCCGCGGCCGCGGCGATCACGAGAGTGACCAGGGCGCCGTGCTGCTGCGCGAGCCCGCTCAGCCGCTCGGAGCTGTTCGTGCGCCCGGCGCCGGTGCTCTCGCGGCTCGCGACGCCGGCCGGCGATCCGGCCTCTTCGGTCTGCATGGTCATCGCCTGCCTCGTTCCCGGGCCGCGCAGACGGCGAGGACGATCACCACGGCCTGGGCGATCTGGGTCCACGACGGCGGCAGATCGTGCTTGATGAGGGTGGTGGTGAGCAGCTGGATGAGCACGGCACCCGCGACGGTGCCGCCGATACGCACCCGGCCGCCGGTGAGCGGGGTGCCGCCGACGACCACCGCGGTGATGGCGGACAGCTCCATCAGGGTGCCGAGGGAGGTGGGGTCGCTCGCGGCGAGCCGGGCGGTGGCCAGCACGCCCGCGATCGCGGCGAGGGCGCCGGAGCAGACGTAGACCACGACCAGTACCCGGCGTTCGGGGAGTCCGGCGAGCCGGGCCGCCGGGCGGCTGTCGCCGATGGCCAGGACCTGCCGTCCGAAGGTGGTGCGGCGCATCACGAACGCCGCCAGCACCGCGAGCGCCGCGGCGATGAGGACCAGGTAGGGCACGCCGAGGACGGCACCGGAGCCGAGTGCCGCGAGGCCCGGATCGCGTACGTCCTTGAGCTGGGGCAGCAGGACCAGGGCCAGGCCGCGTCCGGCGACCATCAGGGCGAGGGTGGCGACGATGGGCTGGACGCCGACGAACGCGATCAGCGCACCGTTCACGACCCCGACCACGGCACCCGCGATCACCGCGGTCAACGTGGCGATCCAGGGCCCGTAGCCGAGGTAGAGCGAAAGCAGGGAGGTGGCCAGCGCCATCACCGAACCCACCGACAGGTCGACGCCTTCGGTGCCGATCGCCAGTGCCATGCCCAGCGCGACGGTCAGCACCGGGGCCACCTGAACGGCCTGGGTGCGGAAGTTCTCCGCGGAGGCGAAGTGGGGAGTGAAGGCGAAGTTGAACAGCAGCAGCACCAGCACTCCGGTGTACACGCCGTACTCCTGCAGCAGACGCAGCAGCCGGGCACGGTCGGGCGTGCCGCGTGCGAGGGTGAGTTCAGTCATCGCTCCCACCAGCGGGTACGGCGGCGATGGCGCGCATGAGTTCGCCCTCGGTGACGGCGTCACCGGTCAGCTCGCGGACCACGGCGCCGTCCCTGAGGACCACCACCCGGTCGCTGCCCTCGATCAGTTCCTCGGTGTCGGAGGAGATCAGCAGGACGGCGAGGCCGTCGCCGGCGAGTTCGTCGATGAGCGCCTGCACCTCCGCCTTGGCGCCGACGTCGATGCCGCGGGTCGGCTCGTCCAGGAGCAGGACCTTCGGGTGCAGGGCGAGCCAGCGGGCCAGCAGGACCTTCTGCTGGTTGCCGCCGGAGAGTTCGCCGACCTTCTGGTGCGGGCCCGCCGCCTTGATGCGGAGCCGTTTCGTGAACGTCTCCACGATCCGGTCGACGCAGGCGTCGTCGACGAGGCCGAAGCGGGACAGGCCGGGCAGCGCGGCGAGTGCGATGTTCTCGCGGACCGACAGCCCCGGCAGGATGCCCTCGCTCTTGCGGTCCTCCGGCAGCAGGCTGATGCCGGCGCGGATGGCCGCGGCGGTCGAGCCGGGCCGTACCGGGACGCCGGCGACGACGACCCGGCCGGTGTCGGTGGGCAGGGCCCCGGCGATGGCCCTCGCGGTCTCGCTGCGGCCGGAACCCAGCAGTCCCCCGAGGCCGACGACCTCGCCGGGACGGACCGACAGCGACACGTCCCGCAGTCGATGGCGCACCGTCAGATGGGCCGCGCTCAGGACCGGTTCGGCGTCGGTGCGGTGCGATCCGGAGAACTTGGTCAGGCCTTCCGCGCGCACCTCGCCGATCCCCCGGCCGAGCATCATGGCCACCAGCCGCAGCCGGTCGAGCCCGGCGAGCGGGCCGGTGTGCACGACGCGGCCGTCGCGCAGGACGGTGATCGTGTCGCAGAGTTCGTACAACTCGTCCATGCGGTGGCTGACGTAGACGACGGCGACACCGCGCTCGCGCAGCATGCGGATCACCTCGAACAGGGTCTGCACCTCGCGTGGTTCGAGGGAGGAGGTCGGTTCGTCCATGATGACGACGCGGGCGTCGACGGCGACGGCGCGGGCGAGCGCGACCATCTGCTGGGCGCCGAGGCCGAGTTCGCGCAGCGGCCGGTGGACGTCGACCCGGATGCCGAGTCCGCGCAGCGCCTCGTCGGCCTCGCGGTGCATGCGCCGGAAGTCGATCAGGCCCAGCCGGCCGAGCGGTTCGCGGCCGAGGAACAGGTTGCGGGCCACGCTCATCAGCGGAACGAGGTTGACCTCCTGGTAGATGGTGGAGATGCCCGCCTGCCGGGCCTGGAGCGGGGGGTGGTGAAGCGGACCGGTTCTCCGCCGTACGTCACCTCGCCGTGGTCGGGCCGGTACACGCCGGTGAGCACCTTGATAAGCGTCGACTTGCCGGCGCCGTTCTCGCCGACGAGCGCGTGCACCTGTCCGGCGCGCGCGGTGAAGTCCACGTCGGACAGCGCGCGCACGCCGGGGAAGGTCTTGGAGAGCCGGGTGGCCGAGAGCACGTCAGTAGGCCTTGCCGAGGTCCGACCGGGCGTTGCTCCCGTCGTAGGCGCCGTCCTTGATAACGATGTCCTGCCCGACCTTCCCGCCCCTGGTGAAGGTGTCGAGGGTCTGGAAGGCGAGCGGCCCGAAGAGCGGGTTGGACTCGATGACCGCGTAGATCCAGCCGTCCACGATGCTCTGTACGGCGTTGCGGGTCCCGTCGATGGTGACGATCTTGACGTCGCCGGGCTTCTTGCCCGCGCCCTTCAGGGCGTTGACGGCGCCGAGGCCCATCTCGTCGTTCTCTGCGTAGATCCCGGTGATGCCGGGCTTGGACTGGATGAGGTTCTCGGTGACCGACTGGCCCTTCTCGCGGGCGAATTCGCCGGTCTGGCGGAACACGATCTTCAGGCCGGGTGCCTTCTCCTTGATGCGGTCCTCGAAGCCCTTGGTGCGCTCGGTGGTCACGTTGTTGCCGGCGGCGCCGAGGAGGACGGCGACCTCACCCTTACCGCCGGTCGCCGCGATCATCCGGTCCGCGGCCCGTCTGCCCTGCTCGGTGAAGTCGGAGCCGATGAAGCTCACGTAGTCCTTGCAGGCCGTCGCGTTGATCTTGCGGTCGATGGTCACGATCGGGATGTGCCTGGCGGCCGCGGTGCGCAGTACCGGCTCCCAGCCGTCGGAGTTGAGCGGCGCGATGACCAGCAGGTTCGCGCCCTTGGCGATGAGGTCCTGGACGTCGCTGATCTGCTTGGAGAACTGCGACTGGGCGTTGGCGGTGAGCAGTCTGACGCCCTGTGCGCTGGCTTCGGCCTTGATGGAGGCGGTCTCCGCGATCCGGAAGGGGTTGGCTTCCTTCTCGGACTGGGAGAAGCCGACGGTGGCGGTCCGCAGGTCGAGTTTCCGGCCGCCGTAGGCGTCGACGGTGCAGGTCGGGCCGGAGGCGGTGCCGGGTGAGGCGACCACCTGGCCGGCGTCGTCCTGCCGGGAGGCGGCGGGCTCCGTGTCCGCGTCGTCCTCGGACCTGGTGCATCCGGTCGCGAGCGCGAGGCTCGTCACGAGGCCGGCGGCGAGAAGTGTTCGAGCGGAGGTGCGACGGGCAAGTGCGGTGGGCTTCATGAGTGTCCCCAAACGGCACGGCCCCGGAGCTGAGAGCGCTCTCGGGGAGGCTTGCTCTTGCGTCAACTCGGCGTGCTCGTCGTTCAGGGGAGGTTTTTACATCGTTGGAAGGGGCGTGTAAAGCCTTCCGTCCGAAATCTCGTCACCGTCGGCCCAAGGTGCTCTCCCGCTCCACCAGCGCGAACTGCGCGGTCAGTTCGCGACCGCCGGGCTCCGCGCGGCCCGACAGGCTGCGCAGCAGCGAGGCCACGGCCATCTTCGCGATGGCCTGCTTGTCCGGGGACACCGTCGTCAGGGTGACGGCTCCGAACCGCCCCTCCGCGATGTCGTCGAAACCCACCACCGCCACGTCCCAGGGCACCCGCAGTCCCCGTTCGTGCAGGACCCGCATCGCGCCGATCGCGATCAGGTCGTTGAAGGCGAAGACGGCGTCCGGGCGCACACCGGAGTCCAGCAGCTCGGCCATGGCACGCGCGCCGTCGTCCCGGTCCCAGCCGCCGACGGGCACCACCAGGCTGTCCGGCGCGGGGACCCCGGCCGCCGCCAGCTCCGCGCGCCATCCGTCCAGTCGCAGGTGGGCGGGCTGGTTCACGGAGTCGGTGCGCACACCGAGGTAGGCGATCCGGGTCCGGCCGCGGCCCAGCAGGTGACGCACCGCGCACCGGGCCGCCGCCACGTTGTCGATCGCGATGTGGTCGAAGGGCAGGCCGTACTCGCGCTCCCCGAGCAGCACCAGCGGCACCTCGCCCGGCCGGCCCCGCAGGTCCGCGGCCTCCAGGGTCAGCGGGCTGAGGATCAGTCCGTCGATCACCCCGCCGCGGAAGCCCTGGCTGACCAGGATCTCCTGTTCGCGCTCGCCCCTCGTGTGGTCGAGCAGGACGGTGAACTCGTGCTCCGCGGCCGCGTCGATCACCGCGCCGGCCAGTTCGGCGAAGTACGGGTTGCCGAGCTCGGGCACGGCGAGGGCGATGATCCCCGTGCGGCCCTTGCGCAGATGCCGCGCGGTCAGGTTGGGCCGGTAGCCGAGCTCGTCGATCGCCGCCTGCACCCGGGCGCGCATGGCCGGGGTGACGTGCGGATAGTTGTTCACCACGTTGGACACGGTCTTGATCGAAACGCCCGCGCGTTCCGCCACGTCCCTCAGGCTGACCCGCAAGGGATCTCCTCAGCGTCGATGAGTGCCCCGCGCCCCGGGGATTTGTCATGTCCCTGGACACAGGCCGAGAGCCGTGCTCTCATGCCAACTGCCGTTCCTTCCAACGTTGTACAGACAGAAGCAACGAGCCGCCACCCTTCCTCACCCAAGGAGGATTCGTGCGCATCAGAACCCTCGGGCAACGCCTCGCCCTGCTGCTCGCCGCGGCACTGGGCCTGGCCGGCCTCACCGCTCCACCCGCCGCCACCGCGGCCGACGATCCCGTCGAGGTCCACGGCCTCAAGGGCGACTATTACACCCAGTCCGCCCCCGGCGCCTTCGACTTCCACGAGCTCAAAGCCACCGGGTTCGACCCGAACCTCGACTTCGACACCCTGGAGCCGCGCCTGGACTTCGCCACCGGCCAGTCGGACGACGTCAGCGTCCGCTGGACCGGCAAGATCGTCCCGGAGAAGACCGGTCCCACCACCTTCTCGATCATCGGCGACAACGGCTTCCGGCTGTGGGTGGACGGCCGGCTGGTCATCGACCACTGGGTGGACGACTGGGACGTCGAACAGGCGGGCCAGCCCGTCGAGTTGACGGCGAACAAGGCCTACGACATCAAGGTCGAGTACTTCGAGCACTACGGCGGTTCCAATCTCCACCTGCGCTGGACCCCGCCCGGCGGCACCAAGACGGCCGTACCGCAGTCCGCGTTCCGCCTGCCCGACGGCTTCGACTACGACGGCGCCGTCTCCACCGCCGTCCAGGCGAGCGGCCGTACCCTCGCCCTGGAGTTCGCGCGGCCGCTGAGCGCGCCGCCGGCCGGTCTCGGCGAGCATCTCGACGCCGTGATCGGGGGCGCCACCTGGCCCCTGGCGGACGCCCGGCTGGACTCCGCCGACCCCCGGAAGCTGCTGATCGCACTCAAGGAGCCCGTCGTCGGCAACAAGACCGGTACCGCGTCGGGTCTCGCCGACGTGCGCTACGACGGTCGAGGCGGCCTGGCCGGCATGGATGGCAACGTTGTCGGACCCTTCTGGAGCAGCGGCGCCAACAAGTCGACGTACGAGTTGCGCACCAAGTGGGCCGACAAGGTCGGTCCGGACAACGCCCACCCCGAGTACCCGAGGCCCCAGCTCACCCGCGGTGACTGGCAGAACCTCAACGGCACCTGGCAGTTCGCCACCGCCACGGCCGGAGAACAGCCGCCGGTGGGCAGGAAGCTCGGCGAGAAGATCCTCGTCCCGTACCCCGTCGAGTCCCAGCTGTCCGGGCTCGAACGGCACGAGGACCGCATGTGGTACCGGCGCACCTTCACCGTCCCGGCCGGCTGGAGGATCGGCTCCGGCAAGCGGCTGCAGCTGAACTTCGGCGCGGTCGACTGGCGGGCCGAGGTGTACGTCAACGGCATCAAGGTGGCCGAACACCAGGGCGGGTACGACAAGTTCAGCGCCGACATCACCGACGCGCTGAAGCCCGGCCGCACCCAGGAGCTCATCGTCGGCGTCTACGACCCCACCGACGCGGCCGGTGGCGAGAACCCGCCGGTCGGCAAGCAGCGCCTGGACCCGAGCGGCATCTGGTACACGCCGACCTCCGGGATCTGGCAGACGGTGTGGATGGAGCCGGTGGCCGCGGACCACGTGGGCCGGCTCAAGCTCACCCCCGACGTCGACGCCGGCACGCTCACCGTCGAGCCGCAGGGCGTCCGCGACGGCCTGCCGGTCACGGCGACCGCCTACGAGGGCAAGCGCAAGGTGGCCACCGCCACCGGGCGCAGCGGCGGGCCGCTGACCCTGCGCATCCGGAACCCGCGGCTGTGGTCGCCCGACGACCCGTACCTCTACGGCCTGAAGGTGAGCGTCGGGTCCGACCGCGTAGGCAGCTACTTCGGGATGCGGTCGGTCAGGGTGGAGAAGGTGAACGGCGTTCCGCGCACCCTCCTCAACGGCAAACCCGTCTTCATGATGGCCACCCTCGACCAGGGCTTCTGGCCTGACGGCCTGTACACCGCCCCGACGGACGAGGCGCTCGCCTACGACCTGAAGATGCACAAGAGCATGGGCTTCAACGCGGTGCGCAAGCACATCAAGGTCGAGCCCGACCGCTGGTTCTACTGGGCCGACCGGCTCGGACTGATGGTGTGGCAGGACATGCCCGCGATGACGGCCGGGGTGAACCCGTCCGCGCCGGCGCGCGCCGAGTACGAGCGCGAGATGAAGCAGATGATCGACGAGCACTACAGCAGCCCGTCGGTCGTCATGTGGGTCACCTTCAACGAGGGCTGGGGCCAGTACGACATGGCCCGCATCGCCGACCAGGCCAAGTCCTGGGACCCGACCCGGCTGGTCGACTCCATGTCCGGGCTCAACCTCGGCGAGGACGGCGGCACCGGCGACATCATGGACGAACACGGCTATCCCAGTCCGGCCCTGCCGCCCCACCCCGACGGCCGGCGTGCCCTGGTCAGCGGCGAGTACGGCGGCCTCGGCCTCGCGGTACCGGGACACGCCTGGTCCGTGCAGCAGTCGTACGTCGACGTCGACCCGGCGGCCTACACCGACGACTACCTGGCCAAGCTCGCCGAGGTCCACGCGCTGGCCTGCCAGGGCGGCAACGGCGCGGTGTACACCCAGATCTCGGACGTCGAGGGTGAGCTCAACGGCCTGCTGACGTACGACCGCAGGGTCGTCAAGCCCGACGTCCAGCGGCTCAGGACGGCCCAGCGGGCGCTGATCTCGGACGCCTCACGGGCCACCCCGGCCGGGTGCGCTCCCTGACGCCCGCCCGGAGTCGGCGAACGCCTCCCCGCGCATCGCCGAGTCTCCTGCGCCGGCCGTGAAAAGGGCGCGGTCCGCCGCCGTACGCGCGACGGCGGACCGCCCCGGATCCTGCGCACCCTCTGGACATGGTCCCCGGTCCGTGCTGTCATGCGGATTGGTCTGTACCTTCCAACGTTGAAACTCCCAGGCGCCCCGATGCCCAACTCGCGGGCCCTGGACCCCGCACGTCCCGGATCGTGCCAGGAGGCTCGCGCCGTCATTTCCCTCACCCGGAGGTCAGGTACATGCGATGGAGTCTCGCAAGACCACTTCGCCGTGGATGGAGACGAACCCTCGGTCTGATTCCCGTCGTCGCGCTGACGTTCGCGGCCACCGCCGGCTCGTCGCTCACGGCCCAGGCGGCCGTACCCCCGACGCCGGCGGGCTTCTCGCTCACCTGGAGCGACGACTTCAACGGTGCGTCCGGTACCGGCATCGACCAGAGCCTGTGGAAGTACGACACCGGGCCGGGCAGCAGTTTCGGCACCGGTGAGATAGAGACCATGACCAGCAGCACCTCGAACGTCTACTACGACGGCCAGGGCCATCTGGTGCTCCAGGCCCTGCACTCCGGTTCCGACCCGCGCAGCGGATGGACCTCGGGGCGCGTGGAGACCCAGTCGGCTTCCTTCGGCGCACCGGCCGGCGGAGTCGTCCGCATCGAGTCCGTCCTCCAGCAGCCCGACGTCACCACCGCCAACGGCGCGGGCTACTGGCCGGCGTTCTGGATGCTCGGCGCGCCGCTGCGCGACGGTGTGGTCTGGCCGAAGTCCGGCGAGATCGACGTCATGGAGGACATCAACGGCCGCGGTTCCGACTTCAGCACCATCCACTGCGGCGTGAACCCGGGCGGGCCGTGCAACGAGTCGACCGGTATCGGTTCGGGTGAGCGCGCGTGTGCGGGCTGCCAGACCGGCTTCCACGACTACGCGGTGGAGATCGACCGCTCGGTGTCGCCGGAACAGATCCGGTTCTACCTGGACGGGAGCAACTTCTTCACGGTCAACGCCGGCCAGGTGGACGCGACGACCTGGTCCGACGCGATCGACCACCCCTTCTTCATCATCTACGACCTCGCGATCGGCGGCGGATTCCCGGACGCGTTCGGCGGGGGCCCGAATGCGGCCACGGTCTCCGGCGGCAAACTGGTCGTCGACTCGGTGGCCGTGTACAACAAGGCTCCCGGCGGCGGTGGCGGCGGTTCGGTGACCGGTCAGACGATCACCGGTCCGGGCGGCAAATGCGTGGACGTGTCCGGTGACGACACCGGCGGCGACGGCACCGCGGTCCAGCTGTGGGACTGCCAGTCGGCGGCCAGGGACCAGCACTGGACCTGGAGCGGCCAGACCCTGCAGACCCTCGGCAAGTGCCTGGACATCGCCGGCGGCAACAGCGCCGCGGGTACCAAGCTGCAGCTCGCCACGTGCAACGGCGGCGGCTACCAGTCGTGGGTGCGGCAGACCGACGGTTCGCTGCGCAACCCGGCCAGCGGCCGGTGCATCGACTCACCCTCGGGCGCCACCGCGAACGGCACCCGCCTGCAGATCTGGGACTGCAACGGCTCCGGCGCCCAGAACTTCGCCATCGGCACCCCGATCTACGGTCCGGGCGGCAAGTGCGTGGACGTGGCCGGTGACGACACCGGCGGCGACGGCACCGCGGTGCAGTTGTGGGACTGCCAGCAGGCGACCTCGCTCGACCAGAAGTGGACCTGGAACGGCCAGACCCTCCGCACGCTGGGCAGGTGCCTGGACATAGCGGGCGGTGTCAGCGCGGCCGGCACGAAGCTGCAACTCGCCACGTGCAACGGCGGCGGGTACCAGAACTGGGTCGTCAACGCCGACGGTTCGATGTACAACCCGACCAGCGGCCGGTGCATCGACTCACCCTCGGGCGCCACCGCGAACGGCACCCGCCTGCAGATCTGGGACTGCAACGGCTCCGGCGCCCAGAACTTCGCCCTGGCGTGACCGAAGGTGCGGGATACCCGCAGCCTGCGGGGATCCCGCACCTGTCCGCGCCGCCGCCGGGCCGGCGATGCCTGGTTTCCGTGTCAGGTCCCGCGTGGTGTCACGGAGCGATCCGCAGGCTCGCGATCAGCCCGTCGCGCAGGCGGAAGGTCATGGGGCCGGTGCCGTTGTAGCCGTTGCCGGTCACGGTCAGGGTCGCGACATAGGTGTCGGACGACGCGCCGGGTTCGATCGCGTCCAGCGTGAGATGCGCCTGCACGCCGATGTTGTCGGTCCGGTCCCAGGCGCGCACACCGTCGCGGCCGTGGTACGCGTGGCCCCAGTCGTCGAGCTCGGCGTCATGGGTGAACGCGGCGGCGAACGCCTCGGCGTCGCTGCGGTTGGTCGCCTCGACGAAGGTCCGGATGGCTGCGGGGACTTCGATGATGCTCATGGTGGATGTCTCAGCTCTGGACGGTGAGCAGGTCGGCAAGGCCGATGCGGGTGAGGAAGCCGCGGCGGATGCGGTCGGCGGTCCGGGAGACCTCCTCGGATCCGTCGTCGGCGGGGTCGACGTGCACGCGGTAGGGGCGCTTTCCGGCGGGCAGGGCGACGATCCGGGCGATCTCGTCGGAGACGAGCGACGCGGGCGCGTCCTCGGGGGCGAGGGCGGCGAGCTTCGTCGCCATCTGGTCCATCAGGCCGGGGTACCGGCTCTCGTACTCGGCCTCGACGGCCGTGTCGTCGGGGTGGCCGGCGTGCGCGAAGTGGTTGGTGCCGCTGGTGAACGAGCCGGGGACGACGATCGAGGTCTCCACGCCCCAGCGGGCGAGTTCGCCGGCGTAGGACACCGCGAGGGAGTCCATGGCGGCCTTGGCCGCGAAGTAGGGGGCGAGGTAGGGCGGGGTACCGCCTCTGACGCTGCTGCTGGACACCCAGAGCACCAGACCTCGCCGACGTCGGCGCATGCCCGGCAGCACGGCGCGGTTGACGCGCTGGGTGGACAGGACGTTCACGTCGTAGAGCTCGGCGAGCTGCTCGGGGGTGAAGGCTTCGGCCGGCCCGGTCACCATGTGCCCCGCGTTGTGGATCAGCACGTCGATGCGGCCGTGCTCGGCTTCGATCGCCGCGACGGCGGTGTCGACCGAGAGCTGCTCGTTGACGTCGGGCTCGATGGAGCGCAGGTCGACGTGGTGCTCGTCGGCGTAGCGAGCGGCGGCCCGGACCTGGGGCGCGTTGCGGCCGGTGGTCTGGCGCATGCCTGCGTGGACGGTGTGGCCGGCGTCCGCGAGCGCACGGGCGGTGAGTGCTCCGAATCCGCTGGAGGCGCCGGTGATGACGACGACGTTGCCGGTGGTGGACATGGACGGGGTTCCTTTCCGCGATGACGTTGCTGGGGCGGGTTGGCCTGTGCGGCGGGGTCAGGCGAGTCCTCCGTTGGCGTAGAGGACCTGTCCGTTGACCCAGCGCCCGGGACCGGCCAGGAACGAGACGACCTCGGCGATGTCCTCGGGCCCGCCGAGCCGCTCCAGCGGGGTCGCCTTGGCGAAGTTCGCGATGGTGGCGTCGTCCTTGCCGTCCAGGAACAGCGGTGTGGCGGTGGGGCCGGGCGCGACGGCGTTGACGGTGATGTCCCGGCCGCGCAGCTCACGGGCCAGGATGAGGGTCAGGCCCTCGACCGCGGCCTTGCTGGCGACGTAGGCGCCGTAGCCCGGCAGCTGGGTGCGGACCACCGAGGTCGAGACGTTGACGATCGCGCCACCCGGCCGGACCCTGCGTGCCGCCTGCTGGGAGACGACGAAGGTGCCGCGGATGTTCGTGCGGTGCATCCGGTCCAGGTCGTCGAGGTCGAGCTCCGCGACGGGGGACAGGATCATGATGCCGGCGGTGTTCACGACCACGTCGATGCCGCCGAAGGCCGACTCGACGGCGTCGAAGGCCGCGCTCATCGCACGCTCGTCGGCGACGTCGCCGCCCACTGCCAGGGCCCTGCCGCCGGCGGCGGTGATCGCGGCCACGGTGTCCTCGGCCCTGGCCTTGTTTCCCGCGTACTGCACGGCGACCGCGAAACCGTCCGCGGCGAGCCGTTCGGCCGCGACGCGGCCGATGCCGCCCGAGCCTCCGGTGACCAGTGCGGCACGGACGGTGCTGGGGGTGCTCATGGGGGTCCTTAAGAATGTGAGGCGGTCCGGGAGGACCGGGTGTGGCTGATGGGGTGTTTGCCGTTGATGGCTCCAGGAGAATGGCCGCCCGGTCCTCCGGGACGCTCCGACTGCTGATTGAGAACTGCGGGCATCGCTGGTTAAGGACCTGTCGGCGGAGTGTTCCCCGGGCCGTGGAAGTGCTGGTCACGGAGGAACGGAGCGAAGCGGTTGACTACCCGGCACGCGCGGATATGGGTCGGTATCGACGCCGGCAAGGGCCACCACTGGGCGGTGGCGGTGGACACTGGCGGCGAGACGCTGTTCTCGACGAAGGTGCTCAACGACGAATCGCAGATCCTGACGCTGATCGAGGCCGCGCGGGAGAAGGCCGACGAGGTGCGGTGGGCCGTGGACATCTCCGGCCGTGCCTCCGCCCTGCTGCTGGCCCTGCTCATCGCTCATGACCAGCAGGTCGTCTACGTTCCCGGCCGTACCGTCAACCGGATGACCGGCGCCTACCGCGGCGAGGGCAAGACCGACGCCAAGGACGCCCTGGTCATCGCCGACCAGGCCCGCATGCGCCGGGACTTCACCCCGATCGAGACCCCGCCGGAGCTGGTATCCACGCTGCAGCTGCTGACCGGCTACCGGCGTGACCTGATCGCCGACCGGGTCCGGCTGGTAAACCGGCTGCGCGACCTGCTGGTCGGTATCTGCCCCGCGCTGGAGCGAGCCTTCGACTACTCCGCCGCCAAGGGCCCGGTGGTCATGCTGACTGAGTACCAGACCCCGGCCGCACTGCGCCGGATCGGCGTCAAGCGGCTGACCACCTGGCTGGAACGACGCAAGGTCCGCGGCGCCGACGCCGTCGCGGCCAGGGCCGTCGAGGCCGCCCAGTCCCAGCTCACCGCCCTGCCCGGTGAGAAGCGGGCGGCGAAGCTGGTCTGCGACCTCGCCCACCAGCTCCTGTCGCTGGACGAGCGGGTCAAGGACAACGACCGGGAGATCCGCGAGACCTTCCGCCTCGATGAGCGTGCCGAGATCATCGAGTCCATGCCCGGCATGGGCCCGATCCTGGGCGCCGAGTTCGTGGCCATCGTCGGTGATCTGTCCGGCTACCGCGACGCCGGCCGTCTGGCTTCGCACGCCGGCCTGGCACCCGTGCCCCGCGATTCCGGCCGCCGCACCGGCAACTACCACCGGCCCAAACGCTACAACCGGCGCCTGCGCTGGCTGTTCTACATGTCCGCGCAGTCCGCCATGATGCGGCCGGGCCCGTCGCGGGACTACTACCTCAAGAAACGTGCCGAGGGGCTGATCCACACCCAGGCGCTGCTGGCTCTCGCCCGCCGCCGGGTCGACGTGCTGTGGGCCATGCTGCGCGACAAGAGGCTGTTCACCTCCGCTCCACCGGTCACGCAAGCGGCTTGACACGGTCATTGAGATTCTCCTGTTCAGTTCCATCCAAATGAACGACGCGTCCATATAACCAGGAAATGAACGTGCCGTCCATATCTGAAGGTGCTGTGGGCGGGTCGCGATGTTCGCCACCGCACGACAGAAGGGGCGTCCCGGCCGGGACGCCCCTTCCCCTCACCGCCCTTCGGGAACTACTCGACGTTGATCTTGAAGGTGCTGGTCGTGTTCTTGATGTCCTGGGCGTTGCCGCTCATCCGCAGGTTGCGGAACGTGGCCTCGCCGACGGCGGGACCCTGGCCGGGCTCGGGCAGTTCGTTGGCCCAGATGCCGAAGCCGGACTTGGCGTCGAAGGAGTCTCCGCTCTTCTTGGAGTCGGTGATGGAGATGTCGGTGAAGACGGTGTCCTTCACCGGGAACTGCGGCTGGCCGCCGACGTAGTTGGTCTGGAACATGACGCCTCCGTAGGTGGAGTCGTCGATGTCGACGTCGTTGACCCGGATGCCCTGGAAGACCTTCGAGGCGGAGAACGCCCAGATGGCGGGGAAGACCTGGGAGCCCCAGAAGTGGCCGCCCGTCCGGTCCAGGGAGACGTTCTCGATCGTCGTGGGATCGGTGCCGAAGCCGTTCATCGGGTAGCCGAAGTCCAGCGAGGAGATCGTGATGCCGGAGTAGACGAGGGTGTCGGCGACGCGGATGTTGCGGAAGGTGTTGTCGTAGCCGCCGTAGACGGCGATGCCGGCCGCCCGCCAGGTGAGGGTGGAGGTCAGGTTCTCGTAGAGGTTGTTCTTCTCGTCGGCGCCGCCGGCGTCGATGGCCGAGAAGAGGGCGAAGCTGTCGTCGCCGGTGGCACGCGCGTCGTTGTTGACGACGTGGTTGTCCGTGGAGCCGTTCGTCATGTTGATGCCGTCGGCGAACGTGTCACGAATACGGGAGTTGGAGATGGTCATGCTGTCGGTGTTCGCGCCCCAGTAGAGGCACACCATGTGCTCGGCCCAGATGTCGTCGATGGTGATGCCCGAGACGTTGGAGAAGTCGAACACCTTGCCCGGGCCGTCGATCCGGGACGTGTAGTTGCCGAAGTAGGCGAAGCCGGCGAACGTCGAGCCGTTGGCCGTGGAGTCGGCACGGAAGCCGACGTCGGTGTTCTCCTGCGAGGCGGGCGCGTGGAAGCGGGTGAACCAGGGGCCCGCTCCGACGACCTTGACCGCCTTGCCGTAGACCTGGAACTTGCTGGAGGTGTCGTAGTCACCGGCGGGCAGGTAGACGCCGACCAGCTTGCCCGTGGTGTCCATGCGGACCTTGTCGAGGGCGTTCTGCACGTCCTGCTGGGTGAAGCCGGCCGGGACCGTGTAGGCGGCCGGGTCCGGGTTCGCGACCGCCGTGGCCTGTTCGGTGTTGACGAAGTCGATGGCGTAGTAGGCGGCGGAGTTGGCCGCGTCCTTCTGGAGGCGGATCTTCGAGCCGGCCGGGACGGTCCTGCCGAGCAGCAGGTTCGCCTCGTCGTAGATGTGGCGCGGGGCGCCGGAGCCGGGTGAGTTGCCGGGTGAGGTCTCGCTGCCGTAGAGCCAGGCGTACTTCGAGGTGAGGTCGATCGCCTTGAGGAACTGGCCGTCCACGTAGACGTCGAGGGTGGCGTTG
>NZ_JAEKKT010000174.1 GCF_019510245.1 Streptomyces sp. | reverse complement strand
AGATCGGTCTCGCGCTGAACTGCGAGATCGCCGAGTGGTGCCGCTTCGCCCGGAAGAACTACTTCTATCCGGACATGCCGAAGAACTTCCAGACCTCCCAGTACGACGAGCCGATCGCCTTCAACGGCTACCTCGACGTGCAGCTGGAGGACGGCGAGACCTTCCGCGTGCAGATCGAGCGCGCCCACATGGAGGAGGACACCGGCAAGTCGACCCACGTCGGCGGCGCCACCGGCCGTATCCACGGCGCGTCCCACTCCCTGCTCGACTACAACCGCGCGGGCATCCCGCTCATCGAGATCGTCACCAAGCCGATCGAGGGCGCCGGCGAGCGGGCTCCCGAGGTCGCGCGGGCGTACGTCCGTGAGCTGCGCGAGGTCATCCGCGGGCTCAGCGTGTCGGAAGCCCGCATGGAGATGGGCCAGATGCGCTGCGACGTGAACCTGTCGCTGCGCCCCCACGGCACCGCCACGTTCGGCACGCGTTCCGAGACGAAGAACGTGAACTCGCTGCGGTCCGTGGAACGCGCGGCCCGCTTCGAGATCATGCGGCACGCGGCCGTGCTGTCCTCCGGCGGGACGATCGTCCAGGAGACCCGGCACTTCCACGAGGACACCGGGTCGACGACCTCGGGCCGCGTGAAGGAGGAGGCAGAGGACTACCGGTACTTCCCGGAGCCCGACCTGGTCCCCGTGGCGCCCTCGCGCGAGTGGGTCGAGGAGATCCGTGCCGCGCTGCCGGAGATGCCGCTGGCCCGCCGCAACCGGCTGCTCGCCGAGTGGGGCATCTCCGCGGTGGAGATGCAGGCGATCATCAACGCCGCCGCGCTGGACCTGATCGTCGCCACCATCGACGCCGGGGCCGACGCGGCCTCCGCCCGCAAGTGGTGGATGGGCGAACTGGCCCGCAGCGCCAACGAGTCGGGCACCTCGCTCGACGAGCTGGCGATCACCCCGGCGCAGGTCGCCCGGGTCACCGAGCTGGTCTCCAAGGGTGACCTGAACGACAAGCTGGCCCGGCAGGTCATCGAGGGCGTCCTCGCGGGCGAGGGCACCCCGGACGAGGTCGTCGACAAGCGCGGCCTGAAGGTCGTCTCCGACGAGGGCGCGCTCACCGCCGCCGTCGAGGAGGCCATCGCCGGCAACCCGGGCGTCGCCGACAAGATCCGCGGCGGCAAGGTGGCCGCGGCCGGTGCCCTGGTCGGCGCGGTCATGAAGGCGACCCGCGGTCAGGCCGACGCGGCCCGCGTCAAGGAACTGATCCTGGAGAAGCTGGGCGTCAGCGAGGGCTGAGCGGCAGCACGCGCCTGGTACGGCCCCGGAGGCAGCGCCTCCGGGGCCGTACCGCGTCACAGGCGGCGGCCCACGATCCGGGCGAAGCCGAGCAGCTGCCCGCGGTCCGCCTCCAGCAGCTCCACCGACTCCCGGGCCATCCGGGCCATCTCCGCATCCGGGCTCTCCGCGGCGCACACCTCGCTCCACAGCAGCCAGTCGCGCCAGCCGTCCTCCAGCCAGTCGGCGGCCTCGACCTGCACGGCCCCGCTGCGGGTCCAGTGCCGGTGCCACCAGCCGACGGAGTGGAACGCCCAGAAACCCGGGTCCCAGTGCGCTCTCAGATGCTCGGGCGGCTCGGCGCCGTCCGGTTCCTCGCGCACCGCGGGCACGACGATCCCGATCCGGCCGCCGGGCTTCAGCAGCCGGGTGACCGAGGGCAGATAGAGGTCGGCGGTGCCGAAGTACTGGTACGCGTCGACCGAGACGATCGCGTCGAAGCTGCCCTCGGCGAAGGGCAGGTCGTGCGCTTCCACGTGTACCGGCTGCACGCGGTCGGCGAACCCGGCCTCGGCGATCCGCCCGGCGTTGTCGTCGGGACTGATCCACAGGTCCGCGGCGGTGACCTGCGCGTGGAACTCCCTGGCCAGGAAGATCGACGTCATCGCCCGGCCGCAGCCCAGGTCGAGGACGCGCGCGCAGGGGCGCAGGGAGTCCAGGCCGAGGGCGGGGGCCAGCCACTCCAGCAGCCACAGGGCGTGCGGGCCCATCTGGTTCTCGACCGCCCAGCGGGCGTCGTAGGTGCTGCTGCGCGGGTAACGGGGCAGGGTCAGACGGTCAGCGAGTGAGGCGTCCTTCGACGGTGCGGGAGAGACGGCGTCGGACATGACTGAACGGGCTCCTTGTGATCTTCGTAGTGGAAGGCGATGCGTAGGAGATCGTTCGAGCCGTCAAACAATGCACCCGCTTCGGTCGTCGGCGAGGGGCCGGTCAGGGCTGACCAGCGGAAGCTAGCAGTTGTCCACCTGGTTCGCAGCCGGTTTCCTCAGGTGCGGGTACTACGCTCGCCCGCCATGACCGCACACGCCGAATCCGACGCCGAACCAGGGACATCCGGGGTGGAGGCCGCGGACGACGAGGACGAGGACCTCTACGAGGACGCCCGCCGGGCCCGCTGGACCGCCACGGTGACCGGGGTGCTGCTGGCCCTGATGGGGCTCACCGCCGCGTCGATGAGAGTGGGCGGGGGCGTGCCCGCCCTGGTGCCGGCCGCCTACGGCTCCGGATCCGCCGTGTGCGTGCTCGCCGGACGGCTCGGGGCCCGCGGCCGGACCCGCTGGGCCCTGTGGCTGATGATCCTGGGCACGATGGTGATGGCGCTCGGCGACCAGTTCGACTGACGCCCCCGCCCCGGACCGGCGGGCCGCCCGGGTGCCGGCCGCGCATGAGAGGCTCGACGGGCCGGCCGAGGACGTGGTGGAACGGGAGAAGCACGATGTACGCGATATCGCTGGGTGACGACGGCGCCGAACTGCGCCCGCTGGAGCCCTGGCACGCCGAGGAGTTCCTCGCCCACCTGGAGCGCGGGCGGGAGTTCATCGGACAGTTCATCTCCTTCGGCTCCAAGGAGACGGACGTGCCCGCCGCACGGGCCATGCTCCAGCGGTACGCCGACATGCGCGCCGCCGACACCGGCTCCCTGCACGGCCTGTGGCTGGAGGGCACGCTCGTCGGCGGGGTGCTCTTCCTGAACTTCGACGCCGAACGCGGCAACGCCGAGGTCGGCTGCTGGCTGGAGCCGGCCGGCACCGGGCGCGGACTCGTCACCCGCGCGATGCGGGTACTGCTCGACTTCGCGGTCGACCAGCGCGGCATCCACCGGATCGAGTGGGTCGCCGCCTCGGGCAACGTGCCCAGCCTGAACGTGGCCCGGCGGCTGGGGATGACCCGCGATGGCGTACGCCGCCAGGCGCACCCCTATGGTGGCCTACGGCACGACCTGGAGGTGTGGTCGATCCTCGCCCCGGAATGGCGTGAAGCACGCGCACGTGCCGCAGAGAACGATCATTAAGACGCCTCTCAGACAGGATCCGTACGGTGCCGGACATGGGAACCAAGACAGCTGACGAGACCGGTGCCGAGACGGGCGCCGAAGCCACGACCGACGAGCAGAAGGTAAGCGTCACCAAGAGCGCCGACGACGTGGCGGAGTCCGGTACCGAGGCCGCCGACGGCAGGGGCGCCGAACTCGACGCGCAGGACGCGGAGGACGCCGAGGACGCGGACGCCGAGGACTTGGCGGACGGCGCCGACCTCGCCGAGGGCCCGTCGGGGGTCGGCCAGGGCGCCGGTGCCGTCGTCTCCGTCGCGCTCGGCCTGGTCTCCCTCACGGGTGGCTGGATCGGTACGGTGGCCGCCGCCCGCGAGACCCTCGTCGGCCAGCTCCAGACCTCGTCGAGCGCGAGCGTCGCCAAGCAGGTCAAGGAGGTGTACGGCGACGCGTGGGCGACCACCGCGCTGTGGGCCGGCCTCTTCGCGCTGGCCGCGCTGATCACCGGTGTCGTGGTGCTGGCCCGGCCCGCCTTCGGTGCCCCGGGCAAGGCGCAGGCACCGTGGATCAAGTCGGTCGCCTGGGCGGGTGTCGCGCTCGGCGTCATCGGCCTGCTGCTGGCCGTCCTCAAGTACTCCGACGCACTCCTCGGACTGCCCTCGACCGGCTGAGCCGACCGCGACGGCCCAGGCCGGAGGGGCCTTAGGGCGTCCGTAAGCACCTTACGGACGGTCTGAGGCCCCTTACGCGTGTCCGGGGTCCGGCGGTCCCGCGAAGATGCGGAACTCTCCCGATGTGGCGCACCCCCCTGGGAGACGAAAGTGGAGGCATCGCACAGAGCGAAGCCCAACCACCCACTCTCACAAGGGAACCCACCATGTTCGAGTACGAACTCCACCGGATCCGTTCCGCCGAAATGCGTCGGCAGGCCGACGACGCCCGTCTCGTCCGCGAGGCCGTCCGCTCCCGCCGCGCAGCCCGCCGGGAGGCACGGACTGCCGGGACGGCGGGCGACGTCCCGGTGGCGCAGGAGGCCCATATCGACCGCCGTGGCCGGCGCCGGTTCCCGCGCGCCGCGTGAACCTGGGACGGCCGGGCGGCACAGACCGCCCGGAGGCCGGGAACGGGGAAGCCGGTGGCCGCACGGGGGTCGGCCACCGGCTTCCCCCTTTGCCGACCACCGGTACGACAAGCGCACCGGTGCTGTGGAAAACCGCTGCCGTGGGCTCCGGCCCCCATGCGATGCTCTGGCCTGTGGAAACCAGGTCCGTGAGTCCCGTCTTCGTAGGCCGCAACGACGAGTTGGACACGCTGAACGACGCGCTCGACCGCGCCGGGGCCGCCGAGCCGCAGGCGCTGCTGCTCGGCGGCGAGGCCGGCGTCGGCAAGACCCGGCTGGTGGAGGAGTTCGCCACCGCCGCCTGCCGCAGAGGCGCGGTCGTCGCCCTGGGCGGCTGCGTGGAGATCGGCGCCGACGGGCTGCCGTTCGCCCCCTTCTCCACCGCACTGCGCGCACTGCGGGCCGCCCTGCCCGACGAACTGGCCGAGGCCGCCGCCGGCCAGGAGGACGAGCTGGCCCGGCTGCTGCCCGAACTCGGCGAGGCCACCTCCGGCCACCACGACGAACAGGGCATGGCCCGCCTCTTCGAACTCACCGCGCGCCTCCTGGAGCGGGTCGCCGCCGAGCGCACCGTGGTCGTCGCCCTGGAGGACCTGCACTGGGCCGACGCCTCCACCCGCCACCTCCTCGCCTACCTGCTGCGCACCCTGCGCACCGGCCGGCTCGTCGTCCTCGCCACCTACCGCTCCGACGACATCCACCGCCGCCACCCGCTGCGCCCCCTGCTCGCCGAACTCGACCGGCTGCGCACCGTCCGCCGCCTCGAACTCGCCCGGTTCACCCGCGAGGAGGTCGGCCGCCAGATCGCCGGCATCCTGGCCGCCGAACCCGACCCCGCCCAGGTCGACGACATCTTCGAACGCTCCGACGGCAACGCCTTCTTCGTCGAGGAGCTCGCGGTGGCCGCCACCGAGGGCTGCTGCACCGGGCTCACCGACTCGCTGCGCGACCTGCTCCTGGTCCGGGTCGAGGCACTGCCCGAGAGCGCCCAGCGGGTGGCCCGCATCGTCGCCGAGGGCGGCTCCACCGTCGAGTACCGGCTGCTGGCCGCCGTCGCCCAGCTCGCCGAGGACGACCTCATCGAGGCGCTGCGGGCCGCCGTCGGCGCCAACCTCCTCACCGCCACCCCCGCCGGCGACGGCTACCGCTTCCGGCACTCCCTGGTCCGCGAGGCCGTCGCCGACGACCTGCTGCCCGGCGAACGCTCCCGGCTCAACCGCCGCTACGCCGAAGCCCTGGAGGCCGACCCCCAGCTGGTCCCGGCCGATGCGCGCGTGACCCGCCTGGCCAGCTACTGGTACCAGGCCCACGACCCGGCCAAGGCCCTGCCCGCCGCCCTCGACGCCTCCGTCGTGGCCCGCCGCCGGCACGCCTACAGCGAGCAACTGCGGCTCCTGGAGCGGGCGATGGAGCTGTGGGACACCGCCCCCGAGGAGATCCGCGCGGCCCTGCGCCCCGTCGACTACACCGACGTCTACCCTCCCTGCGGCTGCGATCCCGCGACCACCCCGCTGCGCTATCTCGACCTGATGGCGGAGGCGGCCGTCGCCGGCCGCTTCTGCGGGGAGCGTGAACGCGCCCTGAAGATCACCAAGAAGGCGCTTCGGATCCTCCAGGACGAGCACGACCCGCAGCGCGCCGCCTGGTTCTGGGTACAGCGCTCCCGGCTGGTCCAGGGCCTCGCCCGCGGGGACGGCCGGCAGGAACTCGGCACCGCCCAGGACCTGGTGCGCGGTCTGCCGCCGTCCGAGGTGCACGCCGACGTGCTGGCCAACGCCGCCGCCTGGTCCATGCTGCACGAGCCGGGCCCCGAGGCCTTCGCCGCCGCCGAACGGGCCGTCGAGTACGCGCGGATGGTGGGCGCCCGGGAGATCGAGCTCAACGCGCGGGTCACTCTGGGCTGTCTCATGGTCGACGCGGGTGACGTCGACAACGGCCTCGCGGAGCTGGAGCGCGTCAAGGACGCCGCCCTCCACGAAGGCGTCACCCATGTCGCGGGCCGCGCCTACACGAACCTCCCCTCCGAGCTGGAGTCGGTGGGCCGCTCCCGGGAGGCGGTGCCGATCCAGCGCGAGGGCATCGCCTTCGCCCGCAGATACGGCCTGCTGGACTCCGAGGCGTGGATCTGGGGCAACCTCTCCGAGTCGCTGTACGCGCTCGGCCAGTGGGACGAGGCCGCGGAAGCCGCCGCGGGCGCCCTCGGCTCCGCGGCCAGCGCCAAGCCCCGGGGCGCGGGCGCCCTGCACTTCGCCCATGTCGCCCTCGCCCGGGGCGACACGGCCGAGGCCGCCCGCCGGCTGGCCATCGCGCGCGCCCACTACGGCACCCACGACCCGATGCCGCAGGCCCAGCTGCCGGTCGCCCGGATCGCGATCGGCGTCGCCGCCGAGGAGGGCAGGATCCTCGACGCCCGCGCCGAGCTGGACCGCGCCCTGGCGGCCGGCTTCCCGCCCGGCACCCACCGCTACGGCTGGCCCCTGCTGCTGGCCGCCGCGACCGCCGAGGCCGACGCCCGCGCCCTGCCCGCGGCGGCCGCGGGCCGCGCCGAGGCGCTCGACCGGCTCGCCGAGGCAGCCCGCAAGCTCACCACCGGCGCGCCCCTCTGGCAGGCGTACGAGCGCTGGACCCGCGCCGAACTGCACCGCGCCCGGAGCACCGCCACCGCCGCCCTCTGGTCGGACGTGGTCACCGGCTTCGAGTGCCTGGACCGCCCCTACGACCTCGCGCGGGTCCGCCGCCGTCTCGCCCAGGCCCTGCTCGAAGAGGCCACCGGCGACGACGAACGCGACCGCGCGACGGAGCTCCTCCGGCTGGCGGGGGCCGTCGCCGACCACCTCGGCGCCCGCCCGCTCGCCGAGGCCGTCGCCCTCCTCGCCCAGCGGGCCCGCCTCACCCTCACCACCCGCGCCGCGCCGCGGGCCCTCGACCCCGCCGAGAGCCTCGGCCTCACCAGCCGGGAGCGCGACGTCCTGCGCCTGGTCTCGGCCGGCCGTACCAACCGCCAGATAGCCGAGGAGCTCTTCATCTCTCCGAAGACCGCGAGCGTCCACGTCTCGAACATTCTGGGCAAGCTGGGCGTTGCAGGGAGGGGCGAGGCGGCGGCGGTGGCACACAGACTGGGGATGTTCCCCGTCGAGGCCCTCGGCCCGACCACGTAGGGGACCGGCAGAGGAGGCACCGTGTTCAACATGTTCGAGGAGCTGTTCGCACCCGGCCGCAGACACACCCACGAGGAGCAGAAGCGGCTGGAGCTGACCCGGGAGGACGTGGGGGACACGGACCCCGGCCGCGGGCCGATAGACCTCTCGTCCGGCAAGGTCGTCATACGGCTCCCGCAGGACGAGCCTGCGGCGGAGTCCGAAGGGGAGCCCTCGGCGGACTCGGGGGACGACGAGGCGTGAGCGGCGCCCCCCCGGCCCCGGCTACTTCACCTCGAGCTCCAGGATCCGGTCGTCGCCCGGCTTCGGCCTGCCCCGTCCGTCGGTGTTGCTGGTCATCAGCCACAGCTTGTCGCCGCCTGCCGCCACGACGGTGCGCAGGCGGCCGTACTCGCCGGTGAGGAAGGCCTGCGGGGCCGCGGCCGCGTTCGTGCCGTCCAGCGGGATGCGCCACAGCCGCTGACCCTTCAGACCGGCCATCCAGATGACTCCGTCGACGTAGGCGATGCCGCTGGGGGAGGCGTCGTCGGTGTGCCACTGGGCGATCGGGTTGACGTACTTCGGGTCGGACGACCTGCCCTCCGCGTTCGGCCAGCCGTAGTCGCCGCCGGGCTTGACGGCGTTCAGCTCGTCCCAGGTGTCCTGCCCGAACTCCGAGGCGAACAGCCGCTGCCGGTCGTCCCAGGCGAGGCCCTGCACGTTGCGGTGGCCGTAGGTGTAGACGGGGGAGCCCGGGAACGGGTTGCCGGGGGCCGGGTCACCCTCCGGCGTCAGCCGCAGGATCTTCCCGCCGAGCGAGCCCTTGTCCTGCGCGAGGCCCCGCTGCCCGCTCTCCCCGGTCCCGGCGTAGAGCATGCCGTCGGGGCCGAAGGCGATCCTGCCGCCGTTGTGGATGAGCCCCTTCGGAATGCCCTTGAAGACCGTGTCGGGCGCGCCCAGCTGCTCCTTGGCCGGCTTGCTCTCGTCCCAGAGCATGCGGACGATGCGGTTGTCGGAGGCCGACGTGAAGTACGCGTAGATCATGTGGTCCGAGGCGAAGTCGGGGGAGAGCGCGATCCCCAGCAGCCCTCCCTCACCGGCCGCGGACACCCCGGAGACGACCCCCAGCTCCGTGGTCTTCCCGGTCTTCTCGTCGACCTTGCTGATCGTCCCGTCGTCCCGGTCGGACACCAGCAGCCCCGCCCCGTCCGGCAGCGGCGCCAGCCCCCAGGGCGACTTCAGCCCCTCGGCGACGGTACGCAGCACCTTCACCGACCCCTTGGCAGGCGCGGCGGACTCGGCGGCCCCGCCCGGCGCGGAGGCCCCGGAGGAGTGCGCCGCCGACGACCCCCCGGCCCAGGACGGCGTGGGCAGATCCCCACCACTGCCCCCGGAGGAACACCCCGCCACCAGCAGGAGTCCGGCCGCGGCCAACAAGGCGGGCACAGCTCGACGTCGCACGATCACGGTCCCTTCGAACAGCCCCCGGCTCCTCCGACCGACGGTAGTACAACGCGCCCCGTCAGGGGCGCGGGACCGCCGGGCGACTCATGACGCGTACGCCCGCTGCCGGCGCCCCGTCAGGGGTGCGGGGTTGTCCGGTGGCTGACGAATACGAACGCCCGCTGCCGGCGCCCCGTAAGGGGCGCGGGGAACTGCGCGACCAGCCCCCACGGCGCCGCACCGAACCACCGGCGCATCACGGCCATCGCCGTGCTAGTCCCAAGACCCCTCCGCAGCAGGCAACCCACCCAGCTCCGCCAGATCCTCCGCACTCAGCCGGACCTCCACGGACCCCGCGTTCTCGGCCACCCACCGCCCCTGCTTCGCCCCCGGCACCGGCACCACATGCGCCCCCTGCGCCAGCACCCACGCCAGCGCCACCTGAGCGGCGGTGACACCGTCGCCCTCCTGCCGGCCCGCCACCCTCCGCAGCCCCGCCACGATCGGCTGGTTCGCCGCCATCATCTCCGCCGTGAAGCGAGGGTGCCGCGCCCGCAGGTCGTCCGGCTCGAACCCCTCACCCGGCGTGAGCGTGCCGGTCAGGAAGCCGTTGCCGAGCGGCATCGCCGCGAGGAACCCCACCCCCCGCGCCGCGCACCACGGCAGCAGCGACTCCAGCGCCTCCGGCGACCACACCGACAGCTCCGCCTCCACCGCGCTCACCGGAAACACCTGCTGCACCCGCCGAAGCTGCCGCAAGGTCGCGTCGTGCAACCGCGCGCCGGACCTGCGCCCCCCGCGCGCCCCCACGGCGCACAGCCCCAGTGCCCGCACCTTTCCCGCCTGCACCAGTTCCGCCATCGCGCCCCAGGTCTCCTCGACCGGGACCTCGGGGTCGGCGCGGTGCAGTTGGTAGAGGTCTATGACATCGGTCTGGAGCCGGCGCAGCGACGCGTCGCAGGCCCGCTTCACGTATCCGGGACGGCCGTTGGCCACGATGTGCTGGTCGCCCACCAGCAGGCCCACCTTCGTCGAGACGAAGGCCTCCGCACGCCGCTCCCTGAGCACCCGCCCCAGCAGCAGCTCGTTGGTGAACGGACCGTACATGTCGGCTGTGTCAAGGAGTGTCACGCCCAAATCCAGGGCCTCGTGCACCGCTCTCAGCGACTCGTCACCCCGCTGCCGCGACCCGCTGTACGCCCAGCTCATCGGCATGCACCCGAGTCCGACGGCCCCCACCGCGAGCGCCCCCGCGCCGATCGTCCTGCGCTCCACCAGCCCGTGAACCTCCTTCTCCGGCCCCCAACCTAACCCGCCCGCGTCCGCACCCCTGACATAGCCTCCTGACCATGACCCAGGACGCATGGCTCCCCATCCCGCCCGACGAGTTCACGGATCTGCCCGAAGGGCTCAATTACCTCTTCTGGAACGGTGACCAGGAGTTCCCCGGCGACCCCGCCGACTGTGCCGTCTACGTCGTCCCCTACATGAAGCGGCAGGACGTGAAGGTGCGGCCGCTGGCGGCGATGTGGAACCTGCGGCTGATCCAGACCCTCACGGCCGGTGTGGACGACATGATCGCGGCCGGCGACCGCATCGTCCCCGGCGTGCCGCTGTGCAACGCGCGCGGCGTGCACGAGGCGAGCACCGCCGAACTCGCGCTCGCGCTCACACTGGCCTCCCTGCGCGGCATCCCGGGGTTCGTGCGCGCCCAGCAGCAGGAGCACTGGCAGAGCGGATTCCACCCCGCCCTCGCCGACAGGTCCGTCCTCATCGTCGGCTACGGCGCCATCGGTTCGGCCATCGAGGACCGGCTCGCACCCTTCGAGGTTGCGCGGGTGGCGCGCGTCGCGCGCTCCGGGCGCGCCTCGGCGCGCGGTCCCGTGCATCCACTCACCGAACTGCCGAATCTGCTTCCGGAAGCCGATGTCGTCATCCTTTCCACGCCCCTCACGGACACCACGCGTGGCCTGGTCAACGCGGGGTTCCTCGCACGGATGAAGGACGGCGCCCTGCTCGTGAACGTCGCGCGCGGGCCCGTCGTGGAGACCAAGGCCCTCCTGGCCGAACTGGAGAGCGGCCGCCTCACCGCCGCCCTGGACGTCACCGACCCCGAGCCGCTGCCGGCCGGGCACCCCTTGTGGCAGGCGCCCGGAGTCCTGATCAGCCCTCATGTCGGCGGCCCCACCTCGGCCTTCCTGCCGCGCGCCAAGCGCCTCGTCACCGAGCAGTTGAACCGTCTCGTGAACCAGGAGCCCCTGCGGAACGTGATTTTGACGACGGGATCCACCGACAACTGACCATCACGGCAATACGCGTGTAATCCGCTTCCGGTACGGTCCGCGACCTTCCGGGTGCGGTGCGTGCGCGCATAGCCCCTGGCCGTCACGGAGCGTAGAGAAGCTATGTCCCTGAGTGACGAGACTGGTGTATCGTCCCGGAAGGGGCTGCGCCGCGCACCTACGGCGCCGGGGATGGACATTTCAGATTTGTGAGGGGGGCGACGGGCGATGCACGGCCTATGGACGAACGATCCGACGCGGCGGAGCCGCCGGCGGCGACCCTGGCGCACGGCTGCGCGCAGACGCGGCCACCACACCAGCCATCACCACCACCGGCACAGCGGACGCAGGAGGCACCCCCACCCAGCGCTCCGGGACCCGCGGGACCCGGGAGTGACGTGCACCGGGAGCATCCGGTGACCGCGTCCACGCCTGTGACGACCACCCTCCCCGGAGCGCTGCGGGCACAGCCTCCGGCGGGGATGCCGCACCCCCGGCCGCCGGCCACCGGCGGCGGGACCGGCATGGTCCGGCAACTCGTCCTGGCCCTGATCTGCGCGGGATACGCCGTCGGTTCCGCGTTCGACTGGGGCTCGAACCAGATCGCCCTGTTCATGGGCGACTTCGGTCTGACCGCGGCCGCCGGCACCGCCGCCGTGTCGTGCTTCCTCTACGCCCGCTCCCCGCGGGTCCGCTTTCGACCCGCCTGGCTGCTGTTCGCCCTCTCCTCGGCGATGGCGGCCCTGGGCAACGCGGTATGGGGGTGGTACGAGGTCGTGCTCCAGCGGCCCGTGCCCAGCCCCAGCTACGCCGACCTGTTCTTCCTGTGCTTCGCGCCGCCCGCCATCGTGGGTCTGCTGGTGCTGGCCAAGCGGCCGGTGACCAGGGCCGGCTGGATCTGCCTGGCGCTCGACGCCTGGCTGATCGGCGGCTCCCTGCTCACCCTGTCGTGGAGCCTCGCGCTCGCCCAGGCCGCCCGGTTCGACGGGCCCAGCGTCGCGCACACCGCGCTCTCGCTGGCGTACCCGCTGCTGGACATCGCCCTGGTCAGCATGGTGCTCGCACTGCACTTCCGGCGCTCGCCCGGCAACCGCACCGCGGTGAACACCGCGATCGGCGCCCTCGCCCTGACCGTGATGTGCGACGCCCTGTTCACCTCGCCGCTGCTGCACAGCAGTTACCGCTCCGGCCAGCTGCTGGACGCGGGCTGGTTCGCCGGTTCGCTGCTGCTCGCGTACGCCCCCTGGGCCGCACCCCGGTCACAGGGCGCCCAGGACCCCGAGGGGCACACGCGCGTGGTCCACGAGCACGTGCCCGGCGGCCGTGCCCAGGCGCCCAAGCAGCCGCCGGCGCCCGCCCCGGGAGGCGACCACAGCCGATACCCGGCCGGCCGGCCGATCACCGGCTCCCTGGCCGCGCTCACCCCGTACCTGGCCGCCGCCGTGTGCACCCTTGGCATCCTCTACAACGTCCTCAACGGCCGCAGTCCGGACCACGTCGTCCTGATCACCGCCGGCTGCGTGGTCCTCGCGCTCGTCGTGCGCCAGGGCATCATGCTCCTCGACAACATCACCCTCACCCAGGAACTGGCGCAGCAGGAGAACCACTTCCGCTCCCTGGTGCAGGGCTCCAGCGACGTCATCATGATCGCCGCGCCCAACGGCATCCTCCGGTACGTCTCCCCGGCCGCCGCCGGGGTCTACGGCCGGACCGCCGAGGACCTGGTGGGCTCGGAGCTGGCCAACCTGATCCATCCCGAGGACCTGGGCTGTGTGGTGCACGAGGTGCGCCGCTTCCTCGCCGCGAAGCCCCAGGAGGAACCCACCACCCGCATCGAGTGCCGGTTCCGGTCCGGCGAGGGCGGCTGGCTCAACGTCGAGTCCACCGTCAACCGCCACCACGGCGGCCTCATCTTCAACAGCCGGGACGTGACCGAGAGAGTGCGCCTGCAGGCGCAGCTCCAGCACAACGCCGAGCACGACCCGCTCACCGACCTGCCCAACCGCGCCCTGTTCACCCGGCGCGTGCAGCAGGCCCTGTCCGGCCGCCGCTCCTCCGACCGGGGCCCGGCCCTCAGGAACACGGCGGTGCTCTTCATCGACCTGGACGGGTTCAAGGCCGTCAACGACACGATCGGGCACCAGGCCGGGGACGAACTGCTCGTCCAGGCCGCGCGCAGACTCCAGGACGCGGTCCGCCAGGGCGACACCGCGTCCCGGCTGGGCGGCGACGAGTTCGCGGCGCTGATCGTCGGTGACGGCACCCGTGACCGCAGTGCCCGGGAGCGGCACATCCTGGAGCTCGCCGACCGCCTCAGGGTGACCCTCTCCCAGCCGTACGCCATTGACGGCAACGATGTCCGTGTCAACGCGTCCATCGGTGTCGCCTTCGCCGAACCGGGTCTCGGCGCGGGCGAGTTGCTGCGCAACGCCGACCTGGCGATGTACCGCGCCAAGTCGGCCGGAAAAGGCCGCGTCAAGCTGTACAAGCCGCAGATGCAGCAGGACGTCGTACGCAAGGCGGAGCTGGCCACCCGGCTGCGGGCTGCCCTGCACGACGGCGAGTTCGCGCTGCTGCACCAGCCGGTGGTGTCCCTGGAGAACGGCCGGATCGAATCGGTCTCCGCGCAGGCGCGCTGGCGCTCCTCGCAGGGGGTGCTGTTCACGCCGGCCGAGTTCCTGCGGGTCGCCGAGGACAGCGACAAGACGGCCGAGCTGGACCGGTGGATCCTCCAGGAGGCGGTCGAACAGGCCGCCGAGCGGGCCGCGAGCGGGCTCGTGGTGCCGGTCGCCGTCCGGACCTCCGCCCGGCGGCTGCTCGACCGGTCCTCGCCGCTCGGCTCCGTGGAGGCCCTGCTCACCCGGCACGGGCTGCCCTCCGGGGCGCTGCTCCTGGAGCTGTCCGACACGGACCCCCGGGTCCCGCTGGACGAGCTGGAGCGGCGGCTGACCACGCTCAGCCGGCACGGTGTCCGGATCGCGCTGGACGGCTTCGGCAGCGGCTACGCGGCGATCACGGCCCTGCGCAAGCTCCCCGTCGACGTGCTCAAGCTCGACCGCAGCCTGGTCGAGGGGGTCGTCGAGTCGGCCCGGCTGCACAAGATCACCAGCGGGCTGCTGCGGATCGCCTGCGACCTCGGCCTGCAGTCCGTGGCCGAGGGCGTGGACCTGCCCGAGCAGGTCACGGCGCTCCGCGCGATGGGGTGCACGCACGGGATGGGCATGGCGTTCTCCGGCCCGGTGGACGAGTACCGGCTGCGCCGGGCGCTCGGATCCGGCCACTACCCGGTTCCGCACGCCCCGGCCGAGCCGGCCTTCGCAGGGAGCGGCCCGGGGGTGTACACCGGTGGTGTGCCCGCCGTGCTGGGAGGCGGAAGTGCCCTACGCTCACATAATGAGACTCCCGTCCCACCCGCTTGACACGTGGTGCGCGTCGGAGGGAGGGTCAGTCCCATGCGCACCCGAATTCTCGTACTTGGACAGCGCGTCGGCTGAGCTGGGACCCACCGGAGGACGATCCGGAATCCCCAGCGACCACACCGGCGCGCTCCCCTCGCTTGCCTTTTGGCACGAGGGGTTTTTTGTTGCACCAGCACCAGACGTACGGCGGCGAAAATCCGTACGAACCTCGCAAAAACCCTCAGCATCGAGAAGAGAATGCCGATGACCGAGCAGAGCGCCGCGGCCCACCATCCGCAGCCGCGGCCCCGTTCCGGAGGACAGCAGACCCCGACCGTCGAGCACGTCACGGGTGCGAAGTCCCTCATCCGCTCGCTTGAGGAGGTCGGCGCTGACACGGTATTCGGCATCCCCGGTGGCGCGATCCTGCCGGCCTACGACCCGCTGATGGACTCCACCCGGGTGCGCCACGTCCTGTGCCGGCACGAGCAGGGCGCGGGGCACGCGGCCACCGGCTACGCGCAGGCCACCGGCAAGGTCGGCGTCTGCATGGCGACGAGCGGCCCGGGTGCGACGAACCTGGTGACGCCGATCGCGGACGCGCACATGGACTCGGTGCCGCTCGTGGCGATCACCGGGCAGGTCGCGTCCTCCTCGATCGGCACGGACGCCTTCCAGGAGGCGGACATCGTCGGGATCACCATGCCGATCACCAAGCACAACTTCCTCGTCACCAAGGCGGAGGACATCCCCCGGGTGATCGCCCAGGCGTTCCACATCGCCTCCACCGGCCGCCCCGGCCCGGTCCTGGTCGACATCGCCAAGGACGCCCTCCAGGCGAAGACCACCTTCTCCTGGCCGCCGGTCATGGACCTGCCCGGCTACCGCCCGGTGACCAAGCCGCACGCCAAGCAGATCCGCGAGGCCGCCAAGCTGATCACCTCCGCGAAGCGGCCCGTCCTCTACGTCGGTGGCGGCGTCATCAAGTCGCACGCCACCGCCGAGCTCAAGGTCCTCGCCGAGCTCACCGGAGCGCCCGTCACCACCACCCTGATGGCGCTCGGCGCGTTCCCCGACAGCCACCCGCTGCACGTGGGAATGCCGGGCATGCACGGTGCGGTCACCGCCGTCACCGCGCTGCAGAAGGCCGACCTGATCGTCGCCCTCGGAGCCCGCTTCGACGACCGCGTCACCGGCAAGCTGGACAGCTTCGCCCCGTACGCGAAGATCGTCCACGCCGACATCGACCCCGCGGAGATCGGCAAGAACCGCGCCGCCGACGTGCCGATCGTCGGCGACGCCCGCGAGGTCATCGCCGACCTGATCCAGGCGGTGCAGAAGGAGCACGGCGAGGGCCACCAGGGCGACTACACCGCCTGGTGGAAGGACCTCAACCGCTGGCGCGAGACCTACCCGCTGGGCTACGACCTGCCCGACAACGGTTCGCTCTCGCCGCAGCAGGTCATCGAGCGCATCGGGCAGCTCGCCCCGGAGGGCACGATCTTCGCGGCGGGCGTCGGCCAGCACCAGATGTGGGCCGCGCACTACGTGCAGTACGAGAAGCCCGCCACCTGGCTGAACTCCGGCGGCGCCGGAACCATGGGCTACGCGGTCCCGGCCGCCATGGGCGCCAAGGCCGGCCAGCCGGGCAGGACCGTCTGGGCGATCGACGGCGACGGCTGCTTCCAGATGACCAACCAGGAACTGACCACCTGCGCCCTGAACAACATCCCGATCAAGGTCGCCATCATCAACAACGGCGCTCTCGGGATGGTCCGCCAGTGGCAGACCCTGTTCTACAACCAGCGGTACTCCAACACGGTGCTGCACTCCGGGCCCGACGACGTCAACCCGGACGCCCGCGGCACCCGGGTCCCCGACTTCGTCAAGCTGTCGGAGGCCATGGGCTGCTACTCCATCCGCTGCGAGTCCCCGGACGACCTCGACAAGGTCATCGAAGAGGCGAACTCCATCAACGACCGCCCCGTCGTCGTCGACTTCATCGTCCACGAGGACGCCATGGTGTGGCCGATGGTCGCCGCCGGCACCTCCAACGACGAGATCCTGGCCGCCCGGGACGTCCGCCCCGACTTCGGCGACAACGAAGACGACTGAGCGAGAGACGTAAGAGAGAGACGCAGAAAAATGTCCAAGCACACGCTCTCCGTCCTGGTGGAGAACAAGCCGGGCATCCTCGCCCGGATCGCGGCCCTCTTCTCCCGCCGCGGCTTCAACATCGACTCGCTCGCCGTCGGGGTCACCGAGCACGCCGACATCTCCCGCATCACGATCGTGGTGAGTGTCGAGGCGCTGCCGCTGGAGCAGGTCACCAAGCAGCTCAACAAGCTCGTCGAGGTGCTCAAGATCGTCGAACTGGAGCCGGGTTCGGCCGTTCAGCGGGAACTCGTTCTGGTGAAGGTGCGCGCAGACAACGAGACGCGCTCCCAGATCGTCGAGATCGTCCAGCTGTTCCGCGCCAAGACCGTCGACGTCTCCCCGGAGGCCGTCACCATCGAGGCGACCGGCAGCAGCGAGAAGCTGACGGCCATGCTCAAGATGCTGGAGCCGTTCGGCATCAAGGAACTGGTGCAGTCCGGCACCATCGCGATCGGACGCGGGGCCCGTTCGATCACCGACCGGTCGCTGCGCGCCCTCGACCGATCTGCGTAAGGCTTGAGCAAGGCTCGACACGGGCGGCCGGCGCTCCTTCCGGCTCGGCGGCCGCCCGTATGTCGAGACCCCGAAACTTCCCTTCCGCCCGCCGTCATACGGTGGGACGCAACACCTGCACACCAAGGAGAGAACCCAAAGTGGCCGAGCTGTTCTACGACGCCGACGCCGACCTGTCCATCATCCAGGGCCGCAAGGTCGCGGTCATCGGCTACGGCAGCCAGGGCCACGCCCACGCGCTGTCGCTGCGCGACTCGGGTGTCGACGTGCGTGTCGGTCTGCACGAGGGCTCCAAGTCCAAGGCGAAGGCCGAGGAGCAGGGCCTGCGCGTGGTGACCCCCTCGGAGGCCGCCGCCGAGGCCGACGTCATCATGATCCTCGTCCCGGACCCGATCCAGGCCCAGGTCTACGAGGAGTCCATCGCCCCGAACCTGAACGACGGCGACGCCCTGTTCTTCGGCCACGGCCTGAACATCCGCTACGGCTTCATCAAGCCCCCGGCCGGCGTCGACGTCTGCATGGTCGCCCCCAAGGGCCCGGGCCACCTGGTGCGCCGCCAGTACGAGGAGGGCCGCGGCGTGCCCTGCATCGTGGCCGTCGAGCAGGACGCCACGGGCAACGGCTTCGCGCTGGCGCTGTCGTACGCGAAGGGCATCGGCGGCACCCGCGCCGGCGTCATCAAGACCACCTTCACCGAGGAGACCGAGACCGACCTGTTCGGTGAGCAGGCCGTCCTCTGCGGTGGTACCTCCGCCCTGGTCAAGGCCGGTTTCGAGACCCTGGTCGAGGCCGGCTACCAGCCGGAGATCGCCTACTTCGAGTGCCTGCACGAGCTGAAGCTCATCGTCGACCTGATGTACGAGGGCGGCCTGGAGAAGATGCGCTGGTCGGTCTCCGAGACCGCCGAGTGGGGCGACTACGTCACCGGCCCGCGGATCATCACCGACGCCACCAAGGCCGAGATGAAGAAGGTCCTCGCCGAGATCCAGGACGGCACCTTCGCCCGCAACTGGATGGACGAGTACCACGGCGGTCTGAAGAAGTACAACGAGTACAAGAAGCAGGACTCCGAGCACCTGCTGGAGACCACCGGCAAGCAGCTGCGCAAGCTGATGTCCTGGGTGAACGAAGACGCGTGAGCCCCAGGTGACAGGGCCGGGGCGAACCGCCCCGGCCTTGTTGTCCGCCCCGTCGGATCTCGGACGGGTGATCCTTCCGCAGAGGCGCAGGACGACCTCGGTCACGCCACTACACTGCCGTCATACATACGCGTCAGGCCCACAGCGTCGTGCGTCTCCACGCGGCTAGCCAACCTCCACCGCCTGCGGCCGTCGGGACGGCCGTCCGCATTGGACATGTGAGGACTCACGTGAGCTCGAAACCTGTCGTACTCATCGCTGAAGAGCTGTCGCCCGCCACCGTCGACGCGCTGGGCCCGGACTTCGAGATCCGGCACACCAACGGAGCGGACCGAGCCGAACTGCTCCCCGCCATCGCCGACGTGGACGCGATCCTGATCCGCTCCGCCACCAAGGTCGACGCCGAGGCCATCGCCGCGGCGAAGAAGCTGAAGGTCGTCGCACGAGCCGGCGTCGGCCTGGACAACGTCGACGTCTCCGCCGCCACCAAGGCCGGCGTGATGGTCGTCAACGCCCCGACCTCCAACATCGTGACCGCCGCCGAGCTGGCCTGCGGTCTCCTCATCTCCAGCGCCCGCCACATCCCGCAGGCCAACGCCGCGCTGAAGAACGGCGAGTGGAAGCGCAGCAAGTACACCGGTGTCGAACTCGCCGAGAAGACCCTCGGCGTCGTCGGCCTCGGCCGCATCGGCGCCCTGGTCGCGCAGCGCATGTCCGCCTTCGGCATGAAGGTCGTCGCGTACGACCCCTACATCCAGCCCGCCCGCGCCGCCCAGATGGGCGTGAAGGTGCTGTCGCTGGACGAGCTGCTCGAGGTCGCCGACTTCATCACCGTGCACCTCCCGAAGACCCCCGAGACGGTCGGTCTGATCGGCGACGAGGCGCTGCGCAAGGTCAAGCCGTCGGTACGGATCGTCAACGCCGCGCGCGGTGGCATCGTCGACGAGGAGGCGCTGTACGCGGCGCTCAAGGAGGGCCGGGTCGCCGGCGCCGGCCTCGACGTCTACAGCAAGGAGCCGTGCACCGACTCCCCGCTCTTCGAGCTCGACCAGGTCGTCTGCACTCCGCACCTCGGTGCCTCCACCGACGAGGCCCAGGAGAAGGCGGGCATCGCGGTCGCCAGGTCCGTCCGCCTCGCCCTCGCCGGCGAGCTGGTCCCGGACGCGGTCAACGTCCAGGGCGGTGTCATCGCGGAGGACGTCAAGCCGGGCCTGCCCCTCGCCGAGCGCCTCGGCCGCATCTTCACCGCGCTCGCCGGTGAGGTCGCGGTCCGCCTCGACGTCGAGGTCTACGGCGAGATCACCCAGCACGACGTGAAGGTGCTGGAGCTGTCCGCGCTCAAGGGCGTCTTCGAGGACGTCGTCGACGAGACGGTGTCGTACGTCAACGCGCCGCTGTTCGCGCAGGAGCGCGGGGTCGAGGTACGGCTGACGACCAGCTCGGAGTCGGCCGACCACCGCAACGTCGTCACCGTGCGAGGCACCCTCGGCAACGGCGAGGAGGTCTCGGTCTCCGGCACGCTGTCCGGCCCGAAGAACCTCCAGAAGATCGTCGCGGTCGGCGACTACGACGTCGACCTCGCGATCGCCGACCACCTGCTGGTGCTGCGCTACGAGGACCGGCCGGGTGTCGTCGGCACCGTCGGCCGCATCCTCGGGGAGTCCGGGATCAACATCGCCGGTATGCAGGTCGCCCGTGCGGCGGCCGGCGGCGAGGCGCTGGCCGTGCTCACCGTCGACGACACGGTGGCCTCCGGCGTGCTGGCCGAGGTGGAGGCGGAGATCGGGGCCACGTCGGCTCGTTCGGTGAACCTCGTGTAACAGCCACTTCTGCGAACGGCGGGCGGGCTGACGCAAATCAGCCCGCCCGCCGTTCGCATGTCCTGCTACTCACCGAGCTTCCGCAGCGTCACCCCCGCACCCACCGCGGCCAGCGTCAGCAGCACCGCCCCCGCGATCGCCGCCCCCTGCATCCCGCTGGTGAACGCCTCCCGGGCGGTGCGGGTCAGGGCCTCTCCCGCGGGCCCCGGCAGCCGGCTTGCGGTGGCCAGCGCGCCGCCCAGCGTCTCGCGGGCGCCGGCCGGGGCCGTGGCCGGCATCTCGTGGCGGTAGACCGCCGTGCCGATCGAGCCCAGCACCGCCATGCCGAGCGCACCGCCGAACTCCGAAGCCGTCTCCAGCAGCGAGGACGCCGTCCCGGCCCGTTCCACCGGTGCGCCGGTCATCGCGAGGTCGGTCAGCTGGGACATGATCGCGACCATCCCGCAGGCGAGGACGCCGGCGCCGACCAGCACCAGCCACAGCGAGTCGGTGCCGATCAGGGCGAGCAGCACGAACCCGGCCGCCATGGCCGCGAAGCCGCCCGCGACGACGTACCCGCGGTCCGCGCCCCGCTGCACCAGCTGCGCGGTGAGCGGCCCCGCCGCCCCGATGAACACCGAGGGCAGCAGGCTCCACAGCGCCGCCGCGAGCGGGCTCATCCCGAGGACCGACTGGAGGTACTGGGTGGTGAAGATCGCCGAGCCCATCATGGCGAGCGAGGCGACCAGGTTCAGGGCCAGCGCCGGGCTGAAGCCCCGGCCCTTCAGCAGGGCCGGCGGGATCAGCGGGGAGCCGGTGGTGCGCTGGCGGTGGACGAAGAGGGCGGCGAAGAGCAGGCCGACGGTGACCGAGACGATGTAGAGCGGGTGCCAGCCCTCGGAGGGGATCTCCTTGACGCCGTAGATCACGGGGAGCACGGCGGCCATCGAGAGCGGGACGCTCAGCCAGTCGAAGCGGCCGGGGGAGGGGTTCCTGGACTCCGGGAGCAGGAACGGGCCGATGAGCAGGAGCAGGGCCATCGCCGGGAGGTTGACCAGGAAGACCGAGCCCCACCAGAAGTGCTCGACGAGGATCCCGCTCATCACCGAGCCGAGGGCGATCCCGCCCGTCATCACCCCGGACCACAGGCCGATCGCCTTCGCGCGCTGGCCCGGGTCGGTGAACATCGTGCGCAGCAGCGCCATCGTCGACGGCATCAGGGTCGCGCCGCCGATGCCGAGGACCGCGCGGGCGGCGATCAGGGTCCCGGCGCTGTCCGCGTACGCGGCGAGCAGCGAGGCGCCGCCGAAGGCCGCGGCCCCGAACAGCAGCAGGCGGCGGCGGCCGATGCGGTCGCCCAGCGCGCCCATCGTCATCAGCAGGCCGGCCAGGACGAAGCCGTAGATGTCGAGGATCCACAACTGCTGGGTGCCGCTCGGCGCCAGGTCCGCGCCGATCGCCGGGAGGGCGAAGTAGAGGACGGAGACGTCCATCGAGACCAGCAGCAGCGGAAGCATCAGCACGCCGAGTGCGGTCCATTCACGGCGCCCGGCAAGGGATGTGGGCTCGGGTGTGCTCGTGGTCGTGCTCGTCGGGTTCGTCATGCCAAGGAATGTACGGGCGTCTTAAACGCTTGTCTAGAACGAATGTATAAGCCATGCGTCTAGGACGACTGTATGGATCCCGGGGTAGGCTGGCCGGCATGGGACACCGTGAGGATCTGCTCGAAGGCGCCAAGCGCTGCCTGCTGGAGAAGGGGTTCGCGCGGACTACGGCGCGCGACATCGTCAAGGAGTCGGGGACCAACCTCGCCTCCATCGGCTACCACTACGGGTCCAAGGACGCGCTCCTCGCCCAGGCCTACATCGCGCTGGTGGAGGAGATGTCCTTCGAGGGCGGCGACGGGGGGCTGACCGGAGCGCCCGGCTCCCTCGAACGGTTCCGCGAGGTCTGGACGAACATCGTCGGCAGCATGCGCGAGCCCGGCACGTTGTGGCGGCTGAGCGTGGAGATCATGGCGATGGGTGATCAGATGCCCGAGGTGCGGGACCAGTTGGCCCGCGCCCAGCGCGAGGGCGGCCGCGGACTGACCTCACTGATGATGGGCGTACCGGAGGAGGAGGTCTCCGACGAGACCGCCGACACCCTCGGCCGCTTCTACATGACCCTGATGTCCGGCCTGATCTCCGCCTGGACCTTCGACCCGAAGACCGCACCCGACGGCGACGCGCTCACCGCGGGACTGCGCCAGATCATCGAGGCCGCGAACCGGAGTTGACGCGCCGCCGGCGCCGGTGCGTCGGGTCAGCCGAGCGGGTACGTGATCACGGCGCGGGCCGGGAACCGGAGCGTGTCGCCGTACAGCGGTGACCGCTCGACGGTGACCCGGACGCCGCCGGCGGGGTCGTAGTACCAGAGGGGGCTGCGCAGGGTGGGGCCGCACAGGCCGTCCGGGAGCTCGTACGGCTCGCCGGCCACGCCGACGCCGCCGTGGCGCTCGTCGAACAGGCCGGCGTCCGGCGGCACGATGCCCGAGCCGCGCAGGAAGTCCGGGAGCAGGCCGCTGCGGAAGGACAGGGCGGCCCTGCCGTTCCGGGTGAAGTAGTGGACGTCGGCGGCGTCGGCGGGGACCGGCGTCCCGTGGACGAGGATCCGGCCCGGCAGTCGCTGCTCGCTTCCCGCGCAGGCCCGTTCGTCGCCGAGCGGGTGGGGCAGGTCGTCCCGGAAGAGCCAGACGGCTCCCGCGGCGCACCCCGCGAGGGCGAGCGCCCCGATCCCCAGCGCGGCCGCCCGGCGGCCCGGCCCGAGCTGTCCGCGCGCCCCGCTCTTCTCGGCCGGCGCCGGCGGTTCGGCCGCCTCGCCCTGCCGTGTGCCCGGACCCGACTCACCCACGTCCGCCCCCGCCGACATCTTTGATGTGAACACGCACATGAACAGGCGGAGCATACGCCGACCGGCATCCGCCCACGGCACCGAAAGGCGCACCTCAGGCGAGCCGGGCCCCCTTCAACGCCATGTGCAGGAGCAGGCGGTCCTCGCCGTCGTCCAGGTCGAGACCCGTGAGCTGTTCGACGCGGGACAGGCGGTAGTACAGGGTCTGCCGGTGGATGCCGAGCGCGGATGCGGTGCGGCCCGCCTGGCCCGCGTGGTCGAGGTAGACCTCGGCGGTGCGGGCCAGCTCGTGGTGGGCCGGGGTGAGCAGCGGGGCCACGGCGGGGTCCTGCGCGGCCTGCGAGGGCAGCGCGGTCAGCAGGCGGTACGGGCCGATGTCCGCCCACTGCGCGACCGGCCCGAACCGCGGCTCCGCCAGCGCGGCACGGGCGGCCGCCGACGCCTCCTGCCAGACCGCGCCCAGCCCGGCCAGCCCGGTCCGGGCCCCGCCCACCCCCGCGGCGCAGCTCTGCGCCACCGGGACCGGTCCCGCGAGCCCCGCGGCGACGGCCGCCGCCGTCCGGGCCCCGGCCCCGCGTGCCGCCGCCGACCGGGCCTCCTCCGCGTCCCTGAGCAGCCGGGCGGCGGCGGTCAGGGCGGGCGTGGCCGTGTCCGTGCTGCGCAGCCGGACCAGTACGGCGAGGCTGTGGCCCGTCGCCCCCCAGGGCAGGGCGCACAGCGCGGTGGCGTGCGGGACCGTGCGTGGGGACGGGGCGTCGTCCGGGTCGGCGGACGGCCAGGGGGCGACGCAGACCAGGGTGTGCGGGGCGTCCGCACGGGTGCCCAGGGCCGTGCGCAGATCGGCCACCGCCATGTCCCGCTGCCAGCCGCCCTCCGCGACCAGCACCGCCCGCAGCTCCCGGCCGAGGCCCGCCCCCGCCTGCGCCTCGTCCGCGAGCAGCGCGCCGATCCGCCCGGCCACCCCCATGGCGGCGGCCAGCTGGGCGTCCGTCGGGCCCGGATCGGAGTCGAGCAGCCACACATAGCCGAGGACGACACCCCGATGGCGTACCGGCAGGCAGATCCGCCCCCGGTACACGCCGGCCTCCGGGGTCGGCGGGATCCGGACCGGTGCGGTCGCCCGGGTGATGCCGAAGCCCTCGAACCAGGTACGGACCGCCGCCGTCGAACGCCGGGTCAGGATCGAGCGGGTGCGGACCGGGTCCAGCGCCGACGGATCGAGGTCGCCCTCACTGTCGTACGCCCCGAAGGCGATCAGCTCGAAGTCGCGGTTCTCCAGGGTCGCCGGGACGCCCAGCAGCTCCGAGATCTCGTCGACCAGCTCCTGGTAGTCACCCTTGAATTCCGACGTCACCCGGGCATTCTCCCGCAATTCCCGACCGCCTTCATACATCTGTCTGAGATCCGCGGCACGGATGCGTGACAGCTGTCGATGGCCCACGATCGGAGGGATCCTTAACTTTCACGGTGGTTCCCCGTGCCGTATCCAAATCGTCGGATCGCGGCCTGTCTGGCATGTGTTGTGGAGGTGCCCCGTGCTGGGTCCCGTGATTCTCGCCGCGTCGCGCAGCGACCGGATGCGACGTCTGATCTCGGCGGCCCCGGTGACGAAGCAGGTCGTCGACCGCTTCATCCCCGGGGAGTCGGTCGCCGACATCGTCCCCGTCATCAAGGAGCTCACGGGCCGCGGCCTGGAGCTGACGATGGACGTCGTCGGCGAGGACATCACCACCGCCGAGCAGGCCGGCGCCGCCCGGGACGCCTACCTGACGCTGGTCGACCGCCTGCGTGAGCTGGGCCTCGGCGAGCGCGTCGAGATGTCGGTCAAGCTGTCCATGTTCGGCCAGTCCCTCCCCGGTGGCCACGAGCTGGCCCTCGCCAACGTCCGCCCGGTCGTCGAGGCCGCCGCCGCGATCGGCACCACCGTCACCCTCGACGCCGAGGACCACACCACCCTCGACTCGATGTTCGCCATCCACGAGGAACTGCGCCGGGACTTCCCGCAGACCGGCTGCGTCATCCAGGCCTACCTCTTCCGCACCGAGGCCGACGCCCGCCGCCTCGCCGACTCCGGCAGCCGCGTCCGCCTGGTCAAGGGCGCCTACAAGGAGCCGGCCGAGGTCGCCTACCAGCAGAAGCACGAGATCGACAAGGCGTACGTGCGGGTCCTGCGGACTCTGATGGAGGGCGAGGGGTACCCGATGGTCGGCTCCCACGACCCGCGCCTGATCTCCATCGCCCAGGAACTCGCCCGGCGCGCCGGCCGCAAGCCCGACGAGTACGAGTTCCAGATGCTGTACGGCATCCGGAGCGACGAGCACCTGCGGCTGGCCGCCGAGGGCCACCGGATGCGCGTCTACACCGCCTACGGCACCGACTGGTACGGCTACTTCATGCGCAGGCTCGCGGAGAAGCCGGCGAACCTGCGCTTCTTCCTGCGCTCGATGGTCAGCAAGGGCTGAGCCCCACCAAGCCGCGACAAGCCTCAACACCCGCTCACGTACAAGGAGTTACGGATCCCATGGACGCTGTGACCCAGGTCCCCACGCCCGTCAACGAGCCGGTGCACGGCTACGCCCCCGGCTCCGCCGAGCGCACCCGCCTGGAGGCGAAGCTCAAGGAGCTCGCCGAGAACCCGATCGAGCTGGCGATGACCATCGGCGGCGAGAAGCGGCTCGGCGGCGGCGAGCCCTTCCAGGTCGTGCAGCCGCACAACCACAAGGCCGTCATCGGCACCGGCCGGCACGCCACCCAGCAGGACGCCCGCGATGCGATCGACGCGGCCCTCGCCGCCGCGCCCGCCTGGCGCGCGATGTCCTTCGACGACCGCGCCGCCATCATCCTGCGCGCCGCCGAACTGCTCGCCGGCCCCTGGCGCGAGACCATCGCCGCCTCCACCATGCTCGGCCAGTCCAAGACCGCCCAGCAGGCCGAGATCGACTCGCCCTGTGAGCTGGTCGACTTCTGGCGGTTCAACGTCCACTACGCCCGCCAGATCCTGGCCGAGCAGCCCCCGGCCAACTCCCCGGGCGTCTGGAACCGCCTCGACCACCGCCCGCTGGAGGGCTTCGTCTACGCGATCACGCCGTTCAACTTCAGCGCGATCGCCGGCAACCTGCCGACCGCGCCCGCGCTGATGGGCAACGTCGTGGTCTGGAAGCCGTCGCCGACCCAGACGCACGCGGCCGTGCTGCTCATGCAGCTGCTGGAGGAGGCGGGTCTGCCCAAGGGCGTCATCAACCTCGTCACCGGTGACGGCATCGAGGTGTCGAAGGTCGCCCTCGAGCACCGGGACCTGGCCGGCATCCACTTCACCGGCTCCACCAAGACCTTCCAGTACCTGTGGAAGACGGTCGGCAACAACATCGAGAAGTACCGCTCGTACCCGCGCCTGGTCGGCGAGACGGGCGGCAAGGACTTCCTCGTCGCCCACCCGAGCGCCGACCGGGCCGTCCTCAAGACGGCGCTCACCCGCGGCGCCTTCGAGTACCAGGGCCAGAAGTGCTCGGCGACCTCCCGCGCCTACATCCCCGCGTCCATCTGGAACGACGGCTTCCGCGAGGAGTTCGCCGCCGAGGTCGACTACCTGACCATGGGCGACGTCACCGACCTGTCGAACTTCATCGGGGCCGTCATCGACGACCGCGCGTTCGCCAAGAACAAGGCCGCGATCGACCGCGCCAAGACCGACCCGTCCTGCGAGATCGTCGCGGGCGGCTCCTACGACGACTCGGTCGGCTACTTCGTCCGCCCGACGGTCGTCGTCTGCGACGACCCGGAGAACGAGGTCTTCCGCACCGAGTACTTCGGCCCGTTCCTCGCCGTGCACGTCTACGAGGACGACCAGTACGACGAGATGCTGACCCCGATGGAGTCGGTGTCGGACTACGCGCTCACCGGCTCGGTCATCTCCAACTACCGTGCGGCGGCCGCGTACACCATGGAGAAGCTGCGCTACGCGGCCGGCAACTTCTACATCAACGACAAGTCGACCGGTGCCGTCGTCGGCCAGCAGCCCTTCGGCGGCGGCCGCGCCTCCGGCACCAACGACAAGGCCGGCGCCCCGCAGAACCTGCTGCGCTGGACGCTGACCCGCGCGATCAAGGAGACGCTCGTCGCGCCGACCGACTACACGTACCCGCACATGGGCTGACCCTCAGCCCCCCGAGCACGGGCCGGGAAGCCTGACCCACGAGCAGGCTTCCCGGCCCGTTCCCATGCCCGGCCCGGCTACAGCAGCGCGCGCAGCCGGGCCGCACCCTCGGTGCCAGGCGCCGCCGAGAGGATCACGATCTTCAGCTCCGAGTCGCCGTCCGTCAGGACGTCGCAGTCCACCTCCACCGGACCCACCCCCGGATGCTCGACCGTCTTGCGGTCCGTGCGGTGGGCGGCGACCGTCCCGCGCGCCCAGAGCCGGGCGAACTGCTCGTTGCCCTCGGCCAGTTCGCGCACCAGCCCGGCCAGGCGGGCGTCGTGCGGGAAGCGGCCGGTGGCCCGGCGCAGGTCGGCCACGATCGCGAGGTCGGAGCCGTCGGCGTTCGTCACCCGTACCGGCCAGGACGAGAGCCGGGCCTCCCCGGCGCCGACCGGGAACCGCTCGCGGGCGAGGTTGCGCAGCTCGTGCGGGGTGGCCGCCGGGTCGCCGAGCAGCGCGGCCCAGCCGGGGTTCCACCACAGCAGCTGCCAGTGCGCGGTGAACACGCCGACCGCCACACCGCCGAGCCGGTCCAGCACGCGGAGCACGCCCGGCGGGAGGTGATCGGGGACCGGGCCGGCGTCCGGCGGGACCAGCCCGGCCATCCGGTAGAGGTGCTCGCGCTCGGCGGCCGTCAGCCGCAGGGCGCGGCACAGGGCGGCGACCACCTGCCCGGACGGCGCCGTGGCCCGGCCCTGCTCCAGCCGTACGACGTAGTCGACCGACACCCCGGCCAGCTCGGCCAGTTCCTCGCGGCGCAGCCCGGTCGCCCGGCGGGCGCGGCCGGTCGCGGCCACTCCCACGGCCGCCGGCGACAGCCGCTCCCGCCAGGCCCGGATCGTCGGGCCCAGCCCGGCCGCCTCTTTCCTCGCCATGCCCTCCATCCTGCCTTCTCCGCGATCCTGGTACCGCCGTTCCTACGGTCGAAGCATCTCTGGCAGCGGTCCCGCGCCGGGCCGACGATCGATCCATGACCATCACCTTCATCACCGGGGCCAACAAGGGCCTCGGCCGCGAGACCGCCCGCCGCCTCGTCGGACTCGGCCACACCGTGCTTCTCGGCGCCCGCGGTCCGGAGCAGGGCGCGGCGGCCGCCGAGGCGCTCGGCGCGCGGTTCGTCCGGATCGACGTCACCGACGACGCGTCGGTGGCCGCCGCGGCCGCCGACGTCGCCGCCCACGAGGGCCGGATCGACGTACTGGTCAACAACGCCGGCATCTCCGGCCCGCACGGCGACCCGGCGGAGCTGACGGGTGCGGACGCCCTCGGCGTCTTCGACGTCAACGTCTTCGGTGTCATCCGCACCACCACCGCCTTCCTCCCGCTCCTGCGCCGCTCGTCGGACCCGGTCGTCGTCAACGTCAGCAGCGGGATGGGATCGTTCGCGCTCACGCACGATCCGGCACGTGTCGAGTCCTCCGTCGTCTCGCCCCTCTACACCGCCTCGAAGTCGGCCCTCACCATGCTCACCACCCAGTACGCCAAGGCACTCAAGGACATCCGCGTCAACGCCGTCGACCCCGGCTACACGGCGACCGACCTCAACGCCCACAGCGGCCCGCAGACCGTCACCGAGGGCACCGACGCGATCGTCCGCCTCGCCACCGAGCCGTCCGACGCGGGGACGGGCCGCTTCGTCGACCGCCACGGCACCGTCGCCTGGTAGTCCGGTACGCCACGGGGGCGATGTCCCTCCCGTCTCCCCGCGGCAACCCGTTCACCCCTTTGGAACCACCTGTCCCACGCGTCAAAGGCCCAGTTCACAGCCGTGCGGCCCGCCTCGTCGTCTCAGATAGTAGGAAGTCCGAGTAATTGTGCAGACAGAAGCGGGCCGCTCCCTTACTTTTGTAGGAGCCGAACGTCTCGCTCGATCAAGCGAATGGCGGTCGTGAGCCGGGCCCCGTGCAGGCAACCCCTGCGGCACCGCTCCCCGCCCCTTCCGGCGTCTCGTATCCCCCCTTGCCGTACTCCACGTATGTCGAAGGAGTCGATTCCCATGGCCGAGACGACCGTCCGCCGCCGAGTCCGCCACGTGTCCCGCACGAGCGACTCGGACCGCAAGAACGCCGCCGCCGCTCTGCAGCGCGCCCTCGACCGCCGCGACAACGGCGGCGAGACCGGCCACTGAGCCGTTGACGAGCCGTTGACGCACCGTCGGTATCACGTGTAACAACCCCTCGACGGGAGCCGCACCCCGCACGGGTACGGCGCGGCCGGGACGGCCGCGCCGTACTCCGGGGATCAGGCGCCCCGGCGTACCTCGAAGCGGTCGATCCGCGCACCGCTCTGCGCGAGCGCCGACACCTTCAGCCGCGGGGCCGTGCCCGCCTCCGCCTCGACCCTGAGGAAGGAGAAGCCGGTGTACCGCACCCGCGACCACTCCACCGCCTCCGCGACGTTGTGCTGCCCCTTGGCCCAGTGGAAGCTGTGCACCGCGTCGTGCCGGGTGACGTGCCCCTCGTAGCTGTCCCCGACCCCCGAGGGGAACCCGTACAGGCCCCGCCCGCCGCCGCCCGCCGTGACGTAGACGATGCCGTCCCGCGTCGGGTCGGTCGAGCCGCCGACCGGGACCGCGCGGCCGACCCCGCCGCCCCTGACCGCGTCGGTGCGCTCGTAGACGTGGTTGTGCCCGTTGATCACCAGATCCACCTGGTACCTGGCGAACAGCGGCAGCCAGGCCGCCCGGATCCCGCCGTCGGAGGCGTGCGAGGACGTGGAGTACGCGCAGTGGTGGAAGAAGACGACGACGAAGTCCACGCCGCGCGCCGCCCGCAGCTCCTGCAGCTTCCTCTCCAGCCACTTCGTCTGCCGGCCGCCGCTGTAGCCGAGGTTGGCGGGGATCTCGTACGACACGTCGTTCGCGTCCAGGGCCACGAAGCCGACGTTGCCGTAGGTGAACGCGTACACGCCCGGTGAGCCGTGCGGGTCGAAGCCGTTGTCCGGGAGGGCGAAGCGGGCGTACTGGCCGCCGTAGCCGTCGGGGGAGTACCAGGCCTCCATGTCGTGGTTGCCGGTCGTCACCATCCACGGCACGGAACGCGCCACCGGGTCGTTCTGCTGCAGGAACCGGTCCCACTCCCGGGCGTCGTAGCCGTCCGAGGTCTTCCCGGCGCCGTTGCCGTCCGCGTAGCAGATGTCGCCCGCGTGCAGGTGGAAGGCGGGGTTCTGCTTCAGCAGCGCGTTGTCGCTCGCCTTCCCGGCCTGGCCGACGCCCTGGTCACCGAAGGCCGTGAACACGAACCGCTCCGGGCTCGCGGGCGCGGTCCGGAACGGGGTGATGGCGGCGCGGTGGCCGGGGGCGGCCGGGTCCCAGCCGTCGTGGCCGACGCCGTAGTAGTACGTGGTGCCGGGCGTGAGGCCGGTCAGGGCCGCGTGCACGTAGTACTGCTCGACCACCGGGCGCACCCCCTGCACCCCGGGCGTGTGCAGGTGCCGGATCTCCGCGGCCACGCGGGTGCCCAGCTGGTCCGGGCGCGTCCCGATCCGCACGAACGGCTTCCGCACCGCGGACGGCACCTGCCAGGAGATCCGCATCTGCGTCCGCGGGTCGGCGCCGAAGGCGAGGTGGCGGCCGAACGGCACGACCGCGGAACCGCGGACCGCGGAGGTCGCCGGAGCCGGGTGCGCCGACTTCGCCGACGTCTTCGCGCAGCCCGCCACCAGCGCGCCGCCCGCCAGCGTGCCCACCGTCACCAGGGTGCGGCGGCTCACCAGCCGGGCGCGCAGGTACTCGTACTGCTCGGCCATACTCATCCGGGCGGCGAGCCGCGGCGGGATGCCGAAGTCGGGGATGTCCATGGCCGGGACGCTTCCCAGCGCAGGCCAACACCAGCCACACATACGGGTGAACGCCGGTCGACGGAACGACACCCCCTGTCCGTATGCCGGACGTTGCATGTCATCCCATGGGACGAGGAGTAGGGTGCCCGGCATGTCTCGCAGCATCGATCTCGCAGTGATCCCCGGTGACGGCATCGGGCAGGAAGTCGTGGCCGAAGGCCTCAAGGTCCTCTCCGCCGTCCTCCCCGAGGACGTGAAGCTGGAGACCAAGGAGTACGACTTCGGCGCCAAGCGTTACCACGCCACCGGTGAGACCCTCACCGACGCCGACCTCGCCGCGCTGAAGCAGCACGACGCCATCCTGCTGGGCGCCATCGGCGACCCGAGCGTGCCCTCGGGCGTCCTGGAGCGCGGCTTCCTGCTGAAGCTCCGTTTCGCCTTCGACCACCACGTCAACCTGCGTCCGTCGAAGCTGCTCCCGGGTGTCGCCACCCCGCTGGCCGGCGAGCCGCAGATCGACTTCGTCGTGGTCCGCGAGGGCACCGAGGGTCCGTACACCGGCAACGGCGGCACCATCCGCAAGGGCACCGAGCACGAGGTCGCCACCGAGGTGTCCGTCAACACGGCCTTCGGCGTCGAGCGTGTCGTCCGGGACGCCTTCGCCCGCGCCCAGGCCCGCCCGCGCAAGAAGCTCACGCTGGTCCACAAGAACAACGTGCTGACCTTCGCCGGGCACCTGTGGACGAACATCTTCAACAAGGTGGCCGCGGAGTTCCCCGAGGTCACCACGGACTACATCCACGTCGACGCGGCGACGATCTACCTCGTCACCGACCCCGGCCGCTTCGACGTCATCGTCACCGACAACCTCTTCGGCGACATCATCACCGACCTCGCCGCGGCCGTCTCCGGCGGCATCGGCGTCGCGGCGAGCGGGAACATCAACCCCGGTGGTGAGTTCCCGTCCATGTTCGAGCCGGTCCACGGTTCCGCGCCCGACATCGCCGGCCAGGGCAAGGCCGACCCCACCGCCACGGTCCTGTCCGTCGCCCTGCTGCTGCGCCACCTCGGCTACGATGCCGAGGCCGCCCGCGTCGAGGAAGCGGTCACCGCCGACCTCACCGAGCTCCCCCGTAGCCTTAAGGGCACGGGCGGTACCCCCACGGGCAAGCCCGCCCGCTCCACCTCGGAGATCGGCGACGCGCTCGCCGTACGAGTAGCCGGCTGACCCCCGGGCTTCTTCGCAGATCTTCGAAGCCGCCGGGTCGCACAAGCGCTCGGCGGCTTCCCCATGCCTGCCGCCGGGTGCCACCATCAAACCCGGGTCCGCATTCACCCCGATTCCTTCCACCCCGGCCCCCGCGAGATAATCGAACGCGGAGCCGCGCCGTGAGGGAATGCTCGGACGTCCTAGGACAAGGGTGTGAGCGCGGCCCATCACTACAACCGGTGAAGGACACCTACTCATGACGACGCCCACGATCGAGCTCAAGCCGTCCGCACACCCGCTGCCCGCCGCGGAGCGCGAGGCGATCCTGACCAGCCCCGGATTCGGCCGCCACTTCACCGACCACATGGTGACGATCAAGTGGACCGAGGGCCGCGGCTGGCACGACGGCCAGCTCGTCCCGTACGCGCCGATCCCCCTCGACCCGGCCACCAACGTCCTGCACTACGCCCAGGAGATCTTCGAGGGCCTGAAGGCCTACCGCCGCCCCGACGGCTCGGTGGCCACCTTCCGCCCCGACCAGAACGCCAAGCGCTTCCAGCGTTCCGCCCGCCGGCTCGCCATGCCCGAGCTGCCGGTGGAGACCTTCATCGAGGCCTGCGACCTGCTCGTCCAGCAGGACAAGGCATGGGTCCCGGCGCACGGCGGCGAGGAATCCCTCTACCTGCGCCCCTTCATGATCGCCACCGAGGTCGGTCTGGGCGTCAAGCCGGCCAACGAGTACCTCTTCCTGGTCATCGCCTCCCCGGCGGGTGCCTACTTCCCCGGCGGCGTGAAGCCGGTCTCCATCTGGGCCTCCGAGGACCGCGTCCGCGCCGTCCCCGGCGGCATGGGCGACGCCAAGACCGGCGGCAACTACGCGGCCTCCCTGCTCGCCCAGGCCGAAGCCGCCGCCCAGGGCTGCGACCAGGTCTGCTACCTCGACGCGGTCGAGCACAAGTGGGTCGAGGAGCTCGGCGGCATGAACCTGTACTTCGTGTACGGGAACAAGATCGTCACCCCGACCCTCACCGGCTCCATCCTCGAAGGCGTCACCCGCGACTCCCTCCTCACCGTCGCCCGCGACCTCGGCTACGAGTCCGAGGAAGCCCGGGTCTCCATCGACCAGTGGCAGCGCGACTCCGAGAACGGCACCCTCACCGAGGTCTTCGCCTGCGGCACCGCCGCCGTGATCACCCCCGTCGGCACGGTCAAGCGCGCGAACGCCGAGTGGCAGCAGTCGGGCGGCGAGCCCGGCGAGGTCACGCTCCGGCTCCGCGAGGCCCTCCTCGACATCCAGCGCGGCAAGGCCGAGGACAAGCACGGCTGGATGCACCAGCTCGGCTGATCGATCTTCGGTTGTCGGCCCAGGTGTCGCTCGACGGGGTGAACGGGTCCGCTTGTCAGGGTGCCGCACCTGCATGGAACGTATGATCGGTGGTGGCGGGTCCCTTCGATTCACGGTGGCCGCTCCGTCCGGAGCGAGGATCCGGGACCGGCTGAAGGATCTGACGGCGACGGACGTGCAGGTCCTGACACTGGTCGGCGAGCTCCTGGGCCACCATCAGCGAGCGGATCTGGCCGCACGAGTCCGGACGGGGAATGTCCCGGCGCATCAGACTGGCCGGGCGGGGCGGAAGAAGCGGTTGATGGCCCTTTCCTCGTCGCGGTGGGCGGGGGCTGTGACCCGGGCGTCGGAGGACCAGCACCGGCTTTCCCTGCGTTGCCCGGCGGAGGAGCGGGCGGGGCTGGTCCGCCGGATCCGCAAGATCGGGCAGCGCCTGCCAGTGGCGTGGCGTGCGGGCGGAAGCGCGAGCGGGCACGCGGTTACGCCGACGGGGCCGAGCGCTGGCAGAAGCAGCGGCACCTGAGCAAGCTTGAGGGCCGCCTTGCTGTGGTGGAGCAGCAGATCGAGCAGGGGCGCCCATCGAGGACGGTGGGTGCGCGCCGACTGGCCGGGACCCGTCACCACCTCGCGGCGGCCGGTATGGCCAAAGCCGACTGGCGGAAACGGTGGACTGCTGCCCGGATGTTCCTGACCGCCGAGAGGGAGTCCGGTGCTTCGCACGGCAACTACACCATCACCGTGGATCCCGAGGGCGGCTCGGTCACGCTGGTGCTGCCGGCTGGCATGCACGCTCACCTTCAACCACGGCCGTGCGCAGTGGTTGGACCGGGTGAGTGCTCATCGGGCCGTGCGCTGTGACCTCGTCTATGACCCGACCTGCGACCGCTGGTACCTGGACGCCTCCTGGTCCACCAGCACCGCGGTCACTCCCTCACCGGAGGGGAATCCCGGCTTCCGGTGCAAGACTGCTTGCTGTCGGCCTCAACGCCGACCACCTCGGCGCCATTGTCCTCGACCCGCACGGCAACCCCCTCCGTGAGCCCCACTGGGGGCCCGGGGCGCGAGCGAAGAGCATCAGGCCCGCGTCGCCGACCGAGCCCGCGGAGGCGGAGAGCAGGAACGGGACCGGGTACCAGGCAGGGGAGGCCGAGACCAGCGGGCCCGCCTAGTCCGCCGCCCTCGCCGCGTACGCGGTGAACGTGCCGAAGAGCTGCGGCACCGGCAGGCCCAGGATCAGGCCTAGCCAGGTCCCGGTCGCGTGCAGGACCCGGCGGGAGGTGCGGCGGGCCGGGGGGCAGGTAGCGGATGTCGTCGCCGAGGAGGGTGATGGAGGCGACCGGACCGGGCAGGCCCGCCGCCAGGCACCAGATCGGCCAGAAGCCGCCCGGTTCCGGCAGCGCGGATGTCGTGAAGTGCGGGGCGTAGGCGAAGACCCCGAATGGTCCCCTTTGGGTGCTGCCTGGACGTTAGAGCGACGTTCAATGCGGTTGAGCCTCTAGGTGGACTGCAGTGGTTCTCTTCTTGTAGTCGGTCATTTAGAGTGTTGTTCTAAATCGAGCGAGGTAGGACGAAGCCAAGGAGGTGGCGGGCGTGCGCCTGACCCCCACGGAACGTGACCGGCTGCTGCTCTTCGGAGCCGCCGAGCTGGCGCGGGCCCGCCGCGCGCGGGGCCTCAGGCTCAACGTGCCGGAGGCCACCGCGCTGATCGCGGACACCGTCTGCGAGGCCGCCCGGGACGGCCGGCGGCTCGCCGAGGCGATCGAGGCGGCCCGCTCCGTCCTGGGGTCGGCCGACGTGCTGCCCGGTGTCGCCGGCATCGTCACCGAGGTGCACGTCGAGGCCGTCTTCGACGACGGGTCGAGGCTCGCGGTCGTCACCGACCCGATCGGGGGCGGGGGACTGGGGGAGGAGGGTCCGGGCGCGCTGTTGCCGGGACCCGAGCACGCCGATCCGGAGGCGGTCGTCCGGCTGACCGTCACCAACACCGCCGCCGTCCCCGTCTCCGTCACCTCGCACTTCCACTTCTTCGAGGCCAACCCTCGCCTCGACTTCGACCGCGCCGCCGCCTACGGGCTGCGGCTCGCCGTGCCGGCCGGGTCGTCCGTGCGGTTCGGGCCGGGTGAGTCGCTGGAGGTCGGTCTCGTGCCGATCGGCGGCTCCCGGGTCGCCATCGGCTTCGCCGGGCTCGTCGACGGGCCGCTGGACGCGCCCGGCGCCCGCGAGGAGGCGCTGCGCCGCGCCGCCGCCTGCGGGTACCTGGGTGTACGAGAGGCAGAGGGGGCCGGGCGATGAGCCGTCCCGGAGGGCATCCCGCCGAGGCGCGCCGCCTCACCCCGCACGAGTACGCGGCCACCCACGGCCCCCGCGCCGGCGACCGCGTCCGCCTCGGGGACTCGGGACTCGTGATCCGCGTCGAGGACGACTCCCAGCGCTACGGGGACGAGTTCCTGGCCGGTTTCGGCAAGACGGCCAGGGACGGGCTGCACCTGAAGGCCGCCGCCGTGCGGGAGACCTGTGACGTCGTGATCAGCAACGTCGTCGTCATCGACGCCGTGCTGGGCATCCGGAAGGTCTCCATCGGCATCCGCGAGGGGCGGATCTGCTCGATCGGGCGGGCCGGGAACCCCGACACCCTCGACGGGGTGGACGTCGTCGTCGGCACCGGCACCTCGATCGTGTCCGGCGAGGGGCTCATCGCCACCGCAGGGGCCGTCGACACACACGTCCACCTGTTGTCGCCGCGCATCATGGAGGCCTCGCTGGCCTCCGGTGTGACCACGATCATCGGGCAGGAGTTCGGGCCGGTGTGGGGCGTCGGCGTCAACTCGCCCTGGGCGCTGAAGCACGCGTTCGGCGCCTTCGACGCCTGGCCGGTCAACATCGGCTTCCTCGGGCGTGGCTCGTCCTCGCACCCGGCCCCGCTAATCGAGGCCCTCGCCGAGGGCGGCGCCTGCGGCTTCAAGGTGCACGAGGACATGGGCGCCCACACCCGGGCCCTGGACACGGCGCTGCGGGTCGCCGAAGAACACGACGTCCAGGTCGCCCTGCACAGCGACGGGCTGAACGAGTGCCTCTCGGTCGAGGACACCCTCCGGGTCCTTGAGGGCCGCACCATCCACGCCTTCCACATCGAGGGCTGCGGCGGCGGGCACGTGCCCAACGTCCTGAAGATGGCCGGCGTCCCCAACGTCATCGGCTCCTCCACCAACCCCACCCTGCCCTTCGGCCGGGACGCGGTCGCCGAGCACTACGGGATGATCGTCTCCGTCCACGACCTCAAGACCGACCTGCCAGGCGACGCCGCCATGGCCCGCGACCGCATCCGGGCCGGGACCATGGGCGCCGAGGACGTGCTGCACGACCTGGGCGCGATCGGCATCACCTCGTCCGACGCGCAGGGCATGGGCCGGGCCGGGGAGACCGTCCGCCGCACCTTCGCCATGGCCGGCAAGATGAAGGCCGAGCTCGGCGCCCCGGACGACGGCCACGACAACGAGCGCGTGCTCCGGTACCTGGCCAAGCTGACCATCAACCCGGCCATCGCACACGGGCTCTCGCACGAGGTCGGCTCGATCGAGGTCGGCAAGCTCGCCGACATCGTGCTGTGGGCGCCGGAGTACTTCGGGGCCAAGCCGCAGCTGGTGCTGAAGGCCGGCTTCCCGGCGTTCGGCGTCACCGGCGACCCGAACGCGGCCACCGACACCTGCGAACCCCTCGTGCTGGGCCCCCAGTTCGGGGCGCACGGCGCCACCCCCGCCGACCTCTCCGTCGCGTTCGTGGCCCAGGCGGCCCTCGACCAGGGCCACGACACCATGCCCACCCGGCGCCGCCGGGTCGCCGTCCGCGGCACCCGCGGCATCGGCCCGGCCGACCTGCGGCGCAACTCCCGTACCGGAGCGGTCGACGTCGACCAGCGCACCGGCCTGGTCACCCTCGACGGCGAACCGCTGCGCTCGGAGCCGGCCGACTCCGTCTCCCTCAACCGCCTGTACTTCCTCTGAACGTCACAGCCTGTAAGGATCACTCATGTCTGCTGCCGCCGACGGCTTCCGGATGCCCGCCGAGTGGACCCCGCACGAGCGCACCTGGATGGCGTGGCCGGGCCCCAACCCCACCTTTGACGACGCCGACGACCTCATCGCCGCCCGGACGGCCTGGGCGTCGGTGGCCCGCGCCGTCCTGCGCTTCGAACCGGTGACCGTGGTGTGCGGCCCCGGCCAGTCGGCGGCGGCACAGACGCTGCTCGGCCCCGGCGTCGACACCGTCGAGCGGGACCTCGACGACGCCTGGATGCGGGACATCGGCCCCACCTTCCTCACCGACGGACGTGAACTGGCCGCCGTGGACTGGACGTTCAACGGGTGGGGCGCCCAGCACTGGGCCCGCTGGGAGCACGACGCGAAGATCGCCGCGTATGTCGCGGACCTCGCGGGCGCCCGGACGTACGCCTCGCAGCTGGTCAACGAGGGCGGTGCGATCCACGTCGACGGCGAGGGGACCGTCCTGCTGACCGAGACCGTGCAGCTGGGCCGCGAGCGCAACCCGGGCTGGACGAAGGCGGAGGTCGAGGCCGAGATCCACGGGATGCTCGGCACCCGCAAGGCGATATGGCTGCCCCGCGGCCTCACCGGCGACTATCCCCCGTACGGCTTCGGCACCCTCGGGCATGTCGACATCGTCGCCGCCTTCGCCCGCCCGGGAGTCGTGGTCGCGCACTCCCAGCCCGACCCCGCGCACCCCGACCACGAGGTGAGCCGGGAGGTGATCGGCCTGCTGCGGTCCCAGACCGACGCCCGCGGCCGGAGGCTGGAGGTCGTCGAGGTGCCGGCCCCGACCGTCCTGGAGGCCGACGGCCACTGGGCCGACTACTCCTACATCAACCACTACCTCTGCAACGGCGGGGTCGTCCTGTGCGGCTTCGACGACCCGCGCGACGAGATCGCCGCCGGGATCTTCGGCCGCCTCTTCCCCGACCGGACCGTCACGCTGGTGGACGCCCGTACGATCTTCGCGGGTGGTGGCGGTATTCATTGCATCACCCAGCAGCAGCCGAGGATCTAGGAGCGGAGCGGAACATGGCCGGTGCGCGCAGGAACGCCCCGCCCCGCGAGGACGTGCTCGCCGCCGCCATGACGATGATCGCCGGACGGGGTCTGGAGAAGCTCACCATGGCCGCGCTCGGCCGTGAGGTCGGCATGAGCAGCGGTCATCTCCTCTACTACTTCCGCTCCAAGGACGAACTCCTGCTCCAGACCCTGGAGTGGAGCGAGGGCCGGCTCGGCGCCGAGCGCGGCCGGGTGCTGACCCGGCGCGGCACCGCCCGCGAACGCCTCGACGCCTACGTCGACCTGTACGTCCCCGACGGGCACCGGGACCCGCACTGGACGCTCTGGCTGGAGGTCTGGAACCGCTCGCAGAACGCCGACGAGGCGGCCCGCGACCGGCAGGCCGCCATCGAGGGCGCCTGGCACCGCGACCTGGTGGCGCTGGTCGCCGAGGGCATCTCGCGCGGCGAGTTCCGCCCCGTCGACCCCGACCGGTGCGCCGCCCGGCTGCGCGCCCTGCTCGACGGGTTCTCCATCCACGTGGCGATCGGCCTGCGCGGAACGGACCGGGCACAGGTTCTCGGCCACGTGCGGGACTTCCTGGCGGCGGAGCTCCTCGCGGACGCGTGACCTTGCAATCTGGTTGTACATAGTCCGATATTCACTAGGGGGCCTGTGCTGGCCGTCGTGGTCTGGCTGACCGCGCCGCCGTCCGGCGGGCGAGTCGTGAGGCCGGCGGGACACAACTGGCCACGACGCCGCTGAGCGCGAGCCTGAGTGCCGACGGCCGTTGCGTGGTGCACGGAGTCACGGGGTCCCCGGACGGCTGCCCGCTGGCCGCGTCCACCACTCTGTTCGTGAAGAGCCTGCACACGGGTCGGCAGCCATAGGTGCCCGGCACCAAGTGTCTCGCGGGGAACCCGGTGCTCGGCGCCGACGGCCGCACGGCCCCCGGCGACCGGACGGTTTGTCGCCTTCCTTCGCGACCGCGTCAAGCACACCACCCAGCGGATCGACTCGCCAAGCCCTCGCGATCACCTCCAGCTCTGAACGCGTCCCTTGCGTCCGTCTTGGCCTCGCCCGGTGTAGAGGTCGGAGTTCCGCCGTATCGTCAAGGCAAGTAAGTAGACGACCTGGCAGCATGTCCCTCGAGACAGCCAGCGGCAGGGCACCAATCGAAGCCGGATGATCGACCACACGAGCACGGTTCCGTGCGGGACCTGGAGAAGCACGATGCGGTCGGCTGGGGCAGTGGCAACCCCCCCAACGGGGGCCGGGCCAACACGGCGTTGACCGACGTCGGACCAATCGAGGTCAAGGTTTCGCGTGACGCCCCGGGGACGTTCGAGTCAGAGATCGTCAAGAAACGGCAGCGGAGACTGGCCGGCGTCGACGAGATGGTTCTGCCGCTGACCGTCTACGAATAGCCAACAACAACCACGATCAGCCGTTTATTTGACACAGCCTCCACTCCCATGACAACTCGGTCAGCAACGGACCGAGACTTCCGTGACCGGCGGAATCCGAACACGAGGTTCGGAAAAGAGAATGATCTCTGATGTTTGATTTAGCGGATTCATTCATATTGTGGCTGTTTGGGGTTTGTGCTGGGTTTCGGCTGGGTGGCGGTGTTGGTTTGGTGGGCCCCAGCCGTGGGGGCTGGTGAAGGTGTCTGGTTTAGGGGTTGTGGGGTGGGGTGGGGGTATGGAGGGGTACGGGGTGGGGTCTTGTTGTGCCCGGTGTGGGGGTGGGGGGGGGTTGGTGGGGGTGTGGTTTTTATGTTGGGGGGTGGAGAGCTGGCGCGGCTGAGTGATGGGAGTGGGCGTGGTGTGTCGTGAGTAGGTTGGTGTGGGGGGGTGGTTGGTGTGCGTGATCTTGTGGTGCCGGAGGGTTTTGCGTGGGTTGCTGAGCGGGTGTTGGGTGGGAGTTGGAGTCCGGCGAGTGAGTCGCGGTTGTTTGCGTTGGGTGGGGTGCATGTGCGGTCGGGGGAGCGGTTGGGTGGGGTGGGGGGTGTGGTGGGGGGTGTGCGTGGGCGGGTGCGGGGGAGTGTGGTGGGGGTGGCGGGGGAGGTGATGGATGGGTTTTTGGGTGGGTTGGAGCGGAGTGTTCCTGGGTTGGGTGCGTCGTGTGTGGGGTTGGGGGAGTTGTTGCGTGAGGTGGCGGTGGGGGTTCAGTTTGGTAAGCGGATGATGGTGGGGATGGTGGGGGTGGTGGCGGTGGAGGTGGCGCAGGTGTTGTTGGTGGCGCCGGAGTTGGTTGAGGCTTTTTTGGTGGCGGGTGAGGCGTTGGTGCGGAGGTTTCGGTTGGTGTTGTCGTCGCGGATGGTGGGGGTGGGTGCGGGTCGTGCGGGGGAGGTGGCGTTGGGGGTGGAGGGGGTGGTGGGGGTGTTGCGGCGGTTGGTGGGTTCGGTGGTGGTGGATGCGGTGGAGTTGGGGGTGGTGGGTGGGGGGTTGAATGTGGGGTTGGATTTGCTGGTTCAGTTGTCGCAGGTGGTGGAGGGGCCGCGGAGGGGTGTGGATGGGGGGATGCTGGTTTCGGAGTTGTGGTCGGGTGTGGTGAGTGGTGTGGTGGCGGGTGGGGTGAGGGGGGTTGGGGTGGGGGTGTTGGGTGGTGGGCGTGGTGTGCGGGGTGAGGTGGAGGGTGTGGGTGGTGTGCGGGGTGAGGTGGAGGGTGTGGGTGTGGGGGAGGGTGTGGCTGGTGGTGTGGAGGGTGTGGGGGGTGTGGGGTCGGGGGTGTCTCCGGTGTGGGGGGGTGTGGGGTGGGGGGTGTCGGGTGTGGTGGAGGCGAAGGTGTCTGAGGATGTGTCGGGGAGGCCGGAGGGGGAGAGTGAGGCGGGGTTTTTGCTGGGGGCTGGGTTTGCGGGGGTGGTGGGTGGTGTGGAGGGGGGTGCGGCGCGGGAGTGGGCGCGGTCGGAGGTGGGGAGGGCGAGGGTGGGTTTGGGGTCGTTGCGGGGTGGTGTGGCGGGTGTGGAGGCTGTGGTCGCGGCTGCGGATGCGGTT
>NZ_JAEKKT010000311.1 GCF_019510245.1 Streptomyces sp. | reverse complement strand
ATCTTCTACCCGGTCCTCAACGAGGACTACGCGATCAGGATCGCCAGGGACTGGAACGTCAAGCACGACGGCGCCGGCTTCGTGACCCGCTTCGAGGTCGAGTCGGACTTCCTGAGCCGGTATCCGGTCCAGCAGGCGGGTGGCCGCACGATCCTCGAACTGTGGGTCCCGGCCGAGGAGCTCGACGAGTTCAACGCGCACCTCGTCGGAGTGATCGAGGTCGTGCACGAGTTCCGCTGACCCGTCGCGTTCCCGCTACGACCGTGCCAAGTGCCGCATGGTCAGGGCCAGTTGCAGCCGCATTCGCCCCTGAGGCGTGCGCAACGGCCAGCCCAGCAGATGCTCCGCGTGGGACAGCCTGTCCTGGAGCGTGGAGTGGTGGACGTTGATCTCGGCGGCAGCCGCACGCAGGCTCGCCGTCGAGACCACGGCGTGCAACGTGCCGAGCAGCCAGGGCGTGACAGACCCCGCCGCCTCCAGCGCCTGGACGTCCGGCGGCGGGTCGGCACCCGGCGCGACGAGGTCGGCCAGGAGCGCCACGCCGCCCAGTTCGTCGGTGTACACGACCTTCGGTCCAGGATCCTGAGCCGTGCCCTCGGCGGTGAACCGCAGCGCGGTACGGGCATCCGCGCAGGAACGCGGCAGTTCGAGCACTGGCACGGCGGGCCCCACCCCGACCCGCCCCGCGGGCAGTACGGCGTCCGCCCGCCCGGCCACGATCCGGGGACGTCCGTCGAGCGGGGCCAGCGCACGCGCGGACGCCGCGGGGTCCAGCCCGAGCCCACGCGCCGCGTGCAACCGGGCGGCCTCGGGGGCCGTGGCATCCAGCACGGTCTCGACCAGCGCCGGATCATCGACGGGCGCGCGTCCCCGCGTACGGTCCAGCACGAGCCGTACGGCCCCCGCGGCCCGCTCCAGAATCACCGCGTCGACCACACTGGGCGCCGCCTCAGCCCGCTCCAGCCACAGAGCGGCGGCCCCGCCGGGCGCGAGCGCGGTCGTGGGCCAGCCGGGGTCCGGCGGCACCCCGGAGTCCCGGCGCGTCCCGTCGGCCTCGACCCGAACCTGCACCCGCCGCTCGACGTCGATCAGCCGGGCAGGCACCCCGGCCAGCACGGCGGCTCCCCGCACCAACGCCTCCAGCCCCGCGCGGGCCTCGGACAGCCGGTCGAAGTAGGCGATGACCCGGACGGCGGCCCCGGCATCCGGATCCAGCGCGGTGAGGCGCCCGGCCAGCTCTTTCATACGCCCATGGTGCGCCATGGGGGCCGCGAAGCGCCCTCATGGGGCGCGGGACTCTGACACCGGCGGCTTCGCCACGTGGGTGCGCGAGCAGCCACGACGGAGCCGCAGCCGCCCGATGTCCGCACGGGGCGCTTCCTGGGGCCGCTGCCGGACGTCACCCGCAGCAGGGTCCAAGGGCGTCCGCCGCGCGGCCCCGCGGTTCGGCTCCTCGCACTTCCGGCTGACCGGCGAGCCGCTGGCCCGCGCCACTCCGAGCCTCGGCCCGCCCCACCCCTAAACGCCCAGCAGCCTCGTCAGCCACGCCAGCTGCGCCGCCCGCGCCGCCTGGGACAACGCCGCCTGCGGAGCGAAGCCGTCGAACCCGTGGAAGCCCCCCGGCCACACATGCAGCTCCGCCACCCCGCCCGCCTGCCAGATTCGCGAGGCGTACGCGACGACCTCGTCCCGGAACGTCTCCGCCGACCCCACGTCGAGGAAGGCCGGCGGCAGTCCCGACAGGTCCTCGGCCCGGGCCGGAGCCGCGTACGCCGGAACGTCGGGACCGCCCCGCAGTTCACCCAGCAACGCGGTCCAGCCCGTCTCGTTGGCCGTCCGGTCCCAGACGCCCAGCCCCGCCATCTGATACGTCGAGGGACTGTCATTGCGGTCGTCCAGCATCGGGCACATCAGCAGCTGCCCCAGCGGACGCGGCCCCTTGCGGTCCCGGGTGAGCAGCGCCAGCGCCGCCGACAGCCCGCCACCCGCGCTCGCACCGGCGATCACGATCCGCTCGGGGTCACCGCCCAGCTCTTCGGCGTGCTCGGAGGCCCACACGAGCCCGGCGTAGACGTCCTCGACCGGTGCCGGATGCGGATGTTCGGGCGCGAGCCGGTACTCCACCGACACCACCACCGCGTCCAGTTCCTTCGCCCAGGCCAGCGGACCGTCCACCCCGACCCGGTTGGTGCCGAGGACCATGCCGCCGCCGTGCACGTGGTAGATCACCGGACGTCCGGTCCCCGCGGTCGCCGGACCGGTGGGACGGCAGATCAGCAGTGAGATCTCGGGGGCGCCCGCAGGTCCCGGCACCGAACGGTCCTCCACCTCGAAGAACCCGTCCAGCGTCAGATCCAGGTCGGCCAGCATCTCGATGCCCGGTCCCTGGCGCACGACGTCGATCTCGTCGACGGTGAAACCGGGCGAGATCACGTCCTTGATCAGATCCAGGGCGGCACTGAGCTCGGGGTCGAACGGGGGCGGCACATGGGTCATGGCTTCTCCTCACGCGGGGCGCGGCGGCTCGTTGCGTCATGATCGGGGCAACGACGTCCGTCCTGTACGCCGCCGTACGGCGGAACCTGCCCGCCGTACGGCGGGTGGTGAGCGGCGCGATTCCGCCACGGTCCCGTGTGACCTGCGGTTCCTTGCCAAGGGAGAGGCGCGATGACCGGAGTGACGCGCACGTCTCCCCCTTGACTTCGAGAGCGCTCCAGGTTCTAGCGTCGTCCACGTCGGCGAAAGTCCCGTGAACGGAGACGGCCATGCGTGTGGGCGTGCACATCAACCGGTTCAACCACCCCGCGGGCGCACCCGCTCTCGGCGCCGAGCTCGCCGCGGCGGGTGCCGCGGCCGAGGCGGCCGGGGTGAGCTGGCTGTCGGTGATGGACCACTATTTCCAGATGGAGTTCAACGGCGGCGCCGAGGACCCCATGCTGGAGGCCTACACGACCCTGGGCTTCCTCGCGGCCCACACCGAGACGGTCCAGCTCGGCGCGCTCGTGACCGGAGTGACGTACCGCCACCCCGGACTGCTCGCCAAGATCGCGACCACGCTCGACGTGCTCTCCGGCGGCCGGGCCACCCTCGGCATCGGAGCCGCCTGGTACGACCGGGAGCACGAAGGGCTCGGCGTGCCGTTCCCGCCCCTCGCGGAGCGCTTCGAGCGGCTGGAGGAGACCCTGCGGATCTGTCTCCAGATGTGGGACCCGGAAGCGAACGGCCCCTTCGAGGGCACCCACTACCGGCTCGCCGAGACCCTGTGCGTACCGGCCCCGGTCAGTCTGGTCGCCCGCCACGGCGACGCCTGCAACCTCTTCGCCACTTCGCCGGAGGAGGTCACACACAAGCTCGACGTGCTGCGCGGCCACTGCGACACCGAGGGGCGGGACTACGACGAGATCCGCAAGACCGTCGCCTACACGGGCGATCCGGCCACCGAGGGCGACCTGGAAGCCTTCACCCGGGACATCACCGGCTACGGCAAGCTCGGCATCGACACAGTCATCCTCGCCCCCCGCGTCGGCGCCCCCGCGGAGTGGATCGAAAGCTTCGTCGCACCGGCCGTGGAGCGGCTCGCGGAACTGGACTAGGGGCTGCAGGGCGGAGGAGGGAGCCCAGGGCTCGGGTCCCCCGCCGGGGGAGTGCGCATCAGACGCTGCGAAGTCGGCATGGCCGCCGGACCGGCTCTAACCCGCCCGCGCGGCGGTGGGCCGGCTGCGGGAGACGACACGCGTCCCGCGGCCGTCGGTCACGCGGACCTGCAGCGAGCCGCACGCGCAGCGGGTCCACAGGGTCCCGCCCGTCGCCGTGCCGTGCCGTGACACCACCTGGAAGGGCTCGGCGCCGTCCGGCCAGCCGCAGTGCGGGCAGACGGCGCGGATCGTGCTGGTCATGGTGACTCCTCGTACCTCGTGGCTGTTACGGCCGTCGCGACACAGCCCAGAGTGCAGCGGAGTCTTCGTTCAC
>NZ_JAEKKT010000102.1 GCF_019510245.1 Streptomyces sp. | reverse complement strand
CCGAGGCGGACCTGCTGGACATCCGTAACTTCGGTGCGAAGTCCATCGACGAGGTCAAGGCGAAGCTGGCCGGCATGGGCCTGGCCCTCAAGGACAGCCCGCCCGGATTCGACCCGACCGCTGCGGCTGACGCCTTCGGGGCCGATGACGATGCGGACGCCGGTTTCGTGGAGACCGAGCAGTACTGAGCGCTCCGCGAGGACGCCGGTTCTGCGGCTGCGAGCCCGCTGTGGCTGGTCGCGCAGTTCCCCGCGCCCCTTACGGGGCGCGGACCCTCCGGGCGTCTGAAAAGGCGCCCGGATCTCCGACAGACAACCGTCTGCTCGGATACTGACCCCGGTACCTGACACGGCCAGGGCAGACACACAGGAGAAGAACCATGCCGAAGCCCACCAAGGGTGCCCGTCTGGGCGGCAGCGCCGCGCACGAGAAGCTGCTCCTCGCGAACCTCGCGAAGGCGCTCTTCGAGCACGGCCGTATCACCACCACCGAGGCGAAGGCCCGCCGCCTGCGCCCGTACGCCGAGCGTCTGGTCACCAAGGCGAAGAAGGGCGACCTTCACAACCGCCGTCAGGTGCTCCAGGTGATCACGGACAAGAGCATCGTGCACACGCTCTTCACCGAGATCGGCCCGCGCTACGAGAACCGTCCCGGTGGCTACACCCGCATCACCAAGATCGGTAACCGCCGTGGCGACAACGCGCCCATGGCTGTCATCGAGCTGGTCGAGGCGCTGACGGTCGCGCAGCAGGCGACGGGTGAGGCCGAGGCCGCCACCAAGCGTGCGGTCAAGGAGGCCGAGGAGGCCAAGGTCGAGGAGACCAAGGCCGACGAGGTCGTCGAGGACGCGGCGCCGGCCGAGGCCGAGGAGTCGAAGGAGGCGTAAGCCTTCCTTTGGCTGCCGGTCCGTCGTGGCTGGTCGCGCAGTTCCTCCCCCAGCCTTCGGCCGGGTGGTACCCCCAGCGCCCCCTACGGGGCGCGTCAGCGGGCCCGTTCCTTTCCAGGGACGGGCCCGCTTTCTTGCCCTGAGAGGATGCTCCTGTGAGTGACGAAGTTCAGCCCGGTCATGTCCGGGTCCGTCTCGACCTGTCCTACGACGGGACCCACTTCCACGGCTGGGCCAAGCAGGCCGGCGGGAAGCGGACCGTGCAGGGGGAGATCGAGGACGCGCTGCGGGTCGTCACGCGGTCGCAGGACACGGTGTACGAGCTGACCGTGGCCGGGCGCACGGATGCCGGGGTGCACGCGCGGGGGCAGGTGGCGCATGTCGATCTGCCGGCCGGGGTGTGGGAGGAGCAGCGGGAGAAGCTGCTGAAGCGGCTGGCCGGGCGGCTGCCGAAGGACGTGCGGGTGTGGTCGGTCGGCGAGGCGCCGGCGGGGTTCAACGCGCGGTTCGCGGCGCTGTGGCGACGGTACGTGTACCGGGTCGGGGACCGGCCGGGGGGCGTGGATCCGCTGCTGCGCAACCATGTGCTGTGGCACGACTGGGAGCTGGACGTCGACGTCATGGACGCCGCCGCGAAGTCACTCGTCGGGGAGCACGACTTCGCCGCCTACGCGAAGAAGCGCGAGGGTGCGACGACGATCCGGGAGATCCTCGGCTTCGGGGTGAGCCGGCGCGGCGACGGGGTCGTCGAGATCGAGGTCCGGGCCGACGCCTTCTGCCACAACCAGGTGCGGTCGATGGTCGGCGCGCTGCTGTTCGTGGGGGACGGGCACCGGGACGTGGAGTGGCCGCGGAAGGTGCTGGACGCGGGGGTGCGGGACAGCGCCGTGCATGTCGTACGGCCGCACGGGCTGACCCTGGAGGAGGTCGCGTACCCGGCGGCCGACCAGCTGCTGGAACGGCAGCGGCAGGCTCGCCGGATACGGGTGCGGACGGTCTGAGGGGTCAGCCCGCCAGGACCTTCCTGAAGGTCGGCTGCAGGAAGGGCACGAGTGACTTCGCGTAGCTGCCCGTCATGTGGCTGTAGTCAAAATAGACCACCGTGCCACCGATGACTGCGGGGCAGTAGCCGTCCGAGCAGAAGGCCGGGACGGTGTCGATCACCTTGGCCCCGTTCTCCTCGGCCACGTCGCGTTCCAGGGCGCGGTTCGCCGGGTGGTCGACGATCTTGTCGGACTTCGCGGTGCAGGACGCCAGGTCCTTCCCCTTCTCGGCCAGGCAGTCCGGGATGCTGAAGCCCGGGTACGGCGTGTCCGTCAGGTAGACCAGCTTGGCGCCGGTGGCCTTGAGCGCTTTGAAGGTCTCCTCGGCGCCCGAGCGGGTGGCGGTCGGCTGGACACGGTTCGTGACGACGATGACATCAGGCTTGAGCTCGCCGATGTAGGCCAGCGCCGACTTCCGCCAGCTGGTGCACTCGGTGTAGTCACGCCCGAGGTCCGCGCGGGTGATCTTATAGTCCTCGGGACTGCAGCCGCCCTTCGCCACGGTCACGATCTTCGCGTGCAGGTTCTCGCCGAGCCCCTGGAAGGCGTTGCCCCACTGCCAGGAGTGGGAGTCGCCGAAGACGACGACCGTCTGCTTGCCCTCCGGGTCACCGATGACGCAGTCGTCGCGCATGACGAACTTCGTGGGCTCGAGGTTGTCGATGCAGCCGTGTGTGGTCTGGTCCTTCGGTGACTTCAGCAGGTCGTCCTGGGTGATCTCGGGCTTGGCCCGCTTGGCCACGGCCTCCTGAACGGAGGGGGTGCCCTGGTAGCCCAGGGCCGCAGCGCTGCTCCCGGTGGAGCCGACGGCCAGGTTGAGCGGGATCACGTGCAGGGCGACGACCATGGCGGCGACGGTGGAGGCGGTCAGCGCACCCCCGGTGACCACACCCCGCCAGGGGGTGGCGACCAGCTTCACGTTCTCCCTGAACCGCTTCTCGATCATGTAGTGCATGAGGATCGCCAGCAGGAAGGAGAAGACCGCGACCCGGAAACGGTCGGAGTAGCCGAACTCGCGGTCGATCATGCTGGGGAAGAGGATCAGGAGCGGCCAGTGCAGGAGGTACCAGCCGTAGCTGACGTTCCCGATGAAGTTGAAGACCGGATTGTCGAGGACCTTCTCGGCGCCGAAGCTCGGGTTGGCACAGCCACCGGCGATGACCATGCCGGCGCCCAGCAGCGGGCCGGCCACCGCGTAGCCCGGCAGCGGGGTGTGCTTGGTGATGAGGAGGCCGGTGACGAGGAGGGTGCCCAGGCCCAGCCAGGTGATGACGCCTGCCAGCCCGGTGTTCATGCGGGACAGCAACTGGGCGCTGAGGGCGAGCAGGACGCCGAAGGCCAGCTCCCAGATGCGGGTGGTGGTGCTGAAGTAGGCCATGGGCTGGTTCGACGTGGTCATCGTGTAGCCCAGGTAGAACGAGCCGCCGACCACGGCCGTCAGGAACAGCGCCACCAGGACGCGGTTGCGGAAGATCAGCTTGCTGAGCCAGACCATGACGACCAGCATGATCGGGGCGACCAGGTAGAACTGCTCCTCGATGCCCAGCGACCAGAAGTGCTGGTACGGGGACTGGCTGCCGTCGTTGGCGAAGTAGTCGGTGCCGTTCTCGGCGAGACGCCAGTTGATCAGGCTCACCGACGCGCTGAGTCCGTCCGTCATGTAGTCCCGGAAGCGGAACGGGCTGACGTAGATCCAGGACACGATGGCAGTGGCCGTGATGGTGATGGCCGTGCCCGGCGCGAGGCGCCGGAACCGGCGGGCCCAGAACTTGGTCAGGGACACCTTTCCGGTCTTGTCGATCTCGGCCAGGAGCTGGCTGCCGATGAGGAAGCCGCTCAGCACGAAGGAGACGTCCACGCCGCCGTGGATGTCGAGGATGCCGCAGTGCATGCTGACGACCATCATGATGGCCACGGCGCGCAGGCCCTGAATGTCCGGCCGGTACTTGCGTAGACGCTCCGTCTGGGCGTCGGCGGCCGATGAACGATGGCGGGTCACGGTTCTCCAGTAACTGTCCGGGCTGGCCGGCGACTTCAGTGGACCGTCGGGCAGGCGGCAGCCGTACCGCTGACGCGCACACCTTGGGCGGGGATGCGGATGCCGCACGACAGCCGTAGCTGGGCGGGGAGCTCGTTCTGCGCGCCGACATGCGAGTGGCAGCCCACCACGGCCTCACGAAGAAACGATTCGCTGCCGATCGAGGAGTCGTGGTCGACCACGGACTCGTGGATCTGCGCGCCCTCGGCCACGGTGACGTGCGCGCCGATGATGGAACGGTCGACGACCGCGTGCGGGCCGATGACGGCGTGCGGGCCGATCGTCGAGCCGCCCGTGACCCGGGCGGTCGGGTCGACGGTGGCCGTGCGATGGATCAGGGCGTCGCCGGGCGCCGCCACCAGGGGCGATGCCGCCTCGCCGGTGACCAGGTCCGCGGAGCCGTGGACGAAGGCCAGCGGGGTGCCGAGGTCGCGCCAGTAGTCCTCCGTGGTGTGGCCGAACACGCGCCGGCCCGCGGCGACCAGCTGCGGGAAGGTCGTCTGCTCGACCGAGACCTCCCGGTCGGCCGGGATGGCGTCCAGCATGGACCGGCGGAAGACGTAGCAGCCGGCGTTGATCTGGTCGGTGACGCACTCCTCGGGCGTCTTGGGCTTCTCCAGGAAGGAGAGCACCCGGCCGGACTCGTCGGTGGGGACCAGACCGAAGGCACGCGGGTCGGGGACCCGGGTGAGGTGCAGGGTCACGTCGGCGTCGTGTGCCTGGTGCCGCTCCAGGACGGCAGGCAGGTCCACGCCGGACAGGATGTCGCCGTTGAGGATCAGCACCGGCGCGTCGGCCGAGGTGCCGCGCAGCAGGCGCCCGGCGTTGCGGATCGCCCCGCCCGTGCCGAGCGGGACCTCCTCGACGGCGTAGGAGATCACCAGGTCCTGGGAGAAGTCCCTGAACTCCTCCTCGAAGAGGCGGGCGAGGTACGAGGTGGCGAACACCACGTGCTCGACGCCGGCGTCCATCAGCTTGGCGATCTGGTGCCGGATGAAGGAGGTGCCCGCCACGTTGAGCAGTGGCTTCGGGGTGTGGTTGGTCAGCGGGCGCAGGCGCGTTCCCTTGCCACCGACCAGGATGATGGCTTCTTGCATGACTGCCTCCGCTCGGTCAGTTGGTGGTGGTGCCGGGTCCCGCGTAGTCAGAGGTGAAGCAGGACTTGATGGCCGCCTCGGAGAGGGGACGCCCGGCGAAGTCGAGCCGGGAGGCGACCTTGTCGTCGGGCTTGGTGTTCGGGTCGTCGTCGAACCAGAGCGACCACCAGTAGATGCCCTGCATCTTGCGGTCCTGGACGACCTGGCAGACCGCCTTGTACCAGTTGGCCTGCACTTGCGGGTTGACGGCCCGCCGGGCATAGAAGTCGCCGGGGGCGTGGTAGGCGCCGTTCATGGCGCCGATGCCGGTCTCGGAGACGAGGATCTTGGGCAGCGGGCCGGTGGCCTTGCGGTCCAGCCAGGTGTTCCAGCCCTTGACGAGGTCCGAGACGGGTGCCGTGTCCGGCACCTTGACCGGGAAGTAGGCGTCGACGCCGAGGTGGTTGACCGGCATGTTGATCCGGCCGGTGACGTAGTTGTCCCAGTTGGCGTTGTAGGAGACCTCGCCGGAGAAGTTCTTCTCGGCGTAGGAGACCAGGGGCTCCCAGCCCACGTCGCCCTCCAGGGAGTTCAGCTCGGTACCGATCACGAAGGTGTTGGTCTTCGCGTCGTCGGCGGCCCGGAGGTACGGGTTGAGGAACTTCTTGTACGAGGCGAACCAGGCGGAGCGGGAGGCGGGGTCGATGTCACCGCGCCAGTGCTTGGTCGGCTTGAGGGTCCCCTCGTCCAGGATCGGGCGGACCTGGGTGCGGAATCCGGCGTCCTTGAACACCTTCAGCACCTTCTGGAGCCGCTCGGGGGAAGGCGTCTTGGCGCCGGCCGAGAGCGTGTCGGAGGTGGAGTTCTGGATGAAGAAGGGGAAGGAGACGGACACCGAGTTGGCGCCCAGACCGATGAGGTACTCGGCCTGTTTGCGGGCCTGCTTCTCGATGAACGTGTCCGACCGTTTCGTCTTCTCCTCCTCCCAGTAGAGCTGTACGCCCCACTGCGCCATGCCCTGCTTCCAGGGCTTGGCGACCTGGAGGGCGTCGGCGGCGGAGGACGCGGAACCGGAGGGGGAGGAGGCCGTCGCCGTTTCGGACGTGTGGCCGGACGAGGTCGAGGATTCCTTCTCGTCGCCGATCACGATCTTGGGCAGGGCCGAGCCCGGCTCCCAGCGCACCGGGTGGTTGCCGAGGATGAAGGGGCTGCCGAGGACGATGGTGAGGACGGTCACCGGGAAAATGGCAAGCAGGGGCAGTCGTGAACGCATGTCAGTGGTTGTCTTCCGGGCGACTAGGCGGGCTTGGCGATCACGACGAACTTGTTCTCCTCGCGCCGGACGAACTTCAGGAAGCCCTTGAAGCCGCCGAGCCCTTCCATCACGGAGAAGACGGGGATGAGCGCGACCACCACGATCGGCTCCCACCACTTGCGCCGACCGCTGGTCGACGCGAGCGCGTTCAGCCGCAGTCCCTCCCAGTAGGTCCAGATGACGTAGGCGAAGTTGAAGGCCCACAGGACGGTGATGGACTGGGTCACGGGCGAGGTGTTCATGTCGTTGAAGAGCCAGCCGATGAGGAGTACGGCGCCGATGTGCTGGAGCGGGCCGAGGATCCAGGTGGTCACGCAGATCGACAGGAACCAGCGGTAGCGCAGCGGCACGGCCCTGTTGAAGCAGAGGGCCACCAGGCCCCAGGCCCAGCGGTCCCGCTGCTTGACGAAGTCGGCCGCGGTCGCGGGAGAGGCGCCGTAGCAGCGGCCGTTGAACCAGTCACTGCGGCCCGGGTACTTACGGCAGAAGGTCAGGGCGAGCCGGGCATCCTCGACGATCTCCTTGGGACCGAAGTCCCAGCCGATCTCGGCCTCGATGGACGCGCGTAGTACCAGCAGCTCGCCGTGCACGCCGGCAGCCGGGGTGCCCATACCGGTCAGCGCCCGGAAGCGGGCGATGTCGTCGGCGGGGCGCACTGCGTCGGCGAGCCAGGTGAACTTGTTGACCGCGTTCTCGCGCGGATACGTGAGGATGCCCTGGGCCATGTGCTTTGCCTCGTCGGGGTGAGCACGGCGCTGGCGGTTGATGAACTGGGCGAGCGAGGACGCGGTGTCGGGGCCGACGCCGGTGTCGTCGTCCATGTGCAGCACCCAGACGTAGTCGAGGGCCTCGCCCTCCTCGATACGCAGCTCGTGGGCGTAGTGGTTGGCGCGGGCCTTGAAACGGGTGCCGTTGGCCGGGACGTAGTCCTTGGGGACCGTGATCACCCGGATCAGCGGGTGGGAGTCGGCGAGCCGGTCGATGTCCGCGGCCGCCTCGCAGCCCTCCTCGGTGAGGATGTCGACGCGCATGTACGGGAACCACTCGGGCAGGTGATCGACGTACGAGAGAATCGAGCGCTCGAGGGCCGGGTAGGTGTCGTTGCGGCCGATGGTCGGGCACAGGACGATCAGAAAGTCCTGTTCGGCCGGTGCGGGCGGGGTCATCCGGTCGCTCTTGCGGACCCGGCGGCGGATCAGCAGGGCGCCCTGGATACCGACCAGCACACCGGCCACCGGCAGGGACCAGACGACGGTCAGGATCCAGCTCAGCAGGGAGGTACTGGGCCGGAAGCTCCACAGCCCGAACACGACCAGCAAAACGAAAGGCAGCAGGAAGGGGATGATTCCCGGCTTCCACGCCGCGGTGCGCTTGGCCAGCTTCTGATTGTGCCGCGAATGCGGCGCACCCCCGTCGACCAGTGTCGATGCCATGACGACTGCGGAACTCCCGTGAAATCGATGGTGCGTTGAGGCAACGACGGATCTCGGCCACGGCACGCGCGAGCAGTGCCTGGCGGCTGGGTTGTTCCGGGTCCATCCCCCTCAACGCCTTCTTCGGCGCCTCGGTCACTGCCGCTCAGATGCCCCCCCAGGCGCCCGCGCCGCTGACCGAATAGACATCGGATCCTCGCATGCATGGGCGGTACAGGGAACATCTGTGAGAAGGATGTGTTCAAAAGTTAATCAAGTTACGACTTGTGTAGTGATCTTCACTCGGTGTCGTCGGCTTGGATTCGATGGCCGCCGATAATCAACTTCGAAGATTCATAGGTCAGTTTGACGTCGGCCGTCGTGTTCTTCGCGCGCGGGGCGGAGACGTTGTCGTACGTGAGTGATTGACCCCACACCGTCCACATGACCCACGGAGTCCGTGTGAGGGTCCGGGACTGGGCCGCGTTCAGGGGGACGTGGAAGGACTCGGCGACGACGCGCGGCCGGTCGAACTCCTCCAGCCCGCGGTACCAGATCTCGGTCCAGGCGCCCTCGCCGAGCGGCTTCGCCGGGGTGTCACTGTAGGCGTCGACGCCTACGACGTCGACGCAGTCCCCACCGGGGTAGTACTTGGCGGGCGAGCGGCCGTAGCCCCCGTCCCAGGAGTTCGGCGACCACACGAAGAGCAGGTTGTGCAGCCCGCGCCGGTTCACCAGGTAGTCGTACGTCAGCCGCCACAGCCTGCGGTACGCGGACGGATCCTGCCCCGCCCACCAGAAACCGTGCCCCGGGGCCGCGTTCATCTCGTGGTACGGCCGCAACAGCACCGGCACTCCCTGGCCGGCGAGGTAGCCGAGGTGGTCCGCGAGGAAGTCGAGGTCGTGCAGGAGGGCCTGGTGCTCGGTGGTTCCCTCGGTGACCACCCGGCCGAACCAGCCGGGGTCCGTCGCGCCGGGGGAGTTGGCGTGCAGCGTCTGGGCGAAGCCCTTGACCGGGCTGCCCGGGTAGGGCTGGTGGAAGGAGAAGCCGACCAGGCCGGCCGGCCTGCCTCCGTTGTGCGGCAGGGACACGTCCGCGTGTGCCGCGCACTCCCGATGCGTGCCAGAGGCCCGGTAGGAGCCGTCGGCCGCCCGGGGCAGCCCCGCCCACACGCCGACCGCGAGGTCCACCGCGTCCTCTATGTACCCCCAGTAGGGGCGGCAGGCGGGCCAGGCCTTGTTGTACGGGCGTGCCGTGCCCACCGCCCAGCCCGGCTGCCCGTATCCGGGACCGAGGTCCAGCTCCACGAAGCCGGGCAGCCGGCCGGTGATGTCGTGGACCTTCTTGTAGTAGTAGCCCGGCTGCTTCGTGCCCCGGTAGTCGCCGTACGACGGGTTGTACCGCTCGTTCTGCAGCTCCACGTGCTGGCCGATCACCGTACGGCTCGGCCTGCCGCGCCGGGCGTCGTTCTCCAGGCCCGCCAGCATCGCGTACACCCGGCACGCGGCGGCCGTCGCCTTCGGGTCCCGGGCGCGCAGATCGGTCGGCACCGTCCTCGGCTCGCCCGTCCCGTTCCCGTCGGGCCAGGCCCACACCGCCAGCGGGGCCGCGGCCGCCACCCCCATCGCGGCCGCCCCGGCCAGCCGGATCAGCCTCCGCCTCTGCACGCCGCTACGCCGGTTCGACGATGAGCCAGGCGACGGTCGAGGTGTCCCCGGCCATCCCCTTGACGGTGAAGGACGTGCCCGCGGTGCGCCCCGCGACGTAGGCGACGCCCGCCGGGGTGCCACCGGGTGCCTGGACGGTGAGGAAGATGCGACTCGTGGCGGTGACGGCGGACGTGGCGACGGTCACCGCGGAGTCACCGTTGAGGGTGAGCGTGCCCATCTTGGCGTCGGCCCCCTCCTTGACCTTCAGTCCCCTCCCGGTCACCCCCGCCACGATGTCCGAGTCGGCGCTCCCCACCTGGGCTGTCCCCATCCGCCCCCAGCTGGTGTCCCGGCCGGTGGAACCCCCGGGGCCGAAGGTCTGTGTACCGTCCACCTCGATGGTGAAGCGGTTGACGGAGTCGCCGGTCACCCCGGCCTGGAAGGCCCGCGACGAGGTGTCGGCGCTGGTCACGGCGCAGCCCTGGCCCGCCGCCCTGGTCTGGACGAGGCTGATCCCGGGGTTCGCCGTGGCGTCGACGACGACACCCGGGGTCGTACGGGACTGGCCGAGCGTGATGCGGCCGGTGTTGCGGCGGATCGTGAGCGGTGTGTCCAGGGTCGTGCCGTCGTCGGCGTAGCGGACGAGGACGAAGTCCGAGCCGTCGCCGGCGCCCGACTCCGTTGCGTCAGTCGCGCGGAGCGCCCACCTGCGGTTCTTGCCGCGCGTCCAGAACTGCACGTCACGGTAGGTACCGGTGGCGCCGGACAGCATGTGTACGTCCGACTTGTCCCAGGTGATGCCCGAGGAGTCGTGTACGTCGGCCGTCACGCCGCTGTGGCGGACCACCGCCGCGCCGACGTCGTTGAAGGCGGCCGTCGTGCCGACGTACTCGCCGCCGACCACCGAGACGATGCTCGCGCTGTTCAGGGCGGAGGTGGTGATGCCGTACGACGGGGAGCAGTCGCCCGTGTTGTCGTCGTTGCGGCCTGTGGTCTTGGAGCAGGCGGTCAGGGCCACGCCTTCCGCCGAGGTGCCCGTGACGCTGAAGCCGGAGTACCCGGTGCCGGACTTGCCGTCGCGTTTGGCGAGGCAGCCCACGAACTGGATGAAGCGGCCGCCGGCCGAGGTGGAGACGTGGAAGCCGTCCTGGCCGTTGCGGTCGGTGTTGCAGCCGACGACGACCATGGAGTAGTTGATGCCGGAGATCGCGTAGCCGTGCTGGGCGTTCCATTCGGAGCGGCAGTCGACCATGGTCACGGCGTTGGGGTTGAGGATGTCGGGCCGAAGGAAGGAGTCGGCCATGTCGGCGCGCACCGGGAAGCGCGGGTTCCAGTCGCCGCGCAGAGTCACGCCCAGCGAGAGCCTGAGGGGTGAGGCGATGCGGTACTTGCCGGGCGGGAAGTAGACCGTGCCACCCTGACCGGCCGCGTTTATGGCCTTCTGGATGACCGGCTGGTCGTCGGAGGAGTCGTCGCCGAGGGCGCCGTAGGGGGCGTCTTTCACGTTCAGCCAGCCCGCGCCGGTGCCCGAGGCGGCGGCCGCCGGGGTCGCGGCGGCGACGGAGGCGGCGAGGGCCGTGCCGCCGAGACCGGCCGCGCCGGTGAGCAGCTTGCGTCTGGACGTGTGTGTCATGAGTGGGTCCCCCCATGGGCTCGGCGGCCGGTGAACTCCTTGATCACCGGCCGGCAGGGGGAGACTCTCACGCGCCCAGGGGTGCGTCACCGGGCGGCGGCCGCCGACGCCTGGGCCTCGCCGCGGCGGTGGATCTGGCGGAAGGTGAACTCCGCGAGGTCGTCGCCGGCCTGGAAGACCTTGGTGTCCTTGGTGGTGACGTCCTTGCCGTTCAGGAAGCCGGCGGTGGTGAAGTACGCGTAGCGGCCGTACGCGTTGGTCGTCGTACGGCAGACGCCGGAGTCGCAGAAGGCCTTCAGGCCGGAGCCGGCCAGGGCGGTCACGAAGCCCTTCTTGTCGGCCTCGGTCTTGGCCTTGCTCGCCTGCGCCTCGGTGTTGAACACGGCCACGCCGACCGTGACCGCGACACCGTCCTTGGAGTAGGTGACCCGCAGCAGGCGGGTGCAGCCGTCCTTGTCGAGGACGGCCGGGAGGGTGCCCTTGGCGGCCGTGGCGCACTTCTTGGTGTCGGCCGTGGCGCCCTTCTTGTAGACCGTCCCGCCCATGGTCAGCTGGGTGCCGGGGAAGAGGGTCTCGGCGCTCAGCGGTGCCGTGTCCTTCTGCACGCTGGATATGAACTCCTCAGGGTCCAGCGGCGGTGGCGCGCTGGTCGGCGCGAAGGACGGCACCGAGCCGGCGGTGTCGCTGGGCAGCGAGGCGCTGGCCGGCAGGTTGGTGGGCGTGCCGGAGGCGTTGTTGTCGCCGTTCGCGGACATCACGGCCATCGCGACGGCGGTGCCGATCGCCAGCGTGGCGACCACGCCGCCGCCTATGAACAGCACTCTGCGGCGTTTGTTCCGCGTTTCGGAGGCCTCGGCGAGCGACGCCCAGTCCGGAGTCTGGCCGGTGCCGCTGCTCCAGGGCTGCTGAGACTGCGGTTTCCACGGATCCCACTGGGACTGAGGTCCCCCCTGCCCATAACTCATGGGGCGCATCTTAGACGGGGGCCGGGGGGTGCCGGTGCGACTGTACGAACGGAGACGGGGGACCGAGGAGGGGACCTTTGGGGCAGGACGGCGCATCCTGGTACGGCGGGGCGCCGCGGGTTCTCGCCGATTCCGGGCCACGTTCGTCGCGACGTCGGCGGGAGCTCGTTTTGACCCGTCCGGGGCCACCCTTGTAGGCTTCGTCTTCGTTGTGTATTGGCTTGCTCATTC
>NZ_JAEKKT010000310.1 GCF_019510245.1 Streptomyces sp. | reverse complement strand
TGCCAAACTCGGCCGCCATACGGCCAACGACCGCCTCACCGAAACGGTCGACTTCGCCTACGAACTGGCTCGCGTGTCAGCTCCCGCAAAGTCACCGCGCTGAGGCGCTGCCGGGACAGTGCCGACACTGCGAGTGATTGCACCACACAATGAGGGCCAGAGCCCGAGAAGGGACAGCACCGCCAGCCATTGCCGTGGCGTTCGGCAGCAACCGCAATGACGTCAGCCGGCCTCTAAAGGGGGTGGTGGTACCAGCGCCGGTGCACCACAGGTTCGACGCACAGCACGGCGGCGCCTGCGATCGCGCCGACCAGCAGGGCGGAACCACCGCCGCCGTTGATGACCGCGCCGAGGCACGCGGCGGCAACGGCGAGCGGACGCATCAGGGTCAGCGGGCCGAGGCCGATGACCATCGCGAGGGTGCTGGCACGAAATGGCAGGACGAAGTAGGCGGCGAGCGAGAGCAGTACGGCGGTGGCGTAGACGGTGAGAGGGAGCAGGTATCCGAGGCCGCCGGCAGTCAGGGTGTTGTATGTCCGGGCCTGGGCTGGTGCGGTGAGCAGCAGGAGGGCTGCGGTCAGCGCGGGCGCGAGCAGCAGGACGGCCCCGACTGTCAGTCCACGCAGGGCGGCCCGGGTGATGGCCCGGTGTTTACGAATGCGGGCGTCGCGGCCGGCATAAGCGCGGAAGCCGCTGAATGCCGCGTCGACCAGACCAATCAGCGCGAGTGGTACGGCGGGGGTCATCGGGCGTCCTCGGCGAGATGCTCCGGACCGACCAGTCGGCGTGCGGCCCGCCCGAGGGCCCGGCGAAGCGGCTCCTCCAGCTGCGGGCGCACTCCGATGACCGGGCGCAACGTGGTGCAGAACGGGTTCACCGCGCCGCGCGGCTCGTACAGCAGCGGCCGGATGCCGGGTACGTCGGCGGCGCGCAACAGTGTCTCGTCGCTGTGCGCGCGCCGCGCGGAGACGACGCCGTCGTGACGGCCGAGCGGGTGGCGCATCCGGGCGCGGTGGAAGATCCATGCACCGATGGGTGCGAGGCGGGTTGCGGCGATGTCGAAGTGGCAGAAGGCCTGCGCCGGTGAGGTGGCCTGGGCCTGAAAGAACTTGGCCAGGGCGGGACCACGGAAATGGTGCAGCACACCGGTGGAGACGTAGACGGTCGCCGCCTTCGGCAGGTCGAAGGCATTGCCGTGGATGAAGTGGCAGTTGAGCCCCTCTGCGTGGGCAAGGCGTTCCGCTTCGCCGACCAGCGTGGCGTCGAGGTCGACCCCGATCAGCTCCACGTCCGCGCCGAGGGCGTTGGTAGCCGCCAGCCAGCGGACCAGGTAGCCCAGGCCGCAACCGACGTCGACCAGGCAGTACGGCCCAGACTGCCGGGTAGTTGCGCGGATGGCGGTGAAGAGCGGGCCCAGCACATGGACCAGGCGTTGGCCGATCCGGAGTTCCTCGCTCAGGCGCTGGAGTTCGGTGTGCACGCTGATGAGCAGGCGGTCCACGGCGTGTGGGTCGAGTACGCCGTCTCGGTCAGCGGGCAACCCGGCGACGATCCCGGCCGCGCGCTCGTCACCGCTCGCGCGGAGCTGCTGGATCACCTTGGCGCGCCGGACCGGGAGCCGGTGGCCGCTGTGGGGATCCACCGCCCTGATCAGGTCGGAAATCTCAAGCTGGTGCACGAGGCAGACCCTACGTTCTCCCCTGCCCAGCGCAGCGGGCCGGCTGCCCCCGCCTGTGGGGAGGGGGACGACGTGTGCACGGATGGACACGATTGCTCGCGTCACCTGGCTGATTGAAGCAAAGCTGAAGGGCGTGTGCACAACCTCTCGCATTCCCTCGGCGCCGATGCTGTCGAGACCCGTCCGTTCTCGTGGACATAGCGCGCCTCCCCTACCGCCTGAGCTCGCCCGCACCTCGCGAACTCGCCCACTGATCATCCAGGGCTGCTGACTAACGTGGGTGTATGGGCCCGGGTTGGTGAAGTCCGGCGGGCTCAGCCGACGCGGCGGGGGCGGCCGACCGGGGTGGATGCCACGCCGAGGTGTTCGAGCAGAAGCCCTTCCCTGGTGGACCAGGGGCAGATCTCGACGCTCGTGGCTCCGCAAGCTTCCATGAGCGCCTGGGCGATCAGGGCTCCGGCCAGGGACTGCTCGGCACGGTGCCGGGAAATACCCGGCAGCTTGGCCCGGCGGGACGGTGCCGCGTCGGCCAGCAAGGAGACTGCCGTGTGCAGTCGGGGCAGGGTCAGCCGCCGTCGCGTGCGGGGTGTCCCGCTCTGGGCGGCGGCGAGCCGGGCAAGCTGCTCGAAGGTCTTGGAGCAGGCCAGTACCCGCACTCCCGGCTCCGCTTGCGGCAGGCCGGGGACGGCTTCCAGGGACCGGCGAAGGTACTGAAGGATCCTGGCCAGGGATTGTCGGGACGGCACTGTGCCGCCGGGAAGCCAGTCCCGGGTGATCCTGCGGGCGCCCAGCGGCAGCGAGTGGACGACGCGGGGCTGGTCCTTGGTGCCGGAGGCGATCTCCACGGTGCCGCCGCCGATGTCCAGGACCAACAACTGCCCGGCCCTCGGGCCTGCCCATTGGCGGGCGGCCACATAGGCCAGCCGCGCCTCCTCTTCGCCGGGCAGCACGCGCAGGCGTGTGCCGGTGGCGCGGGCCACTCGCGCGATGACCTCGTCGCGGTTGGGCGCGTCCCGGATGACGGAGGTCGCGAACGCGAACACCTCCAGTCCGCGCGGACGCGGGTCGGCGGCGACGGCCTCGGCCACCGCCCGCTCGACACTCTTCATGCCGGCCTTGTCCAGACTGCCCTTCCGATCGAGGGTCTCATGCAGGCTCAACCGCACCTTGCGGGAGAACACCGGCTCCAGCACCGCACCCGGACGCCGCTGCACCACCGTCAGCAGAGCACTGTGGCAGCCGACATCGAGCACCCCTGCCTGCTGCATCCCATCGCCTCCCCTGGTACCGCAACCGGCCCAGCCGGTTCCTCCCCAACCTCCGGCACCCCTCGACCACAGCACGCCTGGATTGGAGGCCAGCGTGCAAGCATATCGTCACCACGCGTGCACCCTGCGCGCCTGGCCCACGGTGAGAAGGGCGTCGTCAGGGCTGCCGGCGGAACCAGCCGCGGGCACGGCCCGGCTCCTGGTCGTCCTCCGGCTCCGGCGATGCGGCGGCTTGGAGGCGGGCGGCTCCGGTGGCGGCTTCCTCGCGGGCGACGTCGTCGGCGTGGCAGGTGCCGCACACGGACACGTCCCCGGCGTTCCAGGCTGTCCTGTGCGCGGTGGTCTCCTCCCAGCGCTGGTCGGTGAACTTCCTTCCGCACCGCTCGCACACGGGGCGCTGCGCCTCCCGCTCACCGACGCGGCGCCGTTCCTCCTCCGCGTCGGCGCGGGCCTCCTGGTCGCGCAAGAGGACGTCGCGGTCGGGGTTGCCCTCGGGCGGCGGACCGAGGACTGCCACGCACGGACGGATACCACCCACCGGGGAT
>NZ_JAEKKT010000101.1 GCF_019510245.1 Streptomyces sp. | reverse complement strand
GGTCCGGGCCGATGGCGATCATCAGCGAGAGGCCGATCGCGGAGTCGTAGGAGTAGCGGCCGCCGACCCAGTCCCAGAACTCGAACATGTTGGCCGTGTCGATGCCGAACTCCGACACCTTCTCGGCGTTCGTCGACAGCGCCACGAAGTGCTTGGCGACCGCCTCCTGACCGGCCTTCAGCTCGGTGAGGAGCCAGTTGCGGGCGGAGGTGGCGTTGGTGATCGTCTCGATGGTGGTGAACGTCTTCGAGGCGATGATGAAGAGGGTCTCGGCCGCGTCCAGGTCACGGGTGGCCTCGTGCAGGTCGGCGCCGTCGACGTTGGAGACGAAGCGGACCGTGAGGTCGCGGTCGGTGAAGCTGCGCAGCACCTCGTAGGCCATCGCGGGGCCGAGGTCGGAGCCGCCGATGCCGATGTTGACGACGTTCTTGATGCGCTTGCCGGTGTGACCGGTCCAGGCGCCGGAGCGGACACGGCCTGCGAAGGCGGCCATCTTGTCCAGGACCGCGTGCACCTGAGGCACCACGTTCTCCCCGTCGACCTCGATGATCGCGTCGCGCGGGGCGCGCAGGGCGGTGTGCAGCACCGCCCGGTTCTCGGTGACGTTGATCTTCTCGCCTCGGAACATGGCGTCCCGCAGGCCGAAGACGTCGGTGGCGGCCGCCAGCTCCCGCAGCAGCCGCAGCGTTTCGTCGTTGACCAGGTGCTTCGAGTAGTCGATGTGGAGGTCGCCGACCTGGAGTGTGTAGCCCGTGCCGCGTCCCGGGTCGGCGTCGAACAGGTCCCGCAGATGGGTCCCGGCGAGCTCCTCCCGGTGCTCGGCGAGCGCGGTCCACTCGGGCGTCTGGTTGAGCCTGGTACGGCCGTCTGCGTTCATTCCGACTTCAGCCTTCTTCCTTGCACCTGTCCTGTTGCGTGCCTGCGCCGCTGCCGTTCCAACCTAGTTGATCAGCTCGGGGCACGACCTGCCGTCGCGCCGCCCCGCGGCGCAACAACAGGTACGTCCGGCTTGCGCACCGGTGTCAACGAGGTGACGGCGAGGCCGAAGACCACGGCGGCCGGCGGGGCGGCCCCGTCCAGCCGCAGGCTCGTCTGCGGGGTGGTGAGCGCGAGGGCGAGCAGGAGCGGCAGCGGGATCGAGGCGTGACCGAGCGCCACGGCGTTCGCGAGGGCGGCGACGAGCAGCCCGAGCAGCAGCCACGGTCCGAACCGGGAGACCACGGCGGCCGTCCACCGCCGCCCCTCACGATCCGCCGATACACGAACCGTAGCGGGCGCCACGGACAGCGGGCCGGGCCCCGGCCGCGGAGACAGCTCCGGCCAGGCGCCTCATGGGCACCCGGCCGGTTCAACTCCTAGATCTCGCCCCGCAGCTTGGCGAGCGCCTCGGCGAGGATCGCCTCGCCGTCCGCGTCGCTGCGCCGCTCCCGTACGTACGCGAGGTGCGTCTTGTACGGCTCGGTGCGCGGCGGGTCCGGCGGGTTGTCCCGGTCCTGACCGGCCGGGAAGCCACAGCGCGGGCAGTCCCAGGTCTCGGGCACCTGCGCGTCGCTGGCGAAGCTCGGCTGCGTCTCATGCCCGTTGGAGCACCAGAAGGAGATGCGCAGACGCGGCGCGGACTCGCCGCGCTCGGCCTCGCCCATCGGCCCCGCCCCGACCCGGCTACCACGGATCGCGTTGCCACTTGCCACGGTCGTAACTCCCTGCGTGATGGTGCCGCGAAGCGAGTCGGCGTGTCGCTTCGTTGCGAGCGCCTCAGTCTACGTAAGGCCCAACGCGCGTCCAGTGGTGGGAGTTACCGCCCCAGCACCTAGACGCAAGCCCCATGATAGGCCGCGCTCAGGTGCGCGTACCGAACATGGGGCCTTACGTACAGATTGTGCGTGTGTGCGAGTCGCGGATCAGCTGTTCGTCTTCATCAGAATGCCGAGGACAATGATGCACGCGAGCCACAGCAGACCGATCAGCAGGGTGATCCGGTCCAGGTTCCGCTCGGCGACCGAGGAACCGCCGACGGAGGACTGCATACCGCCACCGAACATGTCGGAGAGGCCGCCGCCCTTGCCCTTGTGCATCAGCACCAGCAGCATCAGCAGCAGGCTGAAGACGATCAGGGCGATCGAGAACCCCAAAACCACGGCTGGACCAACTCTCTCGGATGCGGATGAACGACTCTGGTGAACCACGGGGACAAAGCAGCAAGCCGCCTTGTCCCCGCAAGGGTACGACGGATCGTCCCCGGGGCCTACTCGCTCGGCCCGATCACTGATCGCGGAAGCGCACGATCTTGACGAATTCGTCCGCGTCCAGCGAGGCACCGCCCACCAGGGCGCCGTCGATGTCGGCCTGCGCCATGATCTCGGCCACGTTGCCGGCCTTGACGGAGCCGCCGTACTGGATGCGGACCTGGTCGGCCAGCTCCTGGCTGTACAGCTCGGCGAGCTTGGCGCGGATCGCGGCGCAGACCTCCTGGGCGTCCGGGGCGCCGCAGACCTTGCCGGTGCCGATGGCCCACACGGGCTCGTAGGCGATCACGACGGTCTCGGCCTGCTCGGCCGGGATGTCCTTGAGACCGCCCTCGACCTGGGCGAGGGTGTGGGAGACGTGGTTGCCCACCTCGCGGACGTCCAGCTCCTCCCCGACGCACAGGATCGGGGTGAGACCGTGCTTGTAGGCGGCCTTGACCTTGGCGTTCACGACGTCGTCGGTCTCGGCGTGGTACTGGCGGCGCTCGGAGTGGCCGATGACCACGTAGGTGCACTTCAGCTTGGCCAGCATGGGGCCGGAGATCTCGCCGGTGTAGGCGCCGGAGTCGTGTGCCGAGAGGTCCTGGGCGCCGTACCTGATCTTGAGCTTGTCGCCGTCGACCAGGGTCTGTACGGAGCGCAGGTCGGTGAAGGGCGGCAGGACGGCGACCTCGACGGCCTCGTAGTCCTTGTCGGCCAGGGCGAAGGCGAGCTTCTGGACGTGCGCGATGGCCTCGAGGTGGTTGAGGTTCATCTTCCAGTTGCCCGCCATGATCGGCGTGCGCGTGCTCATGTGGGTCAGTCCTCCAGTGCGGCGAGGCCGGGGAGCGTCTTGCCCTCGAGGTATTCGAGGGAGGCGCCGCCACCGGTCGAGATGTGTCCGAACGCGTTCTCGTCGAAGCCGAGGATGCGCACGGCGGCTGCGGAGTCCCCGCCGCCGACGACGGTGAAGCCCTTGGACTCGACGAGGGCTTGGGCGACCGCCCGGGTGCCCGCGGCGTAGTCGGGGTGCTCGAAGACGCCCATGGGGCCGTTCCAGAAGACGGTGGCGGCGTCGGCGAGCTTCGAGGCGTACAGCTTGCTGGTCTCCGGGCCGATGTCCAGGCCCATCTGTCCGGCCGGCATGGCGTCCGCGGGGACCGTGCTGGGGTGGGCCGGGGTCTTGGCCGACAGGTCCGGGAACTCGGGAGCGACCAGGGTGTCGACGGGCAGCACGATCTCGACGCCGGTCTTCTCGGCGCGCTCGAGGTACTCGGTGACGGTCGCGAGCTGATCCTCCTGGAGGAGCGAGCTGCCGACCTCGTACCCCTTGGCCTTGAGGAAGGTGTACACCATGCCGCCGCCGACGAGGATGCGGTCGGCCTTGCCGAGCAGCTGGTCGATCACGGCGAGCTTGTCGGAGACCTTGGCGCCGCCGAGCACGACGACGTAGGGCCGCTGGACGTCCTCGGTGAGCTTCTTCAGGACGCCGACCTCGGTGGCGATCAGGTAGCCGGCGTAATGCGGCAGCCGGGCCGGGAGGTCGTAGACGGAGGCGTGCTTGCGGTGCACGGCGCCGAAACCGTCGCCGACGTAGACGTCCGCGAGGGCGGCGAGCTGGTCGGCGAACTCGCCGCGCTCGGTGTCGTCCTTGGCGGTCTCGCCGGCGTTGAAGCGCAGGTTCTCGATGACCGCGACCTGGCCGGGCTCAAGGCCCCGCACCGCGTCGTGGGCGGCGGGGCCGACGGTGTCCTGGGCGAACGCGACCGGGGCGCCGAGCAGTTCACCGAGCCGCTCGGCGGCCTGGAGCAGGGAGAACTTCGGGTCCGGGGCACCCTTGGGGCGGCCCAGGTGGGAGGCGACGACCACCTTGGCGCCCGCGTCGGCGAGGGCCTTGACGGTGGGCAGGACGGCACGGATGCGGCCGTCGTCGGTGATGAGACCGTCCGCCATCGGCACGTTGAGGTCGGCACGGACGAAGACCCGCTTGCCGTCGACCCCTTCGGCGAGGAGTTCGTCGATCGTCTTCATTTTTTGGGGACTCCTACAGGAGGGCTCTTGATCGTACGAGGACTGATCGAACCGTATGTCGTCGGGTCGATCCTTACGCGCGTCAGGGCCCGGGCGGCGCGACCGTGCGCTGCCCGAGCCCTGCTACCGCATCGTGGTGCCTGTTCGGCCGATCAGAGCTGTTCGCCGACGAAGACCGTGAGGTCGACGAGGCGGTTGGAGTAGCCCCACTCGTTGTCGTACCAGCCGAGGATCTTCACCGTGTTGCCCTCCTGGACCATGGTCAGGGAGGAGTCGAAGGTGCAGGAGGCCGGGTCGCCGACGATGTCCGAGGAGACGATCTCGTCCTCGGTGTACGCCAGGTAGCCCTTCAGGTCGCCGTCCTCGGCGGCCTTCTTGAACGCGGCGTTGACCTCGTCCTTGGTGACCTCGCGCTGCAGCGTCACGACCAGGTCGGTGGCGGAGCCGGTCGGGACCGGGACGCGCATGGCGATGCCGTCCAGCTTGCCCTTGAGCTGCGGGAGGACCAGTGCGGTGGCCTTGGCGGCACCGGTGGTGGTCGGGATGATGTTCTCCGCGGCGGCACGCGCGCGACGCAGGTCCTTGTGCGGGAAGTCCAGGATGCGCTGGTCGTTGGTGTACGCGTGCACCGTCGTCATCAGGCCCTTGACGATGCCGAAGTTCTCGTCGAGGACCTTGGCCATCGGCGCCACACAGTTGGTGGTGCAGGAGGCGTTGGAGATGACGTGGTGGTTGGCCGCGTCGTACTTGTCCTGGTTGACACCCATGACGATGGTGATGTCCTCGTTCTTGGCCGGAGCCGAGATGAGGACCTTCTTGGCGCCGCCCGCGATGTGCTTGGCGGCGTCGTCCTTGTTGGTGAAGATGCCGGTCGACTCGATGACGATGTCGACGCCCAGCTCGCCCCACGGGATGTCGGCGGGGTTGCGCTCGGACAGCACCTTGATGGTGTGGCCGTCGACGGTGATCGTGTCGGCGGTGTGCGACACCTCGGCCTTGAGGCGGCCGAGGATCGTGTCGTACTTCAGCAGGTGCGCGGTGGTCGCGGTGTCACCCAGGTCATTGACAGCCACGATCTCGATGTCAGCGCCCTGCTCCAGCAGCGCGCGGAAGTAGTTGCGACCGATACGACCGAAGCCGTTGATGCCTACGCGGATCGTCACGAACCGATCTCCTCGTTGGTACGCCGGCCATGCGGTGCCGGCGAGCTGTATTTGGGATGTCCCCGACCACCCATGACCCTACCTCCCTGAGGCTTCCGTGGTGACATCCAGATGCCTCATACACGGCGAGGCGGTCCGTACCCGCCAGTAGGGGTACGGACCACCTCGGATCGGGGGTCGCAACACACCGTTTTGTCACGATATGCCGACCCGTTTTTACCGCCCTTTCACTCGTTCGTGAGCGGGTCGGCTCACTTGTCGCGTGTCGTCGGCATCAGTTGTCGAGTGCTGTCAACGCCTTCTTCACCAGAGCGGCACGATCGGCCGCGGAAGTGACCTGTTCCAGGCCGAAGCCGAGCAGCACGGTGCGGTCGGTGGTGACGGCTCCGTACGTCTTGAACAGGGCGCCGGTGCGCTCCCACTCCTTGAGGACGGCCGGGCTGCCGGCGGGCGGTCCGGTGACGCTCCAGGCGCCGAGGGAGGTCTCGAAGCCCTCGGTCTCGGTGGCCGTCCCGCCGACCACCAGTGAGGCGTCGTCGACGAGGACGCCGTGCCCGCCGGTGCTCGGGTCGGTGATGTAGCCGATGGAGATCGCGACGGACTTGCCGGCGTAGGCGCTCAGGTCGAAGCTCACCGGCTGCCAGCCCGCCGAGCTGCCGGTGAAGCTGTTCCAGGAGCCGCTGGTGCCGCTCGCGGCGCACTGGTTGTCCGCGATGGTCAGGTAGTGCTTGAGCCACGGGTGCTCGGCGATCAGGAACCCGGCCCCGCACTCGCTCGGCACAGCGCTGCTGGTGGCGCCGTTCTTCTCGGGCAGGGTGGTCCAGTCGTCGGCGCCCACGACGTGCGCCTCGACGACGGCGTGGTCGTAGCCGGGTTCCGTGTCCCACAGCAGTTTGGCGCTGAGGGTCGGCTGCTGGGACGCGGTGACACCGGTGAGGTCGATGGTGCGGGTGAGGCGCTTGTAGGCGTCGTCGGTGTGGACGGCGGCCGCCATGTACGACCCGGAGTACGGCCCGTACGGGTTGACGGTCCCGGCGAACTGGCCGGCGCCCGCGCTGGCGAACTGGGGGTACGTGGCGGGCGAGAGCTCGTCAGAGGTGACGGCGTAGGTCCCCGCCCGGTCGAGCGGGTTGGTGGCGGTGCCGCCGAGGGCCCCGCTGAAGCCGTCCAGCGCGCCCGAACCGCTGAAGCCGGTGGCTCCGGGCGTCGACGTGCGGGAGTAGGCGCCCAGGTAGTACTGGCTGAAGTCGTTCGACGGGGTGCCGTCGGCGAGGTTCACGCTGCCGCCGGCCAGCTCGCCGGCCTCGACCAGCTTGCCGCCCTCGTTGAGGTAGGCGCGCAGCTGGAGCTGGGTGTCGTTGCCGGGACCCGCGGTGCCGGAGTAGTGGACGACGGTCTTGAAGTGCTTGAGCACGCCGAGCGCGTCGGGCGCGCCCTGGGTGGCGACGTCCCAGACGACCGCCTTGTGCCCGGCCGCCTTCAGCGCGTCGACGTAGGTCTGCGCCTGGGTGGCCTTGGCGCCCTCCTCGGCGACCACCAGGGTGTCCGCCTTGGCCCGCTCGGCGACGGTGTACATGAAGTGCGCACTGGAGACCTTCTTGCCGTTCTTCGTCTCCCCGGTGAACCACACCTCGACCTTGTCGCCCGGGTCGCCGCCCTTCACCTTGGCCCGGTACTCGTCGAAGTAGAGGTTGTCCGCGCCACCGTAGGTCTCGCCGCCCTTCCAGGGCCTGAGCGCCCTGTCCCGCGTGCGGCCGCCGTTGACGCGGTACCTGAGTTCCTTGTCGCGCACCGCCCTGCGGACGACGACGGAGACCTCCTGGTCGGCACCGCGCGCGTACGACGTGGAGAACGTCGCCGGGGTGAAGTCGGCGGCGCTCAGGCCGACCGAGGAGACCGGCTGGTCGGGGTGGGCGGCGGTCTCGGCGACGGAGAGCGCGAAGGGGATGTTCTTCTCGAACTCGTCCTGGATCAGTTTCTCGTCGTCCGGGAAGTTGAAGACCGACTGGCAGTCGGCGGCCTTCCAGGCGTCGTTCGGGTCGATGTTCGAAGCCGTCTGGCAGGTCGACATCTCGGGGGTGAACATCGCCATGCCGTTGACGTTCGACGCGTGGCCGTCCGCCTCGCCGTTGGTGGTGTACAGCTCCGAGGAGACCTGGGAGTGGTAGCCGGGGACGGCCGGGTTGTCCGGGGTGCCGGCGAGCGCCTTGTAGAGGACGTCGTCCGGGGTCGGGGTGGCCACCTGCCAGCCGACGCCGTAGAGAAGGAGTTCGGCGGCGGAGTGGTAGTTGATGCCGTACGTGAACCCGATCCGCTTCTCGAAGTCGTCCAGCGCCCTGGTCTCCGGCTCGGACTCGGGGCTCGCGCCGCGGTAGGTCTCGCTGGTGGGGTTGGGGGAGGATCCCTCGTCGTCGTAGCCCCACTTGTAGCCGAAGTTGCGGTTGAGGTCGACGCCGTCACCCGTGCTGATGACCCCGTCGCCGTTGACGTCCCGCAGGTTCTTGCGCCACAGGCGGTTGTCGGAGCTCTGGAAGGTGTAGTCGTAGCCGTCGGGGTTGGCGGACAGCACGAACCACAGCTCGGTCGAGTCGACGATCTTCTTGATGCGCTTGTCGGTGCTGTAGTGGTCCAGGTAGTAGTGCATCAGCCGGCGGGTCATCTCCGGCGTGATCCACTCGCGCGCGTGCTGGTTGGACATGTACAGCACGGACGGCTTGGAGCCGTCCTTCGACTTCTTCGCGCCCTTGGTCAGCTTGAGCGCGAGGATGTCCTGGCCGTCGACCGTCCTGCCGATGGACTCGACCTTGGTGAGACCGGGGTTGGCCTGGGCGGTCGCGAGGATCTCCTGTTCGAGCCCGCCGGTGCCGCTGTACGGGCGGAACACACCCTGGGAGGCGCCCTCGACCCGCGCCTCGGCCTTGGCCGACACCGTGTGCTCGGTGAGGTCGACGCCCTGCTTCGCCAGCTTCTTCGCCTGCTGGTCGGTGAGGTACAGCTCGACTTCCGTCTTGCCGGATCCGGTGACCTGGTCGCCGAGTTCGTTGCCGTCCTGCCCGGCTTCGAGCAGGAGGGGAATCTGTTTCCTGGTGACGTCGGCGTGGAAGACCTTGACCTGGTCGGGGTCGGGCTTCGCCGGACCTCCGGTCCGCGCCTGGGCCATGGGTGCGAGTGCGGCCGAGCCGATCAGGAGCGCGCCGACAGCGAGGATCGATCTCGCTCTGTGTCTCATGAACCCCCCTAGCAGTGGTTCGCCACGGCGGCGAACCCTTGCCAGGCTCATGACACTTCATGATCCAGTCAAGGGCGCCTCATGGCCAGTTCACGGTGGCTTAAAAGGGATGCAAACACCGGTGCCGGCGACCGTCATGGCCGTCGGCACCGGCAGGTGACGGTGGCTCAGCCTGCGAGATTGTCGGCCAGTTCCTCGGAGAGGTTGGCCTCGGTGCCCGGGATGCCCAGATCGGACGCACGCTTGTCGGCCATCGCGAGCAGACGGCGGATCCGGCCGGCGACGGCGTCCTTGGTGAGCGGCGGGTCGGCGAGTGCGCCCAGCTCCTCCAGGGAGGCCTGCTTGTGCTCCATGCGCAGCCGGCCGGCTGCCGCGAGGTGCTCGGGAACCTCGTCGGCGAGGATCTCCAGGGCACGCTGGACGCGGGCCCCGGCCGCGACGGCCGCGCGGGCGGAGCGGCGCAGGTTGGCGTCGTCGAAGTTGGCGAGGCGGTTCGCGGTGGCGCGGACCTCGCGCCGCATCCGCCGCTCCTCCCAGGCCAGCACCGACTCGTGCGCGCCGAGACGGGTCAGCAGCGCGCCGATCGCGTCACCGTCACGGACGACCACCCGGTCCACCCCGCGCACCTCACGCGCCTTCGCCGCGATGGACAGCCGGCGGGCGGCGCCGACCAGCGCCAGCGCGGCCTCCGGGCCCGGGCAGGTCACCTCCAGGGAGGAGGAGCGGCCCGGCTCGGTCAGCGAACCGTGCGCCAGGAAGGCGCCGCGCCAGGCCGCCTCGGCGTCGCAGGTGGCCCCGGAGACGACCTGCGGGGGCAGGCCCCGGATCGGCCGGCCCCGGCCGTCCACCAGCCCGGTCTGGCGGGCCAGCTGGTCGCCGCCCGCCACCACCCGTACGACGTACCGGGAGCCGCGGCGCAGTCCGCCCGGTGCCATCACGATCAGCTCGGAGCTGTGGCCGAAGATCTCCAGGATGTCCCGCTTGAGGCGCCGGGCCGCCATCGCGGTGTCCAGCTCCGCCTCGATCACGATGCGCCCGCTCACCAGGTGGAGGCCGCCCGCGAACCGCAGGATGGCGGAGACCTCCGCCTTCCGGCAGCAGGTCCGGGTGACGGGTAGCCGGGAGATCTCGTCCTTCACCGCTGCCGTCATCGCCATGGGCCGATCCTTCCATGCATCCGAAAAATACGGTCGTACGCGGCGGCCAACAGCTCCGGGTCGTGCCGGGGTGAACCGTCGGTCCGGGCCACGGGGCTCAGCTCGACCGCGGCTCCCAGCCGCTTGGCGGCCTCGGTGAGCGAGTCGCGGTCGGGCACGGCGGCCTCGTCGGCCAGCACCACGTCCAGGGCGAGTTTAGGGGCGTGTCGCCCCAAAACCTCCAAATGACGCTGCGGTGAGAAGCCTTCGGTTTCTCCCGGCTGCGGTGCCAGGTTCAAAGAGAGGACCTTGCGGGCCTTGGTCTCGGTGAGCGCGTCCAGCAGATCGGGCACGAGCAGGTGCGGGATCACCGACGAGAACCAGGAGCCGGGGCCGAGCACCACCCAGTCCGCGTCCAGGACGGCCGCCACGGCCTCCGGCACGGCCGGCGGGTCGTGCGGGACCAGGTGCACGGACTGCACCTCGCCGGGCGTGAGTGCCACGGTGGCCTGCCCGCGGACGATGTCCACCTCCTCGGGCCGCTCCGGGTCGTGCCCCTTGACCAGGGCCTGGAGCTCCAGCGGCACGGCGGACATCGGCAGCACGCGCCCGTGTGCACCGAGCAGCCTGCCGACCAGGTCCAGGGCCTGGACATGGTCGCCGAGCTGCTCCCACAGGGCGACGATCAGCAGGTTGCCGACCGCGTGCTCGTGCAGGTCGCCCTTGGACTGGAAGCGGTGCTGGATGACCCGGGCCCAGGTCTGGCCCCAGTCGTCGTCACCGCACAGGGCGGCGAGGGCCTTGCGGAGATCACCCGGTGGGAGCACACCCAGCTCGTCACGCAGCCGCCCGCTGGAGCCGCCGTCGTCGGCCACGGTGACGACGGCGGTGAGGTCGCCGGTGATCCGGCGCAGGGCGGCGAGCGAGGCGGACAGGCCCATGCCGCCGCCCAGGGCGACCACCTTGGGCTGGGCACCGCGGCGGCGCGGCCGGGCACCGCGGGCCTCGGCGGGACGGCCCGCCCGGGACTCGGGCACCATCCGGGACTCGGGCACCATCCGGCGCAGCCGGCTCAGCCTTGGACTGCGCTCGGTCACTCGCGCCCCATGTCCCGGTGCACGACTACGGTCTCCACTCCCTCGGCGGCCAGGCGGGCGGCGAGCTTCTCGGACACGGCGACCGAGCGGTGCTTGCCGCCCGTGCAGCCGATGGCGATCGTCACGTACCGCTTGCCCTCACGCCGGTACCCGGTCGCGATCAGCCGCAGCAGCTCGGCGTACCGGTCGAGGAACTCCTTGGCGCCCGGCTGGTTGAAGACGTACGCCGACACCTCCTCGTTGAGGCCGGTGTACGGGCGCAGCTCCGGCACCCAGTGCGGGTTGGGCAGGAACCGCATGTCGGCGACCAGGTCGGCGTCGACCGGCAGGCCGTACTTGAAGCCGAACGACATCACGGTGGCCCGCAGCTCGGGCTCCTCCTCGCCGGCGAACTGGGCGTCCATCTTGGCGCGCAGCTCGTGCACGTTGAGGCTGGAGGTGTCGATCACCAGGTCGGCGTCGCCGCGCAGCTCGCGCAGCAGCTCGCGCTCGGCGGCGATGCCGTCCACGATCCGGCCGTCGCCCTGGAGCGGGTGCGGGCGGCGCACCGACTCGAAGCGGCGGACCAGGGCGTCGTCGGAGGACTCCAGGAAGACGATCCGCCGGGTGACGCCCCGGCTGTCGAGGTCGGCGAGGGACTCCCGCAGGTTGTCGAAGAAGCGCCGGCCGCGCACGTCGACCACGACCGCGATCCGCGCCACGTTGCCCTGGGAGCGGGCGCCCAGCTCCACCATGGTGGGGATGAGGGCCGGCGGGAGGTTGTCCACGACGAACCAGCCGAGGTCCTCCAGGCACTTCGCCGCCGTGGACCGGCCGGCCCCCGACATGCCGGAGATGATCACCAGCTCGGGGATGGCCGCCTCGGGCACCCCGGCGGCGGTGGCGTCCGTACTCACTTCTGCTCCGTTTTCCTGGACCGCTTCGGCTTGCGTTTCCTGCGGCTGATCCTGGCGCGCCTCGTTGCGCGTCTTCTCGGACCCGCCCTGCGTTTCGCTGAACGCCGGATCTCGCTGTGCTGTGGGCTGTGCGTCGCGCTCGGTCATCTCTCCTGGCCCCGTCGATCGTCCGGGGCGCCCGCGCACTTCCTGGCTCTGTTCTATTGTGGCGGACCGCAGCTTCTTCACCGAGCCGAAATGCTTGATCAACGCCTGTTTCCGGGTCTCCCCGAGCCCCGGTACGTCGTCCAGGGGGCTGGAGCGGAAGCGCTTGGCCCGTTTGGTGCGCTGGTAGGTGATGGCGAAGCGGTGCGCCTCGTCGCGGATGCGCTGAAGCAGGTAGAGGCCCTCGCTGGTGCGGGGCAGGACCACCGGGTCGTCGTCCTCGGGCAGCCACACCTCTTCGAGGCGCTTGGCGAGGCCGCAGACGGCGATGTCGTCGATACCGAGTTCGTCGAGCGCCCGCTGGGCGGCGGCGACCTGCGGCTGGCCGCCGTCGACGACCACGAGCTGGGGCGGGTACGCGAACTTCTTGGGGCGGCCGTCCTCGTCCTTGAAACCGTTGACGGGGCCAGCGTCGAGGTCGGTCGCGGGGTTGCCGGATGCCGCGGTGGCGTCGGATTGCGTGGGGGTGTCCTCGGCACCCTCCTCCGCCCACTCGCCGGTCCGCTCCTTCTCGGCGAGGTAGCGGCGGAAGCGGCGGGTGATCACCTCGTGCATGGAGCGCACATCGTCCTGGCCGGCGAAGCCCTTGATCTGGAAGCGGCGGTACTCGCTCTTGCGCTGCAGGCCGTCCTCGAAGACGACCATGGAGGCCACCACGTCGTCGCCCTGGAGGTGCGAGATGTCGTAGCACTCGATGCGCAGCGGGGCGCTGTCCAGGTCCAGGGCGTCGGCGATCTCCTCCAGCGCGCGCGAACGGGTGGTGAGGTCGGAGGCCCGCTTGGTCTTGTGCAGGGCGAGCGCCTGCTGGGCGTTGCGCTGCACGGTCTCCATCAGGGCCTTCTTGTCACCGCGCTGCGGGATGCGCAGCGAGACGTTCGCCCCGCGGCGGCCGGCCAGCCACTCCTGGACCGGCTCGACCGGCTCGGGCAGCGCCGGGACCAGCACCTCCTTGGGGACGGCGTCGCCGGTCTCCTCCCCGTAGAGCTGCTGGAGGGCGTGCTCGACGAGAGCCCCGGTGGTGACGTCCTCCACCTTGTCCGTCACCCAGCCGCGCTGGCCGCGCACGCGTCCGCCGCGCACGTGGAAGATCTGGACGGCCGCCTCCAGCTCGTCCTCCGCGACGGCGATGAGGTCGGCGTCGGTCGCGTCGGCGAGCACGACCGCGTTCTTCTCCATGGCCTTCTTCAGGGCCTCGATGTCGTCGCGCAGCCGGGCGGCCCGCTCGTACTCCATCTCCTCGGCGGCCTCCATCATCCGGTTCTCCAGACGGCGGAGGTAGGTGCCGGTGCGGCCGGCCATGAAGTCGCAGAACTCCTCGGCCAGTTCGCGGTGCTCCTCGGGCTCGATCCGGCCGACGCAGGGGGCCGAGCACTTGCCGATGTAGCCGAGCAGACAGGGACGGCCGGTGCGGGCGGCGTTCTTGAACACCCCGGCCGAGCACGTACGCACCGGGAACACGCGCAGCAGCAGGTCGACGGTGTCCCGGATCGCCCACGCGTGGCCGTACGGCCCGAAGTAGCGCACGCCCTTCTTCTTGTGACCGCGCATCACCTGGACCCGCGGGAACTCCTCGTTCATCGTCACCGCGAGGTACGGGTAGCTCTTGTCGTCGCGGTACTTCACGTTGAAGCGGGGGTCGTACTCCTTGATCCAGGAGTACTCCAGCTGGAGCGCCTCGACCTCCGTGGACACCACGGTCCACTCCACGGACGCCGCGGTGGTGACCATCGTCCGGGTGCGGGGGTGCAGGCTCGCCAGGTCCTGGAAGTAGTTCGCCAGGCGCTGGCGCAGGCTCTTCGCCTTTCCGACGTAGATCACCCGGCGGTGCTCGTCACGGAACCTGTACACCCCGGGAGTGTCCGGGATCTGTCCCGGCTTGGGGCGGTAGCTGGAGGGGTCGGCCATGTCTCACACCCTACTGGCGAGCACCGACACCGCGACGAGCCTGTGGACAACCACGGCGGGGCCGGCCGGGGCGGCGGGGGCTACCCAGGGACTCCGGGGGCAGAGCCGACGGGGCAGAGAAGCCGAGCCGAGGGGACAGAGCAAGCGAGGCCGAGCCCACGGGGCAGCGAGGGGCAGCGAGCCCGCCAGGGCCTTCGGGACGCACCGCCGGGCGGGCGCCGGGGATTCCTGGCCCGTGGCAGGTGCACACAGGCGCCAGCCGGGGATCGCGGAGGTACGGCCACCTGGACCCGGAGCGCGGATCACGGAATCGGACACCTCGGCGACATCGCGTGCCGTTCCCGCATGCCGCGGATGCGGGCCCGGTGCGCGACCGGCCCGGCGCGGCCTCGCCGATCGTGACGGATCTTGCTCCGCTTCCTCCCCAAATCACCCCTCCCCCACCCGCGATCTCCGGTCTCCTGGCCGAGAGCGGTACGGCCGCGCCCGCACGGTCCCGCCCGTGGAGGGGGTCGCGCCCCGGCCAGGTGGGCGCTCTCGACCGGCCGAGGGTGTTGTCGGCGATTGGTCAACACGCTTCAATGCGGGGGAACTCGGGGCCGTGAGCGACGGCCTGCGGACGCGGCCTGCCCAGGTGCGGCCGCCCCGGCGCCGACGGGGTGGCCCCGAGCCGCGCCAACGGCCTGACCAGCCGTTGAACCCCCCGACAGAAAGGCCCCCTGCATGCGGCACGGCACACAGCACGCGGACGTCGCGACCGCGGAACTGGACTCGGCCCTGCGCGGCGGCCCCTTCCATGTGGCCCTCCGCGCCGCGATCGCCGCCCGCGGGCTGCCGCTCCAGCGCGTGCAGCACCACCTGTCCCGCTACGGCGTCAAAGTGGGCGTCACCAGCCTCAGTTACTGGCAGCAGGGTGCCCGCCGGCCCCAGCGCCCGGAGTCGCTGCGGGCCGTCCGCGCGCTGGAGGAGATCCTTCAGCTCCCGGACGAGTCCCTGATCCGGCTGCTCGCCGAGACCACCGACCAGGAGGCCACCGCACGCCGCCCCTCCGCACGCTCCTACCGCTCCCTGATCGAGGCCTGCGACGTCCTCGACCGGATGCAGGCCGAACTCGGCTGGTCCCTCGACGGCGGCCTGCACACCCTGGGACACCACGAGCGGGTGCGGATCGGCGCCCACCGTGAACTGGCCGCCCGCGAGTCGCAGCACATCGTGCGCGCCCACCGGGACGGCGTCGACCGCTTCGTGGCCGTCCACCACGGCGACCCGGGCTGCGCCCCGCAGCACATGACCGTGCGCGCGCTGGAGAACTGCCGCGCGGGACGGGTCCGCGCGGACCAGGAGACCGGTCTGCTCGTCGCCGAACTCCTCTTCGGCACGCGTCTGCGCTCCGGCGACACCTTCCTGTTCCGCTACGCCGTCGAGGACGGCACGGCAGGTGTCTCACGCGAGTACGTCCGCGGTTTCGGCTTTCCGGGCGGCCAGTACACCCTTCAGGTGCGTTTCGCCGCCGAAGCGCTGCCGGCCCACTGCCACCGTTTCACCCAGCACTCGGCCGCGGCCCCCCGCAGCAGCCGGCAGACGCTGCCGCTCAGCGGTCTGCACCGCTCCGTCCACCTCGTCGAGCCCCGGGTACGGCCGGGACTGCTGGGGATCGGCTGGGACTGGGAATGACCCGGGACTGACACCCGGCCCTCGGGTCAGGCGCCGGGACCCGCCACGATCCGGCCGTTCGACGCCTTGACCGGCAGTTCGTTCAACGGCTCGGTGGCCGGCGACCGCACCACCTTCCCGGTCACGGCGTCGAACTCGCTGCCGTGGCAGGGGCAGACGAGGGTCGTGCCCTGGAGTTTGTTGATCGGGCACCCCGCATGCGTGCAGATCGTGCTGTAGGCCTTCAGCACGCCGTCGGCGGACCGGCTGACGACCACGTTGTGCTCCCGGTAGAGCCGGGCTCCGCCCTTGGCGACCTCGCTCTCGGCTCCCAGGTCGACCGGCGCAGTCGGTGTGGCCTCGGCCGTGGCCGCACCACCGGGTGCCTTGCAGGCGGCCGCCCCCAGTCCGGCGACCGATGTGACGGCGGCTCCGCGAAGGACGGTACGACGAGTCGTGAAGGGTCGGGCGGGCACGAGGGGCTCCTGGTGGATCGGGGCGGTGCGGGGCTCCGGGTGACAGCAGCCCGGCACCGTGCGGGGAGACAGCGGCCCGGGGCCGTGCGGGACGACACTACCTGGGCGGATCGTCCCGCTTCGGGGTGGGGTGTGGTGAGGGCGAGACTCACCAGCCGGCGCGTAAACGCTTACGCAAGCGTTTACGCGACCATCCGGGATGGGGTAGCTTCCGGCCGAAGGGCCCGCGACGGCCGAGCGGGACCGACGTACCGAGCCGGGACCCACTTACCGGGCGGGGACCGACGTACCGATCGGTGACCTACGCACCGAGGCCGGACCGACGTACCGATCGGGAGCGGCGTACCGATCGGAACCGGCGGCCGTGCCGGAACCACAGCGCCCTTGCCCTGGGCGGGAAGCGACGAGGGGAGCCCCATGCCCACCATGGCCGACGTCGCCCGGAGCGCCGGTGTCTCCGTGGCGACCGTCTCCCATGTGCTGAACGAGACCCGTCCGGTGCTGCCCCACACTCGTCAGGCCGTGCTCGACGCCGTCGAGGAACTGGGCTACACGCCCAACACCCTCGCCCGCTCCCTGGTCACCTCCCGCACCCGTTCCGTCGGGCTCGCGGTGTCGGCGATCAGCAACCCCTACTTCACGGAGATCCTCCAGGGCGTCGAGGCCGCTGTCCTGGAGCACGGCTACAGCCTGCTCATCGCCGACCCGCACGACGATCCCGAGCACGAGCGCATGGTGGTCCAGCTCCTCCACGAACGCCGTGTCGACGGCCTGATCGTCGCCCCCTCCGCCGAACCGCGCGCACTCCTCGCCTATCTCGGCCGGCATGCCGTACCGACCGTCCTCCTCGACCGGGTCGTCGACGGCCGCGCGGACACCCCCTCTCCCTTCGACCAGGTCTGCGCCGAGAACACGGAGCCGACGGCCCGGCTCGTCACCCACCTCGCCGGGCTCGGGCACCGGCGGATCGGCCTGGTCGCGGGACTGCCCGGGCTGAGCACCACCGGCGAGCGGGTCGTCGGCTACCGGCAGGGGCTTGCCACGGCCGGGCTGCCGCTCGACGAGGACCTGATCGTCCCGGGCAACTCGGAGTCCGCGGGCGCCGAGCAGGCCACCGCCTCGCTGCTGTCCCTCGCCGCCCCGCCGACGGCGCTCGTCACCGCCAACAACGCGATGACCATCGGGGCCCTGCGCGCCCTGCGCGCGCGGGGCCTCTCGGTACCGGACGACATCGCCCTGTGCTGCTTCGACGACTTCGCCTGGGCCGACCTCTTTTCCCCCCGGCTCACCGCCATCGCCCAGCCCAGCAGGGAACTCGGCACCGAAGCGGTCCGGGTGCTCCTGGAACGGCTGGCCGCACCCGGCCGACCCACCCGGACCGTACGGCTCCCCTGCGCCTTCGTGCACCGGACGTCGTGCGGGTGCCCGGAGGGTGACGGCACCGGCGACGCCCCCAGCACCCGCAGGACCCCCAACACCCCGGGAAAGGAACCCCCTCGTGATCGTCGTCGCCGGTGAGGCACTGATCGACCTGGTACCGCAGGGAACGGGCGCCCTCGCGGCGCTGCAGCCGGCGCTCGGCGGCGGCCCGTACAACACGGCCGTGGCCCTCGGCCGCCTGGGCTCACCCACCGCGTTCTGCTCCCGAGCCTCCCGCGACGCCTTCGGCGAGGCCCTGCTGGATGGGCTGCGGCGGGCAGGTGTGGACGTCTCCCTGGTGGAGCGCGGTCCGGAACCGACCACCCTCGCGGCCGCCACGATCGACCCGCGGGGTTCCGCCTCCTACTCCTTCTACGTGGAGGGCACCGCCGACCGCCTGTTCACCACCCCTGCAGGCCTCCCCGCCACCACCCGGGCCGTCTCCTTCGGCACGCTCTCACTCGTCCTGGAGCCGGGGGCGAGTGCCTATGAGGAGCTGATGCGCGATGCGGCCGGGCAGGGCCTGTTCACGGCACTCGACCCGAACATCAGGGCGGGTCTGATCGCGGATCCGGACGCCTACCGGGCCCGTTTCAAGAGCTGGCTGCCCTCGGTGACTCTTCTCAAGCTTTCGGAGGAGGACGCCGCGTGGCTGGGCGGCACCCCGCACGAATGGCTGGCGGCGGGGCCCGCGGCCGTGGTGATCACCCACGGCGGTGACGGTCTCAGTGCCTTCACGCGCGACGGCACCGTGTATGCCGTCCCGGGTGAGGAGGTCGCCGTCGTGGACACGATCGGCGCCGGTGACACGGTGAACGCGGCTCTGCTGCACGGACTGGCCGCTCAGGACGCCCTCTCCGCCGAGGCGCTCCTGGGACTGGGCGCCGACGGCTGGACGAGGCTGCTGCGATTCGCGGCGCGGGCGGCAGCGGTCACGTGCTCCCGGGCGGGTGCGGAACCGCCGTACGCCTCCGAACTCGAAGGCTCCTCTTTCTGACTCGCTGTTGAGGGGTCAAGGTCCGTCGTGGCCGCGGAAATCGGGCGGCTGATCGTGGAACGAGCGGCGCCCCGCGGGAAGTTCCCGTGGGGCGCCGCTTTTCATCGGATCCGCCTGGATCCGCCGGAGCAGGTGAGCGGGCGGGCAGGCGGGTCCTCAGGCCTTGCGGGCCCGCGTCGTCGTCTTCTTCGCGGGCGTCGCCTTCTTCGTGGCCCCGGCCGCCTTCTTCGTCGCCGTGTTGTCGACGGTCGTGGCGGTCGCCGTCTTCCTCGCCGTCGACTTCGCCGCGACGGTCTTCTTCGCCGCCGTCCTGCGCGGTGCCTTCACCGAACTGGCGTCGCTGATGCGGTCGGCGCCGAGGATCTCGCGCAGGAACTTGCCGGTGTGGCTGGCCGGGACGCCGGCGACCTCCTCGGGCGTGCCCTCCGCGACGACGAGTCCGCCGCCGGCGCCGCCCTCCGGACCCATGTCGACGACCCAGTCGGCGGTCTTGATCACGTCGAGGTTGTGCTCGATGACGATGACCGTGTTGCCCTTGTCGACGAGGCCCCCGAGGACCTTCAGCAGCTTGCTGATGTCCTCGAAGTGCAGACCGGTGGTCGGCTCGTCCAGGACGTAGACCGTGCGGCCGGTGGAGCGCTTCTGCAGTTCGCTGGCGAGCTTCACGCGCTGCGCCTCGCCGCCGGACAGGGTGGTGGCGGACTGGCCGAGGCGGACGTAGCCGAGGCCGACGTCCTTCAGCGTGTTCAGGTGGCGGGCGATCGACGGGACGGCCTCGAAGAACGCCGTGGCCTCCTCGATCGGCATGTTCAGGACCTCGGAGATGGACTTGCCCTTGTAGTGGACCTCCAGGGTCTCCCGGTTGTACCGGGCGCCGTGGCAGACCTCGCACGGGACGTAGACGTCCGGGAGGAAGTTCATCTCGATCTTGATGGTGCCGTCGCCCGCGCAGTTCTCGCAGCGGCCGCCCTTGACGTTGAAGGAGAAGCGGCCGGGCAGGTAGCCGCGGACCTTCGCCTCGGTGGTCTCGGCGAACAGCTTGCGGATGTGGTCGAAGACGCCGGTGTACGTCGCCGGGTTCGACCGCGGGGTGCGGCCGATGGGCGACTGGTCGACGTGCACGACCTTGTCGACGAGGTCGTCGCCCGCCACGCGCGTGTGCCGGCCGGGGACGTTCCGCGCGCCGTTCAGCTCGCGGGCCAGGTGCGTGTACAGGATGTCGTTGACCAGCGTCGACTTGCCGGAACCGGACACGCCCGTGACGGCCGTGAACACGCCCAGCGGGAAGGACACGTCGATGTCCTGGAGGTTGTTCTCGCGGGCGCCGTGCACGGTGAGCCGGCGGGACGGGTCCTGCGGGCGGCGGATGTCGGGCAGCGGGATCGACTTCTTGCCGGACAGGTACTGGCCGGTCTGCGACTCCGCGTTGACGAGCAGCTCCTTCAGGGAGCCGCTGTGCACGACCTTGCCGCCGTGCTCGCCGGCGCCGGGGCCGATGTCGACGACCCAGTCGGCGACCTTGATGGTGTCCTCGTCGTGCTCGACGACGATGAGCGTGTTGCCCATGTCGCGCAGCCGGACCAGGGTCTCGATCAGCCGGTGGTTGTCGCGCTGGTGCAGGCCGATGGACGGCTCGTCGAGGACGTACAGGACGCCGACGAG
>NZ_JAEKKT010000173.1 GCF_019510245.1 Streptomyces sp. | reverse complement strand
GACTTTCTCAGGCGCTCCGGAGGTTCCGACTCATACCCCTTGTCTTCCGTCGCCCTTGCTGGCCACAGGTTGGCCGTGGGCGTAGCCTTTTCCTTGAAATCAATCACTAGGTCTGCGAAGTGCTGCGGAGTCTTTCCCGGTACGGCATGGGCGCGCACCCATGCCGGTCGGTCTTTCTCGACTTTAAGCTTGCTTTTTCCGATCATGCCTTTACCGATCGGATGGACAGGGGCGAGGAAGTACGACACTCCCGTGAGCGCTGACTTTTTGTGCTGTGAGCCGATGGCGCGGTTTCCGCCATGCGGCACGTGGTCGAGCACAACAACGGCCCATTGAGCGGCTGCGAAAGCCTTTGTCACTCTCGCGTGCCACGCGGCTACGTCCTCCGCTTTGTTCGCCTCCAATCCCTCAAGTGCCATTGCCTCGGTCATTCCGTCGAATATGGCGAGGCTGCCGCCCAGGGCAACGAGCCGTTGAAACTCTCTCTCGTCGGCATCCGTGAGTGGCCCGCTTGGGTTGCAGTAGTGGAAGAACTCCGCTATTTCCTCGCGGCTGATTCCCAGCGATTTGAGGCGCCGGACGATTGAGGCTGCGTCGTCCTCAAAGTCGATATAGGCAACGTGTCTGCGCGCCCGGATTTCCTGTACGGTCACGAGACAGGCAAGCCAAGACTTACCCGCTTCCGACTCGGCATGTACGCCGTTGATTTTTCCACGGTAGAAAATACCTAGGGGCATGTCGCCTGACAGGTGGCCGACGTCGGTTTGTGACTCTGTCTGCGCGTCCTCCCATGCTGCGACAACGTCAATGGGCGCCCACGTTGAACCCTTGCCGTTCCTCTCGGCAAGAATTTTCTTAGCTAGTGTCTTGGCTTCCTCCCAATCCACTTGCCGTTTCGCCTCGCGAAATATGGCCTCCCTGCGTCTGTGTTCTTCTATGAGCGCCTCTGTTTTTCCGCCAAGGCTTATGCCTTCTAGTGCGCCATAGACAGCCGACACGATGCGTTGTACGTCTTCACTGTGACTCTCTAGAGGCTGGTCATCTTGACTTAGAAGCCAATGGAGTGCGAGGCGCACATTTATTTGTGACTCGGGGAGTTCTGCGATTTCATCAGTCAACCGGTGCCCCGCTGTTTGGGCCACCTATGACCCTTGCAATGTGGCCGGTCGCCATGGCTGCCCGTACGGCGTCCGGGACGTCCGGAAGGGTGCCGGTAAGGACAGGGCAGCCGTTATCGTGAGCGACCATTACGCGGAACATCCGTGATGAGGACTGGACGATTTCGGTAACGCGCGAGTGGCAGTGTGAGCACCGGTACGACTTGGCGAAATCCTTGATGGCTTTGGGCGGCCCCATGGGCGCCGGCCGAGGTTCTCTCTTCTTCTTTTTCTTGGGCATGATGGTGCCTTCCTAGATAGATGGTTCAGTGTTTTTCGCTGCACTCTGTTGAGTTGTCAAGGTTCACGGCCTGCGGGCCGGATTGGTATTTACTGGTCAGTCGAGCGGAGGCAGCAAAGAGCGCAACCGCTCGATCTGTTCAGGGGTGAGAGGCGGGGCACTTTCGACGGCACGCCTTATGCGTTCCTCAAGCGTGAGAATCTGCAACTCACGCTTTTCTTCGCTCACATCAGCGTGAGGGTTCTGACTCTTGCGCCCAGCGATACGGGCGCGGATCTTGGCCGACTCCGGAGAGATAGGCATGGGGCCGTGTGCTGCGCGGGGCAGCCACAAAAAAGGATGCCTGACCGGCTCACGCGGCTTGCTGTGCTAAGCCGTCTGGCGTCCGCACGGCCGCGCCCCAGGAAACGGGCGCCGTGCCGCGAATCAGCCGCAGGTGTACCCGACTTGATGGGCGAGGCGCAGCATTGGGGATAACCCCGGGGAAGCACGTTCCAGAGGCTTTCCCGCCCCTGTGCGGCCCCAGGAACGCGAAAGCGCCCCCGCCCCAGGAAAAGGGACGGGGGCGCCGTTGGCGGGCCGTTACGCGGCCGTACAGCCCTTGCAGCCGGTCTTGTGCAGGTGGGCGCGGTCGACAGGGTCAACGCGCTTGCCCGGACCGACCGGCATGATCCGCACCTCGCCCAGCACCGAGGGGGAGAGCACCATGCGCGCAACGGCGCGCCGCACGGCCACGGGGGCAGCCGCCCAGCGCCGTGCCACGTCCTTACCGGGCGTGATCATGTCCGCAAGTTGTGCAGGTGCTCGCAGCTTCTGTTCCTCGGCTTGCAGGCGCGCTATGTCCTCGGTGAGGGAGTCGACCAGACGGCCCACCGCGAGCGCCTCGCCCAGCGTGGCCGTTTTGGCGCCCTCCGCCTCGCGCCGCTCGCCTTCCAGCCGTTCCCGTTCGGTGCGGATCTCCTCGGCGCGCGTCTCGTCCTCCGGGGCAGCCGTGAACGCCCCGTACACCCTGCTTTCATCGGCCAGGAACGACAGGATCACGCCCGGCTGCGCCTCGGTGCCGATCAGGTACTCATCAATGCGCGCACGGGGCACACGGACGCATCCATGGTCGCGGCACTCGTAGCAGGGGGCGCCCTTGACCTGTGCGGCGCGCATGGGGCCGCCGCACTTCCCGCACCGGATGATCCGGGTCAGTTCGTGCTGTGCGCGGCCGTCCGGGCGCCGCTTCTGAGCCTGTGTACGGGTGTTGAGCATGCGCACAACCGCCCGGTAGTCCGCCTCGGACACAAGCCCCTTCCACGTGCCGGGGCGCTCCGTGCCGTGGTGCGAGCGGATACCGGCATACGCGGGCCGAACGGCCATGCTCCGCAGGTGCTGCGGCACGAACGGCGTGCCCGACCCGTTGCGGATGCCCCGCGCCGCAAAGTCACGGGCAATGGCGCCCATGGCGTGACCGGCCTTGATCCGCCGGAACAGTTCCCGGACGACGTCCGCCTTGCTCAGCCCCGGAACGGCCTCCGTGCCGTCGGCAACCCAGTCCGTGAGCCTGCCCGTGCGAGTGTCGTACACAGGCACGTAGCCGTAGGGGGCGCGGCCGGTCGGACGGCCGTCCGCAGCCTGTGAGGCTGCCGTGCGGGACGTTCGGGTGTGCACCTTGTACGACTCGTACTCGGAGTCAACGGCGTCTTCCAGCAAGGTGCGTCGGTCACGCCCGTTGCGCGGGTCGTAGGTACGGCCGTGAGTGGTCACGTGCACGAGTTTGCCGTGTTCTTCGAGGGCGTCCAGCAGGGTGCACCACTCGCCCACCTTGCGGCTGCCTCGCGACGACTCCCAGATGATCAGGGCGTCATCGGTGAACGTGCCGGAGTCAAGATCCTTGACCAGCTTCGCAAAGTCGCCGCGCTTCTTGCGGCCGTACTTCGATGCGCTGAACCCGTCATCGACGTACGGCGCGGCACTGATCAGGATGCGGTGCGTCTCAGCGCTGCGGATGTTGTCGGCGTGCTGCTCATCGCAGCTCTGCCCCTTCTTCTTGCTGACTCGGAGGTACTCGCGGCCGGTGATCTGCTGTGTTGTCGTCATGCCTCACAGCATGGCAAAGAGGTCCCCCTTTGACTGTGCCGCCAAGCCGAGAGTGGGGGAGGTCGGCGACAGCGAGTCGAAGCCGTTCTGGACGAAGTTCCTGCGCTCGCTGCGGGCCCGTGGCGTGGAGAACGTCCAGCTGGTCATCTCCGACAGCCACAGCGGCCTGGTGGCCGCCATCCGCACCGTCCTCCTCGGCGTGGTCTCCTCGGCCCACGCCACCGGGGCCTGGGCGTCGGCGCCGGCCCTCAGGAAGGGGGCGATGTAGGCGTAGCAGGGCTTGCTGCCGGTGTTGGTGGCCTTGAGCAGCAGGTGGTTGACGGGCCGGGACACCTCGGTGACGGTCAGCTTGGTGTTCGCTGTGGTGCAGGTGACGACCGACGGGGCCTTGCCGGTGGCGGCGGAGGCGGTCTGCGCGGTGGCCTGGAGGCCGACGAGCGCGAGGGCGGCGGCGAGGACCATGGAGGAGGCGGCCGCGCGGGAGACGGAACGGGTGACGATACGCATGAGTGGGCTGCTTTCTCTGGACATCCGGAAGGACTCGGGTCGAGCGAGACGGCCGCCGAGTGCGGTCGGGTGCCGTGCTCCGACGACCCAAGGCTGTGCCGGGCCGCGTCCCGTCCGCCATTCCCTCCGGGAGTTTCGGGATGCTGGAACGCTCGCACCGGATCTGACCTGCACGGACGTGGCCTTCTTGGAATGCCGGATGGAACGACGGGCTGCGCGGGGCGGTCGACGTGAGGGGCGCGGGTCCGTCACGGACGTGGAGAGACAGTCGGTGCCCGCCGTGTCGGCGACGTGGGAACGGGGGTGTACTTCGCCGGCGGTCTCGGACGTCCGGCGGCACTGGACGGCCGCACCTGCAGGGGGCCGGCGCACCTGTGCGCCGGACGGCCCCGGGGACGAGGCGCGAGGGCTGTCCGCCTCGGGCGCTGCCCGTCGAGGACGCGAGCGTGGCGACGGCCGGCGGCACGGCCTTCGCCCGGAGACCGGACAGGCGCTGACCTGGTCCCGGGCCTGCCCGTCCCGGCCGTACCCGGCGGTGGACGCGGGGACTGTCCCGGGGTGCTCTCCTGCGGCGGTCGGTCAGGACCGGGTGGCGCCGTGGCGTTCGGGAAGCATGGTGAAGATCTGGTCGAGGCCGACGATCTTCAGGACGCGCAGGGTGCGGGGCGGGACGGCGGCGAGCGCGATGTCGGCCCCGGCGGCATGGGCGTGGTTGCGTGCGGCGATCAGGGCGGTGATCCCGCTGGAGTCGCAGAACTCCAGGCCGGCCAGGTCCAGGACGAGGCGCCGGCCGGACGGGAGGGTGAGGGCGGCGACCCGGTCGCGCAGCTGGGCGGCGGAGTCGTGGTCGAGTTCGCCGACGACCTCCAGGACGGGGCCGGTCGCGGCGTCATGGGTGATGACCTTCAGTCGGCTCATTTCGTGTTCTTCGTCGTAGGAGGCCCGGCGGCGGGCACGCCGAGGGCCAGCAGGGCGGTGTCGTCGTCGAGTCCGTCGCCGAAGCCGTCCAGCAAGGCGGTCAGGGCCTGGACGACCGCATGCGGGGGCTCGCCTGCGTGGTCGGCGGCGAAGGCACGCAGCGCCTCGTCGCCGTAGAGGCTGGTGCGGTCGGCACCGGTGCGGGCCTCGGTGACGCCGTCGCTGTACAGCAGGAGGGTGTCGCCGGGACCGAGGGTGGTGGTGGCGGTGGCGAAGTGGGCGGAGGGCAGGATGCCGACGAGCAGGCCGCCGGGGGTGGGCAGGAAGGCGGCCGTGCCGTCCGCGCGCAGCAGGAGGGCGGACGGGTGGCCGCCCGAGGCGAGTGCGACGGTGGCCTGTGCGGTCGTGGGATCGGGCTCGACGATCCCGAATATGGCGGTGCAGTACCGCGGGTCGCCGCCCGTGTAGCGCTCGTGGAGCACCTTGTTGAGGGTGGACAGGGCGGAGACGGGGTCGGGGTCGTGCAGGGCGGCGGCGCGCAGGGTGTAGCGGGTCAGCGAGGTGACGGCGGCGGCCTGCGGCCCCTTGCCGCAGACGTCGCCGAGGAAGAAGGCGAAGCGTTTGCCGTCGACGGGGAAGAGGTCGTAGAAGTCGCCGCCGAGCCGGTCCGGGGAAGCGGTGCGGTAGTGGGCGGCCGCCGCCATGCCGGGCACCGGCGGCAGGGAGTCGGGCAGCAGCGACTGCTGGAGGACGGCGAGGGCGTCCTGGAGCCGGGCACGGTCGGCCTCGGCCCGTTGGCGTGCCTCCTCCGCCGCCCGGCGGGCGCGCAGGAGTTCCTCCTCGTAGGCACGGCGGTCCCGGGCGTCGAAGACGGTGGTGCGGATCAGCAGTGGTTCGCCGTCCCTGCCGCGTTTGACCGCGGACGAGACCAGCACCGGCATCCGCGCGCCGTCGGCCTGCCTGATCTCCAGGGCGATGCCGCCGATCTCGCCCTGCATCCGCAGCAGCGGCGCGAAGTGCGTCTCGTGGTACAGCTTGCCGCCCACGGTCAGGAGGTCGGTGAACCGCATCCGGCCCACCACCGAGTGCCGGTCCAGGCCGAGCCAGCCGAGCAGCGTGGAGTTGATCTTGGCGATGGTGCCGTCCATCAGCGTGGACAGGTACCCGCACGGCGCGCTCTCGTAGAGTTCCTCGGCGCTGTCCTCCAGGAGCGCGGCGAACGCCGCGTTCGCCGTGTCCTGGTCGTCCGCGTCCTGCGGGTCGGGCTGCTGCCCGGTCCGGCACATCATCGCAGGCTCGCCAGGAAAGCGGTGATCGCCTCGTTGGTGGCCTCCGGCGCGGACAGGTGCGGGCAGTGTCCGGTCGCGTCGAGGGTGACCAGCGTCGAACCGGGAATCGCCTCGTGGACGAAGGCGCCGACCTCGCGCGGAGCGATGACGTCCCGGGTGCACTCCAGTACCAGCGTCGGCACGCTCACGGTCTTGAGATCGTCCCTCGAGTCCGACAGGAAGGTGGCGCGGGCGAAGACACGTGCCATGTCCGGGTCGGTGGCGCAGAAGCTGTTCGTCAGCTCCGCCGCCAGCCCGGGCCGCTCCGGGTTCCCCATGATCACCGGCGCCATCGAGGCCGACCATCCCAGATAGTTCGACTCCAGGGACTCCAGCAGCTCGTCGATGTCCGCGGCGCTGAACCCGCCCCGGTAGCCGTCGTCGTCGATGTACCGCGGGGAGGGGGCGACCATCACCAGCGCCCCGATGCGGTCCGGAGCCAGGGCGGCGGCCAGGACCCCGATCATCGCGCTGACCGAGTGCCCCACGAACACCGCGTCGCGCAGGTCGAGCGCCGCGCAGACCTCGGCCACGTCCCGGGCATAGCCGTCCAGGGAGGCATAACGGTCCGCCGAGAACGCGGACGGGTCCGAACGGCCCGAACCCACGTAGTCGAACAGCACCACCCGGTACTCCTCGACCAGGGCCGGCACCGTCAGCCGCCACATGTTCTGATCGCAGCCGAACCCGTGGGCCAGCACCACCGTCGGCCCCTGCGGGTTGCCGACGACAGTGACGTTGTTCCTGCGACCGATATCCATATCCTCACCTTTTCAGACACCACAGCACACCCGCAGGGACCGGCCGTCGTGACGGCCGGTCCCTGCGGCGGGTTCGCGTGAATCAGATCACCATCGATACCAGCGGCTCCGGCCGCCGCCCGCACTGGTGGAGCGCATCGCGAACCCGAGCAGCCACAGCACCAGCACGGCGAGGGCCACCCACCACAGAACCTTGACGGCGAACCCGACACCGAAAAGGATCACGGCAAGAAGCAGGACAAGAAGCAAAGGAACCATGATTATCGACCTCCTGCCGCTCCGTGTGCCCCGCAATCGGATTGCCATTCCGCGTGACTGCCTTGTTTATGAAGGGGAGGCATGGGCACTGGCGGAGTTGTCACGACAGCGGCACCACCAGCCATGAGGAGGCATGTTCCATGACTGCCGGCGAGAAGGCCAAGGCGAAGACCGAGCAGGCCGCGGGAAAGGCCAAGGAAGCCCTGGGAAACGCCCTCGGGAACGAGCGCATGGCCGCCACGGGGCAGGCGGAAAAGAGCAAGGGTGACGCTCGAGAGGCCAAGGAGAAGGCCAAGGACGCTTTCAAGCACTGACGTGCTTACCGCTCAGGTGAAGGGCCTTCCCGAGAACGACCCGGGAAGGCCCTTTCCGCTTGTGCGGGCAGTGCACCGCTCTGCCGGAACGCCTCATGAAATGGGAGACGGCGGGTACGCGAATTCGTGCGACGGCGAGAGCCCGTGACGAAACGACAAGGACGCCTACGGAGGGAGTTCCATGGTCACCCCGCTGAAGAACCGGGCGTCGGACGGACACGAACCCGGGGCGCCCCTGCGGTACAGCGCCACCTGGGCCAGCCCGGACACGCCGGTCTCCGACGCCCGGGTCGCCGTACGCGAGCTGCTGGCCCGGGCCGGACACCACCCGCACCACCGGCCGAGCCAGGACGCCCAGCTCGTCGTCAGCGAACTGGTCACCAACGCGGTCCGCCACGCACCCGGCCCGGTCGGCCTGGTCCTGGAGGTGTCACCCGACGCCGGCCTGCTGCGCATCACCGTGAGCGACACCTCCCCCCGTACGCCCGAACCGCGCCCCCGCGACCCCCACCGCGTCGGCGGACACGGCCTGAACCTGGTGGCCCGGCTGTGCGGCAGGCTGTACACCGTCACACAGGACACCGGCAAGCACGTCGTGGCCCACCTGCACCTGCGCAGGCCGGCCTCGCCCGAGCCGTAGGGCTGCCCCGGGGGGGGCTCAGGTCAGCATGCCTTCGCGCAGGCGGGCGAGGGTCCGGGACAGGAGCCGGGAGACGTGCATCTGGGAGACGCCCAGGCGCTCGCCGATCTGGGCCTGGGTGAGTTCCTCCACGAACCGCAGGTGGATGATCTGCCGGTCGCGCTCGGGGAGCCCGGCGACCAGCGGGGCCAGGGTGTGGAAGTCCTCGACCAGTTCCAGCGCGGTGTCCTCGGCGCCGATGAAGTCCTGAAGGGCGCTCTCGCCGTCCTCGCTGCCGCTGATCGTGGCGTCCAGGGAGGAGGAGTTGTAGCCGTTGGCGGCCAGGCGCGCCTCGCGCACCTCGTCCTCGGGCAGGCTCATCAGCTCGGAGAGCTCCCTGACCGTGGGCGTACGCCCGAGCCGGCTGCGGAGTTCCTCGGTGGCGCGGGCGAGCTGGACGCGGGCCTCCTGGAGGCGGCGCGGGACGTGCACGGCCCAGGTGGTGTCACGGAAGAACCGCTTGATCTCGCCGACGATGTACGGCACGGCGAAGGAGGTGAACTCGACCTCGCGGGTGAGCTCGAAGCGGTCGATCGCCTTGATCAGACCGATCATGCCGACCTGGACGATGTCCTCCATCTCCTCCGGCTCGCGGCTGCGGAACCGGCCGGCCGCGAACCGGACCAGCGACATGTTCATCTCTATCAGCGTGTTGCGCGCGTACTGGTGCTCGGGCGTCCCTTCCTCCAGGACCGCCAGCTGCTCGAAGAACAGCTTCGACAACTCCCGCGCGTCCTTCGGCGCGACCTTGGAAGGGTCCTCGATCTCCGGAACGTGCACTGTCCGCCCGACGGTCCCCACGGTCGTCGTCCGCATGATGCGCCCTCCCAGTCGATCGCTCTTCGTCCGAGCCGGTCCGTGGCCGGCACACACACGCCTGCCCCCGCCGCCCACCGGCATGCACGCGTCTACCCCGGTCGGCGGCCGGCATTCCTGGCCGGCCGGGCCGAAACGCCGGTCACCGCCCCGCGGCGCTCAGCCGCCCGGTGTCCGGCCCGCCCGCACCCGTCGTCGCCGCGGCACCGGTCACATCATGGGCTCGCGGCCCGCTCACCCGGTGGTGTGAACTTCTCCCCGTGCGCCCTCAGGTGCTTGCGGAGCCGGGGTTTCGGGGTGTTTTGTCCGGCCTAGACTCCGGGCCCATGTCGCTCTGGCTGCTCAACCACTTCAGTACCTTCACGCTGGCCGTCGTCACCGTCGGCGGCACCGTCGCCCTGGCCGTCGCCGGCAGCGTGCTGCTGCGGCGCAGGTACCCGTCGGTGGCCGGCGGGGAGCACAACGACATGGTCGGTGTGACGCTGGGGATGTTCGGCGCCATCTACGGGATCATCCTCGCGTTCGTGATCGTCACGCTGTGGACGCAGCTTGAGGACACCCAGACCATCGTCGCCGCCGAGGCCACCGACGCGGCGCTCATCACCCGTGACGCCGCCGCGTTCCCGGCGGCGGTGCGGGCCCGGCTCGACTCCGCCATGAGCGGCTACGTCCACGCGGTCGTCGAGGACCAGTGGCCGCGGATGCGCGCGGGCCACCCCAGCTACGGGGCCACGGAGACCCATCTCCGGTCCGCCTTCCAGGTGTTGCAGACCTACGACCCGAAGTCCGAGCGGGAGCAGGTCTTCTACGAGCAGACCGTCGGCCATCTCGACGACGTCGCCTCCCAGCGGCGCGCCCGCATCACCATGGCCCGCCAGGAACTTCCGCCGCTGCTCCAGGCCCTGGCCGTCGGGGGCGCACTGGTCCTGGTCCCGCTCACCTTCCTGTTCGGCATGCGCAAACTCAGGGTCCAGATCCTGTTCGTCGCCTCGGTCGCCGGGCTCGTCGGCTTCAGCCTGCTCCTGGTCTTCGTCCTGGACCGCCCCTTCTCCGGTGACCTCAGCGTCAGCCCGGCGCCGTACCGGGAAGGAGCCCTCGCCCGGTACTGGACCAGGTGAGCGGGTGCGCCCCCCGCTGTCCGACCGCCACGGTGGGCCCCGGCCCGCCCGACGAGCCGCAGCCGGGGCCCCGGCATACGCTGATCGAGGGGGTGCATTCGGGTGAACCGCACGCCGGAAGGGGCGCCCCGATGGACGACTACCCGCTGATCGAGAACCACGGGCTGGTCGGCGACCTCCAGACCGCGGCGCTGGTGACCACCGAGGGGGCGATCGACTGGTTCTGCTCCCCGCGGTTCGACTCGCCCAGCGTGTTCGGGGCGCTCCTGGACAAGGAGAACGGCGGGCACTGCACGGTCCGGCCGGCCCACCCGACCCATTCGACCAAGCAGTTGTACCTGCCCGACACGGCGATCCTGGTGACCCGGTTCATGACCGAGGCGGGCGCCGGCGAGGTCGTCGACTTCATGCCGGTGACCGGTACGGCGACCACGGACCGGCACCGGCTGGTCCGACTGGTCCGCTGCGTGCGCGGCACCATGACCTTCGACGTGGAGGTCGCCCCGCGGTTCGACTACGGGCTCATGAAACACGAGGTGCACATCACCCCGCACGGAGCCGTCTTCGTCGCGGAGGACGGCACGGAACTCACCGTGCATCCCGTCCGGGAGCCGGAGGACGAGCGGCTCACGGAGATCATGACGCACCGGGACGCGGACGTGCAGGTCTCGCTGACCCTGGCGGCGGGCGAGCAGCGCGGGCTGATCCTGGAGATGGGCGCCGACGGACCGCCCAGGGAGGTCCGCCGCGCCGAACACGAACAGCTCTTCGAGGAGACGGCGGTCTTCTGGCGCACCTGGCTGGCCCAGTCCCGCTACACCGGACGCTGGCGGGAGGTGGTGGAGCGGTCCGCGATCACGCTGAAGCTCATGACCTTCGCCCCGAGCGGCGCCGTGGTGGCCGCGCCCACGGCGGCGCTCCCGGAGCAGCTGGGCGGTGAGCGCAACTGGGACTACCGCTTCACCTGGATCCGGGACGCCTCCTTCTCCGTGTACGCCCTGCTGGGACTCGGTTTCACGGAGGAGGCCAGGGCCTTCATCGTCTGGCTGGGCAACCGGGTCAAGGAGCGGGCGGGCAGGCACGGGGACACGGGCCCGCTGAACATCATGTACAAGGTCGACGGCTCCTCCGACCTGACCGAGCAGATCCTCGACCACTGGGAGGGCTACGAGGGTTCCGCCCCGGTGCGCATCGGCAACGGCGCCGCCACCCAGCTCCAGCTGGACATCTACGGCGAGGCGCTGGACAGCATCTACTTCGCGCACCGGCACGGCTTCACCCTCGGGCACGGGGGCTGGACCTCGCTGCGGACGGACCTGGAGTGGCTGGCCGACCACTGGGACCAGGCGGAGGAGGGGATCTGGGAGACCCGCGGCGGGCGCCAGGACTTCACCTACGGCCGGGTGATGTCGTGGGTGGCGTTCGACAGGGCGCTGCGCCTCGCCCAGGCCACGGGATGGCCGTCCGCGCCCGGCCGCTGGCAGGCCGAACGGGACGCCGCCTACGAGCAGGTCATGGCCAAGGGCTGGAGCGAGAAGCGGCAGGCCTTCGTCCAGCACTACGGCACCGAGGTCCTGGACTCCTCTTTGCTGCGCATGGCGACGGTCGGGTTCGTCACCCCCGGGGACCCGATGTGGACGGCCACCCTGGACGCCATGGAGCAGGAGCTGGTCAGCGACAGCCTGGTCTACCGCTACAACCCCGATGCCTCACCCGACGGCCTGCGCGGCTCGGAGGGCACCTTCTCGCTGTGCACGTTCATGTACGTCGACGCGTTGGCTCGCGCCGGCCGGACCGACCGGGCTCGGCTGGTGTTCGAGAAGATGATGGGGTACGCCAACCATCTGGGCCTGTACTCGGAGGAGATCGACCCGACGGGCCGCCAACTCGGCAATTTCCCCCAGGCGTTCACCCACCTCGCGCTCATCGACTCGGCGATCACCCTGAACGAGGCACTGGACGCGCGCTGAGCAAGCCGAGGGAACTGGCGGACGGTTCGGCAACGCGCCCCTGACGGGGCGCTGTCGGACCGCAGGTCGGTGTCGGCGAGGCCCTCCAACTCGCCGTGGATGTCCAGCCAGTAGAGGAAAGCGACCGCGGGGACGACCAGGACGACGGCGACCGGGGTGACGAGTCCCAGCCAGCGCGGGGTGGTGGGGGCGCCCGCGCCCTCGGTGACGGTCAGCGAGGTCAAGACGAGGCAGGGGCGCTGCGCCAGGCCCAGGCGCGGGGCCTTCATAGGGGCTGCTGCCGATGCTGAGGGATGCGAACAACTGACGTAATGGCCACTGATCGTAGTGACCGCCGGACGAATGGCGATCGTGAGGGAGTCGGCGAGACCAGGGCCGTGCGCTCGGGTCAGCCTCCGGTGGCGAAGCCCGGGAAGAGGGTCATCCCGCCGTCGACGTAGAGGGTGGCGCCGACGACGTAGTCCATGAGGTCGGAGGCGAGGGCGACGGCCGCGTAGCCGATGTCCTCGGGGTCGCCGACCCTGTCGTAGGGGATCAGCTTCAGCAGGTCCTGCTCGGCCTGCGGGGTGTCCCAGGCGCCGCGGTTGATGGGGGTCCTGATGGCGCCGGGGGCGATCGCGTTGACGCGGACCTTCTTCGGGGCGAGTTCCTGGGCCAGCGTCTCCATCATCATCTGCACGCCGCCCTTGGAGGAGGCGTAGTTGACGTGCCCGGCCCACGGGATGATCTGGTGCACCGAGCTCATGCAGATGATCTTCCCGGCCGCCCGCGACACCTCGGGCACGACGCCGCGGCGCAGGAACTCCCTGGTCGCCTCGCGGGCGCAGAGGAACTGCCCGGTGAGGTTGACGTCCAGGACCTTCTGCCACTGGGCGAGGGTCATCTCGGTGAACGGGGCGTCCCGCTGGAGCCCCGCGTTGGCGACCAGGATGTCGATCGTGCCGAACTCCCGGACCATCCGGTCCGTCATGGCGACGACCTGCTGCTCGTCGGAGACGTCCGCCTCGTAGGCGGCCGCCCGGACCCCGAGGCCGGTGATCTCCTCGACCACCTTCTCGGCCTCGTCGGCACCGGCCACGTAGTTGACCACGACATCGGCGCCAGCCCGGCCCAGAGCGATGGCCGTCGCCTTCCCGATGCCGGAGTTCGCGCCGGTCACGAGTGCCTTCTGGCCCTTCAGCAGGTGCGCGGGGATCACGCTTCGGGTCGCCCCCTCGGTGGAACTCACGATGTTCTGCTCCTCCTCTGCGTTCCCGCCTCCGCCGGGCCCGTCGCCCACGGATCAGGCTCAGGGAAACACCGGGAAGGGACGGCGGCACGCGGCGGCGGACCGCGTTGCGCTGCCCGGCGGAGGATCTTCGCCCGGTCGGGGGCCGGGTGCCCGTGCGGGCTCAGCCCAGTCGCTCCAGCAGGTGGTCGCCGACCCGCAGGGCGTTCGCGATGGCCGTCAGGGACGGGTTCACCGCACCGATGCTCGGGAAGAAGCCGGTGTCGACGACGTCGAGGTTGTCCAGGTCGTGGGCCTTGCAGTGGACGTGCAGGGCCGAGGACGCCGGGTCGGTGCCGGCGCCGCAGGCGGTGTCCCACCCGTACGAACAGCAGGTCACCCGGTCCGACCGCGGTCCGCTGGGCGGCCCCGGCGGCGACGAGGTCCTCGGCGGTCACCCGGTCCCCGGGCTCCAGCCACCGCACCCCGCGCAGGCGCGGGATGTCGAGGAGGACACCCCGGCCGGCGATCGTCCCGGACCAGGTCGAGGGAGAGCGCCCCGGCTCCCTCGGGCGTCAGGGTGCTCGCCGGCACGCCGCCGTACAGCTCGCCGTCGAACAGCACGTGGCAGAGCGCGTCGAGGTGGCTGCCGACGTCGTTGTGCACGTTCATGGCGAACCGGTCGCGGGCGAACACGAACCCGGGTGCGCCGGTCTCGCCGGGCGCGGGAGCGTCATCCGGTGGGTCGCGGGCTCCGGGCTGTCCGGGCCGCGCCGCGTCTCGACGGTCGCGGCCGGCGAGACGGTGCGCCCGCACCGGACCTCGGCGGCGGCCGCCGCGACCCGCTCCGGCGTCAGCCGGTCCAGCGCGCCCCGCTGTTGCGGCCCACCGTCCCGGGCCAGGTCCCGCAGCCTGCGGTACAGATCGCGGAAGGCCGCTTCGGAGAGGCCCGGCGGGGGCGCGGGCGCGGCGGGCACGGGCTGGTCCGAGGCCATCGGGACACCTCCTGCTCCGATCCCGCTCCGGGTCTTGGTGCGGCTCTCGTTCCGGCTCTTGTCACGGGCCTTGTTCCGGCCCTCGTGCCGGTCGGCGCTCCTGCTGACACCGAACCACCCGGGCGGCCGGACCACTTGCTGGACGCGGGCGGCGGACGCACCCGGTCCGGCCGCGTCCGGGCCCCGGACGCCTGCTTCCCGGCGTGCGGGCGATGTGGGCGCGGCATACGCTGATCGGGTGAAGTCGCAGGATCTCCCGGCGGTCTCACCGCCGTCGTCCGGTCTGTGCGACGCCTGATCTCTGCCCGCGTGCTTTCCCGCGATCACCAAAATCCTCTGCGGAGACCCGACGAGCGCGGAGCGCCGCCTCCCGGTACGGCTCCGCAGCCTGCAGCCCCTGTGGAGGCCGGGATGCGAGTCGTCGTTGATCTCTCCCGATGTCAAGGCTATGCGCAGTGCGCGTTCCTGGCTCCGGACGCGTTCCGGATGCACGGGGAGGAAGCGCTGATGTACGACCCGGAGCCCGACGACGCCCTGCGCGACCGGGTGCTGCGGGCTGCGGCGGCCTGCCCGGTCCAGGCGATTCTCGTCGACCGGCTGGAGGGCCGGCAGGCACCGGTGGAGGCGGCGAGGTCATGACCAGTGCCGACAACCTGCGCGCGTTCAAGCGCGACGGCCGCATCGTGGTCGTCGGCGCGTCCCTGGCGGGACTGCGGGCCGCGGAGACCCTGCGCGACGAGGGCTTCACCGGATCGCTGACGATGATCGGCGACGAGCTGGGCGAGCCCTACGACCGTCCCCCCTTGTCCAAGCAGGTGCTGACGGGGTGGGTGCCCGCCGACGGCACCAGGCTGCCGCGACGGCGTGACATCGACGCGGAGTGGCTGCTGGGGGTGCCGGCGAGCGGGCTGGACCTGGCCACCAACCAGGTGCGGCTGGCCGACGGACGCGAGGTCCCCTTCGACCGGGTACTGATCTCCACCGGGGTGCGGGCCCGGCCCTGGTTCGTCGAGTCCGAGGCGGCGCTGGACGGGGTGTTCGTCGTCCGGACCCGCGAGCACGCCGAAGGCCTGCAGCGGGCGCTCGCCGCCGGGCCCTCCCGAGTGCTCGTCATCGGGGCGGGGTTCACCGGCTCCGAGATCGCGTCCATCTGCCGGGAGCGGGACATCCCGGTGACCGTCGCCGAACTCGCGCCGTACCCGCTGGTCGGGGCGCTCGGCGCGATGATCGGCGAGGTGGCGGCGGAGATGCAGCGCGCCCACGGCGTCGACCTGCGGTGCGGGGTCAAGGTCACCCGGTTGGAGGGCGACGCCCAGGGACGGCTGCGCCGTGCCCACTTCGACGACGGCAGCACCGTCGACACCGACGTGGCGGTGGTCGCGCTCGGCGGCATCCGCAACACCGAGTGGCTGCGGGGCTCCGGACTGGCCGCGGGGGTATGGGGCGTCGCCTGCGACACGGGCTGCCGCGCCATGGACCTCAACGGGCTGATCACCGACGACGTCTTCGTCGCCGGGGACGTGGCGCGCTGCCCCAACCCGGTCTACGAGTACCGGCTCATCTCGCTGGAGCACTGGGCCAACGCCGTGGAGCAGGCCGAGGTCGCGGCCCACAACATGGTCAACGGCCAGGCGGAGCGCTGGCCGCACCTGTCCATCCCGCGGTTCTGGTCGATCCAGTTCGGCGTCAACATCAAGTCCGTCGGCGTGCCCACCTTCGCCGACGAGGTCGTCGTCACCCAGGGATCGGTGTCCGACCACCGCTTCGTCGCCGCGTACGGCTACCAGGGCCGGGTCACCGCGGCGGTGACCTTCAACAACGCGAAGTGGCTGGACCACTACCGGCGTCTCATCGAGACGGCCGCGCCCTTCCCGCCGCCCTGCCCCACGCCGGACCAGCCCGTCGACACCAAACCGGTGCCCGTCGACTTCCCCGGCCCCACCCTGCTCGCCCAGGGCGCCACCGTGGTCGTCACCGGCCACGACCCGAGCGAACGACGCGTCACGGCCGCGCACCAGCACCACCGGTAGCGGGGAAAGGACAGCGAGATGACCACCACCGAGGCGCCCGACACGCTGCGCCGAATCCTCGACTACGGCTCCCGGGCCGACCCGTACCCGCTCTACGCCGAGCTGCGCAGGACGCCGGTGGCCCGGCAGGAGGACGGCAGCTACGTCATCAGCACGTATCGCGAGCTGGAGGACATCCTGCACAACCCGCACCTCAGCTCCGACGTCCGCAACCTGGCGCACGGGATGCCCTCGGCCGAGGGCGCGGCCACACCGGCCTTCATCAACATGGACCCGCCCGAGCACGACCGCCTGCGCCGGATGACGATGCGCCACTTCGGTCCGCCGCACACGCCGGGGCTGGTGACCGGCCTGGAACCGGCCCTGGCCGACACCGTCGGCGGTCTGCTCGACCAGTGCGCGGGCAAGGAGCGCATCGACATCGTCGACGACGTCGCCTACCCGTTCCCCGTCACGGTGATCTGCCACCTGCTCGGCGTGCCGCGCGAGGACGAACCGCGGTTCCGGGTCTGGGTCAACGACCTCATCAACTCGATCGACTACGACCCGAAGACCGACCCGAAGGAGAAGCTGGAGGACGGCGTGCGGGCCCGCCAGGACCTGCGCGAGTACCTCGGCGGTCTGGTGGAACAGCGCCACGGCCACCCGAGCGACGACCTGCTGTCCCGGCTGGCCAACGACGACGGGCCGGACGGGCGGATGACCGACGAGGAGATCATCAGCACCGCCAACCTGCTGCTGATCGCCGGTCACGAGACCACCGTCAACCTCATCACCAACGGCATGCTGACCCTGCTGCGCCACCCCCAGGTGCTGCAACGGCTGCGCGGCGACCCGGACCTGATCGTGCCGCTGGTCGAGGAACTCCTGCGCTACGAGCCACCCGTGCACATCATTCCCTGGCGGGCGGCGTACAGCGAGGTGACCGTCGGCGACACCGTCATCCCCAAGGGCTCGCAGATCATGCTGCTGCTGGCCTCGGGCAGCCGCGACCCGAACCGCTTCCACGATCCGGACCGCTTCGACCCCGACCGGCAGGACAACCAGCACCTCGGCTTCGGCAGCGGCATCCACCTCTGCTTCGGCGGCCCGCTGGCCCGCCGCGAGGCCCAGATCGCACTCACCGAGCTGGTACACCGCCTCGACGCCCCCACCCTGGTCACCGACCCGCCCCCGTACCGGCGCAGCCCCGTCCTGCGCGGGCCGATCCATCTGGAGGTCGAACAGAACGGCGGTTAGCACGAACGCCCCCCGGGGCCACCGGCGCCGGGGCGGTTCGCTCAACTCGAAGGGCGTCGTGAGCTACACGTACACCTTCGACACGGAGCCGGAGGGCACGGTCGCCGCCGGAGCCGACTGCACCGCGAGCATCGACTGGGCTCCGCACTCGGCCGGCTCCTACGACCTCCAGATCCACGCGACGACCCGCTCCGGCATCGAGCTGGCCACGTACACCTACTCCTTCTCCTTCACCGTGCACTGAGTCCGCGCACCGACCGCTCATCGACCGTGCGCCGTCGGCACGGCCTATTGCACAGCTGTGACGGCGGGCGCACAGCTCCGTCACCCCCGGGCGGAAGACTTCTCTCATCGCAGTGTCGTTCACATGCCTGGGGGAACCTCGATGTCCGCTCGTAACCGTCGGAGCACCGCCGCCGTCACCACCGCGAGTGCCGCGGCGCTGCTCACCCTGTGCGCCGCGGCCGCGACCGCGACGGCCGCTCCGTCCTCCGGCAGCGCCGCCGCGGCCGCCGTGCCCCGGGGGCTCACCATCAGCAACGGCACGCGGCACGTCGTGGCCGGCGGGAAGTCGATCGACTTCGGCACCGTCGTGCGCGACCTGGCCTGGAACCCCAGCGGCAGCAAGGCCGCCTTCGTCGACGGGCACGGAAACCTCGTCGTCTCCGACCCCGACGGCAGCCACCGCGTCACCGTCGCCGTCAACCCGGGCGGGCAGACCTGGTCCCACCCCACCTGGCAGGTGACCGCCACCGACCGGGCGAACCACATCCCCGCGAAGAACAACCTCATCTTCTCGGCCAAGATCCACGGCCACACCGTCCTGGAGGGCGTCAAGGCCACCAGCAACCACGGCAAGCCGGCGAAGATCAGCCTCAACGGCGACCCGGGCGACGGCGCCGTCCCCCAGACCGACAACACCTGGCCCAACGTCGGCGGCGACTACGGCTCGGCCGTCTACGAGAACACCCACACCGGCGAGGTCTACATCCGCGACGACTACCTGCGGCAGCAGGGCGGCGCGCTGACCAAGGGTTCCGAACCCGCCCTGTCTCCCGACGACGAGGAGGTCGTCTTCGTCCGCTCCGTCCACGGGCACGACCACCTCTTCGTCGAGGACTTCGGCGGCTCCACCAACGTCGTCAAGGACGTCACCCCGAACGCCACCACCGACTACACCGAGCCCACCTGGTCGCCGAACGGCAAGACCATCGCCTTCCGCGCCCCGACCGGGACGTACACCATCACGAAGACCGCCCACGGCTTCGGCAAGCCCGTCAAGGTCTCCACGCACACCGGACTGCCCGCCTACCGCGGCTGACCGCCGCCCGACCGGCCGCCGGAGCGGGCGAGTTCGGCCTCCAGCTCCGCCAGGTGCTGGTCGGCCGTGTCGTGCGGCAGGTACTCGACGACGTCGAGGAAGCGGAACAGGACCTTGGTGCTGGTGACGGCGTACTCGTAGTCGCCGTACCCGACCACGGCACCCATCTCCCCGCGGATGGCGCCCCGGACGACATGCGCGGTCATGTCGTCCGGGTCCTGTGCCGTCAGCCCCCGCCGCGCGTTGGGGCGCGCCAGGTACGGGCAGACCATCGAGGCGTAGAGCATGCACGCGCGGTGCCCCGGACCCTCCAGGGTGGCGGCCATGTTCCGGTACGGACGGCCGGCGGCGAGCGCCTCGCGGATCGCGGCGCTCTCCGCGGCCCCGACCACCCGCCACACCGGGCCCCTGGGCATCAGCGTGTTGCAGACCGAGCACAGCCGCTGTCGCGCGCACTCGGCGCTGCGCCCGTAGTCGGTGAGCGCGAACTGCGGCTCGTCGCCCTCCCACGGCGTGATGGCGGGTACCGGATAGCCACGGCTGTCCCGAGGCCTGGCCTCGACGGTCGCCGGCATGGGAACGGAGTCGAATCGCACACCCCATGGTGAACCAGACGGCCCCGCCGCCGCGACGGACTCCCCTCACTTTCCCCCGGGGCCGGTCTCCGGCTGCGTGTCGATGCGGTACCCGGTGCCGGGAACCGTCGCGATCAGCCAGGGCTCGCCGAGCCGCTTGCGCAGCGCCGAGACGGTGATGCGCACGGCGTTGGTGAACGGGTCGGCGTTCGCGTCCCACGCCCGTTCCAGGAGTTCCTCGGCGCTGACGACACCGCCCTCGGCGCCGACGAGGACCTCCAGTACGGCGAACTGCTTCCTGGTCAGGGCGACATACCGCCCGTCCCGGTGGACCTCCCTGCGGAACGGGTCCAGCCGCAGTCCCGCGATCTCCCGCACGGGAGGCCTGCTGTGGGCGCGTCTGCGGTCGAGCGCCCGGAGCCTGAGCGCGAGTTCCTGGAGCTCGAAGGGTTTCGTGAGGTAGTCGTCGGCGCCGAGCTCGAAGCCGGACGCCTTGTCGTCGAGGCGGTCCGCCGCGGTGAGCATGAGGATCGGCATGCCACTGCCGGAGGCCACGATCCACCGGGCTATCTCGTCCCCGGACGGGCCGGGGATGTCGCGGTCGAGGACGGCGATGTCGTAGCTGTTGACGCCGAGCAGTTCCAGCGCCGTACCGCCGTCCCCCGCGATGTCGGCGGCGATCGCCGCGAGGCGCAGGCCGTCGCGGATGGCCTCCGCCAGATAGGGCTCGTCCTCGACGATAAGCACACGCATGCCGTCGAGGCTACGAGCCGGCACCTATGGCCGGCGTATCGAAATCCGCATACGCGCCGGCAACACCGCACCGCCTTGGCCGGCGGCATGTCCTACAGCGAACCAGCACGAACAGCGGCCGGTGCGGCAGTCGGGCCGGTGGGCCGGACCGCAGACCGTCGGGAGGGCGCGGGCCGGCGGCTGAGCGTCCGGCCGATCAGCGCCGCCGAGCACCTCGCTTTCGTGCGGGCACAGCGGTCGGGCAGCTTCCTGCAGACCCCGGCATGGGGCCGGGTCAAGACCGAGGGGCGCAGCGAGTCCCTCGGCTGGTACGACGGCCGGCGGCTGGTCGGCGCCGGGCTGGTCCTGCACCGCCCGATGCCGCGGCTGGAGCGGCGCACGCTCGCCTACCTGCCCGAGGGTCCGGTCATCGACCGGACCGGCGAACTCGGCGCGTGGCTCGACCCGCTCGCGGCCCGGCTCAGGGCCCACGGCGCGTTCGCGATCCGGCTCGGGCCGCACGGGTGGACATGTTCCTCACGGAGGACGGGGAAGTGGTCCTCAACGAGGTCAACACGCTGCCCGGCATGGCCTCGTACAGCCGGTATCCGCGGATGATGGCGGCCGCGGGGCTGCCGCTTCGCGACGTGATCGACCGGACGGTGGCGCCGGCACTGACGGGGACCGGCCGGTGAAGGACGGTTTCGTCTTCGTGGACGAGCTGGTACCCGGAATCCGCTGGGACGCCAAGTACGCCACCCGGGACAACTTCACCGGCAGACCGGTGGACGGCTACCTGGCCAACCGAATCGTCGGTACGACGGCTCTGTGCGCGGCTCTGTGCGCGGCTCTGGAGAAGGCGCGGGGCGAGGCCGCGTCCCTCGGGTTCGGGCTCCTGCTCTGGGACGGTTACCGCCCGCAGCGCGCCGTGGACTGCTTTCCGCGCTGGTCGCAGCAGCCCGAGGACGGCCGGACGAAACCGCGGCACTATCCGAAACATCGACCGGGCTCAGATGTTCGAGAGGGGATACGTGGCCGCCCGGTCGGGCCACAGCCGGGGAAGCACCGTCGACCTGACGCTGTACCACCTGGCCACCGGTGAACTCGCTCCCATGGGCGGCGGTCACGACCTGATGGATGCGGTCTCGCGTCACGGCGCACAGGGGATCACGCCGACGGAGGCGCCGAACCGGCGGCATCTGCGCTCCGTCATGGCGGCGGCCGGTTTCGGCTCGTACGAGTGCGAGTGGTGGCACTACACGCTGGACGGCGAGCCCCATCCGGACACCTACTTCGATTTTCCCATCACCTGTTCGAACGGCTCGGGCATGACCCCGGCACTTCGGGGAACCCGGCAAACCGACAGAGGCCGTGGGACGTACTAGGAGGTACGGGTCATGATCGCTCTCGGCATCATCCTGCTCATCGTCGGATTCCTCACCGGCATATCGATCCTGTGGACGCTGGGCATCATCCTGGCCGTCATCGGCGCTGTCTTCTGGATCCTGGGATCCATGGGTCACGCGGTCGCCGGCCGACGTCATTACTGGTGAACGTGACAGCGTTCCCGCATCCCCGTTCTCAGGTGAGGACGGAGATGCCGTCTCCGAGCAGTTTCAGCCCGAGGACGAAGAACAGGACGGCCATCACGGCGACGTTGTGCTGAGCCGCCCACTCCTTCCAGTTGCCGAGCACGGTCCTGGCCCGCTCTCCGCCGACCAGGAAGACGCCCAGCGGGGCCAGCAGGCCGAGGGTGGCGATCACGACGAAGACCGCCAGGGAGGCGATCTGCTGCCCCACCGGCAGGCCGGCCGAGCCGATCGTCGCCCCCGCGGCGATGGTCAGCGGGGCGTTCTTCGCGTTGAGGGCGGCCAGGGCCACGCCCAGGCCGAAGATCTTGACCGGCGTGAGGCCGTCGATCGCGCTCATCCACTTCGGCAGCCGGGCCTGCGAGGGGTCCTTCGGGCGCCGGTGCCACTGCCGGGCACCGAAGAGGACGAGCAACAGGCCCAGGGCGAGCTTGAGGGCTCCCACCCAGGTGGCCGGGTGCTTGTGGGCGGAGGCGTGCGCGGGCGAGGCGATCGCCAGCATCACCGCGCCCAGGACCGCGAGCCCCAGGATCCAGCCGATGGTGAAGAGGACGCCGTTGAGACGTCCCCGGGGGGTGGCGAGGATCAGGATGACGGCGATGATCGGGAGGGGACTGACCGCGACGGCGGCCGCGAAACCCAGTACGTCACCGAGAACTGCGCCCATGGTTGCCTCCGACGTGCTCGGCGCCTCCGCTCTTCTCCATCCTCCGGTGCCCGGCCGGATCTGTCCTCGGGAGCCTGCCGGGCTGCCGGGCCGCACCACGTCGTGAAGGTCAGCTCCGGGCGCCGTCGCAGAGGTCGAGGATCCTGGTGAACGGCCTGCGCAGCACCACTGCCGGCGGCTCCCGGTCCTTCTCGGCGTACCGGGCCAGTCCGGCGCGGGCGGCGTCCGTGTCGGCGCGCGGATCACGCCCCGCGAGGACCGCCTCCAGGGCGCGTCCGGTGGCCTCGGCGACCGGGACGAGGAAGGCCCGGGCCCGGGAGAGCGCCGGGGCGGGTCCGTCGCGCACGCTGAAGAACTCGGTCTCGGCGGCGAGGGAGAGGAGATGGGGCACCGCCCGGACCGCGAGGTCGATCCGCCCGCCCAGTTCGGTCACCTCGTCGCGGTGGCGGCGCCGCAGCGGATTGAACCGCAGGGCCTTCTCCGCCTCCCGGGCCTGGGCCCCGTAGCCGCGCAGCCGGTCCGCCGTCGCCTGCGCCGACGTCCGGTTCGCGCGCGCCGCGTCCGGGGACCCGATCGCGTGCGTGGTGCGCACGAGGCTCTCCGTGAGGCCGTCCGCGCACTCCCGGGTGAGCGCCGCCGTCTCCCTGCGGGGGTTCCGCGGCCAGAGCACCGGCGCGAGAACGGCGGTGACGGCACCGCCCAGCGCGTTCTCCCACAGCCGGGCGAAGCCGTACGACTCCGGCGCGGGGTTGGCGAAGACCAGCAGTGAGGTCACCGCGACCTGCACGTTCAGGGTCGTCCCGGAACTGATGACGGTCCCGCACAGCAGGGCCAGGCCGATCACGACGGCGAGCACCAGCGTGCTCGGCCGGAAGAGGCTGACCACGGTGACGCCCAGGGCCACGCCCGCCAGCACGCCGAGGATCCGCAGCAGCAGGGCCGTCAGGGAGGAGGCGGAATCACCGCGCAGGCACAGCAGCGGAACAATGGCGGCGAACACCGGTGGCTGGTCGGCACCGGCCCACAGCGCCGTCTGCCAGCAGAGCACCGCGATCACCAGGATCCTGGCCGCCGTCGGCCCCTGCGCCCGGAGCCTGCGGCTCACCCGCGCGGCCGGGGAAACGCCCGTCACCTGCTCACTTTAGGCACACATCACGGTCCGACGCGCCGTGGTGACCCTCCGTGCGGACCGGTCCGCCGTTCCGGCCTATCCGCGCCGGCGGACCGCCGCGGCCTCCGGCAGGTGGCCGGTGCCGCCGAGGACGAGGACCTGGAAGGCGGCGCCGACGTAGGCCGTCACGAAGCGGGCGATTCTGCGGGTGCTGCGCATGGTGGGGTGGCCTTTCTGCCGTGGATGGTCCGAGGGCCGGTGCTGCGGGCGGGGGCGGGGCGTCACCAGTTGAGGGCGTCGTCCATCGACTGCTGCCAGTACGTGACCTTGAGCGAGTCGTCGACGTAGACGCCCTTGGCGGGCAGCGACGGGTGGGCGCCCTTGCCGACGCTCTCGTTGCCGGAGCGGCCGTGGAAGTAGACGTCCAGGGAGTTCACGGTGTGTCCGTCGGTGCCGCTGCCGTCGGTGGCGGACAGGCTCACCGAGGCGTACCCGGACTCGCCGGGCTGGAGCGTGACGACCGCCTGCGGCTTCGAGTCCTCGATCGCCGGGGGGACGGACTGGGCCTCGCCGAAGCGGACGGCCGGGTAGGAGTACAGGTAGCAGGTCCTGCTGCCGGTGTTGGTCACCGTGAGCAGCATGTGGTTCACCGGGCGGGTCAGCGGTGCCGCGACCGTCCTGGTGTCGGACCCCTCGCAGGTGACCGGCCGGTCGGCCGGGGCGGGCGCCTTCGAGGCGGCGGCGTCCGCGGCGGACTTCGGCGTGCCGGTGGCGGCCCGGGCCGTCGGGTCGGCGGAGGTGGCGTTCGCGGCGGTGGACCCGGCGGTGGAGGTCCGCGGGGCGGAGGTGGAGTGCGCGGTCGGGGTACTGGCCGCGACGCTCTCGGCGTGGACGCCCGTGCCGTCGCTGCACGCCGTCAGGGACAGCGCGGCGAGTACGACGGTGGTGGCGGCGCCGAGGAGACGGGTGCGGGAGGTGCGGAGGCTGGACATGTGGACGTGCCCCTTCGGTTTTCGGGTGGCGGTGGTGATTGGATGACCGAAGCCTGCGCGGCGATCTGTCCCAACTGCCAGGCATGGCGGGCAGTTGGGGACACTGGAACGCGGAAACGGGCTCCGGCCAGGGCGAACACCGTCGCCCTGGAACGCGGGACTGGAACGCGAGGGGACGGGGGAACGGGTGTCAGGGGCAACAGGGGCCGACGCGACGGAGGCGTTCGCGCTGCTGCTGCGGGAGCTCAAGGACCGCTCGGGACTCAGCTACGGGGTGCTGGCCAAGCGGCTGCACATGAGCACGTCGACGCTGCACCGGTACTGCAACGGCACGGCGGTGCCCGTGGAGTACGCACCGGTGGAGCGCCTCGCACGGGTCTGCCGGGCGACGCCCCAGGAGCTGGTGGAACTGCACCGGCGCTGGATCCTGGCGGACGCGGCACGCGGCAGCAGGACGGACCAGGCCACGGCGACGCCCGCGCCACAGCAGGCCGCTACCCCCGCGCCGCCGCACAGAGCCGACGACGGCGGTGACCGGCCGACCGCCACCGACCCCGGCGCACCGCACGGCGCCGGCTCGACCGCGGTGCACGGAGCCGGCTCGACCGCGGCCCACGGCGCCGACTCCACCGCAGCGCACGGCGCCACCGCAGCGCACGGCGCCGACCCCACCGCACCGCGCGAAGCCGACTCCGAGCCGTCGCGCGGCGCCGACTCCACCGCACCGCACGGGCCCGGCGACGGTGAGCCGGTCGTGGTCGATCTGCCGCGGGGGCCCGCGGCGCCGCGTCGGCGCCGTACCGCGCTGATCGCCTCCGTCGCGGTGGCCGCCGTGCTGGGGGCCGTCCTGTTCGCCGTGAGCCCGTCGCTGGGCGGCCGGAGCGGCGGCGCGGACGACGGGCAGGCGGCCGGGGACGCCGCCGCGGTCACCGGCAGGCCGGACACCGGGAAGACGGCGTCGTCCCGCTCCCCGTCCCCGAGTGCGAACGGACGCAAGCCCTCCGCATCGTCCTCCGCCACCCCCACCGAGTCCGCGGGGAGCGGGACCGGCGGTTCGGCGGACGACGGCAAGCAGGGCGGCGGGGCCCAGGGCGCCGACGGCGGCACCACCGGCACCGCCGTCCCGCTCGCCGTCAACACGCGTCCCTATGTCTACGACGACCCGTGCAGCCAGCACTTCCTCGTCGACAGCGAACCCGCGCAGGTCGGCCCGCCGGCGAGCGAACAGGACGCCCCGCGCTGGGCGGCGGCGTACGGGGCGGTGTCCTCGGGCGAACAGGAGGTCGCCCTCACCGTCCAGGGCACCGGCTCGGAGACCGTCGTCCTGGAGGCGCTGCACGTGCGCGTGCTCAGCAAGGGCGCACCGCTCGCCTGGAACGACTACTCGATGGGCGTCGGCTGCGGCGGTGGCGTCGGGACCAAGTCGTTCGACGTCGACCTCGACAACGGCAGCCCCACGGTCACCGCCAAGAACGGCCAGCGCGACTTCCCGTACAAGGTCAGCGAGTCCGACCCGGAGGTCTTCTACGTCTTCGCCCGGACCAAGGCCCACGACGTCCGCTGGGACCTCACCCTGGACTGGTCCAGCGGCAGCCGCCACGGCACCGTCCGCGTCGACAACGCCGGCACCTCCTTCCGTACCAGCGCCGACGCCGGCCGCCCGGGCTACGACTACCCGCTGGGCGGCAGCGAGTGGATCCCGCGGGAGGGCGGCTGACGGCGCCCGCCGCCGTGCGCTCACGTGCCGTACGAGCCCGGACGCGGAGCGCGCCGGTGCGGTATGCGGATGTGGCGCAGGGGTGATGGAGACATAGCGGTTTGGTGTTATATGACCCCTATGCACCACATGCTCCGGCAGGTGCGCTCCTGGTACGGGATACGCAGCGTTGCCGGTCAGATGTTCCTGCTGCAGGTCGCGGTCGTCCTGGTCGTCGTGGCGACGGCCGTCGCCGCCCTCCTGCTGCAGTCGCGGACCGACGCCGAGCGGGAGGCCCGCAACCGCACGCAGGCCGTGGCCGCCTCCGTCGCCGCGAACCCCACCGTGCGGCAGGCGCTGACCGGCGCCCGTCCGTCCGCCGAGCTCCAGAAGGTGGCCGAGGAGACCCGTCGGCGCGCGCACGTGGACTTCGTCGTCGTGATGAGCCCCAAGGGCATCCGCTACACGCATCCGAACCCCGCCGAGATCGGCCACCGCTACATCGGCAGCATCGGCGCGGCGCAGCGCGGCGGCACCGTCACCGAGACGACGACCGGGACGCTCGGCCCCTCCGTCCGCACCGTCGTGCCCGTGACCACCGCCGCGGGCAAGGTCCTCGGGCTGGTCTCCGCCGGCATCACCGTCCACCGGGTGAGCCTGGCGGCGGCCCGGCAGATGCCGCTCGTCCTCGGGGGCACGGGGCTGGCGCTCGCGGCCGCCACCGGCGGCACGGCACTCGTCGGCAGGCGCCTGCGCCGCCAGACGCGGGGGCTGGGACCGGTCCAGATGACGCGCATGTACGAGCACCACGACGCCGTTCTGCACTCGGTGCGCGAAGGCGTCCTGATCGTCGACCCGGGGGGCCGGCTGCTGCTGGCCAACGACGAGGCGCGGCGCCTGCTGGGCCTCGCGGCCGATGTGGACGGCCGGTCCGTCACCGACCTGGGGATCGCCCCCAGGGCCGAGGAGCTCCTCGCGTCCGGCAGGGCGGCCACGGACGAGGTGATCGAGGTCGGCGACCGGCTGCTGGCCGTCAGCCAGTGCCCCATGGACGCGCCCCGCGGACCGGGCGGCTCGGTCGCCACCCTGCGGGACACCACCGAACTCACCGCGCTGACCGGCCGGATCGAGGTGGTCCAGGAACGGCTCGCACTGCTGTACGACGCCGGGCTGCGCATCGGCACCACCCTCGACGTGACGCGCACCGCCGAGGAACTGGCGGAGTTCTCCGTCCCCGGATTCGCCGACTACGTCACCGTCGACCTGGCCGACACCGTGCTGAGCGGCGGGGAAACGGACGAGGCGGGCGTGGCGGAGCTGCGCCGGGTCGCCCTGCACGGCATCCGGCAGGACGTGCCGCTCCGCCCGCCCGGCGCGCTCATCCACTTCGACCCCTTCACCCCGCAGGGCGAGGGTTTTGGTTCCGGGCGGATGGTGCTGGAGTCCGACCTGGCGGCCTTCTCCGGCTGGCAGGCCCAGGACCCCGACCGGGCGCGCCGGCTGGTGGCCTACGGCATCCACTCCATGATCTCCGCCCCGCTGCGGGCCCGCGGCGTGATCCTCGGCGTGGCGACCTTCTGGCGTTCCAAGGAGCCGACCGCCTTCACCAGGGAGGACCTCTCGCTCGCCGAGGAGCTGGTCGCCCGCGCGGCGACCAGCATCGACAACGCGCGCCGCTTCACGCGGGAGCACACCATGGCGGTCACGCTGCAGCGCAGCCTCCTGCCGCACGCCCTGCCGGAGCAGAACGCGGTCGACGTGGCGTACCGCTACCTCCCGGCGGGGGCGGGGCTCGGCGGCGTGGGAGGCGACTGGTTCGACGTGATACCGCTGCCCGGGGCGCGCGTCGCCGTCGTGGTGGGCGACGTCGTGGGGCACGGACTGCACGCCGCCGCCACCATGGGCCAACTGCGCACCGCCGTGCACAACTTCTCGACGCTCGACCTGCCGCCCGACGAACTCCTCTGGCACCTCGACGAGTTGGTCACCCGCATCGACCAGGACCGGGACGGCGAGCACGGCACCAGCACCCTCACGGGCGCCACCTGCCTGTACGCGATCTACGACCCGGTCTCCCGGGTGTGCACGATGGCCAGGGCGGGCCACCTGGAACCCGTCATCGTGTCCCCGGACGGCGACGCGCACCTGCCCGGCGTACCGGTGGGGCCGCCGCTGGGGCTGGGCGGCATGCCCTACGAGGCGGGCGAGGTGCTGCTGCCCGAGGGCAGCGGCATCGTGCTCTACACCGACGGCCTGATCGAGGACCGGCGCGAGGACATCGACGAGGGCATCGAGCGCCTGCGCCGGGCCCTGGCGGTGGCGGGGCGCACGCCGGACCAGATGTGCCAGGCGGCCATGGACGCCATGCTGCCCGGGGCGTCCCGGGACGACGTGGCCCTGATCGTCGCCCGCACCCGGGCGCTGGACGACAGGCACACCGCGTACTGGACCGTGCCCGCCGATCCGTCGGCCGTCGCCGGGGTCCGGGCCGCGGCCACCGAGCTGCTGCGGGACTGGGGCCTGAAGGAGGAGGCGTTCACCCTGGAGCTGATCCTGAGCGAGCTGGTCACCAACGCCATCCGGCACGCGACGGGCCCCGTCGGCGTACGCCTCATCCACGACCGCTGCCTCATCTGCGAGGTCTCCGACGGCAGGAGCGTCTCCCCGCACCTGCGCCGGGCCGCCACCATGGACGAGGGCGGCCGCGGCCTCTTCCTGGTGGCCCAGTTCGCCGACCGCTGGGGGACGCGCTACACCCCCGCCGGAAAGGTCATCTGGACCGAGCAGTGGCTCGGCACGGGGCCGTGAACCGGCACGGCGCCGTCGGCGGACCGGCCTCGCGCGGAGGTTGCGCCCGCGGTCCCGGGCAAGAAGTATGCCCAGCGGTCGATGTTCCGCGATCGAGACCGGAGGCGGTGCGGTGGGCAAGCCCGAGCTGGAGTTCCATGTCCCCGGCGGACCGTGGCGGACCCCGGCCGGCGCCGGTCCGGGGGTCGAGGAGCGCGTCCTGGCCGACGACCCCGAGCACGGGTCCCGTACCGCGCTGGTCCGCTGGGCCCCGGGCACGGACACCTCGGCGGACGGGGTGACCCGCCACGACTTCTGGGAGGAGGTCTACCTCGTCGAGGGCGCCCTGCACGACCTGACGCTGGACCGGACCTTCACCGCCGGCATGTACGCCTGCCGTCCGCCCGGCATGCCGCACGGCCCCTGGACCGCGCCGGACGGCGTCACCATGCTGGTGATCACCTACCCGGCGTCCTGACCCGCGAGCAGCGCCTCGGGCCTGGGCCCCGGGGGCCCCGCATCCGCACGGACCGGGCGGCGCCTCAGCACCGCGTGTGCCGTACGGCCAGGAGAGCCACGTCGTCGTCGTTGTCCGGCGGGCGGGCCCGGGCCAGCAGCTGGTCCGTGAAGGACTCCAGCGGGCGCTGGGCGAGGGCCGCGGCATGGCGTCGCAGGCGGTTCATGCCCTCGTCCAGGCCGTGCCGGGGGGACTCGACGAGGCCGTCGGTGTAGAGGAGCAGGGTCGCCCCGGGCGGCAGCTCCGCCGTCGCGTCGGGGCGGACCCGCTCGGGCGTGACGCCCAGCAGGATGCCGTGCCCGTCGGTCAGGTACCGGGCCACGCCCTCGCGGGTGACCAGCAGCGGGGGCGGGTGGCCGGCGTTGGTCCAGGACAGCTCGCAGCGGCCGGCGCCGATCTCCGTCATGCGGGCGAAGACCAGCGTGGCGATGGAGACCTCCGCGATCTCCCGCGTCGCCTGGTCCAGCCACTCCACGATCTTGCTGGGCGGCTTCTGCTGGGACAGGGCGTACGCGCGGAGCATGTTGCGCAGCTGGGCCATGCCGGCCGCCGCGTCCAGGTCGTGGCCGACCACGTCGCCGATGGCGAGCGCGGTGGCCCCGTCCGGCAGGGTGAACGCGTCGTACCAGTCGCCGCCGACCTGGGAGGCGTCCGGGGCGGGCAGGTAGCGGGCGGTCATGTTGTGCATGGGCGAGTGCGGGAGCTTGGGCAGCAGATGGCGCTGCATGGTCTCGGCGACCTTGCGCTGGCGCTGGTAGAGGCGCGCGTTCTCCAGGGCGAGGCTGGCCCGGCGGGCGATGTCCTCCAGCAGGGCCACCTCGGTCGCGGTGAACCGCTCCGGCTGCTCGGCCCGGCCGAGGGTGAGGGCGCCCAGCACCTCGTGCAGGCTGCGCAGCGGGACCACGACCGCCGCGTGCATCCCGGTCACCGCGAACAGGTGCCGCTGCTCCACCGCGATGCCGGAGTCGGGCGGCCCCTGGTAGGTCTCCGGACCGGCGAGGGAGGACGCGACGCCGCGCAGGGCGCGGGACAGCGGCATCGGCGACTCCTGCGGCACCGGTGGCATGGGCCCCTGGAGGTCGTCCCGGAACACCACGGTGCCCCCCTCGGCATGGGCGACGGCGAAGCGCCACACCTCGCCCTGCTCCTGGATCAGGTCGATGACGGCCCAGTCGGCGAGGCGCGGCACCACGAGGTGGATCAGGCGGCGCAGCGCCTCGTGGATGTCGAGGGTGGAGGTGAGCAGGGTGGTCGTCTCGGCGAGCAGGGCGAGCCGTTCCAGTTCGGAGAGCCGCCCGCCGGCCGGCGGACGCTGGGCGGGGCGCCCGGCGCGGCCGGAGGGGTGGAAGAGGACGAGCGTGGCCGACGGGGTGAGGCCGATGTCGCAGGGGGTGGACAGCCACGCCACCGGCAGCAGCGTCCCGTCGCCGCGCTCCAGCCACTCGTCGCCGCCCTGGTCCGTGTGTCCGGCGAGGATGCTGGCCCGGATCCGGCACTGGGCCCTCGGCACCGGCTCCCCGCAGCTGTTGCGGTGCAGCAGGTCGTGGGCGTCCTGGCCGACGAGACCGGAGGCGGGCCGGTCGAGGAGCTGTTCGCCGCGCGTGTTGACGGCGACGATCGAGCCCTGTTCGTCCGTGAGGTAGGCGCCCGCGCCGAGGGCGTTCAGCGCCCTGGCGACCGCCTCCCGGGCACCATCGGAACGCGCCATGGCCTGCCTCCCTCACCGGGGAAAACGCCTCGGACCCCGCTGCCCGCCGAGTTCCCCCGGGGGGCCGCGGTGATACGCGGCCGCCCGCGCCGCTTCAGACGAGCTCGGGGTGCGGGGCCGGCCGTCGCGCCGCCGGCTCGGTCCGTGGGTCCCAGCGGTTGACGGTCCGCACGTAGTGGTGGACCACCGAGGCCGCCGCCAGCACGAGCAGCGGACCGGCCACCCAGGGGTGGGTGGCCATCTCCAGCGGCAGCCAGCGGTAGGAGGCCAGGAGCGCGACGAAGACCGTCGTGCCGTGGGCGACCAGCCGGATGCCGGAGCGGTCCAGGTCGCGGTCGAACGTGCGCAGGCCCGCCTCGACCGTGAGCGCGAACACCGCGCCGGCGAGGAGGTCCGCGCCGTAGTGGTAGCCGAAGCCCAGCGTCGCGGCGACGGTGGCGGCCAGCCAGAACGTGCCCGCCCAGCGCAGCGCCCGGGGGCCCCGCCGGGAGTGCACGAAGATCGCGGTGGCCCACGCCGTGTGCAGGCTGGGCATGCAGTTCCGCGGGGTGAAACCGTCGTACGGCACGGGGTGCGGGGCGGTGATCCGCGGCACCGTGCGCGGCCACAGGTCGGGTGCCGGCCAGTGGCCGTGCGGCGGCCGCTCCGGCCAGAGGCTGACCGACGCCCAGTGGTCGGCGCCGGTGCCGTAGGCGAAGACCGGTCCGACCACCGGGAAGATCATGTAGACGGCCGGTCCGAGCAGGCCTATCACCAGGAAGGTGCGGACCAGGTGGTGGCGCGGGAAGCGGCGGTCGGTCGCCACGCCGCGCAGCTGGTAGAGCGCGACGGCGACCGCGGCCACGGCGAGCTGGCCGTAGACGACGTCGAGGAGGTTGAAGCCGACCGGGCCGGTGGCGGTGACGATCCGGCCTGCCAGCCACGACGGGTTGCCCAGGGCGTGGTCGGCGGTGGCCACGTACTGGTCGAGCACCGTCGGACGGGTCTTGGAGGTGATGAGCAGCCAGGTGTCGCCGGTCTTGCGGCCGGTCACCAGCAGCAGGCCGAGACCGACGCCCTTGAGCAGCAGGACGCGTTCCGGGCCGGTGCGGCGGGTCACGGCGACGACCGCACAGCCGAGCAGCACCCACAGGGCGCCGTTGCCGAACGGCTGGCCGGGGGCGACCTCGGCACCGGTCGCCCACCGGCCCGCCGCGAAGGCGAGGTCGATGCCGATCGCGGCGCCGAGGGCGGCGAACCGCTGCCGCCAGGTGAGCACCACCATCGTCAGCGCCAGCCCGGCGTAGAGCAGGAAGCCGGACTTGGGGGCGCATATCACCTCGCGGGCCTGGTTGGTGAGCGGCCCGGGCAGGCCGTAGTGACGTGCGGCCGCCTCCAGTGCGACGAGGAACGCGAAGGCCGTGGCAGCCGCCACGGCCCAGGGTCTCAGTGGTGTGTGTCTCAAGTCCCGGCCGATTTGCTAGAGGTTGGGGAAGGGTGAGGTCCTGTTCGACGAGGGAAGACGGAAAGACCGCTACCGGGGTTCCAGCTCTGTTCTCGACGGCTCGAAGGCTAATCGCGGGATAACGCAGGGTAAAGGGTTCGGCATTGTCGGTTCAACACACTTGATCTGTGCATGACTCCTCCGGTGGGATGCGCGAAGACCACTCCGAGATCACTTCGTGAGACTCCGTACCCCAGGGGGATCCATGCAGACAGCCCGCACCGGGCGGGGCGTCGCGGCTGCCACGTCCGTCGCCGCTCTCGCGGCCACCGCGCTCACGGCCGCCGCGCCCGTCGCCGCACCGCACACCCTCGCGGTACCGGCCGTCGTCGGGCACACCCTGGCGCACCGCGTGAGCAGCCCGCTCTCCGACGCGCAGTGCCAGGCCAAGTGGCAGATCAACTGCTACACCCCGCTCCAGTACCGCACCGCGTACGACCTGAACGCCCTCTACCGCAAGGGCGTCACGGGCAAGGGGCGCACCATCGTCATCGTCGACTCGTACGGTTCGCCGACCGTCCAGCACGACCTCGACGTCTACAGCAGGCAGTTCGGGCTGCCCAGCACCAAGGTGAAGGTCGTCAAGTGGGGGCACGTGCCCGCCTTCGACCCCAAGAACTCCGACATGACCGGCTGGGCCGGCGAGACCACCCTGGACGTCGAGATGGCGCACGCGGTGGCGCCCGCCGCGAAGATCGTCGTCGTCGAGACGGCCGTCTCCGAGACCGAGGGAACCACCGGTCTGCCGGAGATGATGAACGCCGAGAAGTACATGATCGACCACGGTGTCGGCGACGTCATCAGCCAGAGCTTCGGCGCCACCGAGAACACCTTCCCCGGCTTCGCCAAGGGCGACTTCTCCAGCATCAAGAAGCTCCGGTACGCCTTCCAGGACGCGAACCGCAAGCACGTCACCGTGCTCGCCGCCTCCGGCGACGGCGGCGCCACCGACCTCCAGGCGGACGGCAAGACGTACTACAAGAAGCGCGTCAACTCCTGGCCCTCCTCGGACCCGTTGGTCACCTCCGTCGGCGGCACCCAGCTCCACCTCGACGACAAGGGCAACCGCGTCAAGCCGGACAGCGCCTACAACGACTACGGCTCCGGCGGCGGCGGGCAGTCCCACGTGTTCACCCGCCCGTCCTTCCAGAACGGCGTGAAGAAGGTGGTCGGCACCCGCCGCGGCACCCCGGACATCTCGATGTCCGCCGCGGTCGACGGCGGCGCCTGGATCTACTCCAGCTTCGACCCGACCGCCACCGGCTGGGACGTCAGCGGCGGCACCAGCGAGGCCACCCCGCTCTTCGCGGGCATAGTCGCCCTCGCCGACCAGGCCGCGGGCCACCGGCTGGGCAACATCCAGAAGCGGCTGTACGACCTCTCCTCCTACCGCTCCAAGCTCACCGGCATCGTGGACGTCAACGACGGCACGGACAACAGCTACCAGGGCGTGACCGGCTACAAGGCGGTCAACGGCTACGACCTCGCCACCGGCGTCGGCACCGTGGACGCCCTGCGCTTCGTCCCGGCCCTCGTCAAGCAGAAGCCCTGACACCCACCGCCACCGCACGGCAAACGGCCCGGGTCCCGCACCCGGGCCGTTTGCCGTGTCCGGCCGTAAGCGCTTCCTGAGATGCCTTGAGATCTCGTCCGGTCGGCACGGTGACTGTGAAGGCGAGGTAGCAACTGCGAAGACCTGGTGAAGTCCGGGGCGTGGGCGGCCCGTTGCCCGCCAGGGCTGCCATCCCTCCCCGATCCCTGGCCCCTCTGCCCTTCCCAACTCCCGCTCTGCTGGCCTGAACTGGTAGAACGGCCTTCCATCGGGTGCCGTCGGGCGGCGTGCGGCGCGGCTGTCAACTGCCGTGTTGTCCATACGTCTTGACGTATCCGGCCGCGGCGCGTTTGCTTCGTTCACACCATCGGTTGCGCATGACGCTCCCCCCACCCGGAAGGCGCCTGATGTGAGCGTTCCCATCCTCCGCGGGATCCCCCTGCCCCGCCTCGCCATCACCCTGGCCGCCTCCGCGTCCGCCCTCGCGCTCAGCGCGTGCGGCGTCGTCGACGGCATCGGCGGGAGCGGCGACTCCGCGTCCGCGAAGAAGGGCGACGACATCACGGTCGGGCTGCTGCTGCCCGACAAGGACACCGCACGGTTCGAGAACTTCGACCGCCCCATCATCGAGAAGGAGGTCGCCTCCCTCACCCACGGCAAGGGCAAGGTCGACTACGCCAACGCCGAGGCGAGCCCGGCCACCCAGAGCCGGCAGTTCCGGCAGACGCCAAGGCCATCGCACCGGACGTCCGGAAGGCGAAGGCCGCCGGCATCCCCGTCATCGCCTACGACCGGCTCGCGCAGGGCCCGATCGACGCGTACGTCTCGCACGACAACGAACTCGTCGGCGAGGTCCAGGGCCGCGCCATCCTCGGGGCGCTCGGCGGCAGGGCGGCGACCAGCGAGGTCGTCATGATGAACGGCGACCCCGCGGACCCGAACACGGCGAGTTTCAAGAAGGGCGCCCTCGGCGAGCTGAAGAACAAGGTCCGCATCGCCGAGGAGTACGACACCGACAAGTGGTCGCCCGCGGTCGCCGGGGCGAACATGAAGAAGGCGATCCGGGCGGTGGGCCTGAAGAACATCGCCGCCGTCTACTCGGCCAACGACGGCATGGCCGGCGCCGTCATCGACACGCTCAAGGCGGCGGGCGCCACCACGATCCCCCCGGTGACCGGGCAGGACGCGAACCTGGACGCGGTGCAGCGGGTCGTCTCGGGCGAGCAGTACATGACCGTGTACAAGTCGTTCCTCGACGAGGCCACCGACGCCGCGCAGATGGCGGTGTACAAGGTGCAGGGCCGCGACATCCAGTACGACGCGCTGGCCCAGGACAAGGTCGACAGCCCGACCGAGAAGGACGTCCCCGCGACGCTCGTCCCGGTGGTCGCCCTCACGAAGGACAACATCAAGGACACGGTGATCGCGGACGGCGTCTACACCGTCGCCCAGATCTGCACCCCGAAGTACCGGTCGGCGTGTGCCGCGATCGGACTCGAGTAGCGGGCCGGTGATGTCGGCCTACCCCCAGCCTTCGGCCGCGGGCTGTTCGGTGGCGAGGAACTCCGTCACGGCCAGGGCGAACAGCAGGCACAGGGCGATGCCGACCACGACCCAGCCGGTGGGGTAAGGCCACAGGAGGTAGACCAGTACCGCCACGGCCACCAGGACCCAGGTGATCCAGACGCGGAAGCGGCGGACGAAGGGGCCGACCGGCCCGGTGCGCAGCCCGGCGCGGTCGGCGGTGCCCCGTACCGCGCCGATGCCGGACGCCCACAGGCCCCGGACCAGCCCGGCGTACCGGCCGGGGCCGGAGAGCCAGGCGGCCAGGGCGACGACGACGGCCAGGGCCACCACCACGCGCACGCCGGTGCGCAGGAAGTGGGTCAGCGCGTCGTACACGGCGGCCGCCGCGCCCGGGGAGACGCCGGCGGGCAGCCGGTCCAGGTAGAACACGCGGAACACGCGCAGCCCGATGCCGAGCAGCCCGGTGGTGACGGCGACCGCGAGGCAGCCCGCCACCAGGGCCCGGCGCCGCCGTACCGCGAGCAGTACCCCGGCGGCGACCAGCAGCACGGCCAGCACGGGCAGCCAGTTCCCGGCGAGCTGCAGCAGCCGTACGTAGGTCTTGACCTTGCCGACCTGGTCGGACCTGGCCAGGGTGAAGTCCGTGTGCACGGCGGGGATGTGCTCGGCGGGGGTCAGCCCGGCGTCGACGAGGCGCTGCTTGACCTGGTCCACGACGGGGCCGATGTCGAGGGTGACGCTGTCGTTCGTCAGCTGCACCGCGCCGCCGCCGCTGCCGGTGAGGGCCTTGTCGAGGCTGCTGTGGATCCGGCGGTTGGCGTCGGTCCAGACGGTCCGGAACGCGTCGGACGCGGCGACCTGGCGGGCCTTGTCGTGGACGAAGCTGCGGACGGCCCCCTCGAGCGCGTCGCCGAGTCTGCCGCCCAGCGCCTGCTGCAGACGGGGCCGGTCCGCGGGGGCCACGTCGGCGAGCAGGGCGGGCAGGTCGAGGTGGGACATGAGGGCGTCGGTGGCCCGGTTGGCCACGGCGTTCTGCACGTCCGCGTTCGAGGCGAGCGGGGCGACCGTGCTGACGTAACGGTCGGTGTCACCCACCTGGTCGGCCGCCCACGAGGCGACCACGGCGAGCGGGGCGAGCAGGCAGCCCACCAAGATCAGGACGGCGGCGAGCAGCGACCTGGCGTGGTGCCGGGGCGGCCGGGCCCGTTCGCTCTCCAGGGCCGCGACCCGGGCCCGCAGTTCCCGCACGTCGTCGGACCGGTCCCCGGCACCGCCGCCGTGCGCGCTGTCCTCCGTCACCCGTACCTCCCGCTCGATCCGGCCCTTCCTGCCAGCCGAACCGCCCCGGCGCGCGCCCGCGAGCAGGAGAGGGCCGTCCGGGGTACGGACGCGTCCGGCCGGCCTCCGCACGGGCGGGAGGCGAAGGCCGCTCGGACGCCGGACGACGACACCTGCTCGGCGCGATCGCTCCGGTGCGGCAGCCCGCGGCTTCGAGTAAGGCGACCGGTGGCCGGCGTCCGGGCGTACGGGGCACCTGGTGCAGTCCCGCCCCGCACACACGACGGCGCCCCGTGCCCGGTGAGGGCACGGGGCGCCGTGACGGCCGTGCGGACTACTTCACCGGCTCCGGCTCCGGCTCGCTCTCCTGCTCGGCGGCGCCCGCCGGGTCCACCGGGGTCTTCACCGAGTCGAGGAGCAGCTGGGCCACGTCCACCACCTGGACGGACTCCTTGGCCTTGCCCTCGTTCTTCTTGCCGTTGACCGAGTCGGTCAGCATGACCAGGCAGAACGGGCAGGCGGTGGAGACGATGTCGGGGTTGAGGGAGAGGGCCTCGTCGACGCGCTCGTTGTTGATGCGCTTGCCGATCCGCTCCTCCATCCACATCCGCGCACCGCCGGCGCCGCAGCAGAAGCCGCGCTCCTTGTGGCGGTGCATCTCCTCGTTCCTGAGACCCGGGACCTTCGCGATGATCTCGCGCGGGGGCGTGTAGATCTTGTTGTGGCGGCCCAGGTAGCAGGGGTCGTGGTACGTGATGATGCCCTCGACCGGGGTGACCGGGACCAGCTTGCCCTCGTCCACCAGGTGCTGGAGCAGCTGGGTGTGGTGGATGACCTCGTAGTCGCCGCCGAGCTGCGGGTACTCGTTGCCGATGGTGTTGAGGCAGTGCGGGCAGGTGGCGACGATCTTCTTGGCCGACCTGGGCTTCTTCGACTCCGCCGTGACCTTGCCGTCGTCGTCCAGCTCCTCGCCGAACGCCGTGTTCAGCGCCATGACGTTCTCCATGCCGAGCTCCTGGAACAGGGGCTCGTTGCCCAGGCGGCGGGCGGAGTCGCCGGTGCACTTCTCGTCGCCGCCCATGATCGCGAACTTGACGCCCGCGATGTGCAGCAGCTCGGCGAAGGCCTTGGTGGTCTTCTTGGCGCGGTCCTCGAGGGAGCCCGCGCAGCCGACCCAGTACAGGTACTCGACCTCGGTGAGGTCCTCGATGTCCTTGCCGACGACCGGGACCTCGAAGTCGACCTCCTTGAGCCACTCCAGGCGCTGCTTCTTCGCCAGGCCCCAGGGGTTGCCCTTCTTCTCCAGGTTCTTGAGCATCGTGCCCGCCTCGGACGGGAACGCGGACTCGATCATCACCTGGTAGCGGCGCATGTCGACGATGTGGTCGACGTGCTCGATGTCCACCGGGCACTGCTCGACGCAGGCGCCGCAGGTGGTGCAGGACCACAGCACGTCCGGGTCGATGACGCCGTTCTCCTCGGCGGTGCCGATCAGCGGCCGCTCGGCCTCGGCGAGGGCCGCGGCGGGCACCTGGGCGAGCTGCTCCTCGGAGCCCTTCTCCTCGCCCTCGGCGGTCTTGCCGCCGCCGGCCAGCAGGTAGGGCGCCTTGGCGTGCGCGTTGTCCCGCAGGGACATGATCAGCAGCTTCGGGGAGAGCGGCTTGCCGGTGTTCCAGGCCGGGCACTGCGACTGGCAGCGACCGCACTCGGTGCAGGTCGAGAAGTCGAGGAGGCCCTTCCAGGAGAACTGCTCGACCTGCGAGACGCCGAAGACGTCGTCCTCGCCCGGGTCGGTGAAGTCGATCGGCTTGCCGCCCGAGGTCATCGGGAGCAGCGCGCCCAGCGAGGTCTCACCCGTCGCGTTCCGCTTGAACCAGATGTTCGGGAAGGCGAGGAAGCGGTGCCAGGCGACGCCCATGTCGGTCTTGAGGGCGACCACGATCATCCAGATGAAGGAGGTCGCGATCTTCAGGCCGGCGAAGAAGTAGGTGAGGTTCTGCAGCGTGGAGACGTCCATGCCCCGGAACCAGGACACCACCGGGTACGAGATGAAGAACGACGCCTCGTAGGAGTCCACGTGGTGCTGTGCGCCCTCCAGCGCGTGCAGCGTGAAGATGCAGACGCCGACGATCAGGATGACCGTCTCGACGAAGTACGCCTGGCCGAAGTTGGAGCCGGCGAAGCGGGACTTGCGGCCCGGCCGGTTCGGCTTGCTCAGTTGGCGGATCGCGATCAGCACCAGGATGCCGAGCACCGTCATGGTGCCGATGAATTCGACGAAGACGTTGTACGGCGCCCAGTCGCCGATGACCGGCAGGATCCAGTCGGCCTGGAACAGCTGGCCGACGGCGTTGACGATCGTCAGGAGGAGGGAGAAGAAGCCGACCGCGACGAACCAGTGCGCCACGCCGACGATGCCCCAGCGGTTCATCCGGGTGTGGCCGAGGAACTCCCTGACCACCGTGACGGTCCGCTGGACGGGCTCGTCGGTACGGGTGCCGGCGGGCACGTTCTGGCCGAGCCGCATGAAGTTGTAGATCTGCAGGACGGCGCGGGCGAACAACGCCACGCCAACCACGATCAGAACCAGCGACACGATGATCGCGGCGAGTTGCATGGGGGCTCCTCGGGCCTGCGAGGGGTGGTCTCTTCGGGTCTCTTCGCAGAGGGTTCCCGAAATTACTAAGCGGTAACTTATGCAGTTCGTTCGAGACTACCCGCATCTTTACCCGCACTGTAGCCAGGTGCGGGGTGATCTGGATCGCTGAGGTCCGCCTGGGCGGTACGCCCCAACCCGATCGTGTTATTCGTACATAATTGTTACATTTAGGTCTAATTTGGACCCGTGCTCTACGGGATCGTCGCCGCCACCACCGCCTTCCTGCTCGCCGCCTTCCTCGCCGCGCTGATCCGCCCGTGTGCCCTGCGGCTCGGGCTCGTCGACCGGCGGCGGACCCGGCGGGTGCCCGCGCTGGGCGGGCTCGCGGTGGTCGGTGCCACCTGCCTGGTCGCGTTCGCCGGCGACTGGACCGGGGTCGCCCCGCTGGGCACCGGCGTCGGGGAGCTGGTGGCCGCCGGGGGAGCCGTGGCGCTGCTCGGGGTGGTCGCCGACGTGTGGCGGCTCAAGACGCGGTTCCTGCTGTTCGGTACGGCGGTGGCGGCCGCGTGCGTGGTGCCGTACGGCGAGTTCGGGATCGTCGGCGGGGTGCTCGGCGCGGGCTGGATCGCCTTCGTCGCCGTCGCCTTCAAGGGGCTCGACCACGCGGACGGCCTGGCCGGGACCGTCGGGGTGGTGACCGCCTTCGGGGTCGGGGCCTGCGCCGCCGCCGAGGTGATGGACGGGCTCGCCGTGCTGCTGAGCGTGCTCGCGGCCGCGCTCACCGGCTTCCTGCTCCACAACTGGGCTCCCGCGCGGATCGCCCTCGGCGCCACCGGCTCGCTGTTCACCGGGTTCGTGCTGGCCGCGGCCGCGCTGGTCACCCGGTCCGGCTACGACCCCGCGGCCAGCGCGGGCGTGCTGTTCGCGCTCACCGCCGTGGCGAGCGCCGACGTCCTGCTCGTCGTGCTGTCGCGGCTCCTCGCCGGGCGCCCGGTGCTGCGGCGCGGGCCCGACCACCTCGCGCACCGGCTGCGGCGGCTCGGGTTCACCTCGCAGCGGGCAACCGTGGTCCTCGGCGTCGCGTCCTTCGCCGCGGTACTCGTCGCGGTGCTCGTGCACGGCGGCTGGGTCGGCCGGACCGGCGCCACCTGCGTCGCCTGCGTCACCTTCAGCATCGTGCTGCTACTCCTTCGGGTGCCGGTGTACGGGCCCAGGAACGCCGTATCGACGCAGGTCAGCGGGCACTTGCGTGTAAGGAACGGATAAGACTTGAGTCTGCTCCACTCAGGTCTGTTGACCCCGGGCGAGGCTTGATGCATACTTGAGTCCGTTCCACTCAAGTCAGCTGGAGGAAATCACCATGGCACGTGCGGTCGGCATCGACCTGGGCACGACTAACTCCGTCGTCAGCGTTCTTGAAGGCGGCGAGCCCACCGTCATCACCAACGCCGAGGGTGCCCGGACCACGCCGTCCGTCGTCGCCTTCGCGAAGAACGGCGAGGTTCTGGTCGGCGAGGTCGCCAAGCGCCAGGCGGTCACCAACGTGGACCGGACCATCCGGTCCGTGAAGCGTCACATGGGCACCGACTGGAAGATCCAGCTGGACGGGAAGGACTTCAACCCCCAGCAGATCTCCGCCTTCATCCTGCAGAAGCTCAAGCGCGACGCCGAGGCCTACCTGGGCGAGAAGGTGACCGACGCGGTCATCACCGTCCCGGCCTACTTCAACGACTCCGAGCGCCAGGCGACGAAGGAGGCCGGCGAGATCGCCGGTCTGAACGTCCTGCGCATCGTGAACGAGCCCACCGCGGCCGCGCTCGCCTACGGCCTCGACAAGGACGACCAGACGATCCTCGTCTTCGACCTCGGTGGCGGCACCTTCGACGTGTCCCTCCTGGAGATCGGCGACGGCGTCGTCGAGGTGAAGGCCACCAACGGCGACAACCACCTCGGTGGTGACGACTGGGACCAGCGCGTCGTCGACTACCTGGTCAAGCAGTTCGCGGCCGGCCACGGTGTGGACCTCGGCAAGGACAAGATGGCCCTGCAGCGCCTCCGCGAGGCCGCCGAGAAGGCCAAGATCGAGCTGTCCTCCTCCACGGAGACCTCGATCAACCTGCCCTACATCACCGCCTCCGCCGAGGGCCCCCTGCACCTCGACGAGAAGCTCACCCGCGCCCAGTTCCAGCAGCTGACCGCGGACCTCCTGGAGCGCTGCAAGACGCCGTTCCACAACGTCATCAAGGACGCCGGCATCCAGCTCGGCGAGATCGACCACGTCGTCCTCGTCGGCGGCTCCACCCGCATGCCCGCCGTCGCCGAGCTCGTCAAGGAGCTGACCGGCGGCAAGGAGGCCAACAAGGGTGTGAACCCGGACGAGGTCGTCGCCATCGGCGCCTCGCTCCAGGCCGGTGTGCTCAAGGGTGAGGTCAAGGACGTCCTGCTCCTCGACGTGACCCCGCTGTCCCTCGGTATCGAGACCAAGGGCGGCATCATGACCAAGCTCATCGAGCGGAACACGACGATCCCGACCAAGCGGTCCGAGATCTTCACCACCGCCGAGGACAACCAGCCCTCCGTGCAGATCCAGGTGTACCAGGGCGAGCGCGAGATCGCGGCGTACAACAAGAAGCTCGGCATGTTCGAGCTGACCGGTCTGCCGCCGGCCCCGCGCGGTGTCCCGCAGATCGAGGTCTCCTTCGACATCGACGCCAACGGCATCATGCACGTGACCGCGAAGGACCTCGGCACGGGCAAGGAGCAGAAGATGACCGTCACCGGCGGCTCCTCGCTGCCGAAGGACGAGGTCGACCGGATGCGCCAGGAGGCCGAGCAGTACGCGGAGGAGGACCACCGCCGCCGCGAGGCCGCCGAGACCCGCAACC
>NZ_JAEKKT010000309.1 GCF_019510245.1 Streptomyces sp. | reverse complement strand
GAACAGGCCACCACTGCGGCGCGCTGGCATCTGACCGGCGACTGGTTCGATGTGTGCAACTGCGCCATCCCCTGTCCGTGCACGTTCGGCCAGCCCCCGACCTACGGCGACTGCGAAGGCGTCCTGGTCTGGCACATCCGGGAGGGCAGCTACGGCGACGTCCGTCTCGACGGCCTCAACGTCCTGATGCTCGGCTCCTTCACGGGCAACGTCTGGGCCGGCGAGCACAGCGACCCCTACGCCGCCGTCTTCCTCGACGAACGCGCCGACGAACAGCAACGCGGTGCGCTCGGAACCGTATTCGGCGGTGAGGCGGGCGGCTGGCCGGCGCGGTTCGGGGAGATGCTCCGCCCCGAGATGCGCGGCATGGACGTCGCGCCCATCCACGTCGAGATAGACGATGACCTCGCCACCTGGCGGGCCGAGGTTCCCGGCCGTGTCACGGCAGCCGCCGAGGCGCTCACCGGCCCGACCACCGCGGAGGGCGCGCGGGTCCAGGTCCACAACGCCCCGGGTGCCGAGGTCGGACCGGGCCAGGTCGCCACCTGGGGGCGGGCCACCGTCGACCGCGCGGATGCGTTCGGCTTCACCTGGGACCGCTCCGGCAAGTCGAGCAAGCACTTCCCCTTCGACTGGAGCGGCCCCGACTGACCCGCCCAGCCACAGGGACATCCCGGCTGCGTGCTGCGCAGGGGCCTCAGAAGACGCCCGTGTACGCGTGCCACCCCCGACTTGTTGGGCGATCAGGTCGCCGACGCCGTCGCCGTTGAGGTCCCGACGCCCACGAGCCCGAGGCGGACATGGCCTTGCCGAGGGCTCCCGTCAGGGCGTTGCCGGTCCCGTCGCGTGGACGCGTTCGGTCCGTGTGTCGACGTACGGCCGGTCGCGCGGCCTTCCCCGGACGCGCTCGGCCGCCGAGGGTCTCGCGTCAGAGCGGGAGGTCGTCGGGGAGCACGCGGAACGCCTTGTGACGGCCCAGGGGTCGTACGGCCCGGAAGTCGCGCCGGTCGAGGGTGAGGATCGCGTCGGTGTCGTAATCGGCTGCCAGCGCCACGTTCACCGCGTCGGCGAGGTCCAGGTCGAGCGCGCCGTAGCGGACTCGGACGGACTGGGCGGCGCCCAAGTGGTCCTCCGTGATCCCGGGCATGACGACCCGACCTCGACTCATCCAGCGCCGCAGGTCGTCGACCGCGCTGACGGCGGCCGCGCGTCCCAGCTCGCGCGTGGCCACGTGATCGAGTTCCGCCAGCAGGAGCGGGGACATGACCAGAAGACCGGCCGCCATGATCGCCTCGTTGGCCGCCCCGTGATCCGGATGCGTCGAGTCGAGAGCGGCCAGGAGACCGGACGTGTCCGCGATGACGATGATCACTCGGCGGTTCCGGAGTCCGTGCCCCGGCGGACCGCGTCGGCGACCACGTCACGGACCTCGGCCCTGGACGGCGTACGACCCGCCCCCTCGAATGTCCGCGAGAACAGCGGCTCGTCCCAGACACGGTTCGCCATGGCCGCGAGATGGATCCCCTGGCGGATGATCTCGGCCTCGCTTATCCCCCGCCGCTTGGCCGCCTCCTTGATGATCGCCAGATCTTCGGGATCGGCGTAGACGTTCGTGCGCTTCATGGACATGTACCAACCATAGTCCATGTACTGGATTGATGTATGCGTAGCGCTGAGAGTGCGGTGAGCTCCTGACCAGCGCACGCTTGAGACCGAGGAGAGCGGAACCCCGGCCGACGAGCCGCTGAACGAGCCGACTCCCGTCGTACGAGGGAACCTTTCAGGGCGAAAGGAGCTGCGCCGGTGTCTGAAGCGGATGCTCCCGAACGCCCGCCCGGTGCGATGCGCGGTGTGCTGGCCCCCCTCGCGCTGGCCCAGTTCATCTGCAGCTTCGCCGGTTCGAACATGAACGTGATGATCAACGACATCAGCGAGGACCTGGACACGAGCGTTCAGGGAGTGCAGCTCGCGATCACGATCTTCCTCCTCGTCATGGCGGCGCTGATGATCCCCGGCGGCAAGCTGACCGACCGCTACGGCCGCAAGTGGTGCTTCCTGGCCGGTCTCGCCGTGTACGGCGTCGGCGCCCTGCTGAGCGCGGTCGCTCCGGGCCTGGGCGTCCTCATCCTCGGCAACTCGATCCTCGAAGGTGTCGGCACGGCGCTGCTCATCCCGCCCGTCTACATCCTCACGACGCTCCTCTTCACGGAGGTGACCTCCCGGGCCCGCGCGTTCGGGGCGGTCATGGCGCTGGGAGGCATCGGCGCCGCCGCCGGGCCGCTGATCGGGGGACTCATCACCTCCGCCATCAGCTGGCGGGCGGCCTTCGTGTTCCAGGCCCTGGTGATCGCGTTGATCATCATCCTGAGTCGCCGGATCAAGGACCCTCTGCCACCGGACCCCACGAGCTCCTTCGACACCACCGGAGCCATCCTCTCGGCCGTCGGCCTCATTCTCCTCGTCACGGGGATCCTGGCAGCCGACAACAACGTCTGGCTGATGATCGGCCTGCTCGTCCTCGGTGCGCTGGTTCTGCTGTGGTTCTTCCGATCGGTGCGCGCCAAGGAGCGGGCCGGCGAACAGCCACTCCTGTCGACGAGCCTGTTCCGCAACCGCACCTCCAATCTCGGTCTCGTCACGCAGAACATCCAGTGGCTCCTGCTCATGGGGACGTCGTTCGTCGTCGCCACCTATCTCCAGGTCGTCCGCGGATACGACGCCGTCCAGACCGGCGTGATCTTCACGGCCGCCACGCTCGGCCTGCTCGCGTCGTCACTGGCCGCCGAACGTCTGGCGAGGCGGTGGCCGCAGCGCACCCTGATCGTGACGGGCTTCGGTGTGGCGATCGCCGGAGTCGGCGTCCTGCTGGCCATGGCGAGCGGCTCTCCGAGTGCCTGGGCCTTCGCGCCCGGGCTCCTGCTGATCGGCCTGGGCCTCGGCCTGAGTCTGACCCCGTCGGTCAACGTGGTGCAGTCGAGCTTCCCCGACGAGCAGCAGGGCGAGATCTCCGGACTGTCGCGCAGCGTCTCCAACCTTGGTTCCTGTCTCGGCACCGCGGTCGCCGGCACCATCCTCGTCGCCGGCCTCACCACCCATGCCTACGGAGCCGCGATGATCACACTGGCGGTCCTCGGGCTCGTCGGCCTCGTCACCGCGGTGCTCCTCCCCCGGGGCCTGGTGTCGAGCACCACGCCTTCTCCGCCGCACGGACCGACATGAGGTGTCTCCGCGCGACGCCCGCATGGCGACGCGCGGTGAGGGAGACGAAAATGGACTCGGAGGTGACCGATCATGTGCCGTTGGCTCGCTTACTCGGGAACACCCCTGCTGCTCGACACCATCCTCTACAGACCGGCCCACTCGCTGATCGATCAGAGCCTCCACTCCAGACTGGGAGTCGAGACGACGAACGGCGACGGTTTCGGCGTCGGATGGTACTCAGAGGAAGGCATCGACACCCCGGCCCTGCTCAAGGACATCGGCCCCGCCTGGAACAACCGCAACCTGAGGGAGATCGCGGATCACGTCC
>NZ_JAEKKT010000172.1 GCF_019510245.1 Streptomyces sp. | reverse complement strand
GGCGGCGACCGCGACGGCAACCCCAACGTCACCCCCCAGGTGACCTGGGACGTCCTCATCCTCCAGCACGAGCACGGCATCAACGACGCCCTGGAGATGATCGACGAACTCCGCGGCTTCCTCTCCAACTCCATCCGCTACACGGGCGCCACCGAGGAACTCCTCGACTACCTGCGGGCCGACCTGGAACTCCTCCCCGAGATCAGCCCCCGCTACAAGCGCCTCAACGCCGAGGAGCCCTACCGCCTCAAGGCCACCTGCATCCGGCAGAAGCTGACCAACACCAAGCAGCGCCTGGCCACCGGTACCCCGCACGAGCCCGGCCGCGACTACCTCGGCACCGCGGAGCTCCTCGCCGACCTGCGCCTGATCCAGGCCTCCCTGCGCGAACACCGCGGCGGCCTGTTCGCCGACGGCCGCCTGGCCCGCACGATCCGTACCCTCGCCGCGTTCGGCCTCCAGCTCGCCACCATGGACGTCCGCGAGCACGCCGACGCCCACCATCACGCCCTCGGCCAGCTCTTCGACCGCCTCGGCGAGGAGTCCTGGCGCTACGCCGACATGCCCCGCGAGTACCGCGCCAAGCTCCTCGCCAAGGAACTCCGCTCGCGCAGGCCGCTGGCCCCCACCCCGGCGCCCGTCGACGCGGCCGGCGCCAAGACCCTCGGGGTCTTCGAGACGGTGAAGAAGGCCCTGGAGATCTTCGGCCCCGAGGTCGTCGAGTCGTACATCATCTCCATGTGCCAGGGTGCCGACGACGTCTTCGCCGCCGCCGTCCTCGCCCGTGAGGCCGGGCTGATCGACCTGCACGCCGGCTGGGCCAGGATCGGCATCGTGCCGCTCCTGGAGACCACCGACGAGCTCAAGGCCGCCGACACCATCCTGGAGGACATGCTCTCCGACCCGTCGTACCGCCGTCTGGTGGCACTGCGCGGAGACGTCCAGGAGGTCATGCTCGGCTACTCCGACTCCTCCAAGTTCGGCGGCATCACCACCTCCCAGTGGGAGATCCACCGCGCCCAGCGCCGGCTGCGCGACGTCGCCCACCGCTACGGCGTCCGGCTGCGCCTCTTCCACGGCCGCGGCGGCACCGTCGGCCGCGGCGGCGGCCCCTCGCACGACGCGATCCTCGCCCAGCCCTGGGGCACCCTGGAGGGCGAGATCAAGGTGACCGAGCAGGGCGAGGTCATCTCCGACAAGTACCTGATCCCCTCCCTCGCCCGGGAGAACCTGGAACTGACGGTCGCGGCCACCCTCCAGGCGTCCGCCCTGCACACCGCCCCCCGCCAGTCCGTGGAGGCCCTGGCCCGCTGGGACGCCGCCATGGACGTCGTCTCCGACGCCGCCCACGCGGCCTACCGGCGCCTGGTGGAGGACCCGGACCTGCCGACGTACTTCCTCGCGTCGACGCCGGTGGACCAGCTCGCCGACCTGCACCTGGGCTCCCGGCCCTCCCGCCGTCCCGGCTCCGGCGTCTCGCTCGACGGCCTGCGCGCCATCCCGTGGGTGTTCGGCTGGACCCAGTCCCGGCAGATCGTCCCCGGCTGGTTCGGCGTCGGCTCCGGCCTGAAGGCCCTGCGCGAGGCCGGTCTGGACACCGTCCTCGACGAGATGCACGAACAGTGGCACTTCTTCCGCAACTTCGTCTCCAACGTCGAGATGACCCTCGCCAAGACCGACCTGCGGATCGCCCAGCACTACGTCGACACCCTCGTCCCCGACGAGCTCAAGCACGTGTTCGACATGATCCGCGAAGAGCACGCGCTGACCGTCGCCGAGGTCCTGAAGATCACCGGTGAGGCCGAACTCCTCGACGCCACCCCGGTCCTCAAGCAGACCTTCACCATCCGCGACGCCTACCTGGACCCGATCTCCTACCTCCAGGTCACCCTGCTCAAGCGCCAGCGCGACGCGGTGGCCGCGGGAGAACCGGCCGACCCGCTCCTCGCCCGTGCCCTGCTCCTCACGGTCAACGGGGTGGCGGCGGGCCTGCGCAACACCGGCTGACGGCCCCCGAACACGTCGGTGCCCCCGGGGTCGTACCGCGACCCCGGGGGCACCGGTCGTCTCACTGCAACGCGGCGAACGCCGCCGTGAGCAGCGCGATCCCCGAACCCCCCAGCACCCACGCCACCCGCCGCAGCCGCAGCCCGCCGGCCACCACCACCGACGCCAGCAGCAGCGCACCGCCGAGCGGCACCCAGGCGTACAGGACCCCGGCCGGCCCCGACCGGACCACGTCCCCGGTGCCGGGCTTCACGATCACGTCGTACGCCCGCCCCTTGCGCACCCCGACCGACTTGTCGAGGACGACCGCGGCACGCGCCGACGCACCCGTCGACACCGGCGTGAACGGCCCCGTGCAGGTGTCCGCACCGCACGCCGTCACCGTGACCCTGCCCCGCTCCTTGCCCTTCGTCAGCATCACGTCCTGCGCGGTGCCCCAGGACCCCCACACCCCGGCGACCAGGATCAGCACGGCGACCGCGCCCATCGACACGACACGCAGCGCGTCGACCGGAGCCGTACGGGAAGAGGCGGCGGAGGCAGCAGGCATGGCCGGGATCATTGGCCATGTCCCTACGGCCGGTCAACTGCCCTGGGGGACAAGTCAGGAGTTGTACGAGCTTTGCGCCCGCTCCAGCCCCTCGGTGACCAGCGCCTCCACCGCGTCGGCGGCCCGGTCCACGAAGTAGTCCAGTTCCTTGCGCTCGGTCGAGGAGAAGTCCTTCAGCACGAAGTCGGCGACCTGCATACGGCCCGGAGGACGCCCGATCCCGAACCGCACCCGGTGGTAGTCCGCGCCCATCGCCTTCGTCATGGACTTCAGCCCGTTGTGCCCGTTGTCGCCGCCGCCCAGCTTGAGGCGGAGCACGCCGTAGTCGATGTCCAGCTCGTCGTGGATCGCGACGATGTTGGCGAGCGGCACCTTGTAGAAGTCGCGCAGCGCGTTGACCGGGCCGCCCGAGAGGTTCATGTACGACATCGGCTTGGCCAGGATCACCCGCCGGCTGCCCGGCCCCGGCGCTCCGATCCGCCCCTCCACGACCTGCGCCTGGGCCTTCCCGGCCCGCTTGAACTTCCCGCCGATCCGCCCGGCGAGCAGGTCCGCGACCATGAACCCGACGTTGTGCCGGTTCATCGCGTACTCGGGCCCTGGGTTACCGAGCCCGACGATCAGCCAGGGTGCGCCTGCGGGGGTGGTCACGTCCATGTCTCCTTGATACGCGCCAGCCGCCGCTCCCGGGGGAACGGCGGCTGACCGTTGCTTAACCGCTTGCCGCTTGCCGCTTACGCGGACCGCTTACCGCTGTGGGCAATCGTTCCGCAGGGCGTTGGGGGGCACCCCCGCGCGAGCGAAGCCGAGGGGGGAGGGTGGGCACAGCCACCAGCGCCCGGCGCCTGGTCAGCAGACGGCACCTGAACCGACGGCTCAGGCCTCGGCCGCTTCCTCGGCCTCGCCCTCGCCGGCCTGGGCCTCCTCCGCCTGCGCGGCCAGCACCTGCAGGACCACCGCGTCCTCCTCGACGGCCAGCGTCACACCGGACGGCAGGGTGATGTCCTTGGCGAGGACGGAGGCACCGGCCGCCAGGCCCTCGACGGAGACGGTGAGGGCCTCGGGGATGTGGGTGGCCTCGGCCTCGACCGGCAGCGCGTTGAGCACGTGCTCCAGCAGGTTGCCGCCCGGGGCCAGCTCGCCCTCGGTGTGCACCGGGATCTCGACCGTGACCTTCTCGCCGCGCTTGACCAGCTGCAGGTCGACGTGCTCCAGGAAACCCTTGATCGGGTCGCGCTGCACGGACTTCGGGATCGCCAGCTCGTTCGACTTGCCGTCGATGTCGAGGGAGATCAGGACGTTCGACGTACGCAGCGCGAGCAGCAGGTCGTGGCCCGGCAGGGTCAGGTGGATCGGGTCCGAACCGTGGCCGTACAGGACACCGGGGACCTTGCTGTCACGACGGATACGGCGCGCGGCACCCTTGCCGAACTCGGTGCGCGTCTGGGCGGTGATCTTCACCTCGGACATGGTGATCACTCCTCGTAGAGGTAGATGCGGACGTGGTCACCCGGCCACGAACGGCCTGCTACGAAGAGCGCGTCGATAACGGAGGCGTGGCCTCCCTCGCCGAGCAACTGGGGAAGTCTACTCGGCGCGAGAGGCCACGGGGAAATCGATCAGCGCCCGCCGGGCGCAGATGATCATGCAGAAGCGTTTTTACAGCTCACTGCTCGTCGAACAGGCTCGTCACCGAACCGTCCTCGAACACCTCGCGCACCGCACTCGCGATCGTCGGCGCGATCGACAGCACCGTGATCTTGTCCAGGTCCCGGCTCAGCTCACCCGGTGTCGGCAGCGTGTTCGTCAGCACGAACTCGCTCACCCGGGAGTTCTTCAGCCGGTCCGCCGCCGGACCCGACAGCACACCGTGCGTGGCCGTCACGATGACGTCCTCCGCGCCGTGCGCGAACAGTGCGTCCGCCGCCGCGCAGATCGTGCCACCCGTGTCGATCATGTCGTCGACCAGGACGCACACCCGGCCCTTGACCTCACCCACGACCTCGTGGACGGTCACCTGGTTCGCCACGTCCTTGTCGCGCCGCTTGTGCACGATGGCGAGGGGCGCGCCGAGCCGGTCGCACCACCGGTCCGCCACCCGCACCCGGCCGGCGTCCGGGGACACGATCGTCAGCTTGTCCTTGTCCACCTTCGTGCCCACGTAGTCCGCGAGCAGCGGAAGCGCGAACAGGTGGTCCACCGGGCCGTCGAAGAAGCCCTGGATCTGGTCCGTGTGCAGATCCACGGTCAGGATCCGGTCCGCACCCGCCGTCTTCATCAGGTCGGCGATCAGCCGCGCCGAGATCGGTTCACGACCCCGGTGCTTCTTGTCCTGCCGGGCGTAACCGTAGAACGGCACAATCACCGTGACGGACCGCGCCGACGCGCGCTTCAGCGCGTCGATCATGATCAACTGCTCCATGATCCACTGGTTGATCGGAGCCGTGTGGCTCTGGATCACGAAGCAGTCGGCACCACGCGCCGACTCCTGGTAACGCACGTAGATCTCGCCGTTCGCGAAGTCGAAGGCCTTCGTCGGGACGACCCCGACACCCAGCTGGTGGGCGACCTCCTCGGCAAGCTCGGGGTGGGCGCGGCCGGAGAAGAACATCATCTTCTTCTCGCCGGTCGTCTTGATCCCGGTCACAGCACTGTCTCCTCAGAGGTGTCTCAGCCGTACAGCTGGATCTTCCGCGCCCCGAGTGCCTGGCGCGGAAGGGCGAAACAGCTGGTTAGGTGCGGGTGTGCACTTATCACGGTACGACGTCTTCGGCGCACCTGTTTCCGGTCAGTCCTCGCTCGTGCCCCGCCGGGAAGCCGCCTCGGCGGCCTTCGCCGCCGAGCTCCCCGGACGCTTCCGGGCCACCCAACCCTCGATATTCCGCTGCTGACCGCGGGCCACGGCCAGCGAACCGGGCGGCACGTCCTTCGTGATCACGGACCCGGCAGCGGTGTACGCACCGTCCCCGATCGTGACAGGCGCCACAAACATGTTGTCCGAACCCGTCTTGCAGTGCGAGCCGACGGTGGTGTGGTGCTTGCTCTCACCGTCGTAGTTCACGAACACGCTCGCCGCGCCGATGTTCGAGTACTCGCCGATCGTCGCGTCGCCGACGTACGAGAGGTGCGGAACCTTCGTCCCCTCCCCGATCTTCGCGTTCTTCGTCTCCACGTAGGTGCCGATCTTGCCCTTGGCCCCGAGCCGGGTCCCCGGCCGCAGATAGGCATACGGTCCCACGCTCGCGTCCGCACCGATATGGGCGGAATCGGACACCGTGTTGCTCACCCGCGCCCCGGCGCCGACCCGGGTGTCCTTCAGCCGGCTGTTCGGCCCGACCTCGGCACCCTGTGCGAGGTGCGTGGAACCGAGCAGCTGCGTCCCCGGATGCACGACGGCGTCCTGTTCGAACGTCACGGTCACGTCCACCCAGGTCGTCGCCGGGTCCACGACCGTCACGCCGTCCAGCATCGCCCGTTCCAGCAGCCGGTCGTTGAGGATCCGCCGCGCCTCCGCCAGCTGCACCCGGTTGTTGATCCCGGCGATCTCCCGGTGGTCGTCCGCCACCGACGCCCCCACTCGGTGCCCGGCCTTCCGCAGGATCCCCAGCACATCGGTCAGGTACTCCTCACCCTGGCTGTTGTCCGTCCGCACCTTGCCCAGCGCGTCCGCCAGCAGCCGGCCGTCGAACGCGAACACCCCGGAGTTGATCTCCCGGATCGCCCGCTGCTCGTCGGAGGCGTCCTTGTGCTCCACGATGGCCGTCACGGCCCCGGAGGCGGCGTCGCGCACGATGCGGCCGTAACCGGTCGCGTCCGGCACCTCGGCCGTCAGCACGGTCACCGCGTTGCCGTCACCGTGGTGCGTCCCGGCGAGCCGCTTCAGCGTCCCACCGGTCAGCAGCGGGGTGTCCCCGCACACCACGACCACGGTCCCGTCGACCGCCCCGCCCAGCTCCTCCAGCGCCATCCGCACGGCGTGCCCGGTGCCGTTCTGCCGCTCCTGCACGGCGGTACGGACGCCGGCGTCGACCTCGCCGAGATGCGCGGCGACCTGCTCGCGCGCGTGCCCGACGACGACGACCAGGTTCTCGGGGTCCAACTCGCGGGAGGCGGCGAGCACATGACCCACCAGGGAACGGCCACAGAGGTCGTGCAGGACCTTGGGTGTGGCCGACTTCATACGGGTGCCCTCACCCGCTGCGAGAACGACGACGGCTGCCGGGCGAATGGCGCTCACGGAGTTGCCCTTCGGCTTTTTGGACGGGTGGGGGTGACATCCGCAGGATACCGGGGCGTTTCGTGGGGGACATGAGAGCGGGCCCTGACAGTGCTGTCAGGGCCCGAACCGAGCATGGCTCCCCCGCCAGGACTCGAACCCGGACAGATGGCACCAAAAGCCACAGTGCTGCCAATTACACCACGGGGGAACGTTATCGACAGAACCGGACATTTGGTCAGGTCGTCGAGTGGCGCCTCCTACTATGCCGTACCCGGCGCCTTCGATGCGACGGTACAAGTCGGCTCCCTGCCGGACCCCGTGGCGCAGCCGTCCGTCCCTGTGGATCACCGAGGTCCGAGTAGACGAAACTCACCGGAAAAGCCCACCCCCGCGCCCGTAGGCTGGAGGCATGACCACGACGGGGGCAGACCACGCCACGGCCTTGAGAGGGCCGTGGTGGTGGGCGCGGTGGCGTAGTGCGGTGCTGGACGTGGGGCTCGCGCTGGTGTCGGCGCTGGAGTGCGCCGCGGAGGGGATTCCGTTCGCGCGGGACGCGGGGATCCCGGTGTCGGCGGGGATCGTGTTCGGACTGCTGGCCGGTTCCGTACTGGTGCTGCGCCGGAAGTGGCCGATCGCCGTGGTGCTGGTCGCCATCGCGATCACGCCGGCCCAGATGGGCTTCCTGATGGGCATCGTCGGCCTGTACACGCTGGCCGCGGCGGAGCTGCCGCGGCGGATCATCGCGGCGCTGGCGGGGATGACGTTCCTGGGGACGCTGATCGTCACCTTCGTGCGGGTGCGGCAGAGCATGGCGCGGGGGGATCTGACGCTGGGGGACTGGTTCGTTCCGTTCGCGTCGCTGGCGACCTCGTTGGGGCTGACGGCTCCGCCGGTGCTGCTCGGGCTGTACGCCGGTGCGCGGCGGCGGTTGATGGAGAGCCTGCGGGAGCGGGCGGACAGTCTGGAGCTGGAGCTCCAGCTGCTCGCGGAGCGGGCCGAGGAGCGGGCCGAGTGGGCGCGGGGTGAGGAGCGGACGCGGATCGCGCGGGAGATGCACGACGTGGTGGCGCACCGGGTGTCGTTGATGGTGGTGCATGCGGCGGCGTTGCAGGCGGTGGCGCGGAAGGATCCGGAGAAGGCGGTGAAGAACGCGGCGCTGGTGGGGGACATGGGGCGTCAGGCGTTGACGGAGTTGCGGGAGATGCTGGGGGTGCTGCGTTCGGGGGAGGCGGCTCAGCGCCGTACGACTGCGGCCTCGGCGTCGGCGTCGGTCTCGGTCCCGTTGGCGGCGGTGGGGGTGGCGGCCGCGGCGGCGGCCTCGCGGGTGGCGGCCGAGGACGAGGGGCCGTGGCTCTCGGAGCTGGAGGTGCTGGTCGGTCAGTCGGCGGCGGCGGGGATGGTGGTGGACCTGTCCGTCGAGGGGGACGTGCGGTCCTATGCGGCGGTGATCGAGCAGACGGCGTTCCGGGTGGTGCAGGAGGCGCTGACGAACGTCCACAAGCACGCGGCGGGTGCGAAGACGCACGTGCGGCTGGCGCACCGGGTGGCGGAGATCGCGATGCAGGTCGAGAACGAGCCGCCACCGGAGCCGGCGTCGGCCGCTGCCGCGGGGCTGCCGTCGGGCGGGAACGGCCTGGTGGGCATGCGTGAACGGGTGCTCGGGCTGGGCGGGGTGTTCGTGTCGGGGCCGACGGACGCCGGGGGTTTCCGGGTGTCGGCGGTGATTCCGGCGGCCTGACCGGCAGCCCCTAGGACCGGGTCGTGAGGCGTTGGGGTTCGACGCCTGCGATGAGGGTGGTCAGGGCGTGGTCGATGTCGGGGCCGACGTACCAGTCGCCGGTGTGGTCGAGGGTGTAGATGCGGCCCTCGGCGTCGATGGCGAGCACGGAGTGGGTGTCGGTCTCCGCGCCGAGGGGGCAGACCTCGGTGTCGAGGGCGCGGCCGAGGTCGCCGAGGGTGCGGGCGAGGTGGAGGCCGTGCAGGGGGTCGAGGTGGAGGGTGGCGGGGGCGATCTGGCGGCCGCTGCCGGTGGGGCTGATGTGCAGGCCGCCGAACTCTGCCCACGCCTCCACCGCCGCGGGGAAGACGGCGTGCCGGTGTCCGGCGGGTGAGGCGTGGCCGCGCAGGGCGTCGGCCCAGACCTCGGCCTGCCTTATGTCCCAGCGTCCGGGCTGCCAGCCGGCGGCGCGCAGGGCTGCGTCGACGGGCACGGAGAAGCGCGTGGAGGAGGTGCGGTCGGCGTGCATCTGCCCTTCGATCGTCCTGGTCGGTGTGCGGGTGCGGGTGCGGGTGACGGGTGTGTGGCGTGTGGGTGTGTGGCGTGTGGGGGGTGTGCGTCAGGCGTCTGCGCTGGTGGGGTCGACGACGCGGACGCCGAAGTGGGCGGTGAGGGCGGCGCAGGCCCGGCAGGGGGCGGCGAAGCTGCCGTGCAGGGGGTCGCCATCCTCGCGTATCCGGCGGGCGGTGAGTTTGGCCTGCTTGAGGGATCTGCGGGCTTCGCCGTTGGTCATGGGTTTGCGGGCGGCGCGTTTGCTGCGGGCGCTGTCGGCGGCGCTGATGTGCCGGGAGATGAGGATGGCCTCGGCGCACCGGCCGGTGAAGCGGTCGCGCTGCCCGCTCGGGAGGGTGTCGAGGAACTCCTGGACCAGCGGGTGCAGCGGGGGCGGCTGGTCGCCGCGGGCGGCGGTGCCGGTGAGCGTGGCGCCGCGGACGGAGAGGGCGGCCGCGACGGTGGGCAGGATGCCGTCGCGGCGGTGCTGGAGGGTGGGCACGGGAGGTATGTCGCTGCTGCTCCAGCCGATGCGGGGGTCGCCGTCGGTGGCGCCGCGAGCGGCGCCGGACATGGCGGTGTGTGGTCCCGTCTGTGTGGTGTTCATGATCGTCTTCCCCTCCCGGGCATCCCCCCGAAAGTCACAGACTGCCAAATCCTGTGGCGGGTGCGGTAGCTGGGGCGGTGCGACACGCCCGGGTTTGGGCAGGCTGTCACGGCGGGGTGACGGCTGGTCACGGAACCGGAGGGCCGGTGACCGGGGTTCGTGTACCGCATAGGCTGTCGGCAACCGCGATGGGCGCGGTCGACGCGTCTGGGACGTGGAAGAGACAGCCGGATACGGGCCGTGCCGCGCCGCAGGGGCGTGATGCCGGTTCGTACAGAGTGCCGCAGGGGGCAACCGTCATGACGACAGGTCGGCTCGGGCTGGGGGCACCGCCCAGCCGCCAGGCTGGGGGACAGGCCGCGCCGCCGAACGCGGCCTATGCCGGGCAGGTCGTGCATTTCCCGGATCCGGTTCGGGCGGCACGTCACCCGAGAGGGGTACGGATCGACGAGCGTGGTTACCCCGACTTCTCGCCCTACGCGCGCGCGGCGGCGGAGATCGCCGACCCGCCGGAGGGGTTCGGCGTCGACGAGTTGCGGCTGACGGACTTCGTGTCCGCGAACGCGGTGCTGGCGGCTTCGGGTCATGAACTGTGGGACACGGTGCCCGCGGTGGCGACGCCGCACGGCTGGACGTGGCACCACGTGGCCGGGTCGCGGCGGCTGGAGCTGGTCCCGGTCGAGGTGAAGGCGTTGCTGCGGCACCACGGCGGGGTGGCGACGGCTCGGGTGGACCACGACAAGCGGGGGACGCGCCCTTTGCAGGAGACGCGGCCGGCGCACTTCGGGCTGCCGAAGTCGGGTGTGGCGGTGTCGGAGTCGCAGGTGCAGGGGGTCGAGGAGGACCTCGGGTACCGCTTGCCGGTTGCGTACCGATCGTTCCTGAAGGCGGCGGGCGGCTGCGCGCCGGTGGGCACGGCCCTGGACGCGGGCCTCGGACTGCTGGTGGACCAGCCCTTCTTCACGGTCCGGGACGAGGCGGCGGTGAACGACCTCGTGTACGTCAACAAGTGCCTGCGCGACCATCTCACCAAGGACTACCTGGGCGTCGGCTTCGTGCAGGGCGGTCTGCTGGCGGTCAAGGTCAAGGGCGACCGGCTGGGTTCGGTGTGGTTCTGCGCGTACGACGACGCGCGCGACGTGGACCCGGGGTGGCCGCCGGCGGAGCGGGTGGAGCGTCTGCTGCTGCCGTGCGGTGAGGACTTCGACGTGTTCCTGTCGCGACTGGCGGGATCCCCGCCGGAGTTGGAGACGGTGGCCAACCTGATGGTCGACGGTGGTTTCGCGCGTGCCGTGCCGGTGTCCTCGCCCGGCTCGGGGGAGTGAGGTCCGGCATGGTGACGTTCGCGCAGGCGCAGGAGCGCGCGGAAGAGTGGATCAACGGTGACGTCCCGGCGTACCAGCACCGTGAGGTGCGGGTACGGGAGTTCGGTCTCGGGTTCGTGGTGTGGGGCGAGGACCGCGCGGAGGGCCCGCGGTCGGACGCCGGCGGGCAGCGGCTGGTCATCGCCCGTGACAGCGGTGAGGCCACGCTGTGGCCCGCGCTGCCGGTGGGTGAGGTGATCCGCCGGTACGAGGAGGAGTACGGCCGTGAGGCGGAGGTCGCCGACGCGGTGCCGGCGCCCGCGGCCCGGGTGGACCTGAACCAGACGTCGTTCCTGTTGAGTCCGCCGGAGTGGCTCCAGGAGGCGGCGGACAAGCTGGGTATTCCGGACCGGCGGACGGGGAGTGACGAGGCGTCGGCTGGTGCTGGTGCTGGTGCTGGTGCTGGTGCCGTGTCCGGCCCCGGCTCCGGCTCCGGTGGGCTCGCCGAGACGCATGCCGGGGTGCCGGCGGCTTCCGGCGGGGCCGGTGGTGCTTCTTGGCTGGGCGCGGGCGCGGGCGCCGGAGTCGGGGCTGGGGCGCCTGGCGCGCCGGGGGTGCCGGGCGCGGCAGCCGGAGCGACTCCCTGGGCCGGCACCGACACCAACGCCGATGCCGGTGAGGACCGTTCCGTCCCGTTGCCCGCGACGGTGTTCGCGCCGCCGCTGAGCGATGCCGACGGCGGTGCCCTGGGAGAGGCCGAGACGGCGCTGATGGCGGGGGGCAGTCAGCTGCCGCGCACGGCGGTGTCTCCGGCGCTCGACGAGGCGAAGGCGTCGGGTGGCCCGGGCGGGCCGGGTGCGCAGGGTGGTGCGCCGCAGGGCAGCACGCCCCCGCCGCCTCCGCAGGACGCCCCGTCGTACGGCTACCCGCAGGGGCCGGCGGCTCCCGGCACGCCCCCGCCGGGTGCGCCGGGCCGTCCGCAGGCGCCCGCGACGCCGCCCGCGCCCTCTTACGGCTACCCGCAGGCGCCGGACGCCCCCGGCTACGGCTATCCGCAGGCGCCGGCCGGCGCTCCGGGCACGCCCCAGCCCCCGGCGGGTCCGGCGGGCCCGGCCGCTCCGGGTCGGCCTCTCCCGCCGAACGCCAGTGACATTGCGGACGCCGCCACGAGCAGGGCCGCGCCTCCTCCGCGCCGGGCGCGTGGCGGGGCGGGTGCGCCGCCTCCGCCGCCGGGAGTACCCGGTGCTCCGGGCGCTCCGGGTGCCCCGGGTGCCCATCCCGGTGGTGCGCCCCAGCCGCCCGCGGGTGGCTATGCGCCGACGCAGATGGTGTCGGCGCCCGGGCCCAGGGGGCCGCAGGGACCGCCGCAGGTGCCGGGCGCGCAGACCCCGCCGGGTGCCCCCGACTCGCCCGGTGCGCCGGGGGCTCCGGGTGGCCCGCCGCAGGGCGATGTGCACCGCGCGGCCACGATGCTGGCCGACCCGAGCGGGAGGGGTGGGGGCGCGCAACAGCCTCCGGGCGCCCCTGGCGCACCTTTCGCCCCCGGCGCACCGCAGCCTCCGGCCGCCCCTGGCGTGCCCCCAGCGCCTCCCGCGCAGGGCCCTGACGGTGGTGCGGGCGGGGCGGCGGCTGCGGTCCACCACGCGGAGACGGTGCTTTCCGCGCCTCCAGTGGGTGCTCCGCCCGCCCCCGGTACGCCCCCGGGCGCCCCGCAGATGCCGCCGCCGATGCCGGCCGGTGCGATGCCGCCGCCCGCCCGGCCCGCTCCCGGCCCGCCCGTGCCGGGGCAGCAGCCCCCGGCGTACGGCTACCCGCAGCAGGGGCAGCCGACGGTGGGGCCCGGCTACCAGGCGGTGCTGCGCTACCGGGCGCAGGACGGCTCGGAGCAGCAGCTGATCCGGCGTTCGGCGCCGGGCACGCCGCATCCGGAGTGGCAGATCTTCCACGAACTGCGGGCCATGAACGTGCCGCCGGACCAGGTGCTGGAGCTGCACACGGAGCTGGAGTCCTGCGAGCTGCCGGGTGCGTACTGTGCGCGGATGATCCGGGAGCAGTGGCCGCAGGCGCGGCTGGCGAGCATCGCGCCGTACGGGACGGATCACGCGAGCCGGCAGCAGGGGATGCGTCAGTTGCTGGCGCACCAGGGCGAGTTGCACCAGGTGGCGGCCGGTCCCGCGCGCCCCGCGCCGGTGCGGGCGCCGTTGCCGCAGGTGCAGGCGGCGCCGCCGATCCCGCCGGAGGCGATCGGGCAGGAGCTGGCGGCGGCGTTCGGTCCCGGCGTGTTCCGGTTCGAGCAGGCGGCGGTGTCGCGCCAGGGCGTGCCGCCTATCGTGGCGCACACCCTGGTGGCGGCCGGGCTGCCGCTGGACATGGGGCCGTTCTTCTGGGCGCAGGCGCAGCCGGGCCGGCCGGTGCCGACGCTGGCGGAGCTGGCGCAGGAGCGCGGCCTGCAGCCGGCGCCGGACGCGGCGTCGTACCTCGTCATGGGGACCGACTTCGGCAAGGCGGTCTGCGTGCAGTACGGCACCGCGAACATCGTGGCCGTGCCCGTCGAGGCGGGGCCGGGCGGGGCGTCCGTGCCGCCGCAGTTCGTGAACACGGGCCTGCCGGAGTTCGCCCGCTGCCTGGCGCTGCTGGGCCGGATGTGGCGGCTCAGGTTCGGCCTGAACCAGGAGCAGGCGGGCCGCTGGACCGTCGACTTCCAGGCCCAGCTGGCCTCCCTGGACCCGGCGGCGCTCGGCTCGCCGGAGAGCTGGTGGTCGGTGCTGCTGGAGCAGATGTGGGACGGCCTCCTGTAGCGCGGTGACAGGAGGGCCGTACGGGGGCCGGTCGGGTCGATGACCCGACCGGCCCCCGTACCCGTTGCTCCGCAACCGCCCCGCGCGCGTGCGCGTCGCCCGCCCCGCGCGGGCACGTCGGGCGGCACTTGCGGAAACGGGCTGCCTGCCCTCCCCGTCGGCCTCGGCACCGGTCGCCGACCCGCCTGCCGAACTGGCGTGTCCCTCCGCGGAACGCCGGGGTGCGACCGTGCCGACACCGTGCTGACCCGCTGCCGAAGGGCGCGCGGCTGAGCTCTCACGCCCCCTGATGCGCTTCCCTCTTCCCGGTACAGCGTGCGGTGTTTCCAGCGCGGCATGCGGAGTGTCGCGTTATGAACACTTACGTCCGATCCATCAAGATATCCGCGAAATCACATTTCGTGCGGGTCCGGCGGAGAGGGGTTCCAGGTGAGCAGCGCATCGATGCCGCCGTACGAGTTCGTGACCGTCCGGGGGCGTGGCTACCGCCCCGACCAGGTCGACATGTTCCTGGTGGAGCTCTGTGAGGACCGGGACGCGGCGTGGGAGCGTGCCGCGCGGCTCACCGTGCTCGCCAAGGAGATGGAGGCGGAGGCCGAGCAGCTGCGCGCCGTGGTCGAGCAGCTCCCTCCGCAGACGTACGAGGCGCTCGGGGACCGCGCGCACCGGATCTTCCGGCTCGTGGTGGAGGAGGCGAAGACCCTGCGCGAGAGCGCCCTGCGCGAGCTGACGGAGGGCGTCGCGGAGGCCGCGGCGCGCGCCGACAGCGAGTGCAGCGCGGTGCGGGAGCAGGCCGACGCGCTCCGCGCGGACACCGAGGAACGCGCCCGCCAGCTGCTCCTCGCCGCGAACGCCGAGGCGGACGACATCCGCATCGGCGCCCGCCTCGAGGTCAAGGAGCAGCGGGGCGAGGCCCTCTCCGCCCTGCGCGAGATGCGGCAGCGCACCACCGGGATGCTCGCCGACCAGGCCAAGGAGCACGCCGAACGGTGGGCCGAGGAGGAGCGCGAGGAGGCCGCGCGCGCCGCCGCGGTCGACGCGCACAACGCCGAACGCATCGCGCAGGCCGAGGCGGCCCTGGCGGAGGCGGAGCAGGCCCTGGAGGAGGCCGGGGAGTCGGCGCGCCGGTCCGAGGAGGAGGCGGAAGAGCGTGCCCGCGAGATCCTCGCGGACGCCAAGGCCCGCGAGGAGCGCATCGCGCGGGAGACCGAGCGGGTGCTGCGCGAGCACGGCGAGACCTGGGACGACGTGCAGGCGCACATGGACCACATGCGGGACAGCCTCATGACCCTGACGGGGCGCGCGGCGGCGGAGTAGCGGCTCGCCGCCCCGTTTCCCCCTGCTGCATGCCGCGACCGCGTCGGCAGCGGCTTCACCCGCACGACGAGCCCTGTGCGCGCGTCGGCGTCCGCGGTGCCTGTGCGTGCCTGCGCCGAAGCGGCGACCCGGGCGGGCCGGGTGGCCTGGGCGGGCCGGGTGGCCCGGGAGTCACTCCCTGAGGACCGGGAAGCGTCGCGGTGCCGTCGACAGGAGCACCAGGAACGCCAGGGCGGCCGCGCACGCCGCCCCGAAGTACACCGCGTGGACCGCGTCCGCGATGGCGTGCCGGGTGGACTCGGGGGCCGTTCCGTCGTCCAGCGCGCGGGTGACGGAGTCGAGGTCGCCCGCGCCGCCCAGCCGGGCGGCCAGCACCCCGTTGGCGACCGCGCCGAACACCGACGCCCCGATCGTCTGGCCGGTCTGCCGGCAGAACAGCACCGACGCGGTCGTCGTGCCCCGCTCCTCCCAGCCCACCGTCGACTGCACGCCCACGATCAGGGGCAGCTGGAACAGGCCCAGCGCGGCGCCGAGCAGGAGCATGAGCAGCGTCGGCTGCCAGGCCGAGCCCGGGTAGGGCAGGAACGGGAACGCGAACAGGATCAGTGCGGCCGCGCCGATGCCGAGCAGCGCGGTGTCGCGGAAGCCGATCCGCCGGTACACGTGCTGGCTGAGGGCGGCCGAGATCGGCCAGCTCAGCGTCCACACCGACAGCACGAACCCGGCGGCCACCGGCGCGAGCCCGAGCACCGACTGCGCGTACGTCGGCAGGAAGACCGTCGGCGCCACCATCAGCAGGCCCAGCGCGCCGAGCGCGAGGTTGACGGCCGCGATCGTGCGGCGCCGCCACACCCATCCCGGGATGATCGGCTCGGCCGCCCGGCGCTCGATCCACACCACGAGCCCCACCAGCGCGAGCCCGGTGGTGAACAGCGCGCACGACGGCGCGGACCACCACGCCCACGCCACCCCGCCCTGTACGAGCGCCGTCAGCAGCACGCCTCCGCACGCGAAGACCGCGAGCGCGCCGGCCCAGTCCACCCGCGGGGGCGTGCGCGGCGCGCGCTCGGGCTCGTGAAGGTGACGCGCTATCAGCCAGAGCGCCGCCGCGCCGATCGGCAGGTTGATCAGGAAGATCCACCGCCAGTCCGCGTAGGCGGCCAGCACCCCGCCGAGGCCCGGCCCCGCGACCGCCGACACCGCCCACACCGTGGACAGCTTCGACTGGATCTTCGGGCGGTCCTCGAGCGGGTAGAGGTCGGCCGCGAGGGTCTGCACGGTGCCCTGGAGTGCTCCGCCGCCGAGGCCCTGCACGATCCGGAAGGCGATCAGCGCGGCCATGTTCCAGGCGGCCGCGCACAGCAGTGACCCCAGCAGGAAGACCGCGGCGCCCGCGACCAGCACCGGCTTGCGGCCGAAGGTGTCGGAGAGCTTGCCGTACACCGGCAGCGTCACGGTGACGGCGAGCAGGTAGCCGGAGAAGAGCCAGGAGAAGACCGAGAAGCCGCCGAGGTCGCCGACGATCTGGGGTACGGCGGTGGAGACGACGGTGGAGTCGAGCGCCGCCAGTGCCATGGCGAGCATCAGGGCGGCCACCACGGCTCCCCGCCGGCCCGTCCCGGCCTCGCGCCCCGCCGCGCGTATCGCGGGCTTCGTGTTCTCCACGCCGGATCCCCTCCCCGTGCCGCCACCATGTATCTATGTCGCGCGCAACAGCTTCCCATCCGCCCCGGCGCGGTGGGAGTCCGCGTCCACCTGGTGGGAACGCGCGGGAGAGCGCCTCCGCTTGACCCTCACGCGGCGAGAGGGTGGACGCTTTCCGGGCCGGTGGGTGGAGACCGACCCCGAGAAGGACTCCACCCGGCGGTGGACTTCCCCTAGGGGCTTCTCCGTACCAGGGCTCGGGGAGGGTTCGTACCGCCGGAGGACGAGAGGGCACCCCGTCCGTCCTTAACCTGGCTTTACGCCGCCGGGGGGCGGTTGACCGAACCGGCGGGGGTGGGGTTTTCCCCCGGGCAAGAGGGGGCTTCGCACCAGCGCGGAGCGCCCCCGCCGACCGCGAGACTCATCGTCGTACCGAAACGCTGCACAGCAAGGCGCGGCACCACGCTGCCCATTGGCTGACCGACTTAGGAGACATACCGTGACATCGGCTGTGACCATTCCCAGGCACGGGGGTACTGGAGGGCGTACGGCCGTTGCCGCGCGGGCGCGGCAGGTCGTCAAGGCGTACGGGGCCGGGGAGACCCGGGTCGTCGCTCTGGACCACGTCGACGTGGACATCATGCGGGGGCAGTTCACCGCGATCATGGGCCCCTCGGGCTCCGGGAAGTCCACCCTGATGCACTGCCTCGCCGGACTCGACACCGTGACCAGCGGTCAGATCTACCTCGACGAGACCGAGATCACCGGCCTGAAGGACAAGAAGCTCACCCAGCTGCGCCGGGACCGGATCGGGTTCATCTTCCAGGCGTTCAACCTGCTGCCGACGCTCAACGCGCTGGAGAACATCACGCTCCCCATGGACATCGCCGGCCGCAGGCCCGACAAGGAGTGGCTGCGGCGCGTGGTCGACACCGTGGGGCTCGCGGACCGGCTCAAGCACCGCCCCACCCAGCTCTCGGGAGGCCAGCAGCAGCGCGTGGCCGTGGCGCGCGCCCTCGCCGCCCGCCCCGAGATCATCTTCGGTGACGAGCCGACCGGAAACCTCGACTCCCGCGCGGGCGCGGAGGTCCTCGGCTTCCTGCGCAGCTCCGTCGACGACCTGGGCCAGACGATCGTGATGGTCACGCACGACCCGGTCGCCGCCTCCTACGCGGACCGCGTGCTCTACCTCGCCGACGGCCGGATCGTCGACGAGATGTTCAAGCCGACCGCGGAGACCGTCCTGGACCGCATGAAGGACTTCGACGCGCGGGGGCGTACGTCATGACCGTCCTGAAGACCTCGATGCGCAACTTCTTCGCGCACAAGGGGCGCATGGCCCTGTCGGCGGTCGCCGTCCTGCTGTCGGTGGCGTTCGTGTGCGGCACGCTGGTGTTCACCGACACCATGAACACGACGTTCGACAAGCTGTTCGCGGCGACCTCGTCCGATGTGACGGTCAGCGCCAAGGGCGCCTCCGACACCGGGCAGACCACCTCCGACAACGGCAGGCCGCCGGTCCTGCCGGCCGCGGTGGTCGGCAGGGTCCGCGCGGCGAACGGCGTCAAGGCGGCGGAGGGCACGGTCTTCTCGACGTCCGTGACCGTCGTGGACGCCAAGAAGGACAGCCTGTCGCCGTCCAGCGGCGCGCCGACCATCGTCGGCAGCTGGAACGGCAACGACGCCCGCACCATGAAGATCACCTCCGGTACGGCGCCGAAGAACTCCGGCCAGGTCATGGTCGACGCCGACACCGCCGACAAGCACCACCTGAAGATGGGTGACGAGATCGGCGTGATCAGCGCGGTCGGCACGCACACCGCGAAGATCTCCGGCATCGCCGACTTCACCGTCACCAACCCCGGTGCCGCGATCTTCTACCTGGACACGGAGACCGCCCAGCGGACCCTCGTCGGGCAGACCGGCGTCTTCACGAACATCAACGTGACGGCCGCCCCGGGTGTGACGGACGCGCAGCTGAAGAAGAACGTCGTCGGCGCACTCGGCACCGCCTACAAGGTGCAGACCGCCAAGGAGACCGCCGACGCCAACCAGAAGGACGTCGAGAGCTTCCTGGACGTCATGAAGTACGCGATGCTCGGCTTCGCCGGGATCGCCTTCCTGGTCGGCATCTTCCTGATCATCAACACCTTCTCGATGCTGGTCGCCCAGCGCACCCGCGAGATCGGCCTGATGCGGGCCATCGGCGCCGGCCGCCGCCAGGTCAACCGGTCCGTGCTCGTCGAGGCCCTGCTGCTCGGCGTGGTCGGCTCGGTCCTGGGCGTCGGCGCGGGCGTCGGCATCGCCGTCGGCCTGATGAAGCTCATGGGCTCCATGGGCATGCACCTGTCGACCAGTGACCTCACGGTCGCCTGGACGACCCCGGTGCTCGGCCTGATCCTCGGCGTCGTCGTCACCGTCCTCGCCGCCTACCTCCCCGCGCGCCGCGCCGGCAAGGTCTCCCCGATGGCCGCGCTGCGCGACGCGGGCGCCCCCGCAGACGCCCGGGCGGGCCGCATACGCGCCCTGGTCGGCCTCGTGCTGACCGGCGCCGGCGGCTACGGCCTCTACCTGGCCTCGGCCACCGACCAGGCCAAGCAAGGCTCGGCCTGGCTCGGCCTCGGCATCGTCCTCTCCCTCATCGGCTTCGTCGTCATCGGTCCGCTGCTCGCGGGCGGTGTCGTACGGGTCCTGGGCGCCGTCCTGCTGCGGATGTTCGGCCCGGTCGGCCGCATGGCCGAGCGGAACGCGCTGCGCAACCCGCGCCGCACCGGCGCCACCGGCGCCGCCCTGATGATCGGACTGGCGCTGGTCGCCTGCCTCTCGGTGGTCGGCTCCTCCATGGTCGCCTCGGCCTCCGACCAGCTCGACAAGACCGTCGGCACGGACTTCATCATCCAGTCCGACAGCGGTCAGCGGATCACCCCGCAGGCGGTCAAGGCCGTCAAGGACGTACCGGGACTCGCGAGGGTCACCGAGTACCGCACCACCACGGCCGACTACACCACGCCCGACGGCAAGACGCTCAAGGACACCGACATCACGGCGGCCGACCCGACGTACGCGACCGACCTGCGCACCAAGACCGTCGCCGGCGACCTCAAGGACGCCTACCGGCCCGACTCGATGTCCGTGCACGACAAGTTCGCCAAGGCACACGACATCCACCTCGGCTCGAAGATCGCCGTGAAGTTCAAGGACGGCCGCACGGCCCACCTGACGGTCCGGGCGATCACCAGCAGCGACGGCCTGATCGACGCCGGCTCCAAGTACACGAACATCACCACGCTCGCCAAGTACGTGCCGGCGGCCAAGATGCCCCTCGACGAGCTGGTCTTCGCCACCGCCAAGGACGGGCAGCAGGACGCCGCGTACACGTCGCTCAAGACCGCGCTGCACGACTACCCGCAGTACACCGTGCGCGACCAGACCGACTACAAGAAGGCGCTCAAGGACCAGATCGGCCAGCTGCTGAACCTGATCTACGGCCTGCTCGCCCTCGCGATCATCGTCGCGGTCCTCGGTGTCGTGAACACCCTGGCCCTGTCGGTCGTCGAACGCACCCGCGAGATCGGCCTCATGCGGGCCATCGGCCTCTCCCGCCGCCAGCTGCGCCGCATGATCCGCATGGAGTCCGTGGTGATCGCCCTCTTCGGCGCCCTGCTGGGCCTCGGCCTGGGCATGGGCTGGGGCGCCACGGCCCAGAAGCTGCTCGCCCTCCAGGGCCTCAAGGTCCTGGAGATCCCCTGGCCGACGATCATCGGGGTCTTCATCGGCTCGGCCTTCGTGGGCCTGTTCGCCGCCCTGATCCCGGCGTTCCGCGCGGGCCGCATGAACGTCCTCAACGCGATCGCGACGGACTGACCGCGACCGCCCGACAGACCACCGCATACGGGGGTTGCGGGGGAACGCCCGGCGCCGGGAGTCTTGGGGGACTCTCCGGCGCCGGGCACGTCTTTGTCCTTCGAGTCCGGTTTTTCGGGTCACCGAGCCGGGTGGTGGGTGGGCATAGGCTTCGGGGGTCCAGGGGGCGGAGCCCCCTGGGACGGTCACCGGAGCGCACGGGCGCCTCACCGGGCGACGGAGGTTATCCACAGCCCCGGCACCCGCGCCCGCGTAGTCGTACGCTGGAGACCCCCCGGTCGCAGCCCGCGCCGGGTACTTCGTGTTGCCCACCCCCCGACGAAAGCCGCCCTCAATGAGCCTGCACGGTCTGCTCGACGCCGTCGTCAAGGACCCCGCCCTCGCGGAAGCGATCAAGGCGGCCGCGGACGGCAACCGCATGCACGTCGACCTGGTCGGCCCCCCCGCGGCCCGCCCCCTCGCGGTCGCCGCCCTGGCCCGCGAGGCCGGCCGCCCCGTCCTCGCCGTCACCGCCACCGGCCGCGAGGCCGAGGACCTGGCGTCGGCGCTGCGTACCCTGCTGCCCTCCGAGGGCGTCGCGGAGTACCCCTCCTGGGAGACGCTCCCGCACGAGCGCCTCAGCCCCCGCAGCGACACCGTCGGCCGCCGCCTCGCGGTCCTGCGCCGCCTCGCCCACCCCAGCGTCGACGACCCCGAGACCGGCCCGGTCTCCGTCGTCGTCGCGCCCGTACGCTCCGTGCTCCAGCCGCAGGTCAAGGGCCTCGGCGACCTGGAGCCGGTGGCGCTGCGGACCGGGCAGAGCGCCGACCTGAACGAGATCGTGGAAGCCCTCGCGGCCGCCGCCTACGCGCGCGTGGAGCTCGTCGAGAAGCGCGGCGAGTTCGCCGTCCGCGGCGGCATCCTGGACGTCTTCCCGCCCACCGAGGAACACCCGCTGCGCGTCGAGTTCTGGGGCGACGACGTCGAGGAGATCCGCTACTTCAAGGTCGCCGACCAGCGCTCCCTGGAGGTCGCCGAGCACGGCCTGTGGGCACCGCCCTGCCGCGAACTGCTGCTCACCGAGGACGTGCGCGCACGCGCGCGTGCCCTCGCCGAGGCGCACCCGGAGCTCGGCGAGCTGCTGAACAAGATCGCCGAGGGCATCGCGGTCGAGGGCATGGAGTCCCTCGCCCCCGTCCTGGTCGACGACATGGAGCTGCTGCTCGACGTGCTGCCCAAGGGCGCGATGGCCGTCGTCTGCGACCCGGAGCGGGTGCGCACGCGCGCCGCCGACCTGGTGGCCACGAGCCAAGAGTTCCTGCAGGCCTCCTGGGCGGCCACCGCGGGCGGCGGCGAGGCGCCCATCGACGTCGGCGCGGCCTCCCTGTGGTCGATCGCGGACGTCCGCGACCGCGCCCGCGAGCTGGACATGATGTGGTGGTCGGTGTCGCAGTTCGCCGCGGACGAGGAGCTGTCCGCCGACACCCTCAAGCTCGGCATGCACGCCCCGGAGACCTACCGCGGCGACACCGCGAAGGCCCTCGCCGACACCAAGGGCTGGCTCGCCGACGGCTGGCGCACCGTCTTCGTGACCGAGGGCCACGGCCCCGCCTCCCGCACGGTCGAGGTGCTCGGCGGCGAGGGCATCGCCGCCCGCCTCGACGTCGACCTGGGCGAGCTGAGCCCCTCGGTCGTGCACGTGTCGTGCGGCTCGATCGACTACGGCTTCGTCGACCCGGTGCTCCGGCTCGCCGTCCTCACCGAGACCGACCTGTCCGGCCAGAAGGCGGCCGGCAAGGACGGCGCGCGGATGCCGGCCCGCCGCCGCAAGACCATCGACCCGCTCACCCTGGAGTCGGGCGACTACATCGTGCACGAGCAGCACGGCGTCGGCCGCTACATCGAGATGGTGCAGCGCACCGTCCAGGGCGCCACCCGCGAGTACCTGGTCGTGGAGTACGCCCCCGCCAAGCGCGGCCAGCCCGGCGACCGGCTGTACATCCCGACCGACCAGCTGGAGCAGATCACCAAGTACGTCGGCGGCGAGGCCCCCACCCTGCACCGGCTCGGCGGCGCGGACTGGACGAAGACCAAGGCGCGCGCCAAGAAGGCCGTCAAGGAGATCGCCGCCGACCTGATCAAGCTGTACAGCGCGCGCATGGCCGCCCCCGGCCACGCGTTCGGCACCGACACGCCGTGGCAGCGCGAGCTGGAGGACGCGTTCCCGTACGCGGAGACCCCCGACCAGCTGACCACCATCGCCGAGGTCAAGGACGACATGGAGAAGTCGGTCCCGATGGACCGACTGATCTGCGGCGACGTCGGCTACGGCAAGACCGAGATCGCCGTCCGCGCGGCCTTCAAGGCGGTCCAGGACGGCAAGCAGGTCGCCGTCCTCGTCCCCACCACCCTGCTGGTGCAGCAGCACTTCGGCACGTTCTCCGAGCGGTACTCGCAGTTCCCGGTGAGCGTGAAGGCGCTCTCCCGGTTCCAGACCGACACCGAGGCGAAGTCGACCCTGGAGGGCCTCCGGGAGGGCGCGGTGGACGTCGTCATCGGCACCCACCGGCTGTTCTCCTCGGAGACCAAGTTCAAGGACCTGGGCCTGGTCGTCGTCGACGAGGAGCAGCGCTTCGGCGTCGAGCACAAGGAGCAGCTGAAGAAGCTCCGCGCCAACGTCGACGTGCTCACCATGTCGGCCACGCCCATTCCCCGCACCCTGGAGATGGCGGTCACCGGCATCCGCGAGATGTCCACGATCACCACGCCCCCGGAGGAGCGCCACCCGGTGCTCACCTTCGTCGGGCCGTACGAGGAGAAGCAGATCGGCGCCGCCATCCGCCGCGAACTGCTGCGCGAGGGCCAGGTCTTCTACATCCACAACCGGGTCGAGTCGATCGACCGCGCGGCGGCCAGACTCCGTGAGATCGTCCCCGAGGCCCGCATCGCGACGGCCCACGGCCAGATGTCCGAGTCGGCCCTCGAACAGGTCGTCGTCGACTTCTGGGAGAAGAAGTTCGACGTCCTCGTCTCGACCACGATCGTCGAGTCCGGCATCGACATCTCCAACGCCAACACGCTCATCGTCGAACGCGGCGACACCTTCGGCCTCTCCCAGCTGCACCAGCTGCGCGGCCGCGTCGGCCGTGGCCGCGAGCGCGGGTACGCGTACTTCCTGTACCCGCCGGAGAAGCCGCTGACCGAGACCGCCCACGAGCGCCTCGCGACCATCGCCCAGCACACCGAGATGGGCGCCGGCATGTACGTCGCGATGAAGGACCTGGAGATCCGCGGCGCCGGCAACCTGCTCGGCGGCGAGCAGTCCGGGCACATCGCGGGCGTCGGCTTCGACCTGTACGTCCGCATGGTCGGCGAGGCCGTCGCGGACTACCGGCGGCAGCTGGAGACCGGGGAGCCCTCGGCGGGAGGATGGGAGGAGCCGCCGCTGGAGGTCAAGATCGAGCTGCCCGTCGACGCGCACGTCCCGCACGACTACGCGCCCGGCGAGCGGCTGCGCCTCCAGGCGTACCGTTCCATCGCCTCCGCCAACTCCGAGGACGACATCAGAGCGGTCCGCGAGGAACTCACCGACCGCTACGGCAAGTTGCCCGAGCCGGTGGAGAACCTGCTACTGGTCGCCGGGCTGCGGATGCTCGCGCGCGCGTGCGGGGTCGGCGAGATCGTCCTCCAGGGCACCAACATCCGGTTCGCGCCGGTGGAGTTGCGCGAGTCGCAGGAGCTGCGCGTCAAGCGCCTGTACCCCGGGACCGTCATCAAGCCGGCCGTCCACCAGCTGCTGGTGCCCCGCCCCAAGACCGCGAAGGTGGGCGGCAAGCCGCTGGTCGGCCGGGAACTGCTGAGCTGGGTCGGGGAGTTCCTGGCGTCGATCCTGGGGTCGTAACGGGGCGTGCGCGCACGACAAGGTGTCAGGCGCGCCATCGGGGGCATTCGTTGGCGGCGGGGGCGAGCGGGCGCGAAGACGTACGGCCCGAGCTTCGTCCCGGCCGCCGACCGGCTGCCGGCAAGGACGAGTCGCGGGTATGCGTCGTTTACGCCCCGTCTGGGATGAACCGTGCGGCAGTTGCCGTGGGACCAGCGGAGATCCGCCCGTGCGGAGGCGGACCGGGGTACGGAAGAGGGGGCGCACGTGACGCGTCTGAGGGGCGGGGCGGTCATGGCCGTCGTCATGGTCTTCGCCGTGGCCGGCTGCAAGGACATTGCTCCACCTGAGGGCAGTGGATCAACCGGTTCTGCCGTCTCGACCACCGGTGACGGCCGGGCCGTGAACCCGCTGGACAATCCGGACGGCACGAAACCGGGGCTCGGGGCGATCACCTCCACCGCCGACAGGGCGAAGGCGCGGTCGCTGATCGAAAAGGTGGCGACGAAGGGACGCGGGCCCAAGACGGGCTATGAGAGGGACAAGTTCGGCTACGCCTGGATGGACTCTGCTCCAGGCGGCATACCCTTTGCTCACAACGGCTGCGACTCGAGAAACGATCTTCTGAAACGCGATGGTGAGAAGGTCCGTTTCCGGGCCGGATCCGACTGTGTCGTCGCCTCCATGACGCTGCACGATCCGTACACGGGCAAGACCATCGAGTGGACCAAGTCACACGCCACGACGGTGCAGATAGACCACGTCATGCCACTGTCGTACGACTGGCAGATGGGCGCGGCCCGTTGGACGAAGGACAAGCGGGAGGACATCGCCAACGACCCGCTCAACCTGATTCCCGTGGACGGCCCCGCCAACGGCGCCAAGAGCGACTCGGGGCCCGCCAGCTGGCTGCCCCCCGACAAGCAGATCCGCTGCTCCTACGCGGTGCGCTTCGCCCAGGTGTCGTTGAAGTACGACCTTCCGGTGACGGCCGCGGACAAGCGGACGATGCTGACGCAGTGCGGCGGCTGACCCGGCCGACGCGGTCGGCGTCAACCCCGGGCCGAGGGAGCCGTGGGGCTCGTGGAGGGCCATTCCAGGACGGTCAGCTCAGGCCATTGTCCGAGCCACCGCGCCGCCTTGGCCTCGTAGACGGACCGCGGCGCGAGCACCGGGTTCGGCCGGACGACGAGGTTGAACACGTCCGACAGCCCATGCGGCGCGTACACACGCCACTTGTTGTCCGCCTCGGCACGCACTCCCAGACAGCACGTGGTCGAGGCAAAGCTGTCGATCGCCGCCTCGGTGGACTCGTACGGAGGACACGCCACCCCGAACCTGTCCTCGTACCAGAGGTGCACCCGGGCCTCGTTCCGGATCTCGACCTCTACGGGCAGACCGGAGAAGACCTCCCGTCCTGTCTTGATCACAGCGTCCTCCGCCTCCCAGGACACATCGCCGGCGTCGAAGTAGAAGACGTCGTAGTCCTTGATACCCCTGGTCGGCGGCCTGCCCGTGACCACGTTCCATACGGTCTGGAACAGGCACCCGGCCGTCACGTACCACCCGGGCAGACCCAACGTCGCCGTGCGCGCCAGTACCTCCGTCAACACCTCGTTCCGGGACAACGTCTCACGCAGGCACTCAAGTTGCTCGTCAAGGGGGAGGCGGCCGATCACGAACCCTGCCTACCACAACATGGTCCGCGGCACCTGCGGCTGGTTGTAAACGAACCTTGTGGACACCGAGGCTGCGCGGGTGTCACCGGCCCAGGTGGCCGCGCGGCGGAGGGGCCGGGCAGCCTGCCTTCTCCCAGGCCACGAAGGTGTTGGTGCGGGCGAAGACGAACGCCTTGACCGGGTTCGCGGAGTACGACCACGGCGGGCTGCCGATGTGGCCGCCGACCGCCCGGAACTGCTCGACGGCCTCCGCGTACCGTTTCGTCTGGAACAGGGTGTCCGCCAGCAGGTGCCGCACCGTCGGCAGCCGGTGGTGCCCGGCCGGTGCCCGGTCCACGGCGTCCAGGGTGGCGTCCACGGCCGCCTGCACGAACGGCTGGTCGTACACGGGCGCCTTCGGCTCCCGGAACGCGTGCTCCATCAGTGCGTCCAGGCGCAGCACGGGCAGCAGGCTGCCCTGCGGCGCGGTGGCCGCGGCCTGCTCGGCGAACGCGTACATCAGGTCGTGCGAACCCCGCCACTTGGCGCACCAGTACTGCAGGGCTCGCGCGTGCGCTCCGAAGTGGTACGGATCGCGTGCGGTGATCTCGGCCCACAGCGCCCGGAAGTCGTCGTGCGGCCAGCCGAGCCCCAGCGCGATGGAGATCTGCGCGATCCAGGGGGAGGGGTCCTCGGGCGCCATCCAGGCGGCCTCCTGGCAGGCGGGCAGCGCCTCGGCGAGCAGCCGGTGGAAGCCCTCGAACTGCTCGGCCGTGGTGTGCTTCGCCTGTTTGGCGCCGCGGACCTTGCCCGCGAGCACGACCAGCGCGTCGGCGTGCACGAGGGCGGCGGACGGGTCGCCGGGGTACTCGGTCCGCCACGCCTTGAGCCAGGCGTCGTCCTCGGCGGCGGCGTGTACGAGGATGCCGAGCCGGTACCAGCGCAGGTCCCAGTCGCGGCCCGCCCCGGCCAGGTAGGCGGCGGCCCGCCGCCAGTCACCGGCGAGGGCGGCCGCCGCGACCGCGTCGGCCTCGGGATCGGGGCCCGCGAAACGGCTGTCGAGGTGGGCGGCGGGCACCAGCCCGTACTTGGCGGGGTCGATGTTGACCGGCGCCTTGGCCTTCGCCTCCGCCCGGAGCGCCCGCGCCTTGCGGGCGTTGCGCGGGATGGTGACGGCCGCGTAGAGGAGGGCGCCGGCACCGGCGATGTCGATCAGGACGTTCATACCGGGTCTTTCGGGTAGGAGCCGCCGAAGAGGGCGGTTGACGAGATGGGCGCGGGGGTGGTCGGAGCGTGGCCGTCGCCGGACAGCAGCAGAGCCCGCAGGGGAGCCGTGCCGGGCGGCTCGGCGACCACGTGGTCCAGGGCCTGCTCCAGCGTCTCGGCGAACCGCTCGGGGGCCACCACTCGCACCGCGGGCCCCGACCAGCACAGCTCCCACCGGCACAGCCCGGTGTCCAGTGCGGTGAGCAGCGCGAGTCCGCGCAGGGCCGCACGGAAGGCGGTCCTGCCGAACTCGCGTGCCACCCGCCCACTGCTCCGGCCGGCCTGCTCCGATCTGGGCAGCCGGTCGGCCATGTCGTGCAGCAGGCCGTGGTCGACCAGGTCCAGGAGGTAGCCGAGGTGCGTCACCGCGGATGCCCCCGACACGGCGATGCCCCTCGCGCCGGCCACCTGGGCCACGGCCTCCAGCAGCGGCCCCGCTTCGCGCGCCCAGCTCTCGCGCCGGGCCCGCGCGGGCAGTTCGGCCCAGGGCACCCGCCGCCAGGACAGCGCCTCCCGGGGCAGTACGGCTCGTTCCAGTGCGGCGAAGAGGCGGTCCGGCTCCCGGAGCAGCGCGAGGGCGGGCGGCCGGGGGCGCGCGGTGCCGTGTCCGTGGCCGGGGAACTCGGAGAGCCCGGAGTGCTCGGGGAGTTCGGGGGGCTCGGGGAACTCGGGGAGCGCCTCCAGTGCCGCGACGCGGTCGGCCGTGGGCGGGTGGCTGTCGTACGGGGAGCGTTCCTCGGGGGACACCGACGGGAGCGGTTGGCGGGCCCACGCTTCCAGGTCCGTCCGGCGCGCGGGGTCCGCCAGCAGGAGCGCGAGCCCGCCGTGGAACTGTCCTTCCGGCGGCAGCAGGCCGGCGTCGCTGCCCAGCAGGGCGTACTCGCGCAGGTAGAGGTCGTCGGCGGTTTCGAGCACGGGGATGCGGCGCAGCGCGGCGGCCGTGGTGCCCGGCCCGGCGACCTGGGCGGCCACCAGGTCGGCCGCGTACTCCTGTCGACGGCTGACGGTCTCGGTCAGCCGCAGACACCACCGCGCGTACGCGGAGAAGACGAGGGCCAGGTAGTGGTCCGGGCCCCGCGTGGGCTCCCGCTTCAGCGGTGCCGGTTTGCCGGCCGCCCGGCGCCGTGCGGCCCGTGCGGCGGTCCTCGCCTTCTCCTCGGCCTCCTCACGCGCGGCCCGCTGCCGCAAGGTGTGCGTGATGTGCAGCAGCCTGCCGTGCAGCGCCCAGAGCAGGCCGCCCAGCCGGGTGTCGTCGGAGGCGTAGTGGCCCAGTTCGTGCCCGAGCACGGCGTGGAGTTCGTCCTGCGGCAGACCGATCAGCAGCGCCGCGCCGAGGAAGAGCCGCCGTTCGCCCGCGACCAGCCCGAGCCAGCGGGCGTCCTCCCGCACCATGGCGTTGGCACCCGGGATCACCCGGATCTCCGTGGGCGGCCGAGTGCCCACCCGATCGGCGAGCTCCCGCACCCGCCGCCACAGCTCCGGCTGCTCACGCGGCGCCAGCGGCACACCGGGCAGCTCGTCCCGCCCGTCCCCGGGGCCGCGGGTGAGCAGGACGACCCGCACCACGCACCAGGCGATCGCCAGCGAGCCGAGCCAGCCCTCGACGGCCATGACCGTGAGGCCCGGACCCCGGGCCAGGAAGACGTCCAGGCCCGCGAGTGCGACGAGGATGAGGAGGGCCAGCAGGTAGAAGCCGAGGAGCAGGCCGAGAACGAGCGCGGCACGCAGCGGTGCTCCGGGCACGCCGGGTTCGCGTACGGCGCGCTCTCGTACGGCGGTTTCCCCGGGGGCCGCCCGGTCGGCGGGACGGGACCTCAGGCGCATCGGCATCCTTCACGGAAACGGAACGGAAGCTGCTGCTTCAGCTACTTCTTCAGCGCCGACAGGATCGTCGTCGTCACCTTCCTCGCGGACGCGGCGCCGTTGTCGCTGCCCGCGGTGGACAGCACGGTGACCACGGAGCTGCCGGAACGGGCCGCGACCAGCGTGGTGCCGTTCTCCCAGTAGCCGCTCGTCAGCGTCATGGTGAAGGCCTCGTCGCCGAGTCCGGCCGTGGCCGTGCCGGTGAGCTTCACCTTGGCGTGCGCGTCGGTGTCCGTGTACGTGGCGCACTCGGCGGCCACGGCCCGCAGCGCCTTCATCACGGCGGTCGCCGTGGTGCCCTGGAAGGCGTCGATCTCCTGGTCCACTTCCTCGGTCTTGTTCGCGTAGCCGTTCTGCGCGAACGACACCCCGCCCTTGTAGCCGGACACCTGGATCCAGGACGTGGTCTCCAGCCTGGTGCAGTCCGGCTTCCCGGCCTTCGGGCCGGTCGGAGCGAGGAACTGGCCACCGCTGTCCGCGGAACCGTCGGACTCAAGGGTGAGCCCGGAAGGGAACGCCGAGGCGGGCGCCAGCGCCTTCTTCAGCTGCGTGCCCGTGTCGAGCCCGGAGTTGGGGTCCTTCGCCTTGGCGGGCTCGGCGCTCGTGCCGGTACCGGTGTCGGTGGCGGAGCCGGTGGAACCGGAGGAACAGGCGGTCAGGGCCAGCGGAAGGGCCGCGGCGGCTATCAGCATCACGGCACGGGACGGGAGACGCATCGGGAGTCCTTCGGGAGTCGGTGAAGTGGTGAGTCAATAACAGCAGAGGCTGTGAACCGAGTCAACATGACTTGCGTGGAGCGAGGTGTACACGTCCGTGAAGCAGGGGATCTTGTGCGCGTCGGTATGCTCGGTGCACACATGGGTCAAGGGGAGCGAGGCCGCGTGCAGGACAACGCCACAGAGGTGACCGCGGCTGGCATCGCACGGCTCGCCGGGGTGGGCCGCGCCGCCGTCAGCAACTGGCGCCGCCGGCACGCCGACTTCCCCAAGCCGGTCGGCGGCACCGAGACCAGTCCCTCCTTCGCGCTCGCCGAGGTCGAGGCCTGGCTGCGCAAGCAGGGCAAACTCGCCGAGGTCCCGCTGCGCGAGCGGGTCTGGCAGCAACTCGCCGGGCACCCCGACGGTGCGCTGACGGCGCTGGTGCACGCCGGTTGTGCGCTCCTGCTGATCCATGAGCGCCCCACCGTCTGGCTGCACGTGAGCGCCGGTTCCGACGAGCGCCTGGCCGCGATGCTGCCGGCCGAGCTGGAGCAGGTGCTGACCGCGCGCCTCGGCGGCTCGGCGGAGCGCGCGGTTCACAGCGGCCGGCCCACGACCGCCGCCGAAGCTGTGAACAGGTCCCGCGGTGCACAAGGTGTGAACACCGCACCGGCCAACCACCCTGTGAACGCCGCACCGACGACCCCCGGCACGACCCCCGGCACGACCCCCGGCATGGCCGCCGTGCCCGCGCCCCCCGCACCGTCCACCGCCCCCGTACCCCCCGCCGCCCCCGCCGTCCGCACCCCCACGGGCCCCCAGCTGCTCCCCTCCGTCCCACTCCTGCGCGGCGCGGCCGAACTGGCCGCCGAGGCCGGGGCCCGGCAGGCGTTCGAGTTCCTGCTGGGCCGGCACCTGGACGCCAACCCCCGCCAGTACACGCTCACCCCGTCCGAACTCGCCGGTCTCATGGCCGACCTGGCCGGCCCCGCCCGCACCGTGCTGGACCCGGCCTGCGGAACCGGCGCCCTGCTGCGGGCCGTCGACGTCCGCCCCGACCAGGAGCTCTACGCCGAGGACAGCGCCCCCGACCTCGCCGCGCTCACCGCGCTGCGGCTCGCGCTGCACTCCCGGGCCGCGGTGCACGGCGCCGTCGGCGACACCCTGCGCGCCGACGCCTACCCGGAGCTGCGCGCCGACGCGGTGCTGTGCCACCCGCCGTTCAACGAGCGCAACTGGGGCCACGACGAACTGGCCTACGACGCGCGCTGGGAGTACGGCTTCCCCGCACGCACCGAGTCGGAACTGGCCTGGGTGCAGCACGCCCTGGCCCGGCTCGCCGACGGCGGCACCGCGGTCCTGCTGATGCCGCCGGCCGTCGCGTCCCGCCGTTCCGGACGCCGGATCCGCGCCGACCTGCTGCGCAGGGGAGCGCTGCGGGCGCTCGTCGCGCTGCCGGCCGGGGCGGCGCCGCCGTACAGCATCCCGCTGCACCTGTGGGTACTGCGCCGGCCGGACCGGACACCGGCCACGCCCGAGGTGCTGCTCGTGGACACCGGGAGGTTCGCCGGGGAGGGGCGGGGCGGCCCCGACTGGGCGGCGGTACGGGACGCCGTCCTGGACGCCTGGCGTGCCTTCGCACGCGACGGGGGGCCGGTGGAACGGCCGGGGCAGGCCCGTGCGGTGCCGGTCATCGAACTCCTCGACGACGATGTGGACCTCGCCCCCGCCCGCCATCTGCCCCCGCCGGCCGCGGCCGACGGCGCCGAAGAGCTCACGGCGGTCCGCGAACGGCTCGGCGAGACCCTGCGCCTGACCGTCGACCTCACCCCGCCGCCGGCCGACCAGGCGCCGCCCGCCCGCTGGCCGCTCACCACCGTCGGCGAACTCGCGCGCGCGGGCGCGCTGGTCCTGCGCACCGGCGGGAACGGCGGGCACGCGCGCGTGCCCGTGCTCACCGACCACGACGTCCTCGCCGCGACGGCTCCCTCGGGCACCCTGCCGGAGAGCGACGAGGAGGCCGTGCTGACCGAGCCGGGCGACGTCGTCGTACCGGTCCTCGGCGGGGGCTCGGTGACACGGGTGATCGACGACGCGACGGCGGGCGCGGTTCTGGGACGCAACCTGGTGCTGCTGCGCCCCGACCACGCCGCCCTCGACCCGTGGTTCCTCGCCGGCTTCCTGCGCGGCACCGCCAACAACCGGCAGGCCAGCAGCTACGCCTCCACGGCGACCCGGCTGGACGTGCGCCGGCTGCAGCTGCCCCGGCTCCCCCTGGCGGAACAGCGGCGCTACGGCGCCCGTTTCCGCGCGCTCGACGAGTTCGAACGGGCGCTGCGCCACGCGAGCCGGCTCGGGGAACACCTCGTGCGCGGGATGTACGACGGCCTCACCGACGGGACCGTCGCGCCCGGCTGATCACCCTCCGGGGTCCGCGGGCAGTCGGTCCGACAACGGTTCGGTACAACCCGAACCGGTTGTCCGCGCCGGGCCATATGCTCGACCCCACCATCGCACGACCGGTGCCGTCCGCGGGCGGACTGGCACCGGACGGGCACGTACGCCCTTTTCACGTACGCCCTTTACACGCACACAGGAGCGATCATGCAAGGCCAGGGCCATGCGCAGCCGGTGCAGCGGCCGCCGCACGACGCGGTACTGGTCCTGCTGCGTGTGGTGTTCGTGGCGCTCGGGGTGTTCAGCGCCGGCTTCCTGGCGTGGGCGATGCTGCTGCGGCTGGCCGTCGTCACCCGCAGACCGGTCGACATCGGCGTGATGGTGGCGGCCGTCGCGGCCGACGTCCTCAGCATCGTGCTGCTGGGCAGCGAACCCGGCGACGACGTGCACACCCCCGGTGGCTACCTGGGGATCACGCTCCTGTTCGGCACGCTCCTGGGCGCCGTCGTCTACTACCTGGTGGCCGACGTACGCCACTTCCAGCGGCAGCGCGAGGCGTACAGGGCGCAGACCTACGCCTACGCGCCCCCCGTCTCGCCGTACACCACGGGGACCCTGCCCCCGCACACCCCGGTCCCACCCGCGCACTCCGTTCCCCCGGTGCCCCGGCCGCCGCTCTCGCAGTCGCCGGTACCCGCGCCGCCGCAGCGCCCGGCGCCCGCCCGGATCGACCAGGTGCGCGCCGAACTCGACGAACTCAGTGACTATCTGCGCAAGCACGACGGGCACCGCGAGGGCGACCACGAGGGCGGACGGTGACCGTGGCGACGGGACGGGTCGTCGCCGGCCGCTACGAGCTGTCCACGCTCATCGGGCAGGGCGGCATGGGCCAGGTCTGGACGGCGTACGACCAGCGGCTCGACCGGCGCGTCGCCGTGAAGCTGCTGCGCCCCGACAAGGTGGCGGGCGCGGAGGCGGAGGAACTGCGCCGCCGGTTCCTGCGGGAGTGCCGGGTCACCGCGCAGGTCGACCACCCCGGCCTGGTCACCGTGCACGACGCGGGCAGCGAGGGCGAGGAACTCTTCCTCGTCATGCAGTACGTGGACGGCGCCGACCTCTCCGACCACCTGGCGGAGCACGACCCCTACCCGTGGCAGTGGGCGGTGGCGGTGGCCGCGCAGCTGTGCGCCGTGCTGAGCGCCGTGCACGCGGTGCCGATCGTCCACCGCGACCTCAAGCCGCGCAACGTGATGGTGAAGCAGGACGGCACGGTCACCGTCCTCGACCTCGGCGTCGCCTCCGTCATGGACACGGACACCACCCGCCTCACCCACACCGGCTCCCCGATCGGCTCGCCCGCCTACATGGCGCCCGAGCAGGCGATGGGCGGCGCAGTGGGCCCCTACACCGACCTGTACGCGCTCGGCGTGCTGCTGCACGAACTGCTCAGCGGAGAGGTACCGTTCGCTGGCTCCACGGCACTCGGCGTGCTCCACCGGCACCTGTACGAACCGCCGGTGCCGGTACGCCGGACCCGCCCCGAGGTCCCGGAGGCGCTGGAGAGCCTCGTGCTGCGCCTGCTCGCCAAGGACCCGCAGCACCGCCCCGCGTCCGCGCAGGAGGTCTACGAGGACCTGGCAGCGCTCCTGCCCGCGCGCGGCACCCCATCCGGGGCGCCCCTGGACCCCACGCGCCCCTTCCTGCGCCCGCACGCCCCCTGGCCGGACCGGGCGCGCACGCCCGCACCCCAGCCCGCAGCCCCCGTGGCCGCCGTACCGGACAGACCGGATGTCGCCGCCGCCGTCGACGAGGTCAAGCGACTGCTCGGGGAGGGGCGCATCACCCAGGCCGTCGACATCCTGGGCGCGATCCTGCCCGTCGCCGCCGACCAGCACGGCGAACGCTCCGCGGTCGTACGCACCCTCCGCAAGCAGTACGCGGCCACGCTGATGGACGACGGGCAGTACCGGCGCGCGCTGCCCGAACTACGCCGCCTCGCCGACGAACGCGCCGCCGAGGCCGGCCAGGCCGACCCGCAGGTCCTGCGCTTCCGCTACGAGACCGCCCAGTGCCTGGAACAGCTCGGCGAACCCGCGGCCGCGCTCGCGGAGTACCGCGCGCTGCTGCCGTACTACGAGAACCAGTACGTGGCCGGCGACCCGCAGCTCGCGCACGAGGTACGTCGCCGGATCGGCCATCTGCTGCTCGCCCTCGGCGACCGGCCGGCCGCCCACGACACGCTCACCCGGCTGCTGTTCGACGTGGAACGGCTGCACGGGCCCGGCCATCCCCTGGCGGGCGAAGTGCGGCGGACGCTGCACTGGCTGGGCCAGATGCGCGGCTAGTTCCCGCGCAGTGCATACTGCATCTACTTTTCGCACAGCTTGCCGCACAGCAAGACACAGGGGTGGGGTTCCGGCATGTCCAGCCATCGGCAGTCGAAGAAGCGCAGATACATCACCTGGGGCGTCGCGGGCGCCGCGGTCGTCGCGGGGGCCGGGATCGCCGCCCAGACCTCCATGGCGGCCACCACCTGGCCCGCCCAGAAGACGTTCACCGGCCGCGCGTTCGACACCTGCGCCGCGCCCTCCGCCACCGTGATGAAGGCCTGGAACACCGGCTTCTACGGTGCCGCCGCCGTCTACATCGGCGGCAAGAACCGAGGCTGCGCCCAGCCCAACCTCACCGCCTCCTGGGTCAAGTCGGTCTCCGCGACGGGCTGGAAGCTCATCCCGCTCTACGTCGGCGCCCAGCCGTCCTGCGGATCCGGCGGCTCGGTGAAGATCAGCGCCTCCACCGCCGCCTCCGTCGGCAAGTCCGAGGCGGACGACGCCGTGTCCAAGGCCGCCGCGCTCGGCATGAAGGCCGGCAGCCCGATCTACCTCGACATGGAGGCGTACGACACGACGAACACGTCGTGCAACAACGCCGTGCTGACGTACGTCCGCGCCTTCGACAAGGAACTGCGCGCGAAGACGTACCGCGCCGGCCTCTACGGCTTCACCAGCTCCAGCGCCAAGGCGATCGCGAACGCCACCGACAAGACGGACCTGCCGGGCAACCTCTGGTACGCGCTGTGGGACAAGCAGAACACCACGACCACCGACTGGCCGTTCGGCTCGACCCAGTTCACCGGGCACAGCCGGGGCCACCAGTACATGGTGAACAGCAAGGAGACGCACGGGGGTTACACGATCACCGTGGACCGTGACGCGTGGGACGGCCCGGTGGCGATCACCGGCTGAGGCCGGGCCGGACCGGAACCCGGTCCGCAAACCCTTGCGGAGGGTGGCGCGGCGGTGCCGGACGCGCGTGTGAATCGTTGGTCGAATGGGTTGGCCAGAGCCTGCCCACTGCCTACCACCGATCACCGCAAGACTTTGTGCACCGTCGCACAATCTCCTCGGGAGGCACCCTTGCACCGCCGCCGTCGCACCGCGCTCCTCCTCACCGCCGTGATTGCCGCGGCCCCCTTCCTGACCGCCTGCGGAAGCGACGCGCACCCGGGCGCGGCGGCCGTCGTGGGCGGCCAGCGGATCACCGTCTCGCAGCTGGAGAACCGCGTGAACGAGGTGCGCCGGGCGCAGCGCGCCGCGGTGCCGGACCAGACGCAGTACCAGCAGGTCCTCGCCTCCACCAGCAGCCTCACCCGGGACACCCTGTACAACATGGTCCTCGACCAGGTGCTGCACCGGGCCGCCCGGACCGCGGGCGTCAGCGTCACCCGCGCCGACGTCGAGCAGATGCGCTCCGGCCTCGAACAGCAGGCCGGCGGTTCCGCGGCCCTGCAGACGGCCTGGCTGCAGAAGTACGGCATCGCCCCCAGCCGGCTGGACGACAACCTCCGCTTCCAGGTGGAGGCCAAGAAGCTCGCCGACGTGCTCGGCACCGACACCTCGCAGCCCGCCTTCTGGAAGGCCCTGGCCAGCGCCTCCAAGGAGCTCCACGTCGAACTCAACCCGCGCTACGGCGCCTGGGACGTCCAGAAGAGCAGCCGGGTGGACGCCAGGACGCCGTGGGTACGGGAGGTCACCTCGGCCGGGACGCAGGTGTCGGCGTAGGACAGGCCGCCGGGGCGGTCGCCTCCGCTGCGGTCATACGATCACTTGACCGCCCCCACCCTGTGGACGAACCGCGAGGTGGGCGGCGGCGGTGCGTTACGTTCGGAGCGTGAACACCACCAGGCCCGAACCCACCACCCCGGACCCCTCTGCCACGCCCGCGGCCGCCGGCACCGGCCGGGTCGTCCTGCTCACCACCAGCCACCGGGTCGCCCCCGGCCTGCTGTCCTGGCCCGCCTGGCAGGCACTGCGCGCGGCGGACCGCGTGCTGTGCGCGGACGGCGCGCATCCGCAGCTGCCGTATCTGCGCGAGGCCGGGACCGCCGTGGACGAGGCCGCCCCCACCGCCGAGGAACTGGTCGACGCCTGCGCCGGCGGCCGGACCGTGGTGGTCGTGGCGACGGGCGAGGGCGAGCCCGCCCTCACCGACGGCCTGGCCCGGCTGGCCGGCTCCGGCCGCGTCCCGATGCCCGAGCTGGAGCTGCTCCCCGCCTCCTACGACCTGCCGGGCGCCCGCCTCCTCGACCTCGTCCAGGTCATGGACCGGATCCGCGCGGAGTGCCCCTGGTCCTCCCGGCAGACCCACCAGGGTCTCGCCAAGTACGGCATCGAGGAGGCGTACGAACTCGTCGAGGCGATCGAGGAGGGCGACCGCGACGAACTGCGCGAGGAACTGGGCGACGTGCTCCTCCAGGTCGTCTTCCACGCGCGGATCGCGGAGGAGGACCCGGACGCCCCCTTCTCCATCGACGACGTCGCGGGCGGCATCGTCGCCAAGCTCATCCACCGCCACCCGCACGTCTTCGGCGACGAGACCGCGTCCACCCCGGAGGAGGTCAAGGAGCACTGGCTGCGGACGAAGGCGGTGGAGAAGCGGCGCGCGTCCGTGACGGACGGGATACCCCTCGCCCAGCCGGGCCTCGCACTGGCGGCGAAGCTGGCCTCCCGGGTACGGACGGCCGGCCTCGAGGTGCCGCTGCCGCAGGCGCCGGGCATCGGCTACGAACTGCTCGCCCTGGCGGCCCGCGCCGAGACCGAAGGCGTCGACCCGGAGGCAGCCCTGAGAGCGGCGGCCCGGGCCTACCGGGACGCGGTGCGGGCGGCGGAGGGAGTGGAGAGGTGACCGCCGCCCCCGACCTCTTCACCTGGGAGTTCGCCGCCGACCCCTACCCGGCCTACGCCTGGCTGCGGGAGCACGAGCCCGTGCGGCGGACCCGGCTGCCCAGCGGGGTGGAGGCCTGGCTGGTCACGCGGTACGCCGATGCCAAGCAGGCCCTTGCCGACCCCCGTCTCTCCAAGAACCCGGCGCATCACGACGAGCCCGCGCACGCCAAGGGGAAGACCGGCATCCCCGGTGAGCGCAAGGCCGAGTTGATGACGCACCTGCTGAACATCGACCCGCCGGACCACACCCGGCTGCGGCGACTGGTGAGCAAGGCGTTCACCCCGCGCCGGGTGGCCGAGTTCGCGCCACGGGTGCGGGAGCTGACCGACCGGCTCATCGACGGGTTCGCGGAGCGGGGCGAGGGCGACCTCATCCACGAGTTCGCCTTCCCGCTCCCCATCTACGCCATCTGCGACCTGCTCGGCGTGCCGCCCGAGGACCAGGACGACTTCCGGGACTGGGCGGGGATGATGATCCGGCACGGGGGAGGGCCGCGGGGCGGGGTAGCGCGGTCCGTGAAAAAGATGCGTGGGTACCTGGCCGAGCTCATCCACCGGAAGCGGGAGGCGCTGCCCGCCGAGGCCGGTCCCGGCGAGGACCTCATCTCCGGGCTCATCCGGGCCTCGGACCACGGTGAGCACCTCACCGAGAACGAGGCCGCGGCCATGGCCTTCATCCTGCTGTTCGCGGGTTTCGAGACCACCGTCAACTTGATCGGTAACGGGACGTACGCGCTGCTCACCCACCCCGGGCAGCGGGCGCGTCTGCAGGAGTCTCTGGCCGCCGGTGAGCGCGGACTGCTGGAGACCGGTGTCGAGGAACTGCTGCGCTACGACGGGCCGGTGGAGCTGGCCACCTGGCGGTTCGCCACCGAGCCCGTCGTCATCGGCGGGCAGCGGATCGCGCCCGGCGATCCGGTCCTGGTCGTCCTGGCGGCGGCCGACCGGGACCCGGAGCGGTTCGCCGACCCGGACACCCTCGACCTCGCCCGGCGGGACAACCAGCACCTGGGCTACGGCCACGGCATCCACTACTGCCTGGGCGCCCCCCTCGCCCGCCTGGAGGGGCAGACCGCGCTCGCCGGCCTCCTCACCCGCCTCCCCGACCTGCGACTCGCGGTGGACGAGAGCGAGTTGCGGTGGCGCGGCGGGCTCATCATGCGCGGACTGCGCACCCTGCCCGTGGAGTTCGCGCCGGCCGGCCGCTGAAGCCCCCGCCGGGCCCTCGCCGAGGCCCGTACCGGTCCGTACGGGCAAAAGGTGACCGGCGTTCAAGTCTGTGATCTTCACGTGATCTACGCGGCATTAACTTGTGACAAGTGATCGTCTGCGGATACGTTCACCCATCAGCGCGGCGCCCCTGCGGGAACCGCCGTGCCGGTCATCGCTGTCGCTCGAAAGGTTTCCGCATGCTCTCCGGGAACGGTCGTCACCGTCGCCCCCGCCAGGCTCCGGCACTCCTCGTCGCGGCCGGGGTGACCGGCTCCGCCATCGCCATCCCGCTCTTGGGTGCGGTGAACGCCAGCGCGGCCGACGGCTCCACCTGGGACCAGGTGGCCGAGTGCGAGAGCGGCGGCTCCTGGAGTGCCGACAACGGCACCGGCTACTACGGCGGCCTCCAGATGTCCCTGGACGACTGGAGCAAGTACGGCGGCCTGGAGTACGCCGGTACGCCGGACCAGGCGAGCCGTTCGCAGCAGATCGCCGTCGCCGAGAAGATACTCGCCGACCAGGGCACCAAGCCCTGGCGGACCTGTGCCCTGCTCGCCGGCCTCTCCTCCGACGACGCCTCGGTGAACGTCGACACGGGACTCGGCGACTCGGGTGGTTCGTCCGGTTCCTCCGACTCGGCGGACTCCTCCTCCGGGTTGTCGAACTCGTCGTCCTCGTCCTCTTCTTCTGGTTCCGATTCCTCCTCGGGCGCCGCGGATTCCGGGAGCGACTCGGCCACCCCCTCCCCGAGCACGAGTGCCGGCGGCGACTCCAAGGCGGACACCTCCGGCAAGTCCGGCAAGGCCGACAAGTCGGGATCATCCGATTCCGGCACCGGCTCCGGCGCTTCGAAGGCGAGCGAGAGTCCCGTCGTCCCTGAATCCGACGGCTCGGACAATTCCTGGCAGACCGGAGGCTCTTGGAGCCTGGTCGACACGGGAGCCGTCGGCAGCGGCGGCAAGCATCGTGGTGGTTCTGCGGACGAAAGTGTGACAAACGGTCAAAGTGCCGCCTCCTCCGGTCGGCACGCCTCCCGTGACGGCGGCACCTACACGGTCCGCGACGGCGACACCCTCGCCTCCATCGCCGACTCCCTTGGCCTCGACGGCGGATGGCGCGCGCTCTATGCCGCGAACAAGGCGGACATCGGCACCGACCCGAACGCCATCGCCCCCGGTCAGACCCTGAAACTCGGCAGCGAATCGGACGAAAAGTAGCGGGAGTTGACGCCCCGCTTCGAGTTGAATGTCCGTTTTGGTGAAAGTGTGGGATGAGTCTCAGAAGCCCTGATCATCTTTGAAATTCGCCTGATCGTCTGTTTACGGTCGAGGCCGCTCGTCACCACGAGCCCCGGCCGTCGCAACGCCGAGTCCTGCCAGCGGCTGCCCGGGAACAGTCGTCGCGTCATGCGCCGTAGGCAGGAGCGGGGGACCCAAGGTAAGTGCCGGGCCCGGTGGTTGATGCCGCCGATCCGGCTCGGGGTGAAGCCGCGCACCGACACACGGTGTGCGGCCGGGCAACTCAACCGGCCCGAACCCGACAGCTCACCTCGCAGGCGTCGGTGAGGGGATCGATCCATGCTGTTCTCCGGCAAGGGCAAGCACCGTCGTCCGTCCAAGGCCGTCCGCGCCATCGCGGTCGCCGGTGTCACCGGCGTCGCCGTCGCCGCCCCGCTGATGGCGGCCGGCAGCGCCTCCGCCGCCACCGCTTCCGAGTGGGACGCCGTCGCCCAGTGCGAGTCCGGCGGCAACTGGGCCATCAACACCGGCAACGGCTACTACGGCGGTCTGCAGTTCTCCGCCTCCACCTGGGCCGCGTACGGCGGCACGCAGTACGCCGCGCAGGCCAACCAGGCCACCAAGGCGCAGCAGATCCAGATCGCCGAGAAGGTCCTCGCCGCCCAGGGCAAGGGCGCCTGGCCGGTCTGCGGCACGGGTCTGTCCGGCGCCACCTACAGCGGCGGCGGCTCCAGCAGCTCCAGCTCGTCGAGCAGCAGCGCCGGCGCCCGCTCGACCGACACCCAGGCCGCCTCCCGCTCCGCCGAGCGCCCGGCCGCCAAGAAGACCGTCACCACCCCGACCGGCAAGAAGGTCAAGAAGGGCGACGGCGAGTACAAGGTCGTCAAGGGTGACACCCTCAGCTCGATCGCCGAGAAGCACAAGGTCAAGGGCGGCTGGCAGGCGCTGTTCAAGCTGAACAAGGACATCGTCGACGACGCCGACTTCATCTACCCGGGCCAGCAGCTGCACCTGAAGTAGGGCACCTGACGCAGCCCGCGGGGCGGCCGCCGAAAGTATGGGGCGGCGCCCAGCTGAACCACAGCTCCCACACAACCGTGGTCCCCATAGTGGGGACCACGTGAGGGCCACCCCCGTCCCCCACGGCCCCCCGCCCCGGTGCGTTCTCCCCCGTACGCACCG
>NZ_JAEKKT010000264.1 GCF_019510245.1 Streptomyces sp. | reverse complement strand
GGTAGCATCGCGACGGGTGCCACACCACTGCTGGGAACGCTGAGCACGATGAACAGGCCCATGCCCACCGCGGGGAAGAACTGCTTGGTGAAGGGCGCAACGCCGGAGGAGAATGTGGCTACCGCTGTGGTGAGCAAGAAGGCGACCACCATGGTCGAGGGGTCGTCGGGAAGATAGCCCAGTCCCACTCCGGCCAGGAAGCCCACGGAGCTGAGGACGGCGGAAAGGCCCGTTATTGTCAGCAGTTTCCGGCGCCGGTTGAAGGTCACCGCTCGCAGAAGGGTAGTCGCGAGTATGTAGCCAGGAATGCTCCAGGCAACTCCGAAGTAGACCAGGGTGGTGCCCATCTGGTCTTCTGCAACAGTGGGCGCTACGTCCTCGACTTGCAGCTTGACGCGGTCATGCGCAGCAACTGTGCTGAAGTCCTTGATGAGAGCCTGTTCGAGTGACACTCCGTTGGCCTTGGCCACGTAGAGGACACCGTGTGTGCGTCCGGGGACATAGCCCGCCACGGCATCGCGGTCGAGTACCGCTCGGCGGGCTTCTTCGCGGCCGGCCACGGCAGTGATGACGAATCCGCCGGGGTGCTGTCGCTGCAGAAGTGCCTCGCCCGCGGAGTGGGGTGCGCTGTGAGCAACTACGACTTTCGCGTTGTGGGGCTGAGGCGCGTGCAGAGCTGGGGCCAAGCAGAAGAGCAGGCCAAGGAAGAGGGTTGTGGGGAACCACAAGGCTTCGGCCAAAGTCCTGGCCACGTGAGCCTGCTGGGAGAGCTTCATCCGGTGTCTCACAGATTCCCACCCGGAACACGTCGATGAATGCCGTGTTCGCAGGACTCATTGCCGAACGGACGTGGGGTGCTGCTCTGGCCTCGCTGCTCCTGGCGGCTGACCAGTCCCGTGCGGTTCCCTGCATGTATGTGTACCGGCGTTACGTGACTGGGCTTCGCCATAGTGGCGAGGACGGACAACGTTGGTCCGGGCTTGTTGCAGGGCCTTCGCAAACTGAGCGGGGGTTCATGCATTCGAGCACCCTGCTTTACGGTCCCCGGTGGTGGAGCCAGCTCCCATGACGCCTTCTCCGTTCCTCGCGCCTGACTGCCGTCATTGCACACATTCATTACTGTACCGATCGGAACATCTATGCTTCGCGGAGCTTACGCGTACCGATCGGTACAGTCAAAACGTGCCTAGACCCACCGGCGCCGAGAGCCGAAACACTGGCGCAGAGTGTTCGCCACCTTCAGCAGGTCGGCTCGGCTCACAGATGCCGCTGGCCCGCCCGCCGAGACCCTCGGTAGATGGCAACCTGTCTACGTCTCCAGCAGCCGCGACAACAGCAACCGAACCAGTCGCCGTCATCGAGGCAATGGTCGGCTCCGGCACGGCTGCTCAGCCTCCTCAGTTTCAGTCGGTTCGGCTGAGCTGGGTCGCCCGTGGAGGGACCGTGGCTGTCAGCGGGTGGACATGGCTGGGGCCCGGCGCTCGGGTCGGGTGCTCCGGGTCACTATGCGTACCGACCGGTACAGTCCAGGGCATGCCTCGACCAGTCAATGTCGAAAAGCGCGCCGAGTTGCTGCGGGAGGTGGTGACGCACCTTCAAGATCACGGACTCGCGCAGATGTCGCTGAGCCCGCTCGCCGAGTCCATCGGCACCACCAAACGCATGCTTCTGTACTACTTCGGCAGTCGCGAGAATCTGCTGGCGCAAGCACTGATGGCCAACAGACCTGATGCCCGTGCGATGTTCGACGACGTCCACGACACCGCCGGCCTGCGTCGGGCCGCCCGCACGTTGTGGGAGGCGATGACTGTCGGGGAGCAGTCCGGACCGATTCGCATGCTCTTGCAGCTGTTGAGTCTGGCCGTCACGGACCCGCAGCAGTACGGCGAGCTGGCCGCCGACACCGTTGAGGTCATGATCGCGCCCATCGCCGCCGCGTACGTCCGGCTGGGCCACCCACCGGAGCAGGCACGAGCCGCAGCCACGCTGCTTGTTTCCGGTCTGCGTGGATTGTGCCAGGACCGCCTCGTGACCCATGACGTCACCCGTACCGACGCGGCAGCCGATCATCTCATCAACGGAGCTACCGCAGCGCCCGGCTGACCCACGGTGCTGATCACCCATCGCTCCCCCGAACTCGTCTCCCATCGGGAGCGTACGAAGGAAAACTTCCGCATACCGAGGTGGACGGCATGAGGGCCGCGGCGGCTGCAGCTCAGTTCGCATCATGCGGTTCGGGTCGCAAGGTCGTGCCCGACCCGGTGGCCACGTCCTCGGGGACCGCCGCGGAACCCGCGTGCCGCAGCGGAGCAATCACGAAAGGGGACGGTGCGGGGACGAGCGACGCCGGGGGTGCCGGGGCTTTCTCGCGGCCCCCGTTGGCGATGATGACGGCGATGTAGGGCAGGCCGATACCGAGGACCAGCGCGACAAGCGCAACAGGCCGTTCGACGTTCCAGAGGGTGGCAGCCAGGATCACCGACACCGTTCGCACCGACATGGCAATGACGTAGCGTCGCTGCCGGCCACGGACGTCCTCGTGGAGTCCCTGCCGCGCCGCAGTGATCCGGAAGACCTGGACGTTGTTGTGCTTGCTGATCACGCTTCATCGCCTGCCTGTCTTGGCATTTCCCTGGCCACTGGGATCCTGTGCTGGGCATGCTGCCGAAATGCCGACGAGCAGCCGTGACGGCCTGAATGCCTGCCACGCTTCAACCCACATATTTCGCAGGAGAGAGTGTCGACGAAGAGAGCTACCTCGACCGGAGGTGCTTCTCGAGCCGGTCGGCCACACAGTCACCTGTGCTTCCCATCGGCGAGGACACAGACGCTATCCGTATAGACAGCACCGTCGCCGCATCTGTGACAGCGGCGCCTGCGTCCCAGGGCCGTGCCGGTCGCCTTCCTGATCCTCGTTCTCGGCGCAACGCCTGTGCCGGAGCGATGTGCGGACTGCTCGGTGAGCCTTGCCGCATGGGGGCGAGCTGCCCCGTCTGTGCTGCAAAGGTGCAGGTAGTCCTGGTCAACAGGGGCGGGCCGCATCGATGGAACTCGCCGTTCCCTCCGCGATGGGCAGCAGAGACAGGAGCTGCAGGTTGGTGTGGCTCTCCGTGCCCGGTACCGCTGTATAGACGACGAGCCGCTGCGACTGCTCTGGGTCCACGAGCGTCTGGCAGTGCAGCTCGAGCGCCCCGACCTGTGAGTGCAGAAACCGTTTGGGGGCACAGTGGGACCCCAGGACGAGGTGCTTGTGCCACAGTGCGGCGAATTCGGGGCTCTCCTGATTGAGTGTGTCGACGAGCCTCGCGGCACGGGACTGTTCGCCGTCGTGCGTGTAGGCACCATGGAGGTCCGCTGCCATCAGACGGCTCTGTGCGGCGTGGTCGCTCTCGGGATGTACGAGCCGGGAGGCCGGGTCGGTGAACCAGCGGTAGTGGGCGCTACGGGCCAAGCCCATGTGGGCGGTCTCATCGCCCAGAAGCGCAACCGCGGGCCGTGTTTGCTTCAGGGTCTCGCCAAGGGGGTTCATCACCTGGGCGGGGGTGTCTTCC
>NZ_JAEKKT010000263.1 GCF_019510245.1 Streptomyces sp. | reverse complement strand
GACTCTGTCGGGAATCTTGAGCCGCAAGGTCATTTTCCTTGGCGCCACCAGATCGGGCGGGGTAGGTCGTGTGCGTCGAGGTACTGCTGGAAGGCTGTGGGCGTCCGGGGCCGGTAGTCGGAGTCGGCGGGTTCTTGCTGGCTGAGCCGTTCGATGTTGACCGCGATCGCGGTCAGGACGTGCTGGACGTGCGTCTTGGCCTGGCCGCGGTAGCGGCAGTGGCGGGCTCGGTGTCCGACGGCGAACTCGGCGATGGTGCCCTCGGCGCCGGAGCGACTGGCGTAGAGCCTGCGCCAGGCGGAGTCGTGCTGGTCGTCGCGGTTGCGTTCTTGGAGCTCGTGGATCCGCCGGGGCAGGAAGTTGATGGTCCGGGCCTCGCCGCTGGTGCATTTGGCCTTCTCCGGGCAGGGGCCGCACTGGCGCTTGCCGAATCGGACCACGGTGTAGGGGGCCATCGACGGGATCTCGTTCCAGTTGCCGCTGACCTTGCCGTTCGGGCAGGTGACCTCGCGCCGGTCGAAGTCGATGATGAAGTTCTCCTTGGCGAACCCGTCCTTGGCCTTGGCCTGTTTGGAGTTGTTGTCGCCGATCGGCCCCACCAGCGCGATCTTGTAGTTCCGGTCGGCGTCCGCCAGAGCGGCGCCGGAGGCGTAGCCCCCGTCCACCAGGTGCTCGCCCCGGGAGAAGGCGGCGCTTCTTGAGCCGGCCGTGGATGCCGGGCAGAGCCTGGCTGTCGGCTTCCGACACCCAGGTGGCCACGTCGGTGACGACGTTGACCCGGTCCTCGTCGCAGGTCTCGGTGACGTGCAGGAGGTAGCCGGTCCAGCGGGTGTCGCCGCGGCGCACCCAGCGGGCCTGGGTCTCATACGGCGATTGGATGCGGATCCGAGACGGCGGCAGGCCGTCGCGCTCGGCGCGGGGCCGGAACTTGCCACGCGCGTCGGTCCAGAAGTGCTGGATCAGCAGCCGACGCAGCACGTCGGCTTGCGGCGGCACCTGCTCGCCGAAGCGGGGCGTAGACCCGTTCCAGCAGTACGTCGGCGTCGGCGCCGACCTGGGTGAGTCGCGCCACCGGGTGGCTGGGCTGGCTGCACATCCGTACCTGCCGGCCGTAGCGTTGGCTCCAGTCGGCCGTCACCAGCTCGTCCAGGATCTGCGGCGCGGCCGTGGCCAGGTGCTCCAGCAGCGCCCGCACCGCCTCGGTCACCAGCTCCAGCCGAGTGAGCTCCCGTCCTGCGGACAGCACCCGGTGGAGTCGGTGCGCTGCCGTCCGCGCGCCTTGACCAGGCCGGCTTCCTTCAACCGGGCCAGCATCAGGTCGAGCAGCCGGTCGGCCCGGTCGTCCTCGGCCAGACGATCACGAAAGTCGCTCAGCATGCTGTGATGGAACCCGGGATCCTCCAGCTCCAGCCCCAGCGCGTATTTGTAGTCGATCCGGCAGCGCACAGCCTCGGCGGCTTGCCGGTCGGACAGGTTGTCCAGGAACTGCAGCACGCACACGGTGGCCAGCTGCGCCGGAGACCAGGCGGGCCGCCCGTCGCGGGGGTACCAGCCGACGAAGTCCTCATCCGACCACAAGCCCTCAAGCCGATCCCGCACCCACATCGCGGGGGTCCCCTTCGGGTTGGCCGCCCGAGCCACCCGCACGGTCAACTCCGGAACCTCGACACCCGAACGAGGACGAACCGACATCTGCACCACCCTGGGATCCGACAACCTGTCATGCCATGAAGATCCGGACCATAGCAGCGCATTGATTCATTCAGGAGACCGTCACCGAGCAAGATCCCCGACAGAGTGTGTGTCCTGAACGAGAGGGAGTGATCATGCAGTAGATCGGTTCCGATTGGTGCTGCACGGATGATGAGGGTTTTGTGGCCCCTCGGAGTCGCCCGGCGGTGGGAGGCTCCAAACCGCCCCGCGCTGCGTTGGCTGAAGACCGTCGTGGTGAGCGGTCGGGGAAAAGGCGTCCTGTGAGGCGTCAGGTGGGGATCGGGAAGGCGAGCGAGAGCGAACCGCTGATCAAGCGCCGAAATGGATGAGACGACATCGAAACCGGGGTCTGCTCTGTACCTCGGGATGAGCCTGGCGGGTGTTCCGTCTTTCTGGCCAGGTGGTGTCCGGTGTAGAGGCGGCGTGAGCCCGGTCTGCGGCGTCCGTGCGGAACAGGAGAAGGCGCGTTGCGACACTGCCTCGGCTTCAGCGGCCGGGGTGATAGGGAGAGCCCGCGGGACCCGGAGGCAGCCTCCGGCCGGGTGTCAGAGTACCGTCGCGCGGCGCGCCGGCGGACCGGCCTGTAGTAGCGGTGAAGCTCCTGTAATGGGGGCGGAGCGAAGGGGCCGGGTCGTTCGTGACCTTGTTCGTCGTGTCAACCGGGGAAGCCCGGGAGGAGCTTGATGGATGGGTTGAAAGCATCGGCCAAGCCGTTCGGTATCTCCGAGCAGGAGGTGCGAGAGGCCTGGGTGAAGGTGCGGGGTAACAAGGGCGCTTCCGGAGTGGACGGGGTGTCGATCGAGGCGTTCGAGAAGGACCTGGAGAACAACCTCTACAAGGTCTGGAACCGGATGGCCTCCGGGACATACTTCCCGCCGGAGGTGAAGGCGGTGGCGATCCCCAAGCAGGCGGGAGGCACCAGAATTCTGGGTGTGCCGACCGTGGCCGATCGGGTCGCGCAGACGGTGGTGGCCGCGCACCTGAGCGAGAGGGTGGAGCCGGTGTTCCACCCGGACTCCTTCGGGTACCGGCCGGGCAGATCGGCGCTGGACGCGGTTGAGTCCTGTCGACGGCGGTGTTGGGAATTCGACTGGGTGGTGGAGTTCGACATCCGACGGTTCTTCGACACGGTGCCGTGGGACAAGGTCGTGAAGGCCGTCGAGGCGCACACCGACGCCGGTTGGGTGGTGCTGTATGTCAAGCGGTGGCTGGCCGCGGGACTGCGCCTGCCCGACGGGTCCACAGCTGAACGGTCACAGGGCACGCCGCAGGGTTCTGCGGTCTCGCCCGTCTTGGCGAACCTGTTCCTGCATTACGCGTTTGATGCCTGGATGGCCCGGGAGTACCCGGGCTGCCCGTTCGAGCGCTATGCCGACGACGCGGTGATCCACTGCCGTACGCTCGCGCAGGCGCGGGAGGTCCTGGCCGCGTTGCGGTCCAGGATGGCCGAGGTCGGTCTGGAACTGCATCCGGACAAGACCAGGATCGTGTACTGCAAGGACAGCAACCGCCGGGAGAACTTCCCGGACATCGAGTTCACGTTCTTGGGGTTCACCTTCCGGCCCAGACCCGCCAAGAACAAGAACGGGGTGAGGTTTACCTCGTTCGCTCCGGCCGTCAGCAAAGCCGCCCTGAAACGCATGGGCGATACGGTGCGGGGTTGGATGCTGCACCGGCGCACCGGCATCGAGACCACCGAGTTGGCCCGGATGATTAATCCGGTGGTTCGGGGATGGATGGCCTACTACGGGCGCTTCTATCGCTCAGCACTCTACCCGCTGCTCGACCGCATCAACTTCAGGTTGATGCGGTGGATCAGGAAGAAGTATCGCGTCGGCGTCGGGCAGG
>NZ_JAEKKT010000262.1 GCF_019510245.1 Streptomyces sp. | reverse complement strand
CGACCAGCGCGCTGGACTCCGAGAGCGAGATCCTCGTCCAGGAAGCCCTGTGGCGGCTGATGGAGGGACGCACCGCGCTCGTGGTCGCGCACCGGCTGAGCACGGTCGCCGGCATGGACCGGCTCGTCGTCCTGGACCGGGGCCGGATCGTCGAGCAGGGCACCCACCAGGAACTCCTCGCCTCGGACGGCGCCTACGCCAAGCTGTGGCAGCACCAGTCGGGAGGCTTCCTCACCGACGACATCGACGACGCCGACGACACGGGCGACACCCACGACACGGACGGCACCCACGACGTCGACGACCGCCCGGCCGGCGCCGACCTGCGCTGAACCACATCGCCCGGCCGCCGAATCGACATCGCCTGGCATCGAACGGCCGGACAACGGCGGTGTCCCGCCGCCGAACACGCGATATCCGTCGACTCCTGTCAAGACCCGAAGACCCGGACAACCCGCCGATAGCTTCCTCGTGTTGTCACACCGGTGATCGTCGCCGTGTGACGCCGGGGAAGCCGTGCGGAGGTGCGTGAATGGATCCGGGGACACTGGTGGCGCAGGCCCTGACCGCGGGGGTGGGCGCCGGTCTGAGCGGTGCCGCCTCATCCGCGGTCTCCGACAGCTACGCCGCGCTGAAGCAGGCCCTCGTCCGGCGGCTCGCGGGCAGGCCCGGGGCCCTGGAGCGCATCGAGCTGCTGGAACGCCGGCCGAGCGGGTCGGCCGAAGGGCTCGCCCACGATCTCGTCATGGCCGGTGCCGTCGACGCCGAGGTGATGGAGCACGCCCAGCGGCTGTTGGCCCTGATCGACCCGGACGCGGGCCCCCGCGCGAGGTACCGGGTCGATCTGCGGGAGGCCCGAGGCGTGCAGGTCGGCGACGGCAACACCCAGCACAACACGTTCGGTTAGGTGCCCGACCGACACCCACGGGCCGCAGAAAGCACCACGATGACGAGGAACAGCCGGACCAACGGCGTCCAGGCCGGCGACGGCAACACACAGCACAACACCTACCTGCCGCCGCAGAAGCCCACGCACCGCCGTTCACGGGACTACGCGCCCACGGCGACCGTGACCGCGGGCGACCACTCCACGGTCACGCAGAAGAACACCCATCTGAGGTTCTCGATCCCCGTGATCGGACCGGTGCTCGGCATGGCCTCCGCCCATCCCGTGATCGCCGGCGTGGCGGCGGTGACGATCATCGGGGGAGGCGGTCTCGCGACCAACGCCGCGCTGTCCGGCCCGCAGCCCTCCGTCTCGACGACGCTGGTCCGTGGGTTCCGCATGACGGACACCGGGGCAACGCCGACCGGTTACGACTTCACCCGCACCCCGCCCGTGCCGGCGGGCACGACCACCGACGCCATCTACGTCTCGGGCGGGTACCTGGTCGCGAGCAACGGCAAACTGGCCCCCTGGAGTTCCACCGAGCTTCCCACCGGGGCCGACTGTCGCCGGGCGGTGGCCGAACATCCCGTGCGCCAGACCGTGGTCGGCGCCCGATACCTCACCTGCTACGTCGACCGCAACGGCAACCCCGGGTACATCCTGGTGACCGCCACGGCCACCGGATACACGACCGTCGACACCGCTCATCTCCGCTGACTCACCGGAAACGTCCATCGGGCCGTCCGCGATGCGGGACGGCCCCCTTGACGTGGTTCCCGGTCGGATCGACACTCACTGAAGGAATCCTAGTGAACAGGTAGGGAAACATGAGGCGCCTTGAACCGGTCACCGTCCGAGTGGTCCGTTCGCCTCTTCTGACCTCCCGCCGCCACATCGATCTACTGCGTGTCTGCAGCGCGATCGGACCCCGGGGCTGAGCCGCCGCCCTTCCCGCGCCGACTGTGCCTTTCCGGCCGACCCCGTCCGGCGCACACGGGTGAGCCCTGCCCCCACGGCCTTGCCGCCGCCCCATTCCCGCCTGCTCGACGTCGCTTCCGCCGCGCGCACGTCCGCGCCCGCTCCCGGGGAGAGTCATGACCGTCACACCACTGGCCGCCCACACGACCGACCGACCCGCGCCCGCCTTCCGGGGCCGCATCGGACAGGACGCGCGCAGCGGCCACTACGCCGTGCCGCGCCGCTACCGGCTGCACCTGGCCGCCGCCTGCGCGGACGGTCTGCGCATCGCCGTCGTGCACAGCCTGCTCGGCCTCGACGACATCTGTCCCGTGACCCTCCTGGACCCGGTCCCGGACTGTCCCGACGGCGGGCATTCCGCGCTGCGCCCGCTGTACGAGGCCAGCGCGCACCGGTACACCGGCGCTGCCGTCGCACCCGTGCTCAGCGACGACTGGTCGGGACGGATCGTCAGCACCCACGCCACCGACATCACCCGCGACCTGGCCCGGCACTTCGGCGGCGGACGTCCGGCGCTCTACCCGTGCGGAGCGGAGTCGGAGACCGAGGCCGTGGAGCGGATGAGCAGGGGGATCGCGCAGTCCGCGCAGCAGGCCGGGTCGGCGGGCGGTGACGACGTGAGCCGTGTCGCCGCCCTGGAACAACTACTGGACTCCTTGGGCTCGTTGGATCGATGGCTGGTGGACCGCGAGTACCTGATCCGGGATCACGTCACCGCCGCTGATGTCGAGTTGTGGGCCACGCTGGTGCAACTCGACACCGTGCACCGCCACCACCTCGACGCCGCCGCAGTCCAGCGCATCGCCGACCACCCCACGCTGTGGGCCTACGCCCGCCGTCTGACCGCCCACCCGGCCTTCGGTACCCACCTCGACCTCGACGGCATCGCCCGCCGGCACCACGCCCACTGCCAGGGTCTGGAGGCCGCCGGGGCCGCCGTACAGATCCTGGACTGGGCCTCGTACGCCGCCCGCACGTCCTGAGGGTTCCACCTGATGGACCAGGATTGACATTCGTTCGGGCAATTGTCTTAACTACGGCCCAGAACGGTCATGAGTGTCAGCGACAAGCCCTGGCTTGCTGACCGGCAACCCTCGCTCCGCGGTGGGGTGCCCCAGGTGACGACCGGACCGGATGACGTTTCGGTAAGCGCGAGTGGCCCCAGGGGCCGGAAGAGCACGGTGACGGACATGTACGCAGTCTCCAGGACGGCCACGCGCCGCTCCCCGGGCTGCGTACAGCCGTACACGAACGTGCTCGTGGCCGACCGGAGCGTCGATCTGCTCCGCGTGAGCAGCGCACTGTGTACCGCACCGGGCCGTGCCCGCTGTCGGGGCTGACCTTCCTTCCCAGCCCCCGCGTTTCTGACGAACGCCGCGTTCGCGGTGTGCCGTCGTCCGCCCAGCCCCCGGTGCCCGAGCGTCACGTACTGCCGTCGTAGTACGCCGAGTTCGCCGTGCACAGGGGAAACCCGACTCCGCCGGAGCCCCCTCATGAGTGAACCCCCAGGTGCCGCAGTGTCCGTCACCGAGGCACCGCCGCAGCCCGACACCCCGTCAAAGCCCCTCTCGGCGCAGCGAGTTCTGCCGCTGAGGCGACCGGGCCGCTGGATCGCCACCGCCGTCGTCCTGGTTCTGGCGGCCCAGTTCGTCCACGGCCTGGTGACCAACCCGTTCTACCAGTGGGACCGGTTCGGCTACTGGTTCCTGCGGCCGAC
>NZ_JAEKKT010000100.1 GCF_019510245.1 Streptomyces sp. | reverse complement strand
AGTCGAGCTGGTCCTTGGGGTTCTTGGAGGCGGTGGTGGCCGACAGCACCATGGTGTCGTCGTCCAGGTACGCCACGGCGGAGCCGGCGGCCTGCTTGGCCAGGCGGCCCGTCTCGAAGCGGATGGTGCGGGTGCCGAAGGCGCCGTTGTCGATGACGGCCTCGGCGTAGTGGGTCTCGTTCTCCACTAGCGTTTTCTCCGTTACTTTCGTCTGCGTTACGTCTTTTGTCCCGGTCTGCCCGTGTGGCAGGGGGACGGTTGCGGAGATGCGCGCCGTGCTGTGCGGGCCGGTCTTCGATCGAAGCACCCGGGGCTCGCTTCCCCCCGGGGGCCACTACCGAGGACCGGCGGCGGCTTGGGTGCGCTTCTCCTTCTTCGTTGTCCTGCTGTGTCGCGCGTATTGCGTTGTGCTACCACACTACAAAGCGTGAGTGACACTCCGCACGTTTCCGCACGTACGGCAAAGGGAGCGGCCCCGGGCGTCTCTCCGGGAACCGCTCCCTTCACGGCGTCTTACTTGGCGCCCGCCGCACCGCGGCGGATGCCCAGGCGGTCGACCAGCGCACGGAAGCGCTGGATGTCCTTCTTCGCCAGGTACTGCAGGAGACGACGGCGCTGACCGACCAGGATCAGCAGACCACGGCGGGAGTGGTGGTCGTGCTTGTGGGTCTTGAGGTGCTCCGTCAGGTCGGAGATCCGACGGGACAGCAGAGCGACCTGGACCTCGGGGGAGCCGGTGTCACCCTCCTTGGTACCGAAGTCGGAGATGATCTGCTTCTTCACTGCGGCGTCGAGCGACACTCGAACTCCTCATGGTCTGAAATGGCCACCGAGTGCCCCCGGTCTTTGTCTCGGGGGAGCTTCCGTTACTCGGGAGGCGGGGATCCGCTGGGCGCTGCCTCCAGGGTCCGCGGGGGACTCCGGGGGTGCGTACACAAACGGCCGTCGTCAAGGGTACCAGTGCCGGTGAGGGGCTCTGTCCCGGGGATCCGGAAGAAAGTACGAGGCAGGTGCGACCGCCAGTAGTGTGACGGTCACAGCCCAGACACGACGGGAAGGGGTCGCTGCGGGATGAGCGAGACGGCTGAGGAGATGAAGGCGCGCAAGGAGCGGGAACGGGACGAGCTCTACGCGCTCGACATCTCGGGCGTCGAGTGGCACTGCGCGCCCGGTACCGAGCAAGACGAGGAACGGGTCGAGATCGCCTACCTGCCCGAGGGGGCGGTGGCCATGCGGTCCTCGCTCGACCACGGCACCGTGCTGCGGTACACGGAGGCGGAGTGGCGGGCGTTCGTGCTGGGCGCGCGGGACGGGGAGTTCGACCTGGAGCCGAACGAGCGCAACGGCGGTCTGGCCGCCCAGTAGGCGGGCCGGGCATGACGGGGCGGCACGCACGCGTGCCGCCCCTTCGCGTTCCGGCGCCCGTCTTCACCGCACTCGCCTCGCCCCCCTTCTCCGTGGCGTCCGTACGCAATGTCCTGTTTCCCGGGGGCAGTTCGCCCGCTTCGTCCGCGCCGTCCCCCGCCTCCACCGGAGTCTCACGGCGCGGGCCGGCAGCACGGCGGTCGCCAACTGGTACCCGAAGTGGCGGTTCTTGCCCGTTTTGTTCATCGATTGTTCGGCAATACGAAGGCCCCGCACACCACTTCGGGGCAGGGTGTGACCAGGCGGACCTCTGACGAGAGGCGGACGGGCCTGCCGAGGTGCGGCTCACGGTGATTAGGCTGGGAGGGGGGCACGACGTCCGGACCTTGAATGCGGCGCCGGTGTCCCGAGGGGGAGAGCCGGTGGATCGGACTACCTCACACGAATACGGATGCTGAGAACGACACGACATGGTCGTCGCGCAGGCACGGCATGAGGTGCTCGACCACACCAGGAGGAACTGTGAGCAGCGATCGGGACGGGATCCGCGGGGGCTGGGCCACACCCGGCGATGACCAGCCCGACGCGGAGTCCCTCAACGAGATGACGGGCGAGTTCACGATCGACTACGCGCCGCCCGCCTGGTACACGCAGAACGCGGCCGACGGTTCCGGCCCGGTGACCGGCGGACCGGGCGCACCGGGTTCCGCGGGTACGTCCGACGCGGGGAGCGGGCCGGCTGCGGGTGCCGGTACGGGTCCGGGTGCCGGTACGGGTCCGGGTGCCAGTACGGGGCCGGGTGCCAGTACGGGGCGTGCGGCCCAGCCTCGCTCGCCGTTCCCGCCGGGGGCGCCGATCCCCGGACTGACCCCTCCTCCGCACGCCCAGCAGGGGGGCGGGAGGCCGGGACCCGGGGTGCCCTTCACGCCGCCGGCGCCGCCGACGTCCGCTCCGGGCGCGCCGTTCACACCACCGCCGACGTCGGCTCCCGGAGCGCCGTTCACCCCGCCGCCCGCGTCGACTCCGGGCGCACCGTTCACCCCGCCGCCCACGGCGACGCCCGGGGCACCTTTCACGCCGCCGGCGGCTTCGGTGCCGAATGCCCCGGCGCCGGGTGTGCCGGTCACTCCGCCGCCCGCTTCGACGCCGGGTGCGCCCTTCACCGCGCCGCCGGCGTCAACTCCCGGAGCGCCGTTCACTCCCGCGCCCGCGTCAACGCCGGGGGCTCCGTTCACCCCGCCGCCCGCCTCCACGCCGGGTGCGCCGTTCACGCCTCCGCCGGCGGCGGCGCCGAGCGCGGACGCCGGGGCACCGGCCGCGCCGCCCAAGGCACCGTTCACCCCGGCCTCGGCCCCGGCCACGCCGCCCATCGGCGGCCCCGCCGCCGTACCGCAGTTGCCGGTCGGTTTCGAGCTGCAGCCGATCACCGCCGCGGAACCGGCGCCGGAGCCCGAGGAGGACAACGGTGACCTGGAGAGCGGTTCGACGATCCGGTTCTCCCCCGCAGCGCTGAAGCGCGAGACGGCCGAGGCGGCCGTGCCCGCGGCCGCCGAAGCGGAGGAGAAGGAGGAAGAGGGGGCAGCGGAAGCCGATTCGAAGGCCGCGGCCTTCGCGCTCCTGGCGACCTCCGAGGCGCACAGCGAGGACGCCGACGAGGAGGCCGGGGACGAGCCTCCCAGCGACGAGTCCGATGCCGTTGCCGACGAAGCCGAAGCCGAAACCAGGTCCGACGCCGAGGCCCAAGCCGAAGCGGATGGGGACGCGGATGCCGACGGTGCGGCCGAGACGGACGCTCCCGCGGGGGAAGCCGACCCGGCGGACGACGCGGACGAAGACGGGTCCCGGGACGCGGTGGTCGTCGCGGAGTCCCCCGTCGACACCCATGACGACAACGACGACGACCACGACGACGACCACGACGGCGACCACGACGGCGACACCCGCGCCGAGACCGACGACGCCGTAGCCGCCGCAGCCTCTGCAGAGCCCCCCGCCGTCCCCACGCCTCCGGCCCCGCCGCAGGACGCGCCCCCGGCCCCCGAGGACATCGTGCCCACCGCCTGGGCTCCCCCGCCGACGCCTCCGGCGGTGGTGCCGCCGCTGCCGCCGTCCTACCAGCCCGCGACCCCCGTACCCGCCGCCCAGTGGCCGGTCCAGCCGGCGGCAGCGCCGGGCCCCGCGCCCGGTCAGCCGCAGTCCCAGCCCCAGCCCGCCCCCGCACAGGCTCCGCAGCCGTTCCAGCCGCAGGCCCCGCAGCCCGCGCCCGCCGCGTGGCACCAGCCCGTGCCTCCGCAGCCCGGACAGCCGCAGCCGTACGCCCCGCAGCCCCCCGCGCCCGACGCGCAGGGCGGCTACGGCTTCCCGCCGCCGGGCGCCCCCGTCCCGCCGCCGCAGGCACCGGGCGGTTACGGCTTCCCGCAGCCCGGACAGCCGCAGGGCCCGGTTCAGCCCGGCGGCTACGGGTTCCCACAGCCGGGTCAGCCGGGCCAGACCCAGCCGCCGCAGGCCGCCCCTCAGGACCCGCGCGCCGTACCGGCACCGCAGCCGGCGCCGCAGGGCCCGCAGGCAGCCGAGCCGCAGGCCGCGCAGGCCCAGCCGCCCGTCGACCCCCGGGCCGGTGCCGCCTGGCCGCAGCCCATCCAGCACGACCAGCGGCAGATGACCAACCCCGGTGCCGCGCCGCTGGGTTACACCGCCGCCGTGGAGCTGTCCTCCGACCGGCTGCTCAACAACAAGAAACAGAAGGCGAAGAGCGGCCGGCCCGCCGCCGCGTCCTCCCGGTTCAAGATCGGCGGGAAGAAGGAGGAGGCCGAGCGGCAGCGGAAGCTGGAGCTGATCCGCACACCGGTGCTGTCCTGCTACCGGATAGCGGTGATCAGCCTCAAGGGCGGGGTCGGCAAGACCACCACGACCACCGCGCTCGGCTCCACGCTCGCCACCGAGCGGCAGGACAAGATCCTCGCCATCGACGCCAACCCGGACGCCGGCACGCTCGGGCGCCGCGTGCGCCGCGAGACCGGGGCCACCATCCGTGACCTGGTCCAGGCGATCCCGTACCTCAACTCCTACATGGACATCCGGCGGTTCACCTCGCAGGCGCCGTCCGGCCTGGAGATCATCGCCAACGACGTCGACCCGGCCGTCTCGACCACGTTCAACGACGAGGACTACCGGCGCGCGATCGACGTGCTGGGCCGGCAGTACCCGGTCATCCTCACCGACTCCGGCACCGGTCTGCTGTACAGCGCCATGCGCGGGGTGCTCGACCTGGCCGACCAGCTGATCATCATCTCGACGCCGTCGGTGGACGGGGCGAGCAGCGCGAGCACGACGCTGGACTGGCTGTCCGCACACGGTTACGCCGACCTCGTGTCGCGGTCCATCACCGTGATCTCGGGAGTGCGCGAGACCGGCAAGATGATCAAGGTCGAGGACATCGTGGCGCACTTCGAGACGCGCTGCCGTGGCGTCGTGGTCGTCCCCTTCGACGAGCACCTGTCCGCCGGTGCCGAGGTCGACCTCGACATGATGCGGCCGAAGGTGCGGGAGGCGTACTTCAACCTCGCGGCGATGGTCGCCGAGGACTTCGTCCGGCACCAGCAGATGCACGGCCTGTGGACCAACGACGGCAACCCGCCGCCGGTGGCCGCCCCGCCGATGCCCGGACAGCCCCTGCCCGGACAGCCGCAGCCCGGGCAGCCCCAGCCGGGGCAGCAGCACTACGCACCCGGCCACCCGCAGCCGTACACACCCGGTCAGCCCCAGCCGTACGCGCCGCCGCCCGGGCAGCCGTATCCCCCGCAGCCTTACCCGCAGCAACAGCAGCCGTACCCGCAGCAGGAGCTGTACGGACAGCCCCAGCCCGGCAGTCAGCCCTACCCGCAGCAGCCGGGATACGGCTACCCGCAGCAGCCTCCTCAGCCGCCGCAGCCCCCGCAGGAGCAGCCGCCGCAGCAGTAGCCGGAACGCCGAAGGGCGGCCGGTGCATGAGGCACCGGCCGCCCTTCGGCGTATCGCTGAGCTCCCCGCCCGATCAGGCGTTCTCGGCCGCCACCAGCTCCCGGCAGCGCTTGACGTCCTCGGCCATCTGCTCCAGCAGGGCGTCGAGCGAGTCGAACTTGGCCTGGCCGCGGACGTAGGCCAGGAAGTCGACAGCGACGTGCAGGCCGTACAGATCGAGGCCCACGCGGTCGATGGCGTACGCCTCCACCGTGCGCTCGGTGCCGTCGAACTGCGGGTTGGTGCCCACGGAGATCGCGGCCGGCATCACCTCGCCCTGCGCGTGCAGGTAGCCGGCGTAGACGCCGTCGGCGGGGATCGCGGTGTGCGGGAGGGTCTCCACGTTGGCGGTGGGGAAGCCCAGTTCGCGGCCGCGCTGGGCGCCGCGCACGACCACGCCCTCCACCCGGTGCGGGCGGCCGAGGATCTCCCGGGCGCCCGCCATGTCGCCCTCGGCGACCAGGCGGCGGGTCAGGGTCGAGGAGAACGGCTCGCCGCCGCCCGCCTCCCCGCGCACGTACAGGTCGACGACCTCGACCTCGAAGTCGTACACCTTGCCCTGCTCGATGAGGAACTCGACGTTGCCCGCGGCCTTGTGGCCGAAGCGGAAGTTGGGGCCCTCGACGACGGCCTTGGCGTGCAACTTGTCGACCAGGACCTTCACCACGAAGTCGGCGGCCGACAGCTTCGAGAACTCGGTGGTGAAGGGGAGGATCAGCACCGCGTCCACGCCCAGCTCCGCCATCAGCTCCGCGCGGGTGTGGTGCGGGGCGAGCAGCGGCGGGTGGCTGCCGGGGCGGACGACCTCGCTGGGGTGCGGGTCGAAGGTGACGACGACGGCCGGGATGCCCAGCTCACGGGCGCGGTCCACGGCATGCCTGATGATCAGCTGGTGACCGCGGTGCACCCCGTCGTAGGACCCGATGGTGACGACGCTGCGCCCCCAGCCCTCGGGGATGTCCTCCAAGCCACGCCAGCGCTGCACTGTGTCCGCTCCTCGAACCTGTGTCCATTGTCCGTCTTACGCAGGTCTAAGGGTGCCATGTTTGCCGGACCCGTCTCACACCGGCACGGTCGCTGTGACCGGGCGCACGTGTCCGCGCTCACGCCGGTACCCGGACGCCCGCGAGGTTTCCCAGCATGCGGCGGGTGCTGGGACCGACCACCGCGGCCCACTCCTGCGGGGTGTCGGTGAGCCAGCGGGCCATCAGGGCGGCGAATCCGGGGACGTGCCGGCCGAGGTCGACCAGTCCGCGGTCGAACCGGGTCGCCCCGTCCGGGGTGCGGACGAGCAGCAGACCGGTGCGCCTGACCAGCTCGCGCATCCCGTCACCGTCGTCCTCGCGCTGGACGGCGGCCGCGTGCAGCAGCGCGTCCAGGACGCCCGGGTCGCGTTCGCGGTCCAGCAGGTACTCCAGGAGTTCCTGGCGCAGCGGGCGCGAGGCCGGGGTGCCGGCCGCGCCGAGTACGGTCGCGAGGGCCGCCCGGACCGGCTCGGGACCGTCGTCGAGCAGCTCGGTGACCAGCGGCAGCAGGACGGTACGGGCCTCGGCGCCCTGGTCCAGTCGGCGCTCGACGAAGGCGGCCACCTGCCCGGCCAGCTCCGGCCGCAGCTCGGCGGCCTCCAGGACCAGCTCGGTGACCCGCTGGGCGAGCGCGGGCGCGGTGACGTGGGCGAGCGTGCGCAGCACCTGTCCGGCGTCCGGTCCGCGCAGCCGGGCGCGGTAGGCCTCCAGGACCTCGTCGGAGTGGGTGGCCAGCGCGGGGACCAGGGCGGCGGGCGTCAGCTGGTGGTCGCCGTCGGCGAAGTGCCGTAGCGCCTGCGGGAGATGGCGGGCGCGGGTCGCCGGGTCGCGGACCAGCAGGGCGAGGGCGCCGCCGTGCAGGGTGCAGTCGGCGGGGCGGGCGAGCAGGGCGAGCGCGGCGTACCGGAGCAGTTCCCGGTCGGGTTCGCTGTGCACGTGCGGTGCGGCGCGCAGCCCGTGGGCCATGGCGGCCACCCGGCGGGCCGGGCGCTCGTCGTGCGCCCAGCGGTCGACCGCCCGGCACACCGCCGACGGCTCGTCCTCGGCGAGCACGGCGAGCAGTTCGTCGCCGCGCCGGTGTGCCGCGTCGACCAGCACCTCGGTCAGCTCGTCCAGGGCCCGGTGCCGGTGGGTGTGCAGCAGCGCCTGGGCCGCCGTCGCCACGGTGGCGTGCGGCATCGCGGGCAACGGCCGCTCGTCGTCGAACCACCGGGTCAGACACCGCTGTACGGCGGTGGGGTCGGCGGCCAGCAGCCGGGCCACGGCGTCCAGGTAGCGGGGGGCCGTGTCCTCGGGCTCTTCCGCCGTCGGCTGAACCGGCGGCCGGTTCGGCCGGGCTCCGAAGCGGCCCGGGCCCGCGGTCTCCGGTCCCGGTCCCGGCGGTGTCTCGGGCAGTGACTGGTCGGCCAGGACGAGCCTGCGCAGCAGGTCGAGGCGGTCGGTGACCGGGAGGGCGAGCGCGGTCCAGAAATCCGGTCCGAACTCCGGCCCGAACCGGGGCCCGGACTCGGCGGGCACGGTGCGCTGCCGGCCCACGACCTGGTCGGCGAGCAGCCGCAGCACCCCGGTGTACGGGGTCGCGTCGGGCAGTCGCAGCAGGGTCTGGGTGAGCAGACGCGCGGCCCACCAGGAGCCGGGGTCCAGGTCGAGGGCGTGCACCAACTCGTCCAGTCGCGGTGTGAGTCGGGTGGGGCCGTACTCCCGGTCGAGCAGCAGCAGGGCCTGGACGACCGGGCCGACCCTGTGGTGCGGGACGGGCAGGGGGTGGGCGCCCAGAGGGGTGCGGGGACGGTGGACGAGGGCGTGCAGGGCTTCGTCCAGGTCCAGGTGCATGCCCTGGATCCAGTCGGCGAGCTCTTCGTGGGCGAAGCGGTAGCCGCCGCCGGCGGGCACCAGCAGTCCCTCGGTGAGCACGGCGGAGGCCCAGCCGGAGCCGCCGCCGAGGTGGGCGGGGACGGGTCCCCAGGGAAACACCGCTTCGAAGGACTCCCGGTCCAGTTCGCCCTGTCCGGGGCCGAGGCTGCGCCGGGCGGCCTCGTGCACCTGCCCGGAGACCCGGGCGGCGAGCCGTCGTACGGCCGTACCGCGCAGGCCGTTCTCGGCGGCCAGGCGGACCGCGATGCGCAGGCACATCAGGTCGAGATGGGCGGCGAAGACGTCGTGCCGGTCGATCGGGTCGTCGCCGGCCGGGGCGTCCGGGAGGGCGGCCCGGACCTCGGAGAGCAGGCGCAGGGTGAGGGGGTTGCGGGCGTCGCGGTCGATGAGGGCGGCTTCGGGGATGCCGTAGCGGGAGCGGGCGCGGCGGGCCTCGTCGGGGGTGAGGTCGGTCAGCCGGACGCAGGTGGGGTCGCCGGTGCCCTGGTGCAGCAGGTCGGGCGGGAACTCGGCGCCGGCGCGCTCCCAGTACTCGTCGCGGCAGGCCAGGAGCAGGCGGGCGCCGGTGTCGCGCAGCCAGTCGGCGGTGCCCTCGGTCCAGGCGGGGAGCCGGTGCGCGAGGACCGGGGGCATCTCCTCGGGGCCGTCGAGCAGGAGGAGGAGCGGGCGTCCGGCGCGGGCGGCGAGGCGGGCCAGTCGCTCCACGGTCAGCTCGCCCAGGTCGCCGGGGAGTTGGGAACGGGAGGCGGCGACGATCCGGACCGCACGCTCCAGGGCGCGGCGGGCCGCGTCGGCGACGGAGTCGTCGGCGTCCTTCAGGTCGGCGCCGCGGAGCCAGAGGGTGGGGGCGGGGTTCGCCGCGCGGTGGCGGCGGGCGGCGAGGGCGGCGAGCTCGGTGGTGCGGCCCGTTCCGGGGGCGCCGACCAGGGCCAGGACGGTGCGGGTGCCTTCGGCGAAGGCCGACAGCTCCTTCGCGATCACGGCTCGCTCGACCGGTTGTACGGGGTCGGTGTGTGCGCCCGTGAGTGCCGCGAATGGTGGCGGGGCGGCTGCGGGTGCGTCGTGGCCGGTCGCGCAGTGCGCCGCGCCCCTTTGGGGCGCTCCAGAGCAGGGCGATTCAGAGCGGGGCGAGTCGGAGGGGGGCCGCTCGGCCCGGGGCCATCCCGGGTGGGGAGCTGACATGCGGGGGGTCGGGCGGCCTACGTAGCCGGACAGGGTGCCCGGGGGGCCGTCCTGGCCCACGGACGTGGCCGTCAGTTCCAGTACGCCCGCAAGGTTGAGGTCGATGCCGTAGGCCGGGACCGTGGCCGCGTTGGTGGCCAGGAGGTCGGCGAGGGGGCCGCTGTCGGGGTGGTGGAGGGGGACGGCGAAGCCCACGTCCCGCTGGCCGGACTGGAGGGCGGTGCCGAGGACGGCCAGGACGGCGCCGGTCTCCGCGTCCAGAACCGGGCCGCCGGCCGCCCCGCCGCCCAGGCGCAGCGCGTCCCGGCCCGCCGTGCCGATCGCCAGCTCCAGGGCGTCTTCGAGGAGGTGGAAGCGGTCGGTGGCGGTGTACGTCACCTGGGTCGCGGCCAGCACCCGGGCCTCGCGCCAGCGGTCGGCGGCGATGCGCACGTAGGCACCGGCCGGGATGCGTTCGCGTACGGTGACCGGGAGCGGGTCCACGGCGAGGCCCTCGGTGCGGACCAGGGCCAGGTCGTAGGCGGGCAGCGGGACGACGGCGTCCGAGCCGACCACGCAGGTGCGGTTTCCGGCCGCGTGCAGCACGATCCGGGCGAGGCCGTCGACCGCCTCGTGACTGGTGATGAGCGTCCCGTGGTGATCGGCCAGGAAGCCGGTGCCGCGCGGGCGTCCGGCGAGGTCGCGGACCCGGACCAGCCGCTCGTCCGGCCCCGGTCCCGTGTCCTGCGCCGCCTCCCGGGTACCGTCCGCCGTCCGGCGACCGCTCCCGGTGCGCAGGCCGCGTCCCGCCATGATCGAACCTCCCCGCCCGTACACCCGTGCCCTTGTCCCGGGCTGTCTTCGACCGTAGGCGCGAAATGATCAGCGGGACAGAGCGGGCGGTGAACGCGCCCCCCTCCGCTCCCCCGGTTCACTCCGAGCGCCTGCTCGGTCGGGTGAATAGGGCGGGGCGGGTGGATACACCCTAGGGGTGGGGGAACCGAGGGGGGACCGTGGAGCGGCGGCGGCGCCAGACCCCGTGGTCGCCGCTCCACGGGCAGGGCCCGACGGGCGCCGGCTCAGGTGAAGACGGCGAGGCTCTTCGCCTTGCCCTTCTGCTCCTCGACGAGTGCCAGGAAGCGGCCCTCGGGGCCGAACACGGCGACGGGGCCGGTGCCCGCGTACTCGTCGGGCATCTCCAGGCGCACGCCGTTGGTGAGCAGGCGGGCCCGCCGGTCGTCGACGTCCCAGCGGCGGAACGCGGCTCCGGCCGCCTCCGCGATCGGCATCACGGTCAGCTCCTGCTGGAGCTGGTCGAGGGTGCGCGCCGAGTCCAGCTTGTACGGCCCGACGCGGGTGCGGCGCAGCGCGGTGAGGTGGCCGCCGACGCCCAGGTCGGCGCCGAGGTCGCGGGCGAGGGCGCGGATGTAGGTGCCGGAGGAGCAGACGACGGAGACGACCAGGTCGAGGACGGGGGTGCCGTCCTCGGCGACGGTGTCCCGGACGTCGTACACCGTGAAGGACGAGACGGTCACCGGGCGGGCCGGGATGTCGAAGTCCTCGCCGTCCCGGGCGCGCTTGTACGACCGTACGCCGTCGATCTTGATGGCGCTGACCTTGGACGGGACCTGCATGATGGCGCCGGTCAGTTTGGCGATGCCTGCGTCGACGGCATCGCGGGTGACCTTGGAGGCGTCGGTGGACGAGGTGATCTCGCCCTCGGCGTCGTCCGTGACCGTGTCCTGCCCGAGGCGGATCGTCCCCAGGTACTCCTTCTCGGTGAGGGCGAGGTGCCCGAGGAGCTTGGTGGCCCGCTCGACACCGAGGACGAGGACACCCGTCGCCATGGGGTCGAGGGTGCCGGCGTGCCCGACGCGCCGCGTGCGGGCGATGCCCCGCATCTTGGCGACGACGTCGTGCGAGGTGAAGCCCGACGGCTTGTCGACGATGACAAGGCCGTCGGGCGGGGTGGGCTTGCTGGTCATTCGGTCGCGTCGTCCGTCTCGTCGGCGTCGTCCTCGCCCGGCTTCTTGTACGGGTCGGCGTCACCGGCGTAGGCGGCGCCCGCGGAGGCCTCCCGGACCTTCGCGTCGGACTGGCGCGCCCGGTCGAGGAGGTCCTCGATGTTGCGGGCGGTGTCCGGGAGGGCGTCCGCCACGAAGGCGAGGGTCGGCGTGAACTTCACGCCGGCGGCGCGGCCGACCTCGGACCGGAGAATGCCCTTGGCGCTCTCCAGACCGGCGGCAGCGGCCTTCCGCTCCTCCTCGTCGCCGTACACCGTGTAGAAGACGGTCGCTTCCCTGAGGTCACCCGTGACCCGGGTGTCCGTGATGGTGACGTGGGTACCGAGCCGCGGGTCCTTGATCCCGCGCTGCAGCTTCTGGGCCACCACCTCTCGAATGAGGTCCGCCAGCCTTTTCGCCCGCGCGTTGTCGGCCACTGGTCCGTCTCCCGTTCTTTCTTCGTGTCGTTCTCAAGTCTCAGGTCTAGTCGTCGTCGCCGTGGAGGCGCCGTCGGACGGACAGCAGCTCCACCTCGGGGCGGCCGGCGACCAGCCGTTCGCACCGGTCGAGTACGTCGGTCAGGTGCGCGGCGTCGCCGGAGACCATGGCGAGGCCGATACCGGCCCTGCGATGAAGGTCCAGGTGGTCCACCTCGGCCGCGCTCACGGCGAACTTCCGCTGGAGCTCGGCGACGATCGGGCGGACGACGGAGCGCTTCTCCTTGAGCGAGTGGATGTCGCCGAGGAGGAGGTCGAAGGACAGGGTCCCCACGTACATGTATGTATCCGGTTAACCCGCCGGTACGGGATCGATGGCCCTGTCAGGCACGGTACCCCGTCCCTGCCGGGGGCTCGACCGACTTTCCCCGGCCGTGACGGGTCAGCGGCGGCCCGGGCCTTTTTGCCCACCCACCGCCCGACTCGGTGGACCGAGAGGCCCCGCCGCGGGGCTCCGCCCCGGACCTCGGCCCTTCGCCCACCCACCACCCGACTCGGTGACCTCAAAAGGTGCCCTCTCGGTCGATGCCTTCTCGAGCGACCGATTCGGGTGGTGGGTGGGCGAGGGCGGGGTCCGGGGCGGAGCCCCGTGGCGGTTCCTGCCGGCCGACCGGAAAAGTGCCGGCCGACGGCACCGAAGTCCCGTCGGCCGGCTACCAACCGTGGGCGTTACACCCGCGGCTTCTCGCGCATCTCGTACGTCGCGATGACGTCGTCGATCTTGATGTCGTTTAAGTTGCCGAGGTTGAT
>NZ_JAEKKT010000099.1 GCF_019510245.1 Streptomyces sp. | reverse complement strand
GGCTCGGCTACCTCAGCCCGATCGAGTACGAGGAGAAGCACTACGCCGACCAGGCAGCGACCGAACAAGTGAACCTGAAACCACGTCAAACCGCCCTGACCGGCTAGTCAGCCGCCCCGCACAGCGGGGGAACCTCAGGTGCCTGTCATGGGGGGATCGTTGCGTGAGCCAGCATCAGCCCGGGCCGTGGGCCGTTCGTCCGCCCGAGCCTGTCCGCATGCCTGATATTCGCCCGCTGCACAAGGGCAAGCGTGTGTGGGTCGGTGGTTTCGCGCTGCTCGCGGTCGGTGCCGCGTTCGGTGGTGGCAGTTCCAGCGCGGCCAGTCCCGCGCCGCGCCCGACGGTCACCGTCACGGCTACCGCCACGAAGACCGCAGCGCCTTCCCCGGCGGTCACCGTGGCCAAGACGGCCAAGCCGGCGCCCGTGGCTACACACAAGCCAAGTTCCGGGTCCTCGGGCAGCGGCAGCGGCGGTTCGTCATCGGGGGGCTCGTCGAGTTCCGGCGGCACGGCTGATTCGGCAGGGGCTACCGCCTTGTGCAATGACGGCACCTACAGCTACGCCGCTCATCACCAGGGAGCGTGCTCCCATCACGGCGGTGTCGCCGTCTTCTACAGTAGCAGGCACGACGGCGTGGCTGCTTAGCCGACGCCGAGGCGGCCCCTTCGGCTCGCCAGTCCTCATGTGTGGTGCAGGCCGCAGCGCGGTCAGGTCGTGTGGGGAGGCCGGGGTGATCACGGCGAGAGCCGTGGGCCCTGCGTGAGGAAGGCAAGAGGGAAGAGGGATCACGGCTTTCGGGTTTCGTGTGGGTGTGCCGGAGATGAGTGTGCGGATCTCCACTCGGGGTGTACGCACCTCCGTGGGGCCTCGTGCAGCGCGGATCAGCATGGGCAGTGGTGGCACGCGGATCTCTTCGGGGGTGGGCGCGTTCTCTGCCTCCAGTTCCCTGGGCGGAGGGCGTCGCCGCACCAGTACGACCCGTTCGCGGGCTGTGGCCCCGTCGGCAGCGCAGTTGGAGCGTGCTCGCCGGCAGGCCGAGCGGGCCCAGCAGGAGACGGAGCGGGATGCGGCGATTGCCCAGCTGGAGGAGTTGCGGCGGCAGACGACCAGTGTCCATCTGCAGTCCTTCCCGCCCTTCCGGCCGCCGGTGGTGCCCGGGCCTCAGCAGTTGAGCCCGGCCTGGGCCCTGGCGGAGGCTCAGGCGCATCACCTGGCGGGTCTGGGCCTCTTCGCCCGCGCCGAGCGGGCCGCGGCCAAGCGCAGGGCCGAGGAAGACGCCCCTGCCTATCTGGCCGCCGAGGAGGCGCGCCTGCAGGCCGTCCACGGCGAGTTGACCGCGGAGGCCGGTCAGTGGTGGTAGGCCTTGGTCGCCAACGACGAGGAGACCGTGTGCGAGGCGGTCAACCACGCCTTCTGCGACGACACTGCCGCGGGCTGCGCGGTGGGAGTCGATGCAGATGTCCTGTCGGTGGTGATGCGGCAGCAGGACATCGACTCGCTGCCCGATCAGATGCCGGGAGTCGCCCCCGGTGGGCGCCCCACTCTCAAGACCCGCAGCAAGCGGGACCGTACTCTGTGGTGGCTTACCTCCGAACAGATGACTCAACACGGCGAAGCCCTTGGCCCGCCCCGGGAGCGCCGGTCACTCCTCCCGATCCTCGAACCAGCCGCGTTCCTGGGCCAGCAGGGCTATCTGGAAGCGGGTCCGTGCGCCCAGTTGTCTGCCCAGCTCACTGATATGCGTCTGTACGGTCCGGCGGCTGAGCCGCAGGGAGCGCGCGATGGCGTCGTCCTTCATTCCGGCGGACATCAGGCGAAGGATGTCCCGCGTCCGGCTGTGGAGGACGCCGTCCTGTCTTTCGGCGCTCACCGGGGGCGAAGCGGGTCGACCTTCCAGCGAGAGGGGCACCGCGCGCTCCCACACGCTCTCGAAGAGGGCGGTCAGTACTTCCAGCAGGGTCGAGGAGTGGACGACGAGCGAGCCCGCCTCAGGATCGTCCCTCCGCAGTGGCATGATCGCCGCCATGCCGTCGAAGATGACCAGCTTCATGGGCAGTCCGGGCAGAAGCCGCAGTTCCCCTTCCGCGGCGGCGCCCCCGAGGGCCGTCTCCAGGCATTCGTCGTCGGCGATTCCGTCGCTGTCGTACACGGACCGGAGCCGGACACCGGGGCGGACCGTGGCGCCGGCAGCGGTGGAGGCATCGGTGGGCGTGATCCGCGAGGTCACATACGGCGGCTTCGCGAAATGCAGCACCTCGTGCCGACTGCCTCTCAGAAGGTGCGCATAGCGGGCTCCGACTTGTTCGTTGCTCTCGACGACCTCGAAGAGATCCGAGGCGATCTGCTGGCCCGGGGCTGTGCGATACACCTCCTGGAGCTGTTCCGCGTACAACTCGGCCCTGGCCAACTCCTGTCGTTTGCGGGCCAGAAGGGCACCCAGCGAGGAGCGGGGCGGGCTGGCGCTCCAGCGCGAGGGCCGTTCCCCGACGTGTACGGCGAGGAGTTCGGCTTCCAGGGACCGCAGGACGGTCCGGGCCGTCGCGACCGGCAGTCCGATTCCCGCCGCGACCGCGTCCTCGTCCGCGCCCGGATGGCCGACCAGGAATTCCAGGGCCTGCCGGGCCGGAGCACCCAGGCCGGTGCCTGCCCACAGCACGTCTAAGAGTGCGGTTCGCGCCGTGATGCCCGATTCGCGATGAGGTCTGGGTGAGGTGCGCTGCTCGGTGGGGTGGGCTGGTGCTCAGGGGCGGGGCTGGGTGAACAAGCCGGTCTCGGGCTCGGTGAGGATGCCGCGGGTTACCAGGCGTTTCAGCTTGGACCGGATGCCCTCGGTGTTCTTCGGCAGGATCGGCAGGTCGAGGGCCTCGCAGATGTCGCGGGCCCGCATCGGACCGCCGGTGTCGGCGAGGACCGTGAGGATCTGCTGGTAGGCGGGGTGTTCCGGCACCTCGGCGCAGGGTGGATCGTCGACCGGTGCCGGTGCCGGTGCCGGTGCCGGTGCCGGTGCCGGTGTGGGGGCGGGTGTGGGGAGGCTGAGGAGGGTCTTGCGGGTGATCTGCAGATTCTCGCTCTCGGTGTCGAACTCGCGGAGTTGGGCGGTGAGTTCGGCGATCTGGTCTCGGAGCCGTCCGGCCTGCTCGGCGACTTCCTTTTCGCGGACCTCGACGTAGGCCAGTACGGCCTCGACCTGGGGGATCTCACTCACGCGCCCCTCCAGGAGGGGAGGGTGATGCCGGTGAGGCGGCGGACCATGACCGACGTCATCGCCCAAAACACCCGCGAGCGGGAGGAGGCGAGCCGGTGTTCGTAGTCACGCACGAGACGGCGGTAGAACATCAAGATCCCGTTCGTCTGTTCCACGATCCATCGCTTGGCCTGCGGGACGAAGCCCTTCTCGGCCGGGTTGCGCTCGACGATCTCGACATCGATGCCGAGAGTCTTGCCGTGGTCGACGACGCTCTTCTTGAAGCCCTGGTCGACCAGGGCCTTGCGCACCGTGTCGGTCTGCGCGGCCACGCCGTTCAGCAGGGCGATGCCGGCAGCGTTGTCGTGCGCGGACGCCGGCAGGGCGACGGCCTCGACGACGAGGCCCAACACGTCCACGGCCAGGCATCTCTTCCTGCCCGGCACCTTTTTCGAAGCGTCCTTGCCTGTCGTGTCGGCCGGGACGCCGACGGCCGCGTGGATGCTCTGGGTGTCCAGGACCACCAGACTCGGGTCGGCTAATCGCTTCCGGCTCTCGCGCAGCTGCCAGCGCAGGAGGTCGTGAACGGTCTGGTCGGTGCCGTCGTCACGCCAGGCGGCGAAGTAGTAGTACGTCGCACTCTTCGGCGGCAGATCGTGCGGCAGGTACTCCCACTGACAGCCGGTGCGGTTCTGGTAGAGGATCGTGTTGACGATCTCCCGCATCGCGTATTTGCCCTGATGGCCGGTGGCCGAGGGGTGCTCGGCCTTCCAGGCGCTGATCACGGGCTCGATCAACTTCCACTGCTCGTCGGTGAGATCACTCGGGTACGGATGGCGGCCACTCATTCCTCCACCCAAGCGAACCCCGAACGCCTGACCGGCAGAGATGCCCCAACGCCACCCCATCGAGCGACACCAAACCCGGCATTACAGTGCGAACCGCACTCTAAGGACGACACGTCCGACACGTCCATCAGCGACTCCTCGGAAGATCGGAACGAGGTTCACCGCGATGCTACGCAAGTGCGCAACTGCGCGGGCCCGCAGGCGGGGGATCTTGCCAGGTGTGACTGCCGAGGTCAGGATGATCACAGGTCACCGGCGCGGTGATCTCCGCTTTCACCTCATGTTCCGGCCCCCGACTCCCGTGGCCTCCGCAGGGTGCGCACAGCGAACCCCGGACGCCTGCAGCCGACCGAGAATCATCACCTTCCAGAAATGGCCCCCGCGCTTCTTCGAGCGGCGGGCCGAATTGGCGTGGGAATTTAATTTCCGACCCCGGGCCGGAGTTTCCGCTTTGCGCGGCATTGGACTTACGACATGTACATGTAACACGGATTTTATTGTCATTCGCGCCCCGAGGCATGCCAATTGATTGCGGTGAATGCGACGACCCGCATTCGCCGTCGACCGGGAACCGCGTACGAGTCGACCCATGCTGGGCAAAGTGGGGAGTAACGTTTTGCGCACCTCGCCAAGAACCCGTTCAGCCTTACGCGTCAGAGCCGCCGCCTGTCTGACCGTCCTGAGCGCTGCCGCGATGACGGTCGTGGGCATACAGATACCGGCCCACGCGACGGCACCGTCCACCATGTCGGCCTCGTCGGCCTCGTCGGCCACGTCGGCCACGTCGGCCACGTCGGGCAAGAAGAAAGCCGACCTCGACCCCTCCTGCTCCACCCCCAAGAAGGGCGAGGCCACCTGCTTCGCCCTGCGTCGGACCGACACCAAGGCCGTCAAGGGGCTGCTGGCCCCCTCCGTCGACCCCAGCGGCTACGGCGCCGCCGACCTGCGGAGCGCCTACAACCTTCCCGCCGACGGCGGAGCGGGCCAGACCATCGCCATCGTGGACGCCTATGACGATCCCAGCGCCGAGGCCGACCTGGCGGTCTACCGCGAGCAGTACGGGCTGTCCGCCTGCACCACGGCCAACGGCTGCTTCACCAAGGTCGACCAGCGCGGCGGTACCGACTACCCGGCACCCGACTCCGGATGGGCCGGCGAGATCTCCCTCGACCTGGACATGGTCTCCGCCGCCGCGCCGAACGCGCACATCCTGCTCGTCGAGGCGGACCAGCCGAGCTTCGAGGACCTCGGAGCGTCCGTCGACGAGGCGGTCGCGCTCGGCGCCAAGTACGTCTCCAACTCCTACGGCACCAACTACAGCAGCACGCCGGGCAGCGGAGAGGCCCCGGACGAGACGACGTACGACACCCACTACAACCACCCCGGTGTCGCCGTGGTCGCCTCCTCGGGCGACAGCGACTACGGGGTGGCCTACCCCGCCGTCTCCCCGTACGTGACATCCGTCGGCGGTACCTCACTGGTCCGGGACTCCGGCACCGCCCGCGGCTGGTCCGAGTCGGTCTGGAACCGCAACGGCCTCGGCCCGGGGTCCGGTTGCTCCCTCTACGAGCCCAAGCCGGCTTTCCAGACGGACACCGGATGCGACAAGCGCACCGTCGCCGACGTCTCCGCCGTGGCCGACCCGGCCACCGGTGTCGCGGTCTACCAGACCTACGGCGGTGGCGGCTGGCAGGTGTACGGGGGCACCAGCGCCGCCTCTCCGATCATCGCCGCCGTGTACGCGGACGCCGGGACCCCCGTCGCGGGTACGTACCCCAACTCCTATCCGTACGCCTCCGGGGCCGGCCTCAACGACGTGACCGCCGGAGACAACGGCACCTGCACTCCCGCGTATCTGTGCACCGCCGGTGCCGGCTACGACGGCCCCACCGGCCTGGGCACGCCCGACGGACTCGCGGCGTTCCGCAGCGGCCCGCACGGAAAGCTCTCCGGCACCGTCACCGACGCCGGCACCGGCAAGCCGGTCGCCGGAGCCACCGTCACCACCCAGGGCGGCGGCACCGCGCACACCGATGCCGACGGGGCCTACTCGCTCGTCCTGCCGGTCGGCAGCTACGACATCACCGTCGAAGCCTACGGCTACGCCACCGGCACCGCCTCCGGCGTTTCCCTCGCCGACGGCGACACCCTGACCAAGAACTTCGCCCTGACCCCGGTCCCCAGCCGGACCGTCTCCGGCAAGGTCACCGACGGCTCCGGCCACGGCTGGCCGCTCTACGCCAAGATCACGGCGGACGGCGTTCCCGGCGGCCCGGTGTGGACCGACCCCCTCACCGGTGCCTTCGACCTGAAGCTGCCCCAGGGCCACGACTACACCCTGCACGTGGACAGCGCCTACCCCGGCTACACGTCGCTCACCAGGAAGATCACCGTCGCGGACGCCGACCTGAGCCTGAACGCCGCGGTGCCGGTCGACCCCTGGGCGGCCGCCCAGCCCGCCGGTTACTCGGTGCGGGACGAAGGCACCACCGAGCCGTTCGACTCGACCGACTCCGCCCCGAAGGGCTGGAGTGTGGTCAACGCCGACGGGACGACCGGCGGCTGGGCCTTCGACGACCCGGGCTCGCGAGGCAACACCACCGGCGGCGACGGCGGGTTCGCCATCGTCGACAGCGACCACTACGGCGGCGGGGTGCACCAGGACACGCAACTGCTCAGCCCCGTGTACGACTTCACGGGCGAGCCCACTCCAGAGATCGCCTTCGCCGACGACTACTGGGCCATCGGGGGCCAGAGCGCGGACGTCGACGCGACCACCGACGGCGGCACCACCTGGACCACAATCTGGTCCGCCACCGGTACCACCTTCGGCGCGCAGAAAGTCGAACTCCCGCTGACCGACTACGCCGGCAAGGCATCGGTGCAGCTGCGCTTCCACTTCACCGGCTCGTTCGGCTGGTGGTGGAAGGTTGACAACGTTTTCATCGGCCAGCGCAAGGTCACGCCTGTCCCGGGAGGTCTGCTCACGGGCACGGTGACGGATGCCAACACCTCCGCCGGTCTGGTCGGCGCCACCGTGACGAGCAAGGACGACGACAAGCAGAGCACCGTGACCCTGGCCACCCCCGACGACCCGGCCCTGGGCGACGGCGTCTACGCTCTGTTCTCCTCCCTCGGCAGCCACGGCTTCACGGCGGCGAAGCCGCACTACACCGGGCTCGACAAGACAGTGAAGGTACGGGCCGACAGCGCGGTCGGCGCGGACTTCGCCCTCGGCGCCGGGCAGCTGACGCTGGACAAGACCTCGGTCACCGCGTCGGTCGGCTGGGGCGAGCAGACCACCAAGACCCTGACGGTCAAGAACACCGGCACGGCCGCCGCCACCGTCAAGCTGGGAGAACAGCCCGGCGGGTTCACCATCGCGTCCGCGGGCGGCGCCCCGCTGAAACTGGTCAGGGGCACGTACTCCCCGCTGTCGAGCAAGGCCACCGCGTCCGCCGCGGGCAGCACCCCGAAGGTGGTCCCGGGAGCCGCGGGTGACGCCTGGTCGGCGGCCGCCGACCTGCCGGTGAAGCTGATGGACAACGCCGTGGCCACCGACGACGGGAAGGTCTACTCCGCCTTCGGCTTCAACGGCAGCGCCGACACCAAGGACATGTACGTCCTCGACCCGATCGCCGGCACCTGGACCAAGCTGGCCGCCGCGGCGGACACCCGGGAGGATCCCGCCCACGGATTCATCGACGGCAGGTTCTACGCCGTCGGCGGGTGGGGACCTGGCGGCGACCCCGACTCCAAGCTGGAGATCTATGATCCGGGAAGCAACACCTGGACCACTGGCGCCTCCTCGCCCAAGCCCTACGCCGGCTCCGGCAACGCCGTGCTCGACGGGAAGCTCTACGTCGTGGGCGGCTGCGCGGCGGAATCCTGCGGCAGCAAGGATGTCACCGCCTACGATCCGGCCGACGACACCTGGTCCACGGTGGCCGACTACCCGGAGTCGATCTCCTGGAGTTCGTGCGCCGGCATCGGCGGCAAGCTCTACTGCGGCGGTGGTCTGAGCGGCACCAGCGAGGTCAAGCACTCCTACGTCTACGACCCCGCCACCAACGCCTGGTCACCGGTCGCCGACCTGCCCGTCACCCTCTGGGGCGCCGCGTACACCGCAGCCAACGGCCTGCTCGTCACGGGCGGTGGCGTCACCGGGAACAGCATCACCAACCAGGCCTTCGCCTTCGACCCGCAGGCCGGCACCTGGACCGCGCTCCCCAACGCCGACACCGCCACCTACCGCGGCGGAGGCGCGCTCGGTTTCTTCAAGGTCGGCGGCGGCGTCGCGCTGGCGACCCCCACCACGACGGTGGAGGTGCTGCCGGGCTACGACCAAGGGGAGTCGGGCGACGTCAGCTGGCTGAGCGAGAGCGAGCAGCAGCTCACCCTTCAGCCCGGTAAGAGTGCGAAGGTGACGATCACCCTGGACGCCTCCGTGGCCGAGGTGACCCAGCCGGGAGACTTCACCGCCAAGCTGTCCCTCAGTTCCGACACTCCGTACTCCCTGCCCAGGCTTCCGGTGCAGATGCAGGTCGCTCCGCCCGCCACCTGGGGCAAGATCACCGGAACGGTGCTGGGCGTCACGGGCGACGGCGGCACCGCGCCGATCGCCGGGGCCACCGTCCAGATCGACACCTGGGCCACGAGCTACACGCTGACGACCGACGCCCACGGTGGATACGCGCTGTGGCTCGACGTCCGCAACAACCCGCTCGAGGTCATCGTCGCCAAGGACGGCTTCCAGCCGACCGTCGCGACGGTGAAGATCAAGAAGAAGTCAACTGTCACCAAGAACTTCACCCTCAAGAGAAAGTAGAACAGGCCGAAAGCCAGGGTGGGCCGACCCGGAACGGGGTCGGCCCACCCTGGCTTTAGTGCTGCTCCGTAGAAGTTCGTGGGGGGCCGCGGGAAGGCGAGTCTGGCGCAAGTGGTGCTGCATGGACTCGGGCGGGTTCTTCGGCACGGACCCATCCTGCCGCCCCTGACCGGTCCCCGGCCGTGATCATTACTCATGGCCGAGGGCTCTGGGCGACGTGCGGCAGTGCCGGTGGTGCTGGACGAGGAGACGCGCGGTGCACTGCAGCGGATCGCCTCATCGGCGAAGGCACAGGGGAGGCAGGTCATGCGGGCCCAGATCGCGCTGGCCGCAGCGGGCGGGGCGGGAAACGCGGCGATCGCGCGCCGTCTGGCAGTGGGCGTGCGCGAGCAGCGTGTCCGTGTGGTTCGTGGCCTGCCCCGGCCGAGTCGCGGGACCCGGATGTCGCCCAACACGAGGGGCAGGACCTGCCCGCCATGGACTTGGCCTGGGGTAAATACGACGGCCAGCGGGCGGCCGTTGCCGTCCACAGCATGGTGGATCTTGGTTGTCAGACCGCCGCGGGATCGGCCAATTGCGCGGCCCACTGACTCACCTTCGGCCACAGTGGCTTTGCTCTCGCCGCGGCAAGTGGCAGCGTCGGTGCACTTCTCCGGCCGAACCGTGTTTGTGGCGTGCTGGTGGGCCCGGTTGATCGTCGAGTCGACCGAGACCGTCCAGTCGATCCCGCCGATCGAGTCCGCCTGAGTGGTCAGCTGGGCCAGAACCGTGTCCCAGGTGCCGTCCGCCGCCCATCCGCGATGGCGTTTCCACACCGTCTGCCAGGGCCCGAACGCCTCGCGCGGCTGATCTCTCCACGGGATCCCGGTGCCATATCGGTAGATGATCCCCTCGATGATGCGACGGTGATCGGCGAACGGACGCCCTGCCTTCCCCGTGTTGGAGGGGAGGCAGGGCGCCAGGCGTGCCCACTGCTCGTCGGTCAGCAGGCGGATGCGCCTGCTCGTGGTCACCGAGCCAGGTAGGCGGTGGCCAGCACGGAGACGGTGACCTGGTCGGGGAGCAGATGGTCATCGGTCAGGTTTGCACTGCTCACGTGGCGTGCGCTCGGCGTCATCCCTACCAGGTCGAGAGCGTTCTGCTGGGTCAGAGGCACGGTGAACTCGACGTGTTCGGTAACGGTGGCTTCGAAGGAGGGATCCAGAGCCCGGTGCAGGCGCTGTTCCTTCGCCGGGTCGATCGTGACCATCGCCGGCACCCGGCCGCGCAGCTCGGCCAGGTGACGGCCGGTCGGACGGGCCACGACCAGTCGGCCGGCCGGACGCAGTACTCGGTGGAACTCGGCCGGGTTGCGCGGGGCGAATACGTTCAGCACGACATCAGCCACTGCGTCGGCCAGCGGAAAGGGACGGAAGACGTCCCAGGCCGCCGCGGCGGCTCGTACGTGGGCACGGGCCGCCGAGCGCAGAGCGCGCACCGACGTGTCCAGCCCCAGACCACAGGCGCCGGGCAGTTGGTCGAGCAGGCCGGCCAGGTAGTGGCCGGTGCCGCACCCGACGTCCACCACCGTGGCCTGTTCAGGTGCGGAGTCGGCCGCCAGGCGGGCCACGACGTCACGGATGGGCGTGTACGTGCCGGTGGCCAGGAAACGGTCCCTGGCCTGGGCCATGGCCGCGTCGTCACCGCTGGTGGCACGGGTGCCGGTCAGCAGGGCGGCGTAGCCGTGACGGGCGACGTCGAAGGCGTGACCTGCCGGGCAGTGCAACGCACCCCGGTCGGGGTGTAGACGGTGTGTACGGCACGTCGGGCAGCGCAGCAGGTCGAGGAACCGTTCGAGGGCAGGGGGAAGCGACACGGGCACGAGGCACTCCTGGCAAGGGTGAAGGGAAGAGACTGTGCCTGTGCGCGCTCAGAACTCACTGCCACGGAAAGGAACGGGCAGCGGCCAAGGCGTGGTTCACGCGGCAGGCACACCAAGGAGGGCGACGCCGGACTGCGTCGCCCTCAACGTCTTCCGATCACAGGAAGCAGCAGTGCGGGGTGCTCATGAATGCCACGTCTTGAGTCTACGAGTTGGCGGTGTCCCTCATACCGCCTGAGTTGGGAGACACGGCCTAGGTGTGCTGTCCGGACAGCACACCTAGGGCCTGTTGCGAAAGTCGATCTAGGGTCTGTTGCGAAAGTGGATCATGGTCGTGAAATGATCACTTGCCGTGGGGCGTGGTGATCTGACGCATGGCCAGTGGGCGCGGCTTGAACCGTTGTTGCCGACGGGTAAGAAGCCAGGACGGCCACCGACGTGGACCCGTCGGCAGCTGATCGACGGCATACGGTGGCGGACCAGGACTGGTGCGCCGTGGCGGGATCTCTCCGAGCGGTACAGGCCGTGGGATCGGGCCTACGACCTCTTCCGGCGGTGGCAACGCGACGGCACGTGGAAGCGGATCTTCGAGCAACTGCAGGCCGAAGCCGATGTGAAGGGCCTGATCACGTGGGATGTCAGCGTGGGCTCCACGATCGCCCGCGCGCACCAGCACGCCGCCGGGGCTCGCAAAAGGGGGATCTGCAGAAGGAGCGTCCTGGTGGTGTCGACGCCGAGCCTGACGACCACGGCCTGAGACGCTCGCGCGGCGGACTGACCACCAAGCTGCACCTTGCGGTCGAGCAGGGACAGAAGCCTCTGTCCCTGCTCGTGACCGCCGGACAGAGGCACGACAGCCCGCAGTTCCAGCCCGTACTGGAGGGCATCCGGGTGCCCCGCATTGGCCCGGGCCGGCCCCGCACCAAGCCGGACAAGGTCCGTGCCGATAAGGCCTACGGCTCTCGAGCGAACCGCGCCTACCTACGCGGACGAGGTGTCGCGTGCACCATTCCGGAGAAGGCCGACCAAGTCCGCAACCGCAAGAAGCTCGGCTCCCGAGGCGGCCGACCGCCCAAGTTCGACACGGCCGACTACTAGGAGCGCCACGCGGTGGAATGCGGGATCAATCGGCTGAAGCGCCACCGAGCCGTCGCCACGCGATACGACAAGCTCGCCGTCCGTTACGAGGCAACCGTACTGGTCGCAGCCATCAACGAGTGGCTATGACCAGCAGCCGTACCGGCACTCACAGGGCCTGTCCGGTTGATCCTCCGGACTCCCATCGAGTCGGTCACGGACCACCCGAGTCGTCGGGCTCGACCACTCGGAAGCGTTCTGCAACGACAAGAGTGTCGTCATCAATGACCGGGGTGCGTCCCAGGTACTCGCTCACGCCATCGCTCCGGAAGAACTCTTCGTGCGCTGCCCGCCACTCCGCCACGTCGGAGTAGCCGCGTCCCTCTGCTCGTGCGAAGTCGTCGTCGATCTCCTTCATGGGAACGACGCGCACGTCGACGAGCTCGATCTTGACGGCCGGACGACCTTCGGAATCAAGCACCCAGAATCGCTGTCCGGTCACCGGTACTGCCTCGCCGGCGTGTTCGTAGATCTCCAGGAGACCCGTGAGTGCGGTCTTCTGGCCGCTCAGGATCGCCGCCACACCACGGTCACGTTCCGGACCCGGGAAGGCGAGTTCAAGAGTCGGAAGGTCGTCATGTCCCATCGAGCGAGGTTATGAAGCCCGGCCGCGTTGATCAAGGGCCACCGCTCCGCTCACCCCCGAACCCACGGCAAGCACTTTCACAACACGCCCTAGTTGTGTTGTTCGGAGAGGTTGGTGACGCGGCTGGCTGGTGGTTGGCCGCCGATCCCGGTGTGGGGTCGGTGGTAGTTGTACCAGTCCAGCCAGTCGGGAAACGCGGCCTGGCGTTCGGCGTTTGAGGTGTAGGGCCGCTG
>NZ_JAEKKT010000261.1 GCF_019510245.1 Streptomyces sp. | reverse complement strand
GTCGGCCGCAGGAACCAGTAGCCGAACCGGTCCCACTGGTAGAACGGGTTGGTCACCAGGCCGTGGACGAACTGGGCCGCCAGAACCAGGACGACGGCGGTGGCGATCCAGCGGCCCGGTCGCCTCAGCGGCAGAACTCTCTGCGCGGCGAGTGGTGTTGACGGGGCGTCGGGCTGCGGCGGTGCCTCGGTGACGGACACAGCGGCACCAGGGGGTTCACTCATGAGGGGGCTCCGGCAGAGTCGGGTTTCCCCTGGGGCACAGCGAACACGGCGTACTACGGGGGCAGTACGTGACGCTCGGGCACCGGGGGCTGGGCGGACGACGGCACGCCGCGAACGCGGCTTTCGTCAGGACGCGGGGGCTGGGAAGGAAGGTCAGCCCCGACAGCGGGCACGGCCCGGTGCGGTACACAGTGCGCTGTTCACGCGGAGCAGATCGACGGCGCGATCGGCGACGAGAGGGTTCGGGTACGGCTGTACGCAGCCCAGCGGGCGGCGCATGGCCGTCCTGGGAGCTGCGTACATGGCGTCACCGTCACTGTTCCGGCCCTGAGGGCCTCGCGCTTACCGAAGGTTCATCCGGTCCGGTCGTCACCTGGGGCACCCCACCGCGATGCGAGGGTTGCCGGTCAGCAAGCCAGGGCTTTTCGCTGACACTCATGACCGTTCTGGCAGTTAGTTAAGACAATGGCTCGAACGTATGTCAACGCCGGTCCACCTGGTGGAACGGCTAACGGGTGGCGTGGGCCGCCCAGTCCAGGATCTGAACGGCCGCTCCGGCGGCCTCCAAGCCCTGGCAGCGGTCGTGGTGGCGGCGTTCGATGCCGTCGAGGTCGAGGTGCCGGCCGAAGGCCGGGTGGGCGGCGAGCCGGCGGGCGTAGGCCCACAGGGTGGGATGGTCGGCGATGCGCTGGACGGCGGCGGCGTCCAGGTGATTGCGGTGCACGGTGTCGAGCTGGACCAGCGCGGCCCACAACTGGATGTCGGCGGCGGTGACTTCGTCGCGGATCAGGTAGGTACGGCCGACCAGCCAGCGGTCGAGGGCGCCGAGGTTGTCCAGCAGCGTGGTGAGGGCGATGTCACATTCCGCCGGCTCCTGGCCGGCCGACCCGGCCCGCTGCGCGGCCTCCTCGATCCCGTCCGCGCACATCCGCTCCACGGCCTCGATCTCCGACTCCGCCCCGCACGGGTAGAGGGAGGGGCCGTCGGTGGCGAAGCGGCGGGCGAGGTCGCGCATGATGTCCGGGGCGTGAGTGCTCACGATCCGTCCCGACCAGTCGTCGCTGAGCACCGGCGCGGTGGCCGGGCCGGGGTAGCGGTGGGCGCTGGCGTCGTACAGCGGGCGCAGGGCGGAGTGACCGCCCCCGGGGCAGTCGGGCACGGCGGGCAGGTAGGTCGCCGGACAGACGGTGTCGAGGCGCAGCAGGCTGTGGGTGACGGCGATGCGCAGGCCGTCGGGACAGGCGGTGGACAGATGGAGGCGGTAGCGGCCCGGAACGGCGTAGTGGCCGCTGCGCGCGTCCCTGCCGATCCGGCCCCGGAAGGCGGGCGCGCGTCGGTCGGTCGTGTGGGCGGCCAGCGGTGTGATGGTCATGATTCTCCCCGGGAGCGGGCGCGGACGTACGCGCGGCGGAAGCGACGTCGAGCGGGCGGGAATGGGGCGGCGGCAAGGCCCTGGGGGCAGGGCTCACCCGTGTGCGCCGGACGGGGCGCGGCCCGAGGGGCGCTGTCGGCGCGGGAAGGGCGGCGGCTCAGCCCTGGAACCTGATCGCGCTGCAGACACGCAGCAGATCGATGTGGCGGCGGGAGGTCAGAAGAGGCGGGCGGACCACTCGGACGGTGACCGGTTCAAGGCGCCTCATGTTTCCCTACCTGTTCACTAGGATTCCCTCAGTGAGTGTCGATCCGACCGGGGACCACGTCAAGAGGGCCGTCCCGCATCGCGGACGCCCCGATGGACCTTTCCGGTGAGTCAGCGGAGATGAGCGGTGTCGACGGTCGTGTATCCGGTGGCCGTGGCGGTCACCAGGATGTAGCCGGGGTTGCCGTCGCGGTCGACGTAGCAGGTGAGGTAGTGGGCGCCGGACACGGTCTGGCGCACGGGATGTTCGGCCACCGCCCGGCGGCAGTCGGCCCCGGTGGGGAGCCTGTCCGAACTCCAAAGAGCCAGCTTGCCGTTGCTCGCGACCAGGTAGCCGCCCGAGACGTAGATGGCGTCGGTGGTCGTGCCCGCCGGCACGGGCGGGGTGCGGGCGAAGTCGTAACCGGTCGGAGTGGCCCCGGTGTCCGTCATGCGGAACCCACGGACCAGCGTCGTCGAGACGGAGGGCTGCGGGCCGGACAGCGCGGCGTTGGCCGCGAGACCGCCTCCCCCGATGATCGTCACCGCCGCGACGCCGGCGATCGCGGGATGGGCGGAGGCCATGCCGAGCACTGGTCCGATCACGGGGATCGAGAACCTCAGATGGGTGTTCTTCTGCGTGACCGTGGAGTGGTCGCCCGCGGTCACGGTCGCCGTGGGCGCGTAGTCCCGTGAACGGCGGTGCGTGGGCTTCTGCGGCGGTGGGTAGGTGTTGTGCTGGGTGTTGCCGTCGCCGGCCTGGACGCCGTTGGTCCCGCTGTTCCTCGTCATCGTGATGCTTTCTGCGGCCCGTGGGTGTCGGTCGGGCGCCTAACCGAACGTGTTGTGCTGGGTGTTGCCGTCGCCGACCTGCACGCCTCGGGCCTCCCGCAGATCAACCCGGTACCTCGCGCGCGGGCCGGCGTCCGCGCCGATCAGGGCCAGCAGACGCTGGGCGTGCTCCACGATCTCGGCGTCGACGGCACCGGCCATGACGAGATCGTGGGCGAGCCCTTCGGCCGGCCCACTCGGCCGGCGTTCCAGCAACTCGATGCGCTCCAGGGCCCCGGGCCTGCCCGCGAGCCGCCGGACGAGGGCCTGCTTCAGCACGGCGTAGCTGTCGGCCACCGCCGACGAGGCGGCACCGCTCAGACCGGCGCCCACCCCCGCGGTCAGGGCCTGCGCCACCAATGTCCCCGGATCCATTCACGCACCTCCGCACGGCTTCCTCGGCGTAACGGCGTCACACGGCGTCGATCACCGGTGTGACAACACGAGGAAGCTATCGGCCAGTTGTCCGGCTCTTCGGGTTTTGCGAGGAGCCGACGGATATCGCGTGTTCGGCGATGGGTCGTCGCCGTTGTCTGGCCGTTCGATGCCAGGGGATGTCGGTTCGGCTGCCGAGCAGCGCTGGTTCAGCGCAGGTCGGCGCCGGCCGGGTGGTCGTCCGTGTCGTCAATATCTTCGAGTTCTTCGGTGTCTTCGGTGTCTTCGGTGTCTTCGGTGTCTTCGGTGTCTTCGGTGTCTTCGGTGAGGAAGCCTCCCGACTGGTGCTGCCACAACTTGGCGTAGGCGCCGTCCGAGGCAAGGAGTTCCTGGTGGGTGCCCTGCTCGACGATCCGGCCACGGTCCAGGACGACGAGCCGGTCCATGCCGGCGACCGTGCTCAGCCGGTGCGCGACCACGAGCGCGGTGCGTCCCTCCATCAGCCGCCACAGGGCTTCCTGGACGAGGATCTCGCTCTCGGAGTCCAGCGCGCTGGTCG
>NZ_JAEKKT010000098.1 GCF_019510245.1 Streptomyces sp. | reverse complement strand
AGCGACGTATCGAACGTCGGATCGATCCGTTGAGGGCGGGAAGCAGGAATGGTGGTCGGGTGGGGGTGACGTACAAGTACTTCGGCGCGCCCGACGGCGAGACCGCGGCCCGTGTCCCGATCTCGATGCGCCCCGAGGAACTCGGCGGCGACGAGCTCGGCATGAACGGCATGTTCACCAAGATCAAGCCGGAGACCATGGCGGCGATGGTCCTCACCGGCATCGAGGGCGTCCCCCTGAACAAGGTCCCCCCGCTCGAACTGGTCGTCCTGCACCCCGACTACGCGGTGGTCAAGCTCCCCATGACGGTGGTGGACCCGCTGCGTGGCATAGGCGAGGAAGCGGTCGGCGCGGCGGCGTTCATCTGGTCGACGGTCCCGGACCGGGGCGGCCCGAGGGACGCGTTCAACGTGTACCAACTGCTGCACGAGTGGCAGGACTTCAGCCATCGGTTGCATGAGGCGGGGCATCAGCCTTATTGCCTTGTCTGGCCCTGAGCTGGGGTTTCACCGGTAGCGGGCGGGTCTTCGGGCCTCGCCCTTTTCGGTGCCGGAGAGGGGCCGTCAGGCGGCCAGGGCACATTGGTTTGGCTGGGCGGGCGGTGCGTGTGTGGTGTGCAGAGATCAGGGTCGGCGGCGGAGACGTAAGGCGTCCTGGGCCGCTGAACGACACCGGCCGGAGCCGACGGCGGGATTCGAACCCGCGTTACCCGCTAGGAAGGCGAAGTATCCGCTGCCTGCGCACCTGCACGACGAGGAAGGTAGCCGACCCGGCTGGTGTCCGGCATCCGGTTTTGGGCCGTGAGGGCCCGTTGGCCAAGCGGATCGCAAGTGCCGGCGCGGGGCGCCGGCCTGACAGGCGGAGGCGAGCCAGGCCGCACATCGGGGCGGGAGTCGGCGGGCCCTGAAGCGGCGGTAGAGCTTGCGGGCCACGTACACCCCGGGCCGCCGAAGCCGACGATGTCGACGCGGCCGTCACCGGTGACGCCGGCGAGGAGGCGGAGGTGCTCCTTGTTCGTCCATGCCGCAGTCGCCCGAGCGCAAGATTCCGCAATGCGGCAAGCGGACACGACTAGCCGCTTGCGAACGCGGCCCTCATGCGCCGCTGTCCTGCAAGTGGACGAGGTCACCGCTGAGAGAACGGGAAAAGCTCCCGCAGGCATCGGGCCTGCGGGAGCCGTCCGTTGTACCGCCTGCGGCTGCGAGTCCTGCACTGTCCGGGGCGGCAGTGGAGAGTCATCGCGAGTGCCTGTACGGCGGCGGCCAAGGTCATGACACGGCCGCCGCGAGCCCCGCGTCCTCAAACGGGGGCCCTGCTACAGGGGTTGATCAGTGCACGGACTCAGAGGCGGCGACGATGGCACGGTTGACCGCTCCGGGGCTGATCGAAGGAACATCATGGCCCGAGCGGGTGTAGATGATGTGGGCGCCCACTCGGTTGGCCTCGAACTTCTGGGCGGCCGTCGGCACGGCGTGGTCCTCGGTCGAGATGACCGCCCACTTCGGCGTCTTCGCCGGCGGATTCACCGTGGCCTTGTCGGTGAACGCCGAAAGGGCGACCGGTTCCTGAGTCACCGAGGCGACCTGGATGTCCGACTTCGACAGCCCGTTTCCGTAGACGGTCCCGAACTTGTCGGCCTTGAGGTACACGTCGGTGTCACCGCCGGGCAGCGGAACGGTGCGGAAGTTCTCCGGAATGAGCTGCGACCCGGGGAACTGCCCGATCAGGGAGCCGGCGGTTTCTCCCACCTTCGGGATGAGAGCCGCCACGTATACGAGGGCCTTGACCTTCGACGTCTTTGCTGCGACCTGGCTGACGACCTCGCCCGCGTAGGAATGGCCGACCAGCACGACAGGGCCCTTGATGGTCTTGAGCTGTGCCTCGACATAGGCGCTGTCGAAGGCAAGGCCGCGCAGCGGGGTGTCGATCGCGAGGACCGGGTAGCCGTGGCGTCGCAGATAGGCGATCTCGCTGTTCCAGCTGGAGGAATCGGCGAACGCCCCGTGGACCAGGACCACCGTCGGCTTCGCGCGGTGCGCCGTCTGCGAGGCGACGGCGTGGTCGTTCGCCTGGGGCGTGACGGCGCTCGCGTTCGTCACGGCCAGCGAGGCCACGACCGCGCCACTCACAAGCCCGGCAGCCGCCAGCGCTTTGATTCGAGCGGTGGACTTCATGTGGTGTTGTTCCTCTCGAGTTGTCGAGCCTAATCGGCAGAGGAAGCGGCGCGGTCCGCAGGGCGTGGAAACCGTATTTGTTGCGGCCGTCGGCGCTTCGCAGAATCGACTATGGCGGCCGCATCGACGGAAGGCTAATGCCAATCCTGCTTCCTTCCATGTCGATCCGGCATGAGCCGGTGGACCCTCCCGCCTTTCCTCGATATTTCCAGCGCCGAGTTTCTGACGCTTAAAGCGGGGAGAGCTGCTGGCAATTGGGCGGCATCCGCGCTGTCCGGCGTGCTTGATTGCCGGTATCTGTCTCATCTGCGCAGCGGTGTGGGCACTGCGACGGCTGAGAACGGGCACGGTCGCCAGAGGGCAGCCGTCATCGCCGCAGCGGGAGAACACCTGCCCTTCAACCAGGACTTGGAGCTTCAGTGCACTACAGACTCATCGCTCCCGGCGCTGCGATGCCCCATGACACCGAACGGCGACGAGGCTCCCACCTCACGTCCGTCCCCTGCGCCGCCGCCTGCCGTCCAAGCGTCCAGAAGTGCTGCCCGCACCGCTTCCTCCGACTCCACCGGTTCCGATGCTTCGCCTGATGTCGCCGCTCGCTCGTCCACTGGTTCATCTTTCCGTTGGTCTGTTCATCTCCTAGGCGCACCGCCACACGTGGCGATGGCTTGAGCAGGGTCTCGGGCTCCGCCTGGCAATGCCTGAGGAACGGAGCCGAATGTCATGAAGGCCTGTGTCCAGAGGAGCCGTTCAAGTCGTTCCTTTAATGCCTGCCGCGCTCCGATGGCCCAGGATTTCCCCGGACTCCTCGACGAGGCCCAGGAACGTCGTGCGCCCCCATTGGGTGGTGCAGTCGACCGACAGCCCGTCCCGCGCGAGCCGCTCGTTGAGCCGTACGATCCTGCCCTGCAGCGCTCGGCGGCTCATCGGTTCCCCGGCTGTGCCGAGCAGTAGGCACAGATCGTGGCAGCACCAGGGCCGCGAGGCGGAACAGAGCATGTCCAACAGGACCTGCTGGGAGTGCTGCCGGGCGCGGACAGCGCGAAACGGTGGCGAATCCGCGGCCCGCCGCAGCGGTGAGCGCCGCATGTCCAGCCATCGCCGCTCGGCGGCGATTCTGCTGGCGAGTTCCCTGGGCGGCGAGTCGCGGGGGAGGACATTGGCGGCACCCGCCAGCAGGAGTCGTACAGAATCCGTGTGATCCGGTAAGAGGACGACCACGGACGAAATGTTGCTGAGCGCTCGCACGCGTTGCTCGAGACCGTCGTTCCACTGCGAACCGGGTACGTCCAGGACGGTGAGGCGAGGGCCGACCTCGTGCAGCAGGGTGCTGTAAGCCCGCTCGGAGCCCCAGGCGTGTGTCTGGGCGGGCAGCACCTGCTGACTGCGCATGGCGCGGAGCAGTGACGCCGTCTGCTCGCGCTGAAGCGTGAGCACGATGCTCACCGGATAGGTGGGGTCCTCCTCTTCCACGGGACCGATGGGACCTTTGGCGATGCTGAGGTCAGTCATGTTCGGTGTTCGTCCTCCGGGGTTGCAGCGCCCGGACCTGGGCCTGGAGGCGTTGGCGAAGGCCGGCTCTCTCGGACATCGGCGGGTCGCCGGGCGACAGAGGCAGACCTGACCCGCCCGCCGATTCTCGGCGGGGTCCAGCCGATACCGCCCATACCGACTCGGGCCGTTCCGATGCCGGATCGGCATGTCACCAGCTCGCCGACGCGCCATCCGCCGCACCTGCCGCGCCGAAGTGTCCGTTCGGCCCCTGCCGAGGTCCCGTTGGTACCCGATGCGCTACGGCAGCCGTGAGCACGCCACCCGGAGCCCTACGGTGGTCCCCGTCGGCCTCCCCCGGTCCCCCTCGGCGGGAGGCCGCCCTGATGCCCGTCGAGTCGCCCGCGGCGCCGGAGTCATGGAGAGCGCGACTCCGCCGGTGTGTACCGCGCTTCGCGGGCGACCGTGGCGCGTCGCGGGAGCGACGGCTCCGGGGGCGATGACTCCGAATGCGCCGACAGGCCAAGTGACGTGAGCCCTGCGGGTGCCGCTCACGTGCTCCACTCCACCCTTCCCGTACAGAGAGCCGAACAACGATGCTCGAAGAGCTTCATGCCAAGTCCGAGGCAAGGGCAAGGCCGCCCGGCGGTTGGGCCGACGGCGCGGTTACCCGGCGTAGGTCAGCTGTCTTCTTATCGACCGTCCTCACCACGTTCCTCGTCGCCTCCAGTGCGCCCACTCCGCTCTACCGCGTCTACCAGGAGAGTTGGCACCTCTCGTCCGGCACGGTCACCGTGGTCTACGGCGTGTACTGCCTGAGCGTCCTGGTCGCGCTCCTGACCGTCGGCGCGCTCTCCGACCATGTCGGCCGTCGGCCGGTCATCGGAGCCGCTCTCGCCCTGGAAGCACTGTCCATGCTGCTTTTCCTGCAGGCCGGCGGCGCGACCTCGCTGATCCTCGCCCGGACCCTCCAGGGGCTGGCCACAGGTGCCGCGACGAGCGCACTGGGTGCTGCCCTGCTCGACGTGGCCAGGCGGTGGGGACCCCTGTTCGTCAGCATCGCACCGCTCATCGGCATGGCGTTGGGGACGATCGGCACGAGCCTGCTCATGGATCTGATCCCGACTCACCTCGGCAGCATGTACACGCTGCTGTTCAGCGCGCTGGCTGTGCAGACACTCGGTTTGGCCTTCCTTCCGGAGTCGAGGTCGCCGAGGCCGGGAGCCTGGCTTTCACTGCGACCACGGATCCGCGCTCCCCGGTCCAGTCGCCGAGCCCTCCTCGTCACCGCACCCGTGTTCGTGGCCGTCTGGGCTCTGGGCGGTTTCTACCTGTCCCTTGGGCCCGATCTGGTCCGGGGCATCACAGGATCGGCGTCGTCGACCGCCGACGGCCTGATCGTGTCCCTGCTGACCGCCAGTGCGGTCCCCGCCGTGCTGCTGACCCGGCATGCCGACGCCGGCCGAACGGCTTTGGGTGGCTCTCTGCTTCTGACGACGGGGGTGGCCGTCACGCTGCTGGCCGCGCACCGCGACTCCTCCACAGCCCTGTACGTGGGGACCGCGGTGGCCGGTGCGGGATTCGGGCCCGCGTTCCAGGGTGGCGTCCGTCTGGTGACAGCGAACGTTCTCGCGACGGAACGGGCGGGCCTGATGGCCGCCATCTACACCATCACTTATACGTCGATGTGCGTTCCGGTACTGGTCACGGGTTTACTCGTCGGCGAATACGGCCTCCTGCACTGCACCTTGTTCTTCGGCATTTTCGTCATGACTCTCTCGCTGACGCCGTTTGCGGGTCTGGGGAAATTCTCCGCCCATATATCAAGTAGAGGTACGGCATAGTGGTAATCAACAATGGGCGCATGCGCGTCCCCATGCTGCTGGCATTTCTGGCGGCCGTCCTTGTCACGGTGACAAGCGCCTCCGTCACCGCGCAGGCCGCCGGCACGGAAAGCAAGGCACCCGCCGATTTCGTGGCGCTCCACGACGTGGCCCCTGCGATTCTGCAGGAAATCCGCTACGCCACGCCCCATAATTTCATCGGCACGCCGATAAACGGCTATGTCGAACCGCTGTGCATCATCACCGCCCCGACGGCGCAGGCACTGGCGAAGGCCGAGCGCTACTTCCTGACGCAGGGCTACACGCTGAAGGTGTACGACTGCTACCGGCCGCAGCGCGCGGTGGACCAGTTCGTCGACTGGGCCCAGGACCTGACCGACCTGAAGATGAAGGACGAGTTCTACCCGCAGGTGGACAAGGCTGACCTCTTCGCCGACGGGTACATCGCGGCGAAGTCGGGGCACAGCCGTGGCAGCACGATCGACCTCACGCTGGTGAAGCTGCCGGTCCACCCGACGCGTCCCTACGTTCCCGGGGAAAAGCTTGAGCCGTGCTACGCGCCGGCGGCGCAGAGGTTCCCGGACAACTCGATCGACATGGGCACCGGGTACGACTGCTTCGACACGCTCGCGCACACGCTCGACCCGCGCATCGTGGGAGTCCAGCACAGCAACAGACTGCTGCTCAAGAACGAGCTCGAGTCTCTCGGATTCGTGAATCTCGCCGAGGAATGGTGGCACTTCACTTTCGCCGCCGAGCCCTTCCCGTCCACCTATTTCGACTTCCCCGTCTCCCGGTCCTCGCTGACCAGCTGACCGGACAACAGAGGACTTCGGTCCACCAGCATGCGGCGCCGGCCTTCCGGTCGGAAGGCCGGCGCCGCACAGCGAAGGAGGCAGAAACCATGACCGAACAATCCACCTTCCCTTCGTCCGGATCGCGCCGCAGGCCGCTGGTGGTGCTCCTCTTCGGCGGCCGGAGCTCGGAGCACGGCATTTCCGTCGTGACCGCGGGGGCCGTGCTGCGAGCCATCGACCGGATGAAGTACGACGTCCTGCCGGTCGGCATCACCCAGGACGGGCGCTGGGTCCTGACGGCGGACGATCCTGAGCGCATGGCGATGGTCGACGGGCGGCAGCCCACGGTCGAGCAGCTCGCGGATTCAGACCGGGGCAACATCATCGTCTCCGTCGACCCGACGGACCGGACTGTCGTCCGCAGCGAACGCGGCACGGAGCCCAAGGTCCTCGGCGAAGTGGACGTGGTCTTTCCCGTACTGCACGGACCGTACGGCGAGGACGGCACCGTGCAAGGTCTGCTGGAGCTGTCCGGCATCCCCTACGTAGGAGCGGGCGTTCTCGCCTCGGCGGTCGGCCAGGACAAGGAGTACATGAAGAGGGTGTTCAGCTCGTTCGGCCTCGCGGTCGGGCCGTACCTGGTGATCAGACCCCGTGAGTGGCAGTCCGACGCGGCGGGTGCCCGCGCGAGAATCAGCCGCTTCGCCGTCGTGTACGGCTGGCCGCTGTTCGTGAAACCGGCACGCGCCGGCTCTTCGATCGGTATCACCAGAGTCGACGGGCCGCCGGGGCTGGAGGACGCGATCGCGGAGGCGCACCGGCATGACGCGAAGATCATCGTGGAGGCCCTGGTGCAGGCCCGCGAGATCGAGTGCGGCGTGCTCGAGTTCCCCGAGGGACCGCGGGCCAGCGTGCCGGCCGAGATCCCGGCGCCCGACGCAGGTGCGTACTACGACTTCGAGGCGAAGTACCTCGAATCCACCCCCGGAGTGGTGCCCGCGGCGCTGACCGAAAGCCAGACCGGTGAGGTGCGCAGACTGGCCGTCAAGGCATTCGAGGCGGCTTCTTGCGAGGGGCTGGTCCGTGCGGACTTCTTCCTCACCGAGGAGGGACGATTCGTGATCAACGAGATCAACACCATGCCCGGCTTCACCCCCGTCTCGATGTACCCGCAGATGTGGCAGGCCAGTGGCATCGGGTACGGAGACCTGGTGGATCGTCTGCTTCAGGCGGCGCTGCGACGGACCACCAGGCTCAGGTGATCCGAACCGGACCGCCCCGCAGCGTTCCGGGAGGCCGCACCGCTGGCCACACCGACGGGATCCGGCGGTACGGCATCCCGGATTACCTCGGCTCTGTACCGCGCACCCCACGAACTTCGTCTTGAATTATTTCACGTCGGTGCCGATTTCCGGTTTTTTGCCTCGGTTCACCGCCGTCAAAAGCAGAAGGAGAGCCCGCTCGCCTGCAGGTCGACACCATCGGCGCGCGGTCAATCATGGTCATTGATGCCTGGTGGTGCCAATGCCGATTCGAGCAGAAGTCATGCCGGATGGGCATCACCAAAGCCCCTGGCACTTTTCCAGATCACAGTTCGACAATAAAAGCGGCGTGGCTAACATAGCGCCATGGATATCGACCTCCGACGTCTCCGCTATTTCGTGACGGTTGCCGAAGAGCTCAGTTTTGTGCGTGGTGCCGAACGACTGAAGATGACGCAGCCCGCGCTGAGCCGACAGATCCGTGCCCTTGAGGACGATCTCGGAGCGTCGCTGCTTCAGCGCGGCCCGCTGGGTACGGCGCTCACTCGGGCCGGCGGTCAGCTGTTGGAGGACGCACGGCCGCTGCTCGCGGCATCGCTGGCTTTGCAGCGGCGAGTCCGGCTCGCCAGCCGTGAGGGGCACCACTTCACCATCGGCTTCATGCCAGGTGTCATAGTCACGCCGATCGTCAGGCAGTTCCGGACCCTCGCGCCGGAGGTCAATGTGCAGGTGCTGCACACGGCGCCCACCGACCAGGTCGACTATCTGCTCGACGGTCGCGTCGACGTCTGCTTCGTCCGGCTGCCGCTGCCGGTCGACATCTTTGAGATCGTTCCTCTGTTCCCCGAGCAGCGGGTTGCGGCTCTCTCCGATGAACATCCGCTGGCACAGGCACAGACCGTCCACATCACGGAGCTGACGCCGTACCGCTTGCTGCAGGACTCCGCTGACGTACCGGAGTGGCGCGGCACCGACTTCGACGCGACAGCGGCACGCAACCGTCCGGAAGCCGAACGGCCCACCTCGATCGAGGAGAGTCTGGAAGCCGTCGCGTCCGGCACCGGGTTCATCGTCGTCCCGGCCGGCCTCGCCGATTTCTACCGTCGCCCAGACATCCGTTACGTCCAGCTCACAGGGGTTGCCCCGCGCATGGTGGCGCTGGCGTACGCCAAGAACCGGAAAATGCCGTTCATCGACCAGTTCGCCAAAATCGTGATTGCGGCGCTCGGTTCGGCATAAAGGCGCGCGCGTGGGCGAGCAGAACCGCGCTGTCCTGTCGCCATGTTCGATCGGCATGACGATGCGGGTAATCGGCATTGGCGCGACGAGCCGTGGCCCGCAAAGCTCATTGGCAGAAGGAACTTGAGCTGACAGAAAAGGTTTTGACGATGTGGCATCGCGGCTTACTCGGGCCGGGCACGAGCACCCACTCGGGACCCCCGCTGCCGGGTCGCGCTTCCAGGCACGGGTAGGCGGGACAGAGATGACTGCCTATGACTATGTGGTCGTCGGTGGCGGGACGGCCGGCTGTGTTCTCGCGGCGCGCCTGTCCGAAGACGCGGCGGCGGAGGTGCTTCTCGTGGAGACCGGCTCGGCGCTCGGGCCGCCGGTCATGCACCTTCCGGTCGGGTTCCCGCTCATCCCGGCCAAGGAGATCCTCTGGTCACGCTGGACGACATCGCAGCCCGGGACGCTGTCACGCAGTCACCACTGGCCCAGCGGAAGGGTCCTCGGAGGATCGAGCTCGATCAACGCGATGATGCACGTCCGCGGGCACCACGCCGTTTACGACGCATGGGCGGACAACGGCGCGAAGGGCTGGAGCTACACCGAGCTGCTGCCGTACCTTCGCCGGACGGAGACGGCGATAGGCCGCAACCCCGCCCTGCGCGGCGTCATCGGGCCGGTATGGGCGGCGCCGACGACCCAGCTCGACGACGGGTCGTTCACGTTCCTCGACGCACTCACGCAGGCCGGTCACGATCTCACCGACGACATCAATGGTGAACGGCAGCACGGCGCCTTCTGGTGCGACCTGGCGGGGGCGGGTGGTCGTAGGCAAAGCGCCGCGGACGCCTATCTGGTGCCGGTGCTCGACCGGCCCAATCTGCACCTGGTCACGGAGGCGGACGTCAGGCGCCTGGTGATCGAGCACGGACGCTGCACCGGCGTGGAATACACGTCCTTCGGCACAGTGGAACGCGCCGAGGCGCGCGGCGAGGTGATCGTGGCGGCCGGGACGGTGGGCTCCGCCCACCTGCTGCTGCTCTCCGGTATCGGTCCCGCGGCACATCTGCGCGATGTCGGGATTCCGGTGCTGGCCGATCTCCCCGGAGTCGGCGCCAATCTGCACGATCACCTGCAGTGCCCTGTGGTCTTCGAGGCAGGGCGGCAACTGACCACCAGCCATGGTTTCAGTACGGTCGGTGCCCTGGTGCACAGCGGCGCGACAGCCGTTCCGGACGTTCAGCTGATGCTGCTCGACGCTCCGGCGGACATCGCGGACGTCGGGACGCCCGAGTGCGGACACACGGTCGCCTTCGCTCACACGGCGCCGGCGAGCCGGGGAACGGTTCGCCTCAGGAGCTCGAATCCGGGCCGACTGCCGTTGATCGACCCGAACTACCTCGCCGAAAGCGCTGACGTTTCCGCCATGCTCGCGGCCCTCGGCATCGCGCGAGAGGTCGGCCGTATGCCTGCCTGGGGTCAGTGGGGTGCCCGGGAGACCGCTCCGGGAAAGGGAGACGACCTCGTCACCTATATCCGCAGGAACGCGGCGACCTTCTACAACCCCGTCGGCACGTGCCGGATCGGGATGGACGACCTCGCTGTCGTCGATCCGGACCTGAGAGTGCACGGCGTCGACGGTCTGCGTGTCGCGGACGCCTCGGTGATGCCGTCCATTCCCAACACCGGAGTGAACGCGACTGTCCTGGCCGTCGCCGAACGGGCTGCCGACAACATTCGACGCGACGCGAAACGGCCCTGAGAGCACCCGGTGGATTGTCCGGAGAAGGGCCGCTGCGCAGCGGCCCCTGAAGACGAAGGAGCGGTAACAGTGAAGTTCTTGTGGCGCATGGTGGATGAAACGCTCGTCGGTGCAGTGATCTACGCACTCACGTGCAAGCTGCCCCGCAACTCGCCTCGCACGGACGCCACGCGTGCGAACACACAACCACCCCGAGCGTCCGCACGGCAGGGCTGAAAGAGCAGCGGCACGGTCGCGTGTGATCCATCCCGAGTCCGCGAACCTCGTCAGCCGCATCACATGCAGACAAGTGGACTGATGCCGAACCGGCATACAGAGCCAGCGGATAGGCATTGGCGACGAATGACCACCCCGGGTCAGGATGTTCGACGTGGCCCACTTCGACCTCGGGGTGCCCGGCGCAGCGGCAGTAACACACTGCTTGGCGACGGCCTTGAGCGCCTGAGGGCGGCGATCGTCAGGCAACCGGCTCGGCGCAGGCCCTGAACGAACACCGCGCCACGAGCCGCGCTCGACCGATCGAGGTGGCCGGTACCGCAGCAGCTTCCTCGGGTTCGCAGAACCGAACCTCTCGATTGCTGTGCACACAACAACCGCCGAGTCGGCAAGGCATCGCCGTGCCTTGTCCCTCTCTGCCCTAACGGAAGGCCGATCGATGTCCCACCACCAGGATTCAGCTGCCGCGAAACAGGACCCTCGCCTGGACATCAGCGATGTCTACCTGTTCAAGGGACGGACCGGCACGGTCTTCGTCATGAACACCAACCCGGTGTCGGCCGACAAGGGCTTCCACCCAGAGGCGCTGTACGAGTTCCACCTCGACACCGACGACGACGCGGTGCAGGATCTGACGTTCCGGTTCAGATTCCTCGCCACCGAACCGGACGGCCGGCAGGCTTGGTTGCTCGACCGGCTCACCGGTGCCGAGGCCAGCGACCGCAGCGCCTCGGGAGCCCTCGTGGCAACCGGCAGGACGCAGGAGATCGTCACCACGACGGACGGCGTCAACGTCTTCGTCGGCCGGGCCGGAGACCCGTTCTACCTCGACGGCACCGTCATCACGGCGGTCGTGACCGCGCTCCGGAACGGCGAGGCGGTGGATCTCTCCGCATTCGACCCGAAGCGGGCCTCGAACCTGTTCGCCGGCACCAACGTCACCGCCATCGTCCTCGAAGTTCCGGACGAGCTCATCGGATCGGGGACGATCGGCGTCTGGGCCACCACCGCGCTGGACGACCACCACGGCGGCTGGCTGCAGATCAACCGGTGCGCGACTCCGCTCGTCAGCACGTTGTTCGACGTCACCGAGGCCGGCTTCGACGACTACAACGCCACTGATCCACATGCCGACCTCGACAACTACGGGGACCTCGTACGCCGGAAGGTCGCGGGTCTCGTGGCCGCCAACGACACGCACTCCGACCCGCAGGGCTACGGCGCCGCGACGCGGGACGTCATCTTCCCGGACGTCCTGCGCTACCAGGTGGGCACCGAAGCCGACTTCGGCGCGAAGGCGCGCAACGGCAGAGGGCTCGCCGAGTCCGCTCCCGAGGCGATGTTCGAGATCGTGCTGAACGCTCCCGTTCCCATGGGCCTGGACGCCGGCCACGCCACCGGGACGCTGCGCGCCGCGTTCCCGTATCTGAGCGCACCGGCCTGACGCCGCCAGGACATCGGCCAGACGTCAGACCAGAACCTCGCAACACCGGCCCGGCAGCCTTCCCGAGGCCGATCGCCGGGCCGACAGCCCCACCCCTTCACCCTCAGGTCCGTGCAGCGAAGCCCGCTCCGTACCCGTCCCTTCCGGAACCAGGAGATTCCCTCATGTCCCGCCGAATCCTGATCGCCTGCGCGAGCTTCGGTTACCTGTTCATCGCACTCTTCTTCGCCGCCCTGCTGATCGCCCACTGGATACCGCCGATGGCGCCGAGCTGGTCGGCGGAGCGGGTGGCGGCCTTCTACACGGACCACGCCAACTCGATCCGTGCCGGCCTCGTGGTCATGCTCGTCGGCGCCGTGGCGACCGCACCTTTCGTCGCAGCGTTGTCGAGCCTGATCCGGCGTATCGACTCACGGCTGGAGCCGCTGGCTTCCATCCAACTCGTCTGTGGTGCCGCGAACGTGGCC
>NZ_JAEKKT010000260.1 GCF_019510245.1 Streptomyces sp. | reverse complement strand
GCCCTGCGGACCAGGTGGTTGCTGACCTTGCCGTCCGGGATCGCCTTCACGGTGATCGTGACGCGGCCGTCCTGGCGGTTCGTCGGCGAGGTGAGGGAGTAGGCACGCCACAGGCGCACCCCGTCGACGTCGACCCCGATCCGCACGTACTGACCGGCTGTGTGGCCGCGCCAGCCCCGTCCCGGCCTGATCACGATGGTCGCGGCGTCACCCGTCTCGGGGTGCACGGCCTCGATGCGCCCACGCAGGTCGGCGCCCGCACGCAGCGGGCTGACCAGGTCGAGGTAGTCCGACGGCAGCAGCGGCGTCGTGACCATCTCCAGCAGTTTCCACGCCCTGCTGCGGAGGGCTGTACTCGTCATGACCCCAGCTTGCTGTGCCTCAAGGCGTAAAGTCCTGACCGCAGGACGTAAATCTGGCTGGCAGAATTGTTCGCAGGGAATAGAAACGTGAGCCATGCAATCCAGAGGGCCAGCGAACTGGCCCTGGACGAGACGACGGTCACCGCACTTCGGGCCGAGCTGAAGACCACCGCCGACGAGGTCGTCCAGGCGATCATCGACGAGGTCCCTCCCTACGCCAACGCCCTTTCGGGCCACATGGGCGCCACCATCCGCCGAGCCGTCCGCACCGCCCTGGGGCACTACCTGGACCTCGCGAGCGGGAACGCCACAGGCGGCGACGCCGGTGACGCAGCCTACGAGCTGGGCCGCGGCGAGGTGCGCGACGGCCGCTCGATGGACGCCCTGCTCAGCGCCTACCGCGTCGGCGCCCGCGTGGCCTGGCGCTGCCTGGCAGCGGGTGCCGTACCCGCAGGTCTGCCCGCCGCCGAGGTCGCCAAGTTCGCCGAGCTGACCTTCGCCTACATCGACGAGCTCTCCGCCGCGAGCGCCGCGGGCCACGCCGACGAACTGGCCGCCCGGGGCAGGGACCAGGAACGCCACCTGGAGCACCTGGCCCGCGACCTCCTCGCCGGTGCGAGCCCGGACATGCTGCTGGCCTCTGTTCAACGGGCCGGGTGGCAGCCTCCGGTTTCGCTGACCGCGGTCCTGCTGCCCGCCGCCCAGGCCCGGCCCGCCTACCGCGCACTCGACCCGAGCACCCTCGTCCTCGACGATCTGCCGGACGCCACCGGTGTACTGCTCGTCCCCGACGCCGACCGATCACATCTCCTGCGGCAGCTGACCGACCGCACCGCCGTGGTCGGCCCCGCCCGGCCGTGGACTCGTGCGTCCGCCTCGTACGCACGAGCCGTACGCGCGCGCTTGCTCTCCTCCGATATTCGCGACACCGAGGACCACCTGCCCGAGCTGGTGCTGAGCGCCGACGCAGACGCGTACGCAGACCTGCGCGCCCGAGCCCTCGCGCCATTGCGGACCTTGCCCGTCGCGACCGCACGGCGGCTGGAGGAGACGCTGCGGGCGTGGCTACTGCACCAGGGCAGGCGGGACGAGGTGGCCGCGGCGCTGTTCGTCCAACCCCAGACAGTCCGATACCGGATGTCGCAGCTGCGGGAGCTGTTTCCGGACCTCGCATCGCCACAACGGGTCCTGGAACTGACGATGGCTGTCGGTCTGCGGGACAGCTGACGCGCACTTCGACCGTCCACGACCGCGTCCACGATCGGTCCAGGAACCGTGCCTCGCTCTCGGTGCCCGCAGCTGGCCCATGCGCCCCGGGAAGAGCCGTATGAACCAGCTGAGACCGGGGGTGAAGACCGGACAAGGCCTCGGGAAGCCCGTCGGGGGCGCCGGCTCTGAGAAGCGCGGTGGCGCATACGGCTCGACCGGGCCCGGCGGACCATGCGCACCGGCCCGCTCGTCGACGCGCTCACCGAGCATCTGGTTGGCGATCTGGGCCGCTGTGCCCTGGCACGAGCTGATCCACGGGCGCGCGGCGGCTGCAGCTGGGTGACCGGCCGGGCGGCCAGGCCGGGTCACCAGGCGCAGGGGGCCGGACCGTTCGCGCCGGGGACCACCGTGGGTCTGCGACAGCCCCGTGTCTCCCTTCCGACAGGTCAGCCGAGCCACCGACCGGGCCGGCCTGGCACACCGTGCGAGGGATGATGAGGAAGGAATGACGGAACGTGAGGTCAGGAGCTTCCATGGCGAACCGAGTTCACCGGCCCCGCGAGGACGCGGAGTTCGATTTCATCCTCGGGATGAGCAAAGTTCCGGTCCTCGCATACTTCACCGGGACATGGCCCAAGGCAATCGAGCCCTGCCGGGTGATGGACCTCGTCGTGGGTGGCATCGCCGACGAGTACGCGGGCCGCCTGACGGCCGTGCGCACGGACATCACGCGTTGTCCGGCCGCAACCGAGCGATACGGGATCACCGGAGCCCCGTCCTGCGTCCTGTTGAAGGAGGGAGAGGCGGTGGCGCACGGTACGGGGCCTATGACCATCGCCGAGGTACGGAAGTTCCTGGACGGCCAGCTCTGAGCGGCCGCTGCGGCACGTGGGGCGCGACGCCCGGAGCTGCGCCGACCACCCGCAGGCCTCACGAACGGTCTCACAACCGATGTCGGGCTCCGCTCGTCCGGCCAGCGATTCACGCTCAACGAGCTCCGTGGGAGGCGCGCCCGGGGCGTGCCGCAGCCCGGTAGCGCACTCGACTCGGGGTCAATTGGGCCCAGGTGCAAAGCCTCTCGTCCCGACGGCACGGAAGGCCTTCGAGGGTGACAACCCGCGGGGGCCCCTTCCGCTTACGGCTGCTGGGAGAAACCGGCGCACAACGGCCCGCGTCCCCCGCGCCGTCGCGGGCGAGCACGTACTGACCCTGTAACGAGCGTCAACGCGCCCTCGCACAGCAGGTGTTCGGCCTGGCAGAGTGGGGTGGGTACGCCGAGCGGCGGCTGGGGAGGCACGGGAGACATGACGGCGACGATCTCCGTGAAGGTCGAGGGACCGGTCGGGCTGGACGAGCCGGAGCAGCTCCTGGAGGAGCTGGGACGGGAGACGGGGCTGACCTGGCGGCTGGAGACGGCCGGGCAGGACGGCGCCCTCGACGGCAGCCTCGCCGCCATCATGGTGGAGGCGGTGCTCGGCGGCACTGTCGGCGCCGCGGTGCAGGTCGCCGTGCAGCGGGCGATCGAGAACTGGCGGGGTCGCAGGCTCGATCCACCGCCCGTCACCATCATCGTCGTCCAGCCCCCGCAGGCCCCATCGCCGGCTCAGGACCCGCAGCCCGCGCCGCGCACGGACGGCCTCACCACTCCCGATGGGAGCTGACCGGCATGGCATCCCGGGCGTTGGTGATCGGGGTCGGTACATACGGTGAGGAATCCGGTATACAGGGCTATCCGACGATCGAGGCGAGCGCCCGTGCCTACGGGGCCGCGCTGGCCCGGGACCCCCGGTGGGGCGCTGCCGAACGCTCCCCTGTGCTGGGGCCGGACGAAGTGCAGACGGCCGACGACGTGATGTGCGCACTCCAGGAGGCGGCCGCGGCCGGCGAGGGCCCCGAGGACACCCTGCTCGTGGTGTACGTCGGGCACGGCGCCTACTGGCAGGACGTGCCCGGCGGCCAGGTCCACTTCGCGGTCGGCTCCTCGCGCGTCAGCGAACCCTGGACATGGCTGTCCGCCTGGTACGTGTACCGGGCGATCAGGA
>NZ_JAEKKT010000171.1 GCF_019510245.1 Streptomyces sp. | reverse complement strand
CCCACCAACCCCCCCCCACCCCCACACCGGGCACAACAAGACCCCACCCCGTACCCCTCCATACCCCCACCCCACCCCACAACCCCTAAACCAGACACCTTCACCAGCCCCCACGGCTGGGGCCCACCAAACCAACACCCCCAGCCGGCCGCGCACATACCGCACCCCGAACACACCCAACGAACCGGTGTTCCTCGTCAGCCAGGATCACCGCCGCCGCCTCCGCCAGGTCGGCGTGCGCCGTCCGGCAGACCGGGCCGTCGACGGGCAGGGCCACCTCGCCGGTGGCCAGGCCCAGAGCGAGGAAGTCGAGCCCGCTGGACGCGTGGAAGCCGTTGCGCAGGGAAGTCCAGGGGACGTCGGAGGCGGCGAGGGCCTCCTCAGTGGCCGCGTGGTCGCGGCAGGCATGGAAGCGGGAGGTGGGGTTCGCGCCCATTTGCGCGGTGTAGACGATCCGCCGGGCGCCAGCCGCGACGGCCGCAGCTATCGCGGTGCGGTGACCCCGCGCTGTACTCGCTGATGTACGGCGACGTCGCGCGCAGCGACTCGCCGGCCTTCCGGACCGGGCTGGAGATCCTCCGGGGCAGGGTGCGGCGACTGGCCGTCGGCGGCCGGCTGCGGGTCGGCGAGGCCCTCGCGGCCAACGTCATCCACGCCACCGCCCGCGGCGCCGTCCTCACCTGGCTGTCCATGCCGGAGACCGACCGCGACCCGGCCCTGCTGACCACCCTGCGCGAGGCGATGGTCACGGCCATCACCACGGAGGAGCCCGCCGTACGCACTGCCGGCCCGGCCGGCGCAGCCCGGGCCCTGCGCGCCGGACTTCCCGACCAGACGGTCCTCAGCCGGGCCGAACAGCACCTCCTGGGCGAGTGGCTGGACCGCCTGGCCGCGGACGCCTGAGACACCGCCGGACGCCCGGCGCCCGGCGGGTCCGGCTACCAGGTCACCGGCAGCTCCAGCGGGAACCGGCGGATGGTCTCGGTGTCCCAGCGGACCTCCTCCGGCCGCACCGCCAGGCGCAGGTCGGGGAAGCGGTCCAGGAGGCGGCCGACGGCGACCTCCAGTTCGGCCATCGCAAGGGGAACCGCGATGCACCGGTGGCCGCCCCAGCCGAAGGTCATGTGGGGAGCGACCGGACGGTCGGGCACGATCTCGTGCGGATCGGGGTAGCGGTCGGGGTCGCGGTTGGCCGTCAGGTACGAGACGTGGACGAAGTCGCCGCGCCGGATGAGAACCCCGTCGAGCTCGACGTCCTCCAGCGCCACCCGGGGAATCCCCACACCCTTCCGGAAGGGGATGTAGCGAAGTAGTTCGTGGAGGAACTCCGTCAGGTCCTTCTGGTGCGCGTAGGCGTACTCCGCCAGCTCCGGGCGGGTCAGCAGCAGGTACATGATGTTGCTGATCTGGCAGGTCGCCGTGTCCTGGCCGCTGAGCGTGAGCGTCAGCAGCAGGACGGCCAGTTCCCTGTCGTCGAGCTGGTCGTCGCCGTCCCGTGCCTCCACGAGCAGGCTGACGAGGTCCGTGCCGAGGGCTTTCCGCCGTTCGGCGACGAGCTGGCCGAAGTAGGCCGTCAGGTCCTGCTTCGCCGCGCGGGCGACGTCGCGGTTGCCCGAGCCCAGCACCAGCAGCCGGTGGACCTGCTCCTGCATCCGGGGCCACTCGGCGCGTTCGATGCCCAGCAGATCCATGATCGTGTGCTGAGGAAGGGGGTCGGACAGGTGCCGGACCAGGTCGGCCGGCGTGCCCTCGGACTCCATCTCGTCCAGCAGCCGGTCCGTGAGGAGGACGATCCGGTCCCGCATGCGGTCCACATGCTGCTGGGTGAAGACCTGGGTGGCCAGATGCCGGATCCGGCTGCTGTGCGGCGGGTCCATCACGTTGATCGACTCCGGGGAGACGATCGGCTCGGCCGTCATGCGCGGATAGTCGTACTCGATGATCGCTGCCCGGCTGAACCGGGGGTCCGTGGTCACCTGCTGCACCGACTCGAATCTGGTGACCAGCCAGGCGTCCGAGTCACCGTACGGCAGCCGGATGGTGCCGAGGGACTCGCGCTCCATGAAGCCGGCCAGGGCCGGATCGAACTCGAGGGCCTCGCTGAAACCGAAGGGACAGTTGATCGCCTGCACGTTCTTCTCCTTCGTCGGTCGGTCGCTCAGTGGAACGGCACGACATTGGTTGCGTGGACGGCGGCGCGCAGGTCCTTCGCGAGCCGCACGGCGTCACCGATCGCCCAGTAGTGGAGGAAGAACAGGCGCGGCTCGTCCGTCAGGTTGTGGTGGTGGAGCTCGACGATGCCGACCCCGCCCTTGCGCAGCAGCTTCAGGACCGGCTGGATCTCGCCCGCGGTCATCACGAAGTCACCGTTGACCGCGGCCCTTCCCCGGCCGACCGGCTGGAAGTTGATGGTGGTCACCGAGCCGAGGCCGGCCGGCAGGATCATGTCGCCGTCCACGATCTGCTCCGCGCGCGCCCAGACGCTCTTGTAGACGCCCTCGTCCTGGGAGCCCTTGCTGCCGAAGGCGTCGTCGATGCCCTTGGTGTCCAGGTCGAGCGTCGGGGTGGCGGGCGTCCGGTCGGGCGGGGTGCCGGTGCGGTCGAAGGCCGCGCGCAGACCCCTGGCGATGGGTACCGGGTCATGACTGTGGGCGTGCAGGTGCAGCCACCACAGGGCGGGCTGGTGGGAGAGCAGATGCTTGTGTACGGCGTTGATGGCGATGCCGTGATCGAGGAGCGCGTCGGTGAAGCCGTCCAGTTCGTGCTCGGTGACCACGGCGTCGCCCATCAGCAGGTGGCTGCCGTCCTTGTACCGGACGAAGGCGGTGTGAGTGCCGAGGGCCAGCGCGGTCTCGATCCGCACGCCCCGGGAGACCACCTTGAGGTCCCGGCGGGGCAGCCCGGTGTGGTACATGTACCGCTTCATGTCGCCCGGCCGCCCCAGGGCCTTGGTCACGTCCGCCCAGTCGGCGAGCTGGGTCAGCTCGGGTTCGACCAGGACGCGTGGGCGTCCGTGGGAGAGGGCTCGTGCGGGCGGGGCCGCCGTGCCCGCGAGGACGGGGGCCACGGCACCCGCAGCGAGGACGCGGCGACGGGTGGTGGCCGGTCTGGGGAGCGTTTCCTGCTGCCGGTCGTCAACCATGGTTGCACCTCCTGGCGCGATGGAATCACGGGTCCCGGGCGGGTCCCGTGATTCGGTCGCGCCGGTGGGGCCAGGTGGACTAACACAAGTCACCGGGCACGGAGGCGGACCACTCCGCGTGGCGGCCGCGGATCACCTTCCGCGACGGCCGCGGGTCACCTTCCGCGACGGCCGCGGATCACTTCGCGTACAGGCCCTCGATCTCCGTCGCGAAGTCCTTCATGACCGCCTCGCGGCGCAGCTTCATCGACGGGGTCAGGTGCCCGGCCTCCTCGGTGAAGTCGACGGGGAGCATGGCGAAGCGCCGGATGGACTCGGGGCGGGAGACGAGTTTGTTGGCCTCGTCGACGGCGCGCTGCAGGACGGCGAGCAGCTCGGTGTCGTCCATGAGGAGCTCGGGCGGCACCGGGTGCTTGCCGTTCATCTGACGCCAGTGGGTGAGGCCGTCCCGGTCGAGGGTGATGAGGGCGCTGACGTACGGCAGCCCGTCGCCGACCAGCATCACCTGGGAGATGAGGGGGTGCGAGCGCAGCCAGTTCTCCAGCGGGGCCGGGGCGACCGACTTGCCGCCGGCCGTGATCAGCATCTCCTTCTTGCGGCCGGTGATGGTGAGGTAGCCCTCGTCGTCGAGTTCGCCGAGGTCGCCGGTGGCCAGCCAGCCGTCCCGGGTCGCCGGGACGACGCCGCCGGCCGCCGGGTCCCAGTAGCCGCGCAGGACGTGGTCGCCGGCGACCAGGATCTCGCCGTCGGCGGCGATCCGGACCTTGGTGCCGGGCATGGGCCAGCCGACGGTGCCGAGCCGGGGCTTGAGGGGCGGGGTGCAGGTGGTGGCCGCCGTGGTCTCGGTCAGGCCGTAGCCCTCGTAGATCTCGATGCCGGCCCCGGCGTAGAACGCGGCGAGACGGCGGCCCAGCGGGGAGCCGCCGCAGATGATGTGCCGGACGCGGCCGCCCATGGCGGTGCGGATACGGCGGTAGACGAGCGGGTCGTAGAAGGTGCGGGCGGTCTTCAGGGCACGGCCGGGCCCGCTGCCGGTGCCGGTCTGTTTCGCCTCCAGCGCCTCGCCGTAGCGCTGCGCGACCCCCGTGGCCCGGTCGAAGACCGCGACCCGCCCGCCCGCCTCCGCCTTCGCCCGCGCGGTGTTGAAGACCTTCTCCAGCATGTACGGGATGGTGAGCAGGCAGGTCGGCCGGAAGCCGGCGAGGTCCGGGAGCAGGTCCTCGGCCTTGAGGCTGGGGGCGTGGCCGAGGCGGACGCCGGCGCGGACGCAGGCGACCGCCACCATGCGGCCGAAGACGTGGGACATGGGCAGGAAGAGGAGGATGGAGACCTCCTCGTCGTTGCGCGCCTTGAAGATCGGGTAGAGGAGTTCGATCGCGTTGTCGACCTCGGCGAAGAAGTTGCCGTGCGAGAGGGCGCAGCCCTTGGGGCGGCCGGTGGTGCCCGAGGTGTAGATCAGGGTGGCGAGGGTGTCGGGGCCGAGCATGCCCCGCCGTACGCCCACCTCGGCGTCCGGCACCTGCGCACCGGCCTCCGCGAGCCGGTCCACGTGCCCCTTCTCCATCACCCACAGGTGCCTGAGGTCGGGCAGCCGGTCGAGTTCGGGGCCGAGCGCGGCGGCCTGCGCGGAGCTCTCCGTGACCAGGGCGACGGCGCCCGAGTCGTGCATGATCCAGCGGGTCTGGAAGACGGAAGAGGTCGGGTAGATCGGCACGGTCACCAGCCCGGCCGCCCAGGCGCCGAAGTCGAGGAGCGTCCACTCGTACGTGGTGCGGGCCATGATCGCGATCCGGTCGCCCGGCAGCAGCCCCTCCGCGATCAGGCCCTTCGCCACCGCCAGCACCTGCGCGGCGAACTGAACGGCCGTCACGTGCTCCCAGCGGCCCTCCCCCGCGGCCGGCTTGCGGCTGAGCACCACGGCGCCCGGCTCCGTCTCCGCGTTCTCGAACGGCAGGTCGGCGAGCGAGCCGTGCCGCACCGGCGGCGCGAACGGCGGTACGTACGCCTCCCGCACCACCCCGTCCAGCCGCTGCACGAGGGGCTCGACCAGGATCGGGTTCCCGTCGTAGTCCGTGGCCTGGATCGACGCGCCCGGGGAGACGGGGGCGGCGTTCGGATAAGAGGACGTGGACACGGGGCGGCTCCTCGGGCGTGCAGCGGTGAACTGCTTGCTGCATGACGTACGTGCCTCGCGCACCGAGGCGTTCACCGGCGCCAGCCCTCGGACAGGGGTTACCGGCGGTTCAGGCTGGAGATCGTACGGGCCCGCTGTGGCGGGCTTGTGGGGTTTCGGGGGTTGTCCGGGGACGGGCCTGTGCAATCCCGGAGGTTACGTGAGGGTCCTTCACGTTCGGCCCGTTTCCCGGTACTTGACAGCTGTGACATAGGCTTACCTACGGTAACCTTACTCTAAAGTCAGGAGTTGGGCGAGATGGGGGGCATGAGCAACGTTTCGAGCTGCGGGTGCGTCGTGGCTCGTCGCGCAGTTCCTCACCCAGCCTTCGGCCGGGGGTACCCCCAGCGCCCCCAAAAGCAGGGCACTTCCGTCACCGGCACTGAAAGGCAACCCTGTGATCGTCCTTGACCGGGCTCCCTCTCTCGGCCCCCTGCTCGCCCTCGGTGCGCTGCGGTCACCCTTCAAGAAGCCGGGTGCCGGTGTCCCGCTCCCCCGCACCCGCCTCGTACTCCCCGGCATCCGCCCCGACCTCGAAAGGCTCGCCGCCTACGAACGCGTCTGCGGGTTCGCCACCGGTGACGACGGGCTGCCGGTCACCTACCCGCACGTGCTCGGGTTTCCGCTGGCGATGCGGCTCATGAGCGCGCGGGAGTTTCCGTTGCCGCTGCTCGGGCTGGTGCACACCTCCATCGAGATCGAGCGGTACGCCGAACTCCCCGGGGACGGGACGTACGACCTGGCCGTCCACGTCGAGGAGTTGCGTCCGCACCGGCGGGGCACCGAGGCCGTCGTCGTGACCGGGGTGCGGGTCGGCGAGGACGTCGTATGGGAGTCGCGGAGCACGTACCTGGCACGGCACCGGACGCGGCACACGGGCGAGACGGTCCGCAACGAGCCCGGCCGTCCGCTGCCCGTCGTCGAGGAGTGGCGGATCGCCGGGGACGTCGGCCGGCGGTACGGGGCCGCCTCCGGGGACCGCAACCCGATCCACCTGCACCCGCTCACCGCCCGCCTCTTCGGCTTCCCCCGGGCCATCGCGCACGGCATGTGGACCGTGGCCCGGTGCCTGGCCGCGCACGGGGTGCCGGCGGCGGCCGACGTGCGGGCGGAGTTCCGGGCGCCGGTGCTGCTGCCGGGCACGGTCGAATACGCCGCCGAGGGCGGCCGCTTCCAATTGCGGAGCGGCGACCGGGTGCACGTGGAGGGCAGCGTGCGCCCACGCGTTGCCCTTTGATCCCCCAAAATCGCCGACTCTGACACCCGTTGGAAATGGGGGGCGTCGGTGGCCCGGCAGCTCGCCCCCGACTGCGCGCTCGACGCGTACTTCCTGCGGGGCCGGTCCACTCCCACCGAACGGCAGCTCGCCGAGGTCGGCATCGAGCCCGACAGCTCGCGCGTGGTGCCCGCCGCCGCACTGGTCGACGACGAGGAGCTGGCGAGGGCCGACATCGTGGTGCTGGCGCTCGTCGGCGGCACGGTCCTGGCGCTCGTGCACAGTCTGGGGCGCGCCTGGGAGGGCCGGCTGCACCGGCCGGTCACGGTCAGCGGGTACGTCGGCGTCGTCTACGAGAAGATGGTCGACGGCCTCATGACCCGGGCCGGCACCGACCTCGTGCTCGCCAACTCCGGCCACGACAGCCGCCGTTTCCGCTCGGTCTTCGCGAGCGTCGGCGTCGACCCCGGCTCGGTGGTCGAGTGCGCGCTGCCCTTCCTGGGCGGCGCACCGTACCTGCCCTCCGCCGACCGGCCGTTCACCGTCACCTTCGCGGCCCAGCCCTCCGTGCCCAGGGACCGCGCGTCCCGGCTCCGGCTCCTGGAGCGCGCCGCCGCCCACGCGCGCCTGTACCCGGAGCGGCTCGTCCTGGTCAAGCTGCGCAGCCTGCCCGGTGAGCAGACCACCCACGTGGAGTCCGACCCGTACCAGGAGCTGGTCGAGACCCTCGCCGAACCCGCGCCCGCGAACCTCCAGCTCGTCTACGGCAACATGGCCGACGTGCTGGACCGCACCGACCTGCTGGTCACGGTGAGTTCGACGGCCGCCCTGGAATCGATGCACCGGCGGATACCCACCGCGATCCTCACCGACTTCGGCGTCCGCGAGGCCCACGGCAACCACTACTTCGTGCACTCCGGCTGCCTCGCGTCCTGGGACGACATCGACGCGGGCGCGCTCCCGCGGCCCGACCCGGAGTGGGCGGCGGCCCACGGTCTCGGCAAGAGCGACCCGTACGCCGCGGCCCGGGCCCGTATCACCGCGCTGCGCGCCGCCGGCCCGTTGCAGCCGCTGCGCCCGTACTACACGCCGCAGACGGCCGGCATCTACCTCGGCGGCATCCTCCGGAACAACGGCTTCGACGAGCAGGGCCGCCCGCTGCCCGCGCCGCCGGGCGCAGGCGGCCGGGGGCGGGTGAAGAAGGCCGTGCGGCGGGTCGCCGGGCGGGGCGCCAAGAAGCTCTACCGCGTGGGCCACCAGCGGCTCGCGCCCGCGCTGCGCCGCTGGGGTGCCGTGTGACGGACCGGGCCGGTCACGGCGGGGACCACGGCCGGCCCTCCATCAGGTTGCCCAGCCCCGCCCAGGCGAAGTTCATCAGGGTGGCGGCCGCCTGACGTGCCGTCACTCCCGGGGTGGCGTTGGCCCAGGTCGCCAAGGACTCGGCGGCGCCCACCAGGGCCTCGGCGAGGCCCGCGACCTCGCCCTCCCCGAGGTCGGGGTCCCGGTGGGCCGCGCGGGCGGCGGCGACGATGAGCTGGGTCACGAACGCGACGATCTCCTCGCGCATCGCCGCGGCCTCGGAGGCGAACCGCTCGCCGTGCGTACGGGCCTGGAGGTGCAGCACCGACCAGCCGTCGGGGTGTTCGGCGGTGTGCGTGAAGAACGCCCGCAGCCCGTCCCACAGCTGCCGGTCGGCGGGCAGTTCGCGGTCCACGCCGGTGCGGACGGCCTCGGTCAGGGCGCCGGCCTCACGGCGGATGCAGGCCGTGAACAGGTCGTCCTTGGAGTTGAGGTACAGGTACACCAACGGCTTGGAGACACCGGCGAGTTCGGCGATCTCGTCCATCGACGCGGCCATGTAGCCGCGCTGTCCGAAGGTCCGCACGGCGGCGTCCAGCATCTGCTGCTCACGTACCGCGCGCGGCATCCGCTTGGTCTTGACGGTCCCCATGGGACAGAGCCTAGTTGGGGCCGGCGACTCGGGAGTCGCTCAGGAGGAGGTCTGGGCCTGGTCGGCCGCGTCGACCGCCGCGTCCTCCTGGCTGCGGTTGGCCTCGATGTTGGCCTTCATCCGCTCGACCCGCTGCGAGACCTTGACCGAGGCACGGTCCCGCTCCTTGCGCAGCACGACGAAGCTGATCGGCGCCGACAGGACGAGGGAGAGCAGCAGGACCCACAGAAGGTTGGAGTCGCCGAAGCCACGCGGGAACGCGCCGGCGTAGACGAGGCCCCAGACGACGAGGAGGCAGCCCGCGAAGATACCGAGGCGCATCAGCGTGTAGCGGAGCATCTCAATCCAGTCTTCCGATGACGAAAAGGGGCACCGTCCAGTGAAGCACGCCGTGGGGCCGATCTTTCACCGGGGTCGGCTCGGTCCGGGTCAGGTCAGCGGGAGCAGCATGGTGATGTCGTCGCGGTCGTCGCCGGGGGCGACGCGGACCGCGGCGGGGACCCGGCCGACCTCCTTGTAGCCGCAGGAGCCGTAGAAGTCCTCCAGTCCGAGGCCGCCGCGGCAGCTGAGCCGTATCGCGTCGATGCCGTCGAAGCCGCGGGCGGCGTCGGCGGCGGCCGCGAGGAGGTCGCGGCCGTGGCCCTGTCCCTGGTGCCTCGGGTGCACCATCACCGTGTACAGCCACACCCAGTGCGTCATCAGCCGGTGCGTGTTGAAGGAGAAGAACGCGGTGGCGGCGACCTCACCGGCCTCGTCGTGCCCGACGAGTAGCCGGTGCCGGCCCTCGGCCATGGCGACGAGGTGCCGGACCAGCTCCGGCCGGATCTCCTCCGCCGTGACCGGCGCGACGAAGCCGACGGCTCCACCGGCGTTGGACACGTCCGTCCACAGGTCGAGAACGCCGTCACGGAGGGCGGGGGTGATGGCGGGGTCCAGGGTGAAGGTAAGGGGCATGCGCGCATCGTATCCATTACGACAGCGCTTGTGCGGCCACTTTCAGATCGGCGACGAGGCCCTGGTACGCCTGCTCCCGGTCGTCCGACCGCAGTACGGAGGAGGGGTGCACGGTGGGCACGAGCCGCTCCGGCCGCCCGTGGATCTCCTCCTCCAGCACGGTCCCGCGCACCTCGCCCACCCGGAACGACGAGCCGAGCAGCGCCTTTCCCGCGGTGGCGCCGAGCACGACGATCAGCTCCGGCTTCACGGCGCTCAGCTCGGCGGCGAGCCAGGGGCCGCAGGCCGACATCTCACGCAGGGTGGGTGGCTTGTGGATGCGGCGCTTGCGGGTTTCGGCCCAGGTGAACTTGAAGTGCTTGACGGCGTTGGTCACGTAGGCGTCGGCCGGGTCGAGGCCGGCGTCCTCGAGGGCCTTGCCGAGCAGCTTCCCGGCCGGACCGACGAAGGGCTCGCCCTGCCGGTCCTCCTGGTCGCCGGGCTGCTCGCCGACGAGCATGAGACGGGCGTGCGCCTTGCCCTTCCCGAAGACGGTCTGGGTGGCGTCGCGGTGCAGGGGGCAGCCGCGGCAGCTGGCGGCGGCCCGGCGCAGCGCGGTGAGGCTCGGCGCCCGGCTGTCGGGGAGGAAGGGGGTTGCGGTGTACGCCTCCTCCGGAGCGCTGAGGGTGGACATGGGGGCCGGGTACCCGCCGTGGGGGATCGGACGCGTGCCGCCCGCGGCCCGGTGGGGGCCGTTCGCGCAGTTCCCCGCGCCCCTGAAGGGGCGCGCACGGCGGCGCCCCTGCTTTCAGGGCGCTGGGGGTACCCCCGGCGACAACGCACCGTCGGCGCCCTCACATCCGCATCGGCTGCGGGGACTCCCGGCGCGCCGGGTCCGGGCCGTCGTACTCGCGGATGATCTCGTAGCGCGTGTTCCGCTCCACCGGGCGGAAGCCCGCGTCGCGGATGAGGTCCAGCAGGTCCTCGCGGGTCAGCTTGTTCGGCGTGCCGTAGTTGTCCGCGTCGTGGGTGATCTTGTACTCGACGACCGAGCCGTCCATGTCGTCGGCCCCGTGCTGCAGCGCCAGCTGCGCCGTCTGCACGCCGTGCATGACCCAGAAGACCTTGACGTGCGGGACGTTGTCGAACAAGAGCCGGGAGACCGCGAAGGTCTTCAGGGCCTCCGCGCCGGTCGCCATCTGGGTCCGGGCCTGGAGCCGGTTCCTGACCTTGCCGTCCTTCATGTCCACGAAGTCGTGCTGGTACCGGAGCGGGATGAAGACCTGGAAGCCGTTCGTCTCGTCCTGCAGCTCGCGCAGGCGCAGCACGTGGTCGACGCGGTGGCGGGGCTCCTCGATGTGGCCGTAGAGCATCGTGCAGGGCGTCTTGAGGCCCTTCTGGTGCGCCAGGCGGTGGATCCGGGACCAGTCCTCCCAGTGGGTGCGGTGGTCCACGATGTGCCGGCGGACCTCCCAGTCGAAGATCTCCGCGCCACCGCCGGTCAGCGACTCCAGACCCGCGTCGATCAGTTCGTCGAGGATCTCGGAGGCCGAAAGCCCGCTGATCGTCTCGAAGTGGTGGATCTCCGTCGCCGTGAAGGCCTTCAGGGAGACGTTCGGGAGGGCCGCCTTCAGTTCGCGCAGCGACCGCGGGTAGTAGCGCCAGGGGAGGTTCGGGTGCAGGCCGTTGACGATGTGCAGCTCGGTGAGGTTCTCGCCCTCCATCGCCTTGGCGAGCTTCACCGCCTCCTCGATGCGCATCGTGTACGCGTCCTTCTCGCCCGGCTTGCGCTGGAACGAGCAGTAGGCGCAGGACGCGGTGCACACGTTCGTCATGTTGAGGTGGCGGTTGACGTTGAAGTGGACGACGTCGCCGTTCTTCCGCGTCCGCACCTCGTGGGCGAGGCCGCCCAGCCAGGCCAGGTCGTCCGACTCGTACAGCGCGATGCCGTCCTCGCGGGTCAGCCGCTCACCGGCCCTGACCTTCTCCTCCAGCTCACGCTTGAGCCCGACGTCCATGCCCACACCTCTCTACGACGACTCCGACTACGGTACGGCTACGCCTCTTCGGGCAGTTCCCCGACCCGGTTCTCCCACTTCGTGGACAGCACGATCGTGGTACGGGTCCGGGAGACGCCCTTCGTCCCGGACAGCCGCCGGATGGTCTTCTCCAGGCCGTCCACGTCCGACGAGCGCACCTTGAGCATGAAGGAGTCGTCGCCGGCGATGAACCAGCAGTCCTCGATCTCCGGCAGGTCCCGCAGCCGCTGCGCGACGTCCTCGTGGTCGGCCGCGTCGGAGAGGGAGATGCCGATGAGGGCGGTGACGCCGAGGCCGAGGGAGGCCGCGTTGACGGTGGCGCGGTAGCCGGTGATGACCCCGGCCGCCTCCAGCCGGTTGATGCGGTCGGTGACGCTGGGTCCCGACAGTCCGACGAGGCGGCCCAGCTCCGCGTACGAGGCCCGGCCGTTCTCCCTCAGGGCCTGGATGAGCTGCCTGTCCACGGCGTCCATGCGATCGAAGCCTTCCGCTGAAGATTCCCGAAGTAGATGAGAGGTGGTGCAGAGGTGGTGCCGGGTTGGTGCCGGGGGTGGTGCTACTTGCTTCCGCCGCCGAGGTCCCCTTCCCAGCGGCGGTACAGCCGGTGCCCGACGCCCGCCGCGTCCAGCACCCGCCCGGCCACGAAGTCGACCAGGTCCTGGATGTGCGTCGCGCCCGCGTAGAAGGCGGGGGAGGTGGGGACGACGGCCGCCCCGAGATCGTCCAGGGTGACCAGGTGGCGCAGGGTCTGGCCGTTCAGCGGGGTCTCGCGGACGGCGACCACGAGCGGCCGGCGCTCCTTCAGGGTGACACTGGCCGCCCGCTGGAGCAGGTCCTTGGAGAGGCCGAGCGCGACCCCGGCGACGGCGGCGGTGGACGCCGGCACGATCAGCATGCCCTTCGTGGGATACGAGCCGGAGGACGGCCCCGCGGCCAGGTCCCCGGCGCTCCAGTACCGCACCCGGGCCAGGTCGGCCGTGAAGGTGTCCGGCTTGCCGTCGGCGCCCCGCGCCAGCCATTCCCCCAGGTCGTCCTGCCAGTGCGCGTCCCGGAAGGAGATCCCGGTCTCGTCCAGCAGAGTGAGCCGCGAGGCCCGGCTGACCACCAGGTCGACGCTCTCCCCCGCGTCCAGCAGGGCACGCAGCACAGCAGCGGCATACGGCGTACCGGACGCCCCGGACACCCCCACGATCCAAGGCACGCGCTGCTTTTCTCCTGCGTTCACATCTTGAGCGTACCGGCGCGACCCGGCGAGTTCAGGACGGGTCCGCGCTGACCGACGGTACTCAGACGCTCAGGCCCCGGACCAGCAGGTCCAGCAGCGCGCACCCGAAGAGGGCAATGCCGATGAACCCGTTGACGCTGAAGAAGGCGCGGTTGAGGCGGGAGAGGTCGTGCGGGCGGACGATGTTGTGCTCGTACACGAACGCGCCCGCCACGATCACCAGGCCCAGCCAGAAGAACACGCCCGCGTGGGTGGCCACGGCGTACCAGACGAACAGCGCCGTCGTCACCGCGTGGCAGACCCGGGCGCCCCAGATGGCCGCCGGGATGCCGAAGCGGGCCGGGACCGACATGACGCCGATCTCGCGGTCGGTCTCGACGTCCTGGCAGGCGTAGATCAGGTCGAAGCCGCCGATCCAGATGCCGACGGCGAGGCCGAGGATCACCGCGTCCCAGGACCACTCGCCGGTGATCGCCAGCCAGCCGCCGATCGGGCCCATGGCCTGGGCGAGACCGAGGATGGCCTGCGGGAAGTTCGTGAACCGCTTGCCGTAGGGGTAGACCACCATCGGGATCACGGCGACCGGGGCCAGGGCCAGGCAGAGGGGGTTCAGGAGGGCCGCCGAGCCCAGGAAGACCGCGACCGCGATCAGCGCGCCCGTCCAGGCGTGCTTCACGCTCATCGCGCCGGTGACCAGCTCGCGGTGGGCGGTGCGCGGGTTCCGGGCATCGATCTCGCGGTCGATGATCCGGTTCACGGCCATGGCGAAGGTACGCAGGCCGATCATGCAGATCGTGACCAGGAGCAGTCGGCCCCAGTGGATGTTCCGGTCCAGCTCGAACATCGCGGTCAGCGCGGCGATGTAGGCGAAGGGCAGGGCGAAGACCGAGTGCTCGATCATCACCAGGCGCAGGAAGGCTTTCGTCCGTCCCGGCTGCGGGAGGGCTGCGGAGGCGGAGCTCACAGGCCGTACTCCTTCCATCGGCGGTCCACGAGAGCCGCCGTATCCGGGTCCGACAGGACCATGTCCGGCCAGCCCCCGTCCCTGGTGTAGCCCTCCTCGGGCCACTTCTTCGTGGCGTCGATACCCGCCTTGCCGCCCCAGAACTGCTGGTAGGAGGCGTGGTCGAGGTGGTCGACGGGGCCTTCGACGACCGTGAGGTCACGGGCGTAGTCGGTGTTGCCGAGGGCCCGCCAGGCGACCTCGTGCAGGTCGTGGACGTCGCAGTCGGAGTCGACGACCACGATCAGCTTGGTGAGCGACATCATGTGCGCCCCCCAGATCGCGTGCATGACCTTCTGCGCGTGCTTCGGGTACTTCTTGTCGATCGAGACGATCGCACAGTTGTGGAAACCGCCGGCCTCGGGGAGGTGGTAGTCCACGATGTCCGGGACGATGATCTTCAGGAGGGGGAGGAAGAAGCGCTCCGTGGCCCGGCCCAGCGGACCGTCCTCCGTCGGGGGGCGGCCGACGACGATCGACTGGAGCAGCGGGCGCTTGCGCATCGTCACGCAGTCGATGGTCAGCGCCGGGAACGGCTCCTGCGGGGTGTAGAAGCCGGTGTGGTCGCCGAAGGGGCCCTCGGGCAGCATCTCGCCGGGCTCCAGCCACCCCTCCAGGACGACCTCGGCATTGGCGGGCACCTGGAGCGGGACGGTCTTGCAGTCGACCATCTCGATCCGCCGGCCCGCGATGAACCCGGCGAAGAGGTACTCGTCGATGTCACCGGGGAGCGGGGCCGTGGAGGCGTAGGTGACGGCCGGGGGGCAGCCGAAGGCGATGGCGACCGGGAGCCGCTCTCCCCTGCGTGCCGCCACCTGGTAGTGGTTGCGGCTGTCCTTGTGGATCTGCCAGTGCATGCCGATGGTGCGCCGGTCGTGGCGCTGCAGGCGGTACAGGCCGAGGTTGCGGATGCCGGTCGCGGGGTCCTTGGTGTGGGTGAGCCCCAGGTTGAAGAAGGAGCCACCGTCCTGCGGCCAGGTGAAGAGCGCCGGGAGCCGGTCGAGGTCGACGTCGTCGCCGGTCAGGACCACCTCCTGCACCGGGGCGTCCCCGGACTTCACCTTCTTCGGCGGCACGTGCGTCATCGCGCCGAGCTTCCCGAACGCCTCGCGGACACCGACGAAGCCGTGCGGCAGCTCGGGGCGCAGCAGCCCGCCGATCCTCTCGGAGATCTCGCCGTACGACTTCAGGCCGAGGGCCTTGAGCAGCCGCCGGTCGGTGCCGAACACGTTCATCGCGAGGGGCATGCTCGACCCCTTCACGTTCTCGAAGAGCAGCGCCGGTCCGCCGGACTTCTGCACCCGGTCGACGATCTCCCCGACCTCCAGATACGGGTCGACCTCGGCCTTGACACGCTTGAGGTCTCCCTCGCGCTCCAGTGCCCGGAGCAGGGAGCGAAGATCGTCGTAAGCCATGTGTCCCAGTATCGGCCACCCGGGGTCGGGGGCCGGTCACCGCCCCCTGCATACTCGTCGGCCGTGACAGGACACCGCCGGTTACTGCTGCTCGTCCCGCTGCTCGTGCTCGTCGCGGCCTGTGCGCCGGTGCGGGAGGCCGCCTCCTCGCCCGTCTCGCCGCTGACCCGGATACCGGTCGCCGACCGGAAGGCGGCACCCGACCTCACCGGCAGCAGCCTGGACGGCAAGGCGGTCAGGCTCGCCGACTACCGGGGCAAGGTCGTCGTGCTGAACGTCTGGGCGTCCTGGTGCGGGCCCTGCCGGGCGGAGGCGCCCGAACTGTCCAGGGCGCAGCAGGCGCTGGGAGCGAAGGGGGTCCAGGTGCTCGGGGTGGACACGGACGCCCGGCAGGACAAGGGGCGGGCGTTCCAGGACGAGCACGACCTGGTGTACCCGAGCCTGCACGACCCGGGCAGCCGCAAGCTCGTCCGGCTGCCCAAGGGGTACATGCCGCAGGCGCTGCCGTACACCCTCTTCGTCGACCGGCACGGGAAGATCGCCGCGAAGTACCTGGTCCCCCTGACGGAGGCCGACGTCCGCACCATCACCCGGCCGCTGCTGGCGGAGTAGCGGGCCCGGTCAACCTCCGCTGCTCGCGAGACACTTGCCGCCCTCCCGGATCGGCGCCACGAGGTGGCTCAGGTCCACCAGCACCGCGTCCGGTCCCGCCGCGGAGCCGGCGATCGAGACCTCCACGGCGGGGCTGCGGCCGTAGGTGACCAGCTTCTTGCGGCCGTCCCCCGCCGTCTTTCGCCACACCCAGTCGACACCGTCCACGCTGACGCACGCGTCCGTGGAGGGGCCCGGCGGGTTCACACCGCACCGCAGTTCCACCGTCCCGTGGCCCCATACGGCGAGCCCCTCGAAGGTCGCCCGGTCCCGGGCGGCGCCCCCGAGCCGGTCCGGGTAGCGGTCTGCGAGCCGCGCACACGCCGGGTCCTGCGCGTACGGCCCCTGTGTCAGCCCGAACACCGGCGAGTCCAGCTCACCGGCCACCAGCCCGCCCCCGACACCCAGCCCCACCACGGCCACCCCGACCGCCACCCGCCTCCTGCGAGCCCACCCACGCACCCCGTCACTCCCCTCCCGTCCGTGGAGAACCATGATGCAGTGGGTCGAGCTGCACGCCGACGACAGCCCTGCTTCGCTCGTCGACGCCCTGGCAGCGGCAGGCGCCCGGCTCGCCCGACGGTTCGCCGCAGCCGACCTCGGCGCGGTCGCAGACCTGGGTGTGTCGTGGGCCGGCGCCGACCCCGCACCGGCATGGCTGGACATCGCCCGGGAGTTCACCGAGCGCTGGACCCACCGGCAGCAGATCCGCCACGCCGTCGGCCGCGGCACCGACCCGGAGCCCCGTGCCCTGGCCGTGGTCCTCGACACCTTCATGCGGGCCCTGCCCCACACACTCCGCCGCACGCCGGCGCCGACCGGGGCGCAGGTCCGGGTGACCGCCGTGGCGGACCGGTGGTCGCCGGCCGAGGCGCCGACCGGGCGGCCGACCGCAGCCGTCCTGCTGGACACGGAGACCCTCTGGCGACTGTGCACGCGCGGCATCGATCCGGCGGACGCCCTGTCCCGCGCCCAGGTACGTGGAGACCGGCGGCTCGCCCAAGCCGCGTGCCAGATCGTGTCCGTCATCTACTGACGTCTACTGACGAGCCCGACTCGGCGGCTTCCCGCACCGGCATCACGCCGTCGACTTCAGTAGTCTGGCCGCCATGCTCAGGTACCTGCCCTACTTGCTGGTCCTCGCCCTGTGGATCTACGCCTTCGTGGACTGCCTGAACACCCCCGAGGACGAGATGCGCGCCCTGCCGAAGCTGGCGTGGGTGTTCGTCATCCTGCTCTTCGGCGAGGTCCTGGTAGGCCCGGTGGCCTGGCTGGTGGCCGGCAAGACCCGGCAGCCGCGCGAGCGGTGGGTCGCCCCGGACGACAACCCGGAGTTCCTGAAGTCCCTGAAGCCGGACGATCCGCGCACCGACTGATTGTCAGAACGTCAGCACCTGCCGTTGAATAGGCCGACGTTCCGATATCGACTGCCGGGAATGGAAGAGTAGTTTCCGGTTCCGAAGGCACGAAACCATCCTCGGTGTTTACGCAACGGCGTACGGCAGGCGCGCCGATGCATGCTCGTCGGCCACCGGTGGTCACACGGACTGCGGCTGACCGGCTTTTCGGGCCAAGGCCTCCACGAGCGCGCCGACCGTCAACGACGGAGTGATGCTCGTGGTTTGCATGACGCCGCTGATGCCTGCCGAGGAGTCATTCGGAGGTCATCACGGCCTGTCCGATCTTCCGCACATGGCATGCCCCCTCGTGCGCCCTTCACGTGCTTCACGACGGCGGTTTTTGCCATATGACCCGGGGAAAATCCATTCCGAGAGGCGTCGGGCACGCTTCGGGGGAAGCGGAGGGCACCATGGCCATGTCGAGCCATATGCGAGAAGCATGCATACTCGGAATCACCACCCTGGCCGCATGCGCCGGCTCGGCCGGACTCACCATGTTGCTGACGAGTCTCCCCGCCATCCAGTCCCCGGCCACCAGCAACGCCGGCCAGGCATACGGTGCCGCCGCTGCCGCCACCTCCGTCGTGGTCCTCATCTACATAGCCAGGACGTTCCGGCACCAGAACGACGAGGCTCGAATGCACCGAGAGGTACTGGAGGCCCAGACTGCCGAACTGTGTCTGCAACGCGAGAGTGCACAGGGCCAGCACAAGACGGTACAACGCTCGGCGGAGGCGGCCGTGCGCGCTCTTCACGTGAAGCTTCTGGAAATGGCCATCGATGACCCTGCATTAATGAAATGCTGGCCAATATACGCCACGGCGGACACGGAAGAAGTCAGGAAACAGTATCTCTACTGCAACCTGATCATATCCCACCACTGCATGTGCTACGAGCTCGGATACTTCACCGACGAAGAAGTGGAGCAGTCGCTCTACCACGCCTTCGGCAACGAGATAATACGGAACTTCTGGGAAACGTCGCGGCCCGCCAGGACCCATACCGCTCCGCATGGGGGGATCATGCGCAAGTTCTATGACCTGGCCGAGCTCGCATATACGCATCAAATGAATGATCAGGGCGTGGCTCGATAAGGGATCGCCTGCACGGCCACGCCGCCGGAGTCACGCGCCGGGAGGGTTCCATCCGGCACTGATGAGAATCTCACGCGGGACGACGACGAGTTCCTCTCCGTCGCCCACTCGCGAACCCGCGGGCAACGTCTCTCGCATCTCGGGCGATGCCGTCCGCCCGATGAAAGCGACGTCACCCGTCGATGTCGAGAACACTGCTGGACAGTTCTGGTCTCCGAGACAGCCGCGTCCCTGAATGTCCAGCCGTCTTGTGATTCGCATGTAGGTACCCACTCCAGGTTCGATCGAGGGTATTTCTCTACAAGAAATCGCGGCTTGCTGTCAAGCAAGCTCTGGAATCCTGAAACCACTCCGATTGACGGCATTCGATTCGAACAGGACTGCTATAGCAGCGCCTTCACCTGGGCCGCCGTCAGGGCCCGTTGGAAGACCTGGACCTGTCTGATCGAGCCGGGGAACCAGTCGGCGGGCGCGCCGCCGGTGGTGGCGCGGCCGATCAGCAGGGGGCCGTGGGCGGCGACGGGGTTGCTGTCGTTGATGCCGGCCTCCTGAACGCCGTCGACGTAGAGGAGAAGCTGGTTGCGCAGGCCCTCGTAGACGCCGACCAGGTGGGTCCAGACGTCCGCCTTCGGGACGGTGAAGGACAGGGCGCGCAGGTCGGGGCGGGCGAAGGCCCAGCGGTTCTCGGCGGCCGAGTACTGGAGGTAGAAGCCGCTGACGTCACCGGCGTCCTGGCTGACGGCGGTGGCGAAGAACGACGGCACCCTGCTCAGGGCCACCCATGCGGAGACGGTGAAGCTGCGGCCCCTGGCGGTCCTGAGTACCGGCCCGGTGGTCGCGATCTGGCTGGTGCCGCCGTCGAAGAGTGCGGACCCGTCCTTGCCCCGTCCCCAGCCGACCGCGGTGGCCGTGCCGTCGTACCGGCCGGTGTCGTCGGCGGCGACCGCGCCCGAGGTCTCCTCCAGCGGCCAGGCGTCGAGCGGTGCGGGGACGGAGACGGAGACGGGACCGCCGGAGTGCTGGGAGGACTTTCCGACCCGGCCCCGGTTGACGAGGTGTGCGAGCGGTACGGCCGCGATCACGGCGGCGGCGAGCGCTCCCCCGGAGACGAGCAGGGTACGGCGGCTGGTGCCGGGGGGCCGCCGGTAGGGCACCGGCGCCGGGGCCGGCCGCGGCTGGGGCACCGGGTCGAGCAGGGTGGCCGGGCGGGTCGCGGCGGGCTGCGGGGCCGGGGGCGTGAGGCCGGTCCGGGGGTCGGCGGCGGGTCTCGCGAGGAAGGCGGTGGCGTCGGCCGTCGGCCCGATCCGGGCCAGGATCTCGCGCGGGGTGGGCCGTCCGGCCGGGTCCTTGGCGAGGCAGTCGGCGATGAGGGAGGCGAGGGCCGGGTCGGTGACGGCGGCGATGTCGGGGGCGTCGTGGACGACGCGGTAGAGCAGGGCCGGGGTGGGCCCGTCACCGAAGGGGTTGCCGCCCGTGGCCGCGAACGCCAGCACCGCACCGAGCGAGAACACGTCGCTCGCCCCGGTCACCTCGCCGCCCGCGACCTGCTCCGGCGACATGAAGCCGGGCGAGCCGACCATGAGCCCCGCCTGTGTGATGGTCGCGGACTCCACGCTCCGGGCGATACCGAAGTCGATGACCCGCGGCCCGTCCTCGGCGAGCAGCACGTTCGACGGCTTGAGGTCCCGGTGTACGAGCCGGGCCGCGTGGACGGAGGTGAGCGCCTCGGCCAGCCCGGCGGCGAGATCGAGAACGGTGGCGGCGGGCAGCGGCCCCCGCTCGGCGACCGCGTCCTGGAGCGAGGGCCCGGCGATGTAGCTGGTGACCAGCCAGGGCAGCGGGGCGTCCGGATCGGCGTCCACGACCGGCGCGGTGAAGGCACCGCTCACCTTGCGGGCGGCCTCCACCTCGCGCCGGAACCGTGACCTGAACTCCGGCTGTCCCGCGACCAGTTCGGCGTGGACCACTTTCACGGCAACGGGCCGGCCGCCCGGGGAACGGCCGAGGAAGACCCGGCCCATACCGCCCGCGCCGAGCCGCCCGAGCAGCTGGTAGTCCCCGACGGAGCGTGGATCGCCGGGCTCCAGAGCTGCCACGACCCCTCCCGCACCGCTGACTCCCGAAGACCCGGTCAGCATAGGACCGCCGGCACCGGTGGTTGGCCGATTCCGGTTGCCTCAGGGCAAGTTGCCCCCGGGTCTGCCCTTGCGGACAAGTCGGGGACCGGGCGCCCGCGACCCGGCGGACGACGGAAGAGGGCACTCAGCAGGGCGAGTCGGGAAGGTGCTCCCGCGCCCACTCTCCCAGCGTCGTCAGCGACGGCTCCAGCGCGGCGCCCGCCGCGGTGAGCCGGTACGAGACCCGCAGCGGCGGCCCCTCGTCGACCTCGCGGACCACGAGTCCCGCCGTGGCGAGTTCGGCGAGCCGGTCGGAGAGCATGCGCTCGCTGATGCCGGGGATGGCGCGGCGCAGGCTGGCGAAGTGGGTGGGCCGATCCATCAGGACGGACAGGATCGGGCCGTTCCAGCGCTTGCCGAGCACTTGGAAGACGCGCGTGATGCCGATATCGACACCTTTGCACGCTTCCGGGTCATGGACCTGCTCCACCGCCATGACATCAGGGTACAGCCCCACCCGAAGGAAGGAGCTGAAAAAAAGTAAGCACCTGTGTTATCTATAGCTGAGTACGAATTCTCAGTCCCTGCGGCTCTGCCCTGGGCCCGTGTATCCGGAGACCTCTCATGGCCACGCTTCTCCACATCGACTCGTCCCTCCTCCCGGGCGGGGCCTCCTCCTCCCGTGCCGTCACCGACGCCTTCCGCACGGCGTGGCTGGCGCAGCACCCCGACGGCGAGGTGATCTACCGCGACCTGGCGGCGGAGCCCGTACCGCATCTGACCGCGGCCGCCCACACCGCCGGTTTCGCCGACCCCGCCACCCACAGCCCGGAGCAGGCGGACGCCTTCGCGGCCCGGGTGCAGCTGATCGAGGAGCTGGAGCAGGCGGACGCGGTGCTCATAGGCGCCCCGATGTACAACTTCACGATCCCGTCGACGCTGAAGGCGTGGCTGGACAACGTGGTGCTGTTCGGCCGCACGATGGGCGAGACGCCGTCCGCCAAGGGCACGCCGGTCACCGTCGTCGCCAGCCGCGGCGGCTCGTACGCGCCGGGCACCCCGCGGGAGCCGTTCGAGTACGTCCAGAACTACCTGACCGCGCTGCTCTCCGACGGCCTCGGCCTGGAGGTCGACTTCATCGTGCCGGAGCTGACGATGGCCCCGCAGAACCCGGCGATGGCCGAGCTCGTGCCGCTCTACGAGGCCTCCCGCGACCGCGCTCTCCAGGACGCGGCCAGCAAGGCGAAGGAACTGGCGGACCGCCTCGCCGCGTGACCCGGGCACCCGCATCCGGCCCCTGCTCAGGGGCCGGTTGCGCCGATCGGCCCAGCTGCACGTGCGGGTCCGGTGGCGGGCGGTTGTGATGAACGCGTTCCGACCCCCGACGCCCAGGAGGCAGTCATGCGCATCCGTTCCCTCGCCGTCACCGGTGCCGTCGCCGCGGCCCTCGCCCTCGGCGGCACCACCGCCGCGTTCGCCGACAACGGCGCCGACGCCACCGGTACCGCGTCCAAAAGCCCGGGGGTGCTGTCGGGCAACGTCATCGAGGTCCCGGTCGACGTCCCGGTGAACGTGTGCGGCGACAGCATCGACGTCATCGGTCTGCTGAACCCGGCGGCCGCCAACGCCTGCAAGAACGGCTGACCCGGGCCGCTCCACGGGTATCGTCCGAGGACTACCGGAGGCACCGCGCCTCCGGAAGTCCTCGCATGCGTGCAGGTTGTACGCCGGTGAGCCGCCCGAAGCGGACAGTGCGCCTCTGGGCCGCACCGGGAGCGATCCCGACACTTACCTCGTATGACGACTGCTCCCGCCGGTTCCACCACCGGCATCGCGCCCGAGTACGGCGACCGGGTCATCGCCGTGGAGGCGGCGGGCTCGGAACCGATCCCCGACGCCGAACGCCACGGCAGCCCGCTCCAGTTGCTCTGGACCTGGGCGTCCCCCAACATCGAGTTCGCGACCGTCTACATCGGCGTGATCGCGGTCCTCTTCTTCGGCCTGGACTTCTGGACCGCCACCGCCGCGATCCTGCTGGGCACCGCGCTCGGCGCGGTCACCCAGGGTGTGCTGTCGCTGGACGGGCCCCGGTTCGGCGTCCCGCAGATGGTGATCGGCCGCTTCTCCTTCGGCTTCCTCGGCAACATCCTGCCCTCCGCCGCCAACGGCCTGCTCGCGGGCGTCGGCTGGTTCGCGGTGAACAGCGTGAGCGCCGCCTTCGCCCTCAACACCCTGACCGGACTGCGCCCGCTCCCCTCCCTCCTCCTCGTCGTGGTCGCCGAGATCCTGATCGGCTTCATCGGCCACAACTTCGTGCACACCTTCGAGAAGTACGCGTTCCCTGCGCTCGCGGTGATCTTCCTGCTGGCCGGCGTGTGGACCTTCAAGGACGCGGACCTCGGCGGGGGCGGCTCGGGCGGCGGCGTCGGCGGCTTCCTGCTCGCGTTCAGCGCGGCCTGGGGCTACGCGGCCGGCTGGAACCCGTACGCCACCGACTACTCCCGCTACCTGCCGCGCACCGCGGACAAGGTGAGGACGGTCCTGTGGCCGGCCGTCGGCCTGTTCGTGTCGGTCTCGATCGTCGCCGTCATCGGCGCGGCCTCGGCCACGATCGTCGCCCCCAAGGACGCCACCCCGACGGCCGCCTTCACCGGCCACCTCCCCGGCTGGCTCGGCGACCTCGTGCTGCTCGCCATCATGCTCGGCGGGATCTCCGCGAACGCCCTCAACGTGTACTCCGGCGCGATCTCCATCGCCTCCTTCGGCCTCAAGCTCCCCACCTGGCTGAGTCGCAGCGCCCTGGTCGTGGTGTCGGGCATCGCCGGTACGGCGGCCGCCTGGGCCTCGCTGGACGACGCGGGCGCGGCCTACGAGGCGTTCCTGCTGGTCATCGCGTACTGGGTGGCGCCCTGGCTGGGGGTCGTACTCGTGGACGCCGGCTCCAGCGCCGTGCCGCCACGGACGCGGACCTGTCCGCCCGCCTCACCGACCGCTCCTTCACCAACTGGCCCGGCCTCGCCGCGCTGCTGATCGGCGTCGCGGTCTCCGTCCCGCTCTTCTCCAACCAGGAGGACTACGTGGGATACGTCCCCAAGCACTGGCCGTCCTTCGGCGACATCACGCCGGTCGTCGGGTTCGCGGTGAGCGCCCTGCTCTACACGGCCCTGCGCAAGCGCACTCGCTGACAGCACCCTCGCCGGACAGCGCCCCTTCGGGGCGCTGGGGGTACCCCCAGCCTTCGGCTGGGGGTAGGAACTGCGCGCCCAGCCCCCATCCGCCCGCACCCGACGGACAACCCCCGTCGGCCCACCCACCACCGCGCTACTCGTCGTCCCGCAACCGCCGCCAGATCCGGCTCCGGTGCAGCAGGAACAGCGAGCCCACCACGGCGACCAGCTGGAGCCCCACCGCGAGCAGCCAGAACTCGTCCTTGGTCTCCAGCCGGTTCGTCAGGAACTCGAAGTTCATACCGAAGAACCCGGTCAGGAACGACAGCGGAAGGAAGATCACCGACACGATGGCCAGCCGGTTGATCACCCCGTTCTGCTCGCCCGCGACCAGCGAGCCGTAACTGGCGAAGGCCCGGCGCGTGGCGTCCTGGAGCGACTCGATGTCCGCGAGGACCAGGCGCGCCGCCCGCTGGAACTCCTGGGCGAGCCGCTGCCGTCCCACCGGGAAGTCCGGGCTCATCATCCTGCGGGTGATCACCTCGTCGACCCCCTGGAGGTAGGGCAGCAGGGCGTGGTGCAGGACGGCGGAATGGCGGCGCAGCTGGGAGAGCCGGTAGATCTGCTCGGGGCGCCGCTCCTCGAACATGTCGTCCTCCAGCTCCTCCACCTGGAGCAGCGCCCCCACCGCGGCCCTGCGGAACGTCGAGAGCGCCTCCTGGAGCAGCAGGAACAGCGCGGCCACCGCATCGCGCGGCCGCTCCCGCCGGACCAGTGCCCTGATGTCCCCCGCCAGGCCGGCCCGGCGGCCCCAGTGGACGACCACCAGGAAGCGCGCGGAGGCCAGGGCGTGCACCTGGTGGACGTGGCCGCCACGGATCACCGGCACCACGAACCCGGCGGTGTCGCCCAGGAACTCGGCGCGCGGGGAGGCGTCCTGCCGGCCGAACCACTCCAGGTCCCCGTCGTCCAGCCCGAGCTGCCGGACCACCGGCTCCTCGGCCGGGTCCTCCGCCTCGGGCAGTTCGACGCCGAGGAGCAGGAACGGATCCGTGGCGAGCCGCCGTCGCGCCTCCGGCACGGAGACCGTCGTCGTGCCCCCGTCCAGCACCGACACCACCGTCACGATCATTGATCGCCCTCACCGCTGATCCCGTCACCCAGGCTCCCAGCCTGTGCGCGCCCTGCGGTACGCGCACCCGCTGCCGCCCCGACCAGGTGCGGGCCGTCCGGGCGAGGCGGCGGCACCGCCCGGCACGGTGCCCGGAGCCGCGGCGCCCCGCGCCTAGGCGCTCCGCCGGAAGTGCCGCGCCATGCCGTCTGCCGACGGCTGCGCCGTCGTGGCTGGTCGCGCGCACGCGGCGGTAGCCGCAGATCGGGCAGGGCCCCACGCCCCTTCAGGGCGCGTCCCCCGCACCACCCGGTGCGCGCAGGCCGCCGTCAGGAGTTCGCCCAGCAGGTCCGGGTCGTCGATCTCCAGGCCGAGGAGGGACTCGATGCGTTCCAGGCGCTGGTAGAGGGACTGGCGGCCGATGTGCAGGAGGGCGGCCGTGCGGGTCGGGGAGCAGCCGTGCCGCAGGTGCACCTCGAGGGTGCGGACCAGGTCGCTGGGGTGGGCGGCCTCCCAGGCGAGCAGCGGGCCGAGGGTGTGCTGGACGAGGGCGGCGAGGCGGTCGCGGTTGGCGGCGACCCCGCCCCGGGTCAGCTCCCGCTCCAGGGCGAGGGCGCGGGCCGAGGTCACCGAGGGGCCGTCGGGCACGGCCGGTTCGGCGGGCGGCACGGTCAGCGCGAGTTCGAGGGTGGCGCGGGCCGCGCGCAGCGTCTCGCTCCAGTGCAGCCAGCCGCCGGGGCCGACCGCGTGGCCGACGGCGACCGTGGCCCCCGCCTCGGCGGCGCCCCGGAACGCCTCCTGCACCGCCCGCACGGGATCGCCGGGAACCGCGGCCGGCACCGCGAGCAGCGCCAGCACGTCCCCTGGGAAGGCGGCCCGCAGCACCCCGGCCCCGCCCAGTGCCCGGACCGCCCGGTCCACCGCGCCCACGCCCCGGCTGCCGTGCAGCGAGACGCCGAGCAGCCGGGCGCCGGGGCCGGGGTGGAAACCGGCGAGGGCGGCCCGCGCCTCCACCTCGGGCTGGTTGAGGGCCTGCCCGTCGGCCAGGTCGGCCAGCAGCGCCGCCGCGTGGTCGTCGCCCCAGGGCCGGACGACCGTACGGCGGCCGGACAGGCCCCGGGCCACGATCGCCCGGTTGGCGGCCTCGGCGATCCGCACGAACGGGACCACCCGGTGCAGGGCGAGCAGCGGCAGGCCGAGGCGGCGGGCCTCGTCGGTCACCTCGGGCGGCATGCCGGGCAGGGCGCGCCCCACCTCCACCGCGAGCCCGGCCGCACCGCGCGCCGCCAGCTCCCGCACGTACCGGCGGCGGACCTCGTCGCCGGCGTCGGTCAGCCCGAAGCCGTTGGTGAGGAGGAGCTCACCGCCGTCGAGGAAGTTGGCGCCCTCGTAGACCTCGCTGGAGTGCACCCAGCGCACGGGACGGTCGAGGGCGCCCTCGCCCGCGAGCAGTTCGGGGCGGGTCGCCCGCACCGGGTCGAGAGTGAGTACTTCGCGGAGGGTGAGTGCGGGCACGGCGACCTCCAGGGGACGGGCACGGCCGCTGACATTTCGTCCGGCCGGGGGTTGCCCGGAGGGTACTTTCCGCACGTTGCCCTCGTGTTTCGGCCACAGGAGAGTGAAGTCATGGATCAACTGCAAGCCCGCACCTGGCTGAGCACCGCCGTCGCCGAGGCCCGCGCCGGGCTCGCCGAAGGGGGCATCCCGATCGGTGCCGCGCTCTACGGCGCTGACGGCGCGCTGCTCGGCCGCGGCCACAACCGGCGCGTCCAGGACGACGACCCCTCCATGCACGCGGAGACCGCAGCCTTCCGCGCGGCGGGCCGCCAGCGGTCGTACCGGGGCACCACCATGGTGACGACCCTGTCGCCGTGCTGGTACTGCTCCGGCCTGGTCCGCCAGTTCGGCATCTCCCGGGTCGTGATCGGCGAGGCGGCCACCTTCCACGGCGGCCACGACTGGCTCGCCGAGCACGGCGTGGAGATCGTCCTGCTGGACGACGAGGAGTGCACCGCGCTGATGCGGGACTTCATCAACGACAACCCGGCCCTGTGGAATGAGGACATCGGTGAATGAGCTCCGGCCCCGTATCCCCACCATCGATCTGCGTCCCTGGCTGGCCGGCGACCCGGCAGCCCGCGAGGACATCGCCCGGACCGTCGACTCCGCCCTCCGGACCGCCGGCTTCCTGCTCGTCACCGGGCACGGCGTGGACGCGGAGCTGCGGACCGCCGTACGGGAGGCCGCGCGCCGTTTCTTCGCCCTCCCCACCGAGGTCAAGCAGGCGTACGAGGCGAAGGTCGGCGGGCGCGGCTGGCTCGGGCCCGGTGCGGAGGCCAACGGCTACTCGGAGGGCACCGAGACCCCGCCCGACCTGAAGGAGTCGCTGACCTTCGCGACCCACGAGCCCTTCGACGACCCGGTCGTCAACGCGGAGTGGTACGCGCCCAACGTGTGGCCGGCGGAGGTGCCGGAGCTGCGCACGCGCTGCGAGGAGTACCTGGACCGGATGGCCGGGCTGGAGAAGGAGCTGCTGTCCCTCCTCGGGTACGCGCTCGGGCTCGAACGGGACTTCTTCTCCCGGCACATGGACCACCCGACGTACGGCTTCAACATCAACTGGTATCCGGGGACGGACGTCGTCGGCGAGCCCGAGCCGGGGCAGTTCCGGATCGGGCCGCACACCGACTTCGGGACGGTGACCATCCTGGACCGGCAGGCCGGCAAGGGCGGGTTGCAGGTGTACACCGACGACGGCGGGTGGGAGGACGCGCCCTTCGATCCGGCCGCCTTCACCATCAACATCGGTGACCTGATGGCCCGTTGGACCGGTGACCGGTGGCGGTCGGGACGGCACCGGGTGCTGCCGCCACCCACCGACGCGCCCGCCGAGGAGCTGATGTCCCTCGTCTACTTCGGCGAGTGCACCCCGGGCACCACCGTCGAGTCCGTCCCGGCGCCGGTCGGCCGGGTCGCGTACCCGCCGGTCGACTCGCACGTCTATCTGCGGGAGAAGCTGGACTCCATCACCGTCGCCTGATCCCACAGTGTCAGGATTCGTGACCCAACAGTCATCACGCGATCTGGCCCGAAGCAACTCCCCCTTCCTACACTTGTGTTGAGGGGGGACTGCCTTGCACAGACGGTTGCACGGGCGCGGGGCGCTGTTCGACGTCGAGCCGGCCGGGCTCGTGCCGAGGATCGTCGGGTTACGGCCGTACCAACATCGTGCCCTTCCCCTCGAACACCCCGGTGAGCTGCCGTTCGTCGTGCTGACCGGGGCCCGGGGACTGGGCAAGAGCGCGGTGCTCGGCGAGTTGCGGGACGCGTACAAGGGGCACACCCCGGTCGCGCTCGTCGACTGTGCGGAGCCGCAGTTCGCGGGCCCGCCGCCGGAGCGGCCCGCCGCGTCCTGGTCGCCGGTCGCGCAGGCGCTGCTGGTCGTCGCCGAGCAGCTCGCCGAGCCGGTGACCGGCGCCGGGCGGATCACGTTCCCGCGGCTGATGTCCGGCCTGGTCGCGGTGGCCGCCGGCGGCTGGGGCGACGCGGACTCGGAGCGGATCCGGCGCGAGGTGGAGCGGATCCTGCTGCTGAACGAGAGCGGCTCGTGGATCAGCGGGTTCGCCGGGCGGTGGGCCGGGAAGGTGGCGGCGAAGGTGGTCGCCGCCGCGACCGGGACCGGGCCGCTGGTCTCCGGGGCCATCGAGGCCACCCTGGAGTCGGTCGCCGAGGGTTTCACCAGCCGCCGCCACCAGAAGGCGTCGGTCTGGTACCGGACGTACCCGAACGCGGGCGGGCACGCCCAGCGCGGGCTGATCCTGCTCTCCGGGCACTTCCGGGCCGGCGGCACCTCCCGCGAGCACGCCGAGCGGTATCTCGTACGGGCCCTGCTCGCCGACCTGACCGAGGCGTACGCGGGCGTGCTGCCGCGGATGCAGCGGCTCGGCAGGCCGCTGGTGCTCGTCGACAACCTCCAGACCGGGCCCGGGCCGGGTCTGCTGGAGTCGGTGCTCAGGGACCGCGCCGAGGGCATCGCCGACCAGGTGGCCTTCGTCGCCGGCCTGCGCGGCGACGGCCGGGAGCTGCTGCGCGGCGGGACCCGGCGGGAGCTGGCCGGGGTCGCCCGGCGCAGCGGGTGGGCGCCGGACCCGGCCGTACCCTCCTCGCGGGCGCTGCTGGTAGCGCTCCCGCCGCTGACCCCCGACGACACCCTGCACCTGGTCGGCGCCCCGGCCGCGCCCCAGCTCCCGCACGCCGTGCACCGGCTGACCGGCGGCAACCCGCTGGGCATCGCCCTGCTCGCCGAGTCCGCGGCGCAGCATCCGGAGCGGGCGGGATCGCTGGGCGACCTGCTCACCGCCGACGTGCGGCCCGTCGAGGACGGCCCCGCCGCCCCCGCCTACCTCCAGCTCCTCGACCGGCTGGTCCCCGCCGACCGGCTCGACGAACTGACCGTCCTCGCCGCCGCCCACGACCACGACTCGGCGTGCGCGCTGGCCGCCGCCCTGCTCCCGGACGACTTCGGCCCGGCCGACGTACGCGCGCTGCAGAACCGGCTCGCCCGGGAAGGGCTGCCCGCCCTGCCCGGCCAGTTCGTCGGGGACCCCTTCGTACGGACCCTGCTGCTGCTCCGGCTGCACCTGCGGGACGCCGACCACAGTGGCTGGCGCACCGCCCACGAGACGCTGATCGCCTACTACACCGAGGAACGGCCGGACGGGCAGGACCGCTTCCGGCTCCACCACCAACTGGCCCTGGGACAGACTGGACCGGCCGTCGCCCACCTGCGGGACAGCTTTCCGGTCCTGGACACCCGCGGCTGGCTGCACACCCTGCGGTTCATCGCCGCCGCGCCCTACTTCCACGCCCATGACACCGAGGGCCGCGACTTCACCGGCCACGGCGACCGGCGGGCGGCGGTGGCGCTCGGCCGCACCGACGCCCAGCAGCGCGTGCCGGACGGCGTGGACGGCGTACTGCACCTGCGGATACGGCGGTTGCTGCACGCGGTGTGGCTGCTGACCGACCCTCTGGTGCTGCCCGACCCGAAGGTCGGCGACCGGCTGCGCTTCGAACTGGAGCAACTGTCCAACCTGCGGCCGGCCGGCAACGCACTGCTGTGGCGGGCCTCCCGGGAGTGGCCGGCGGCCGCGCTGGCGGGACGGCCGCCGGCGGAGGACGGGGACGACGACGAGGGTGACGCGGGCGACGACGAGCGGAGCGGGGTGGCGTGATGGCGGGGCGGGGCGTGGGCACGTGGTTGCGTGAGGGCGTCTGGGAGATTCCGCTCCGCCGCTATCTGGCCCTGCTGGTCACGGCCGCGGTGATCGCCGGGCTGGTCGTCGGGGTGCGGGCGGTCGTCCACGACGACCGGTCCTGCGCGCCGGGGGTGGCCCGCCCCGAGAACAGCGACGAGTGCGTGGGCGTGGCGACGGCCGCGTACGACTTCGGGCATCCGCAGCTGCACGACACCGTGCAGGCGATCGCCCGGGAGAACGCCCGCCTGAAGCCCGGGAGGTATGTGACGGTCGCGGTGATGCTGCCGTACACCGCGACGGCGGCGGCCAGCCTCGCCGACATCCAGCACGAGCTCCAGGGGGCCTACCTCGCCCAGTACCAGGCGAACCACGACTCCAACGGCCAGTCCCCGGCGATCCGGCTGGTGCTGGCCAACCCCGGGGCGACCAGCCGGTACTGGCAGCGGATGGTCACGCGGCTGGCGGGCATGACCGGCGGCACGGACCGGCTGCGGGCGGTCGCCGGGGTCGGCCAGAGCACCGACGACAACAAGAAGGCCGTCAAGGAGCTGACCCGGCTGGGCATCCCGGTGGTCGGCTCGTCGATCACCGCCGACGACCTCGCCAACGGGCAGGGCGGCAAGGACCCCTACCCCGGCCTTGCCCGGGTCTCCCCCACCAACACCGACGAGGCCCGCGCCCTCGCCTCCTTCGCGAAGGTGAGCGCGGGCCGGGCGCTGCTCGTCTACGACAAGCCCGGCGACCCGTACACGCGGACGCTCCAGACGTCGTTCGCGGCGCTGATCAAGGGCTCACCGTACGAGCCGCAGCCGTTCACCCCGCCCGCCGACCGCAGCAAGGAGGGGACGACCGCGAACACCTTCCGGCAGATCACCAACCTGGTCTGCGACACCTCGCGGTCGACCGACACGATCCTCTTCGCCGGCCGCCACACCCAGCTGCGGCAGTTCATCAACGCGCTGGGCGGACGGGGCTGCCAGGACCGGAAGTTCACGGTGCTGACCGGAGACGAGGGGTCGTACCTGACCGGCGAGCCGAAGCTGGACCGCGGCGCGCTGCGGCACAACCTCTCCGTCCGCTACACCGCCCTCGCCCATCCGGACGCGTGGGCGAAGGGCAGCCCGAGGACGGGCGGTTCGGCGGCGGACACGGCGGCGCTGACCGCACTGCTGAAGAGCGCGGAGAAGGCACCGGTGGGGCCGATCGGGCCGGTCGCCCTGGAGGACGGCCAGCTGATCATCGCCTACGACGCGGTACGGCTCGCGGTGCACGGGATTCGCGAGGCGGTGCCGGCGGGGAGGTCCGTGCCGGCGCTGGCCGACGTGGGGTTGCAGTGGCCGCAGGTGAAGGGGTCGCTGCGGGTGGACGGGGCGAGTGGGTGGATCTGCCTGGACGCGCACGGGAATCCGTACGACAAGGCGGTGCCGATCGTGGAGTTGCGGCCGGAGGGTGGGTCCAGGTTCGTGACCATTGCGTGGCCGGAGGGGAAGCCGCCCAGTGGGGAGTGTCTGCCGCCGTCGTAGGCGGGTGCGGCTGGGTGGGGGCTGGGCGCGCCGTTCCTCCCCCAGCCTTCGGCTGGGGGTACCCCCAGCGCCCCTTTCGGGGCGCTCAGCCGAGGCGCCTCAAGAACTCAGGGAGCCGATCAGACGCTCGAATCTTGCGCGCCATGCCGGTTCTGTCTCGCCCTCGCCCTTGAACTCGTGCGTGAAGCGCAGGGCGCTGCCCGTGGTCCCGTCGCGTTCCAGGTGGAAGCGGAGGCGGCCGCCGCCCTCCACCGTGTACTCCGCGACGCGGTCGACGTCCCAGGCGGTCACCGTGCCCGTGCCCAGGTCACCGAGGGTGACCGTGCCGCCCAGTCTCGGTTGCAGGACGTCGACCGGGGTGAACCAGCCGGCCAGGCCCTGGGGGGTGGAGAGGCTCGGCCAGACCTGGTCCGTCGGCTTCGGCAGTCGTACCAGGAAGTGGAGGATGTGCGTCCTGCCGTGGGTCTGACTGGTGCCCTGTTCTATGGAACCGGTCATGGCACCAGTGTCGCCCCTTGCCGGTTCAGACGCCCGCGTAGGAGTGCTTGCCGGTGACGAAGATGTTGACGCCGTAGTAGTTGAAGAGCCAGCAGCCGAAGGCGATCATCGCCAGGTAGGCGGCCTTGCGGCCCTTCCAGCCGGCGGTGGCGCGGGCGTGCAGGTAGCAGGCGTAGGCGACCCAGGTGATGAAGGACCAGGTCTCCTTGGGGTCCCAGTTCCAGTAGCGGCCCCAGGCGCTGCCCGCCCAGATCGCGCCCGCGATGATCGTGAAGGTCCACAGGGGGAAGACGGCCGCGTTGACGCGGTAGGCGAACTTGTCGAGGGAGGCCGAGGCGGGCAGGCGCTCCAGGACCGAGGTGGCGAAGCTGCCGGGCTTGCCGCCGTTCTCCAGCTTGCTCTCGTAGGCGTCCTTGAAGAGGTAGAGGATGGTCGCCACCGCGCCGACGTAGAAGACCGCGCCGCAGAAGATCGCCGTCGAGACGTGGATGTACAGCCAGTACGAGTGCAGGGCCGGGACCAGCGGCTCGCTCGCCGTGTAGAGGACGGTGACCGCGAGGCCGAGGTCGAGCAGGACCGTGGTGATCAGGAAGAGGCCGAGCCAGCGGACGTTCTTCTTCAGGGCCAGCAGGGTCAGGTAGACGGCGACCGCGACGGTGGAGAACGTGATGTTGAACTCGTACATGTTGCCCCACGGCGCCCGCTGCACGGAGGCCGCGCGGGTGACCACGCCCGCCAGCTCCACGAGGAAGGCGAGGACCGTGAGGGAGATCGCGATCCGCCCGTAGAGGTCGCCCTGCTCGTCGCCGCCGTGCGCGCCGGGCCCGTCCGGCACGTCCCGCGAACCCGCCGCGGAGCGGACCACGACCTGGGGGCGCTCCAGTACGGCGGTGCCGCCGGCCTTCTTGACCGTCACGGCGGGCGCCTTCCTCGCCGCGGCGTTCGTGGTGAGCGCGTTGGCGGTGCGCGCCACCCGGCTGCGGCTGCCGAGCAGCCACTCGAAGATGTAGGCGAAGAACGCCAGCGTGTAGACGGCCATCGAGGAGTAGATGAGCGTGTTGCTCATGCTCGCCAGATGCTCGTTGGTCGCGGCGAGGGTGGTTGCGTCGAGCGCGGTTGCGGCGGCGGAAGTCATCGCTTCTCAGCCCCTTCGGCAGGTACGACTTCGGGGTCGGGGGATTCTGCGGGGTCGTCGTCAGTGGTGTCGGCGGGGCCGGGGGCGCCCGGCGCCTGGTCGTAGAGGATTCCGGCGAGGTCGCCCAGTTCCTCGGGCACCTTCGCGGACTCGCTGCGGCCCAGCCCGGCCATCTCGACCACCGTGACGCCGTCGGGGCCCTGCACCGCGCGCACCCACACACGGCGGCGCTGGATGAACAGCGAGGCGGCCAGGCCGAAGATCGCGGCGAGCGCGCCGCCCAGCGCCCAGCCGCTGCCGGGCTCCTGGACGATCTCGAAGCCGGCCCATTCCTTGACGCCCTTCTCGAACGTCACGGTCCCGGCGCCGTTCGGCAGCTGCATGGTCTGCCCGGGCTTGAGGTTGTCCCGGAACTGCGCTCCCTTGGAGTCCTTGAACTCCTTCATGTGGGTCTTGTCCAGCTGGTACACGCTCTGCGGGATGCCCGAGTCGACGCCCAGGTCACCGTGGTACGGCGTCAGGTTCAGTACCGGGTTCTCCAGCGCCGGGAAGCTGGAGAGCACCGAGGACCCGCCGCCGTACGTCGGCAGGAAGAACAGCGAGATGCCGAGCTGCTCGCTGACGCCCTTGGCGCTCTTGTAGCCGTCCATCACCTTCACCACGCCCTGGGAGGTGACGTTGCTGTCGAGCGGGAGCAGCGGGACGGCGTCCTGGTAGACGATCTTGCCAGTGGAGTCGCGCACCGTGATGACGGGCGCGTAGCCGTGGCTGACCAGGTAGACCTTGGCGTCGTCGATCTTCAGCGGCTCGTTCACCTTGATGGTGGTCCGCTTCGGCTTGCCGTAGGCCCCCTCGCTGTAGTCGATGTCCGCGGCGAAGGTGACCGGGGTGCCCCTGCTGGGGCCGCTGGTCTGGTAGGTGGCGTGGAAGTTCTTCAGGTCGAAGCTGAACGGCACCAGGTCGTCGGTGCTGAACATGGAGCCGGACTTGAAGTCGTCGTACTGGAGGATCGAGTTGGCGAACCCGTCGCCCTCGACGACCAGTTTGGTGCCGTCCGACTTGTACATCTGGCCGCTGGCGAAGGCGATCAGCAGCACGATCAGCGCGACGTGGAAGACCAGGTTGCCGAACTCGCGGACGTAGCCCTTCTCCGCGGCGACGGCGTCCCCGGCGGGGTGTGCGCGGAAGCGCCGCTTCTTCAGCAGCTTCAGCGCCGCCGCACGGACCTCCTCGGGCTCGGCCGTGGTCCGCCAGGTCGTGTACGCGGGGAGCCGGTCCAGCCGCTTCGGGGCGCCCGGCGGGCGACCGCGCAGCTGGCCCACGAACTGCCAGGCGCGCGGGATGATGCAGCCGACGAGCGAGACGAACAGCAGGATGTAGATCGCCGAGAACCACACCGAGCTGTAGACGTGGAACAGGCCGAGCTTGTCGTAGATCGGCGACAGCGTCTGGTGGGACTTCTGGAAGTCGGCGACCTTGTTGATGTCGGCGCCGGACTGCGGGATCAGCGAGCCGGGGATCGCGCCCAGCGACAGCAGCAGGAGCAGGAGCAGCGCGACCCGCATGGAGGTGAGCTGCCGCCAGAACCAGCGGGCCCAGCCGATCACGCCGAGCCCGGGGGCGATCGGCGGTTCGGCGGGGGCGGTGGAGAGCTGCGAGCCCGCCGCGCCGAGGTCCTGCTCGGTGTTCTCGGTTTCGGTCTTGCTCATTGATCAGATCCCCACAGTGAAGCCGGCGGACCAGGACTGCATGTCCTGCACGAGACGGTCCCAGGCGCCCGTCAGCAGCAGCAGACCGGTCACGATCATCATCGTGCCGCCGATCCGCATCACCCAGACGTAGTGGCGCTTGACCCAGCCGAACGCGCCGAGCGCCTTGCGGAAGGCGACCGCCGCGAGCACGAAGGGCACGCCGAGACCCAGGCAGTAGGCGACGGTCAGTATGGCACCGCGGCCGGCGCTGGCCTGGTTGTAGGAGAGCGCGATCACGGAGGTCAGGGTCGGTCCGATGCACGGGGTCCAGCCGATGCCGAACAACGCGCCGAGAATCGGGGCGCCGACCAGCCCGGTCACGGGCCGCTTGTGGAAGCGGAACTCTCGCTGGGTCATCCAGGGCATCAGGCCCATGTAGAAGACGCCCATGAGGACCATGAGCACGCCGAGCACCTTGGAGAGGGTGTCCTTGTGGTCCTGCAGGTTGTCCCCGAAGTAGCCGAACAGGGCTCCGCTGGAGACGAACACGGCGGTGAAGCCGAGCACGAACAAGGAGGCTCCAGCGACCATCCGGCCCCGTCGGGCCTCCGCCAGGTCGGTGCCGGTGACCCCGGTGACGTACGACAGGTAGCCGGGAACGAGCGGCAGGACGCACGGGGAGAAGAAGGAGACGAGTCCACCGAGCAGAGCGATGGGAAGCGCGACCAGCAGGGCGCCGTTGAGTACCGTGCCGTTGTAGGTGGTCGCGGCGAGGGTGGTGACTGAGGTCACGTCACTTCTCCGCGAGGACCGGGGCGATCATGCTGCGCAGTACGTCGTCGCTGAGCGCCGCCAGCGAGCGGGCGGCGATCCTGCCCTCGCGGTCCAGGACGAGCGTGGAGGGCACCGCCTGCGGGTTGAGGGTGCCCTTCTTGAAGCGGAGCATCAGCTTGCCGGTCGGGTCGTACAGATTGGGGTAGGTGATCCCGTACTGCTTCTCGAACGCCACGGCGTTCTGGATGCTGGTGTCACGGGTGTTGATGCCGACGAACTGGACGCCCTTGTCCTTGAGTTCCTCGGAGACCTTCGCGAAGCCTGCCGCCTCGGCACGGCACGGAGGGCACCAGGAGCCCCAGACGTTCAGGACGACGACCTTGCCCTTGTAGGAGGCGACGTCCGCCTGTCCGCCGTCGACGGTCTCGCCGGACAGGTCCGGCGCCGCGGCCCGCTCGCCCCGCTTCGCGGTGGAGACGCCGTCCTTGCCCATGACGAAGTTGGTGTTGCCGCCCCCGCCGGATGTCCCTCCGGAGGAGCAGGCGGCCATCAGTAGCGCCGCGGTCGCGGCACCGGCGCTGGTCAGGACAGCACGGCGGCGGGCGCTGCGGGCTCGGTTCGAGCGCATGGGGACACTGCTGGCGGCACTCATGTGAAAAGTTTCGCATGTCCGTTCCGGGGATCTTGCGCACCCCCCTCAAAGCCGGGACACGGGCCCGCACCAGCGAAAGCGGGGCGCCCGGATCCATCGATCCGGACGCCCCGCTCTCTGGCGATCGGCGCTCAGTTCTCGCGCCCGGGCGAAATTCCCCGCCTCACGAGGTGACGTTGTAGACGTCGGAGCAGACCTGCCCGGCGCTGCCGCCGACGCAGACCCAGAACGTGTACTTCTTGTCCTCGGGCAGGTTTCCCGTCTTCGTGGCCGTGTACGGCGAGCTGTGACCGTAGGTGCTGGCCTCACGGACCGGGCTGGTACCCAGGTAGGCGGCGATACCGAAGCCGTCCGCCGCGGTGTCGACCGCCTGAAGCTGGTCCCCGTTGGCCGTCCAGTACCCCGCGCCGGCCCACTTGCCGTTGACCTCGACACCGATGCTGCGGGAGCCGTCGCTATCCATGTCGCTAACCCAGAACTTGACGTTCGTCGGGACAGCGGCGGACGCGCTGCCCGCGCCGACCAGCACTCCCCCGCCCGCCAGGACGGCGGCGGTCGCGAAGACAGTGGCGGCACGCATGCGCAGAGAAGTGCGCATTTCCCCCCCCATTTGAGTATGTTAATCAGTGGTCATCGATGATCTTAACCAGGCATTCACCCCAGCGCGACCGAGAATTTACCTGCCCAAATCGGATGGAAACCGGGCCTCAAGCCCTTGTTCTACAGGGCCTTCCAGCCGCCCGCCGGCCGCTGCCCCACGTCCAGGGTGCGCAGCTTCGCGAGCACCTCCGGCTTCTGTACGTCCATCCAGTCCGCGAACTGCCGGAAGGAGACCAGCCGGACGTCGGCGCCCTTCTCCTTCTCCCGGGCGATGTGCTTAAAGGCCTGCTCGACGGCGTCCATGTAGATGCCGCCGTTCCACTGCTCGAAGTGGTTGCCTATGAAGAACGGTGCGCGGTTTGTGGTGTATGCCCGCTGGAATCCCGCTATGTACGCCTGCGCCGACTGGGTCCGCCAGCCCGGGTAGTTGTAGGCGGGGGCCTTGGTCGAGTTCACCGACTGGTTGGCGAGCATGTTGTAGTCCATGGAGAGGACCTCGAAGGAGCGGCCCGGGAACGGTATCTGCTGCAACGGCAGGTCCCAGATGCCCAGCTTCTTCTCCGGCCAGACCTGGCGGCCGCCGGGCGAGGAGGCGTCGTAGCGCCAGCCGAGCTCGCGGGCGGTGGGCAGCAGGTTGTTCTGGCCGAGGAGGCAGGGGGTACGGCCGCCGACCAGCTCCTTGTCGTAGTCGAAGGGGAGTGAGGGCAGCTCGGTCCAGCCGGAGTTGGTCCGCCACTCCTTCACGAACGCCTTGGCCTGGTCGATCTCACTGCGCCACTGCTTGGGCGTCCAGTTGCCGACGGTGCCGTAGCCGCCGCAGAAGTGGCCGTTGAAGTGGGTGCCTATCTCGTGCCCTTCGAGCCAGGCCCGGCGGACGTTGGTGAGCGTCGCCTTGATGTGCTCGTCGGTGAGGTAGCCGATGTCGGAGGCGCCGCGGGGGTTGTTCGGGGGGTTGTAGAGCCGCTTCTTGGACTCGGGGAGGAGGTACAGCCCCGAGAGGAAGAAGGTCATCGACGCGCCGTGCTCCTTGGCCAGGTCCAGGAAGCGCGGGAAGAGGCCGGTGCCGACCTCGCCGGCGCCGTCCCAGGAGAAGATCACGAACTGCGGCGGGGTCTGGCCCGGCTCCAGCGGCACGGGGGCGGCGGGCTGGTGGGGCTGCTTGCCGGTGCGGGAGGTGGAGCCGTCACCGAGGGGGCGGGCGCTCGCCGTCGGCTTCTTCGCCGGCTGCCGGGCGGAACCGCCGGCGTGGTTCGCACCGTCCGACGGTGTGTGCGTGCCGCAGCCGGTGAGGCCGAGTCCCGCCGCGGCGCCCGCGCCGGCGCCGAGTAGTCCCCTTCGGGTGAAGGTCCGCATGGTTCCCCGATTCGTCACGTCCTCTGGTGGTCACCCACTCAGAGGGCGGGACGAACGGGCAGGTTCCGCAAGGAACCACATATTTTCAGACTAATTTCATGAAGCGGGGTTTAAGCGGTGCCGCGCAGGCGCTGCCGGCGGCTCACGCCCCGAAGGCCTTCTCCTGCCCCTTCACCGGCTTGGCGCCCGCCCGGAGGTGGGCCGGGACGAGGTCGATGGCGGGCTCGGAGTAGCCGACGGAAACTATTCTGTCGCCCTCGTATGTGAAAGTCGTCAGGGAGGCGAGGGTGCACTGCCGCTTGCGCGGGTCGTGCCAGAGCCGGCGGTTCTCGACGTACGACCGCAGGATCCAGATCGGCAGCTGATGACTGACCAGCACGGCCTCATGCCCGCGCGCGCGGTCCCTGGCCGTGTCCAGCGCGCTCTTCATCCGCACGACCTGGTCGACGTACGGCTCGCCCCAGGACGGCCGGAACGGGTTGACGAGGTACTTCCAGTTGGCGGGCTTCTTCAGCGCTCCGTCGCCGACGCCGAAGGTCTTGCCCTGGAAGATGTTCTCGGCCTCGATGAGCCGCTCGTCGGTGGCGAGGTCGAGCCCGTGCGCCTTGGCGATCGGGGTGGCGGTCTCCTGCGCGCGCTCCAGCGGGGAGGCGACGACGTGGGTCACGTCCCGCGAGGCGAGGTGCTCGGCGACCCGGTCGGCCATCTGCCGGCCCAGCTCGGACAGGTGGTAGCCGGGAAGCCTCCCGTACAGCACCCCCTGCGGGTTGGCCACTTCCCCGTGCCGCATCACGTGCACGACGGTGACGTCCCGCTGTTCGCTCTGCTCGCTCATGCTGCCGTGGCCTCCGCGGCCGCTCGGGCCGCCGCCGGAAGGGCGTCGGCGATCTTCTGGATGGCCCGCTCGTCGTGGGCCGTGGAGACGAACCAGGACTCGAAGGACGACGGCGGCAGGTAGACGCCGTCGGAGAGGAGGGAGTGGAAGAAGGCGGTGAACCGGAAGGACTCCTGGCCTCGCGCGTCCTCGTAGTTGCGCACCGGACGGTTGGTGAAGAAGACGGAGAACATGTTGGAGGCGGTCTGCACCTGGTGCGCGACGCCCTCCTTGTTCAGCGCCTCACTGACCAGCCCCCGGATCTGCTCCGACACGGCGTTTACCTTGTCGTAGGCCGCGTCGTCGAGCAGCCGCAGCTGGGCGAGCCCGGCGGCGGTGGCGACGGGGTTCCCCGAGAGGGTGCCGGCCTGGTACACGGGCCCGGCCGGGGCGAGGTGCGCCATGACGTCCGCCCGCCCGCCGAAGGCCGCGGCGGGGAAGCCGCCCCCCATCACCTTCCCGAAGGTCATCAGGTCGGGCGCCACCCCGTCGATGCCGAACCATCCGGCCCGGCTGGTCCGGAACCCGGTCATGACCTCGTCGGAGATGTACAGGGCGCCGTTCCTGGCGCAGGTGTCCTTGAGCCCCTGGTTGAACCCGGGCAGCGGCGGTACGACGCCCATGTTGCCCGGCGACGCCTCGGTGATCACGCAGGCGATCTCCCCGGGGTGCCGGTGGAAGGCCTCCTGCACCGCCTCCAGGTCGTTGTACGGCAGCACGATCGTGTCCCCGGCCTGGGCGCCGGTGACACCGGGGGTGTCGGGCAGCGCGAAGGTGGCGACGCCGGACCCGGCGGCGGCCAGGAGGCTGTCAACGTGCCCGTGATAACACCCGGCGAACTTGATCACCTTGGTGCGCCGGGTGAACCCGCGGGCGAGCCGGATGGCGGACATGGTCGCCTCCGTCCCGCTGCTGACCAGCCGGACCTGCTCCAGGGGCGCGATCCGGGCGACCATCTCCTCCGCGAGGGCGACCTCGCCCTCACCGGGGGTACCGAAGGAGGTACCGCGGGAGACGGCCTCCTGGACGGCGGCGATGACCTCGGGGTGCGAGTGCCCGAGAATCATCGGCCCCCACGAGCACACGAGGTCGACGTACTCACGCCCGTCGGCGTCCGTCAGGTAGGCCCCCTTGCCGGAGACCATGAAACGGGGGGTGCCGCCGACGGCGCGGAAGGCGCGCACCGGGGAGTTCACGCCGCCGGGCGTGACGGCGGAGGCGCGGTCGAAGAGCGCCTGTGAGGCGGGCGCTTCGTAGGGATAGGGCGTTTCGCTCTGGGCACTCATGACGTGCGACTTCTCCGACTTCTCGGACTCCGGATGCTTGGTGACCTCCTCAGGGTAGGCGGAAGGCGCCGGTCTCCTCGCAGCGGAGGACCGCGGTCCCCGCACAGCGCCCGGGGCATCTGCGAGACTGTGACCCGATACACCCAGCTCATCCGGTACGCAGGCGGCCGGAGGCTGTAAAGATCCTGCGGACTGATGTTTCGACGCACGTTTCGGCGGGCGGCCGTGGGGGAGGTCACTGACACGATGATCGGGTTGCGCGGCGGGGGCCTCGCGTCCTAGAAAAGCAATCGGGTGGAGATATGCATCGCGGTGGCGGAGTGGGCGAGGGGACCGATGACCTGGGTCCTCGACGTGCCCAACGGGGAAGGCACCGGCGCGACGCGGAGGAATCGACCGAAGCAGCACGTCAGGAACAGGGCGTACCGAGTGAGTCGGAGCGGCGCGACCGACGTATCGATCAGCGGGACCGCGATCAGAGGGATCGGGGCCAGCGGAGCGAGCGGCGGATCGACCGTCTGCAGACCGGTAGCAGGAATGGTGGTCGGGTGGGGGTGACGTACAAATACTTCGGCGCACCGGACGGCGCGACCGCGGCCAGGGTCCCGATCTCGATGCGCCCCGAGGAACTCGGCGGCGACGAGCTCGGCATGAACGGCATGTTCACGAAGATCAAGCCGGAGACGATGGCCGCGATGGTGCTGACGGGCATCGAAGGCGTGCCCCTGCACAAGGTGCCGCCGCTCGAGCTGGTCGTCCTGCACCCCGACTACGCGGTGGTGAAACTCCCCATGACGGTGGTCGACCCGCTGCGCGGCATAGGGGAGGAAGCTGTCGGTGCGGCGGCCTTCATCTGGTCGACGGTCCCGGACCGGGGCGGCCCGCGGGACGCGTTCAACGTGTACCAGCTGCTGCACGAGTGGCAGGACTTCAGCCATCGGTTGCATGAGGCGGGGCATCAGCCTTATTGCCTTGTGTGGCCCTGACCTGGGGTTTCGTGGGTTTCGGGCGGGGTTTCTGACCCCGCCCTCGTCATGTGCGGAGAGAGGCCGTCAGGCGGCCAGGGCACATTGAGGGCACATTGGTTTCGCTGGGGGCACTGATGTGCCCTGGGTGCCGGGCCGGTCGTCCTCGGCTTCTGCCTCGGCTTCTGCCTCGGCTTCTGTGAAGACGTCGTCGATCGCCTTGCGGGTGCGGGTCTCGCTGGACGGCAGCAGATGCGTGTACGTCCGCAGCGTGAAGCCCGGGTCCGAGTGGCCGAGGTACTCGGAGAGCGCCTTGATGCTCTCCCCCGCGTCCATCAGCACGGAGGCGTACGCGTGCCTGAGGGCGTGCATGCCGTCTTCCGGAGCCGCCTGGAGGTAGCGCGCCCCGCGCTCTCGGGGAGGGATCACGCCGGCGGCGGCCAGGGCTCGCTTCCAGTCGCCCATGTTGAAGACGCTGCGGTTGTAGGCCCGCCCCTTCTTGTCGACGAAGAGGAGGCGGAAGGTTTTCGGCTCGCCGTCCGGCTTGCCCCACGGCAGGGCGACGTCGACCGGCGGGAACTCCTTCATGTGCGCCTTGAGGGCTGCGGCGAGCTGAGCCGACAGGGGCACTGACCGGATCCTGTTGCCCTTGGGCAGGGCGAAGACGGGCTTCGTACCGACCAGCCGCACCTGGCGGTTGACGTGGATCCAGCCGCCCTTGAAGTCGATGTCCTCGACGGCGAAGCCGAACAACTCGCCCTGCCGCAGACCGCAGCCGAAGGCGAGCTTGCCGCCGGCCTGGAAGCGCTTCGGCAGTTCGGTGATGACCGCGCGGACGCGCTCCAGCGACCATGGGCCGTCGCCTCGTAGCGGAGCGCGGTCGTCGGGCCGACGGAGTTCGCGTCGAGCCACTTCTGCGCGTAGGCGCCGAGTGTTTGCTTCGTCTCGGCCGGGACGACGTAGGAACCGCGCCGGATCTCGACGTCGACCTCGGCGGCGCGGTTGTCCGCCTCGGCCTTCGTGTGGAAGTTCTCCTTGCGCTGGTGGCCGTCCAGGTCTCGGTAGCGAACCTGCCAACGCTTGCCGATGCCGTGGTCGGCGGTGGGGACCATCCGCTTCGTACGGCTCTTGTGCTCGCCGCACTCGGCCTCGGTGGGCTTGGGGTGGGACTTGTGCCAGCGGTCGTACACGTCAGCCAAGAAGGGCCTCCTGGGTGGGGATGAGGGAGTGGGCGGTGGCCGGGGACACCGGGGAGTGCGTCGGCCACGGGAGCAGCAAGGCTGCGGGAGGGGCGCCGAGCGCGGTGGCGATCGTGACGAGGTCGTCTACGTCGCAGCGGCGGCGGGCGCGTTCGGTGCGGCTGAGGGCGGTGTTGGCCATCGGACGGCCCAGCACGGTGCAGCGGGCGGCGAGCTGGTGCTGGGTCAGGCCGCGCACGAGACGTAGGTGCTCGATGGCGCGGGCGGTGTGGAGGCCGGCGGGGCCTATTTCGACAGGTCGGTTGGGCATGACAGATAGCTGTAACTTGCAGCCGGTCCCCATGGCAAGAGTTAGCTCTTAAACTCTCCAATAGTCGTTCGGGGGCGAAGTGGCGTTCGCCTCGTCGAATTCCGGTACATCGCGAAGCGTTTCGACCGAGGCGCCGTGTTACCTTCCCTCGCCGTTTTCAAGTTGGGCGATTTGAACACACATCAGCCATG
>NZ_JAEKKT010000097.1 GCF_019510245.1 Streptomyces sp. | reverse complement strand
AGGAAAAAGACCGCACCCGGACCCTCCGGAACACCGTGAACGGCGGTCTGTCGGGCCGGGTGCGGTCGGATAAAGCCTTGGCAACCGGTGAGGGCGCGGGTCAGGCCTTCTTGGTCTCCCAGAAGATCTTGTCGATCTCGGCGATGAGCTCCAGGGCCTTCTCGCCGGTCTTCGGGTCCGTGGACGCCTTGGCGGCGGACAGGGCCTTCAGGGTGTCGTTGACCAGCTGGTGCAGCTGGGGGTACTTCTCGAAGTGCGGGGGCTTGAAGTAGTCGCTCCAGAGCACCGAGACGTGGTGCTTGGCGAGCTCGGCACGCTGCTCCTTGATGACGGTGGCGCGCGCCTGGAAGTGCGGGTCGTCGTTGGCGGCCATCTTCTCCTGCACGGCCTTCACCGACTCCGCCTCGATGCGGGCCTGGGCCGGGTCGTACACACCGCAGGGCAGGTCGCAGTGCGCGCTGACCTTGACCTTGGGGGCAAACAGGCGGGAAAGCATGGAGCATTCCTTCCTCGTGATCGTCTTCTCAGGTGGGACATTACTCCCTGGGAAGCCTGATTTCGCGAGTGCCCCCATGGGCTTAGGACAAAAGTCCAGGGTCAGACTGAGACTGGTGGAGGAACGGACCGGGGAGGTGCCGGGGATGCCGGAGCTGTCGCAGGAGACCGAGCGGGGGAGGGGCGCCGCGCTCTTCGGGGTGGCCGAGGTGACCGGCCCGTCCATGGTGCCCACGCTGTACCAGGGGGATCAGCTCCTGGTGCGGTACGGGGCCCGGGTGCGGGCCGGTGACGTCGTCGTTCTGCGTCATCCCTTCCAGCAGGACCTGCTGGTCGTCAAGCGGGCCGTGGAACTGCGCGAGGGCGGCTGGTGGGTGCTCGGGGACAACGCGTACGCGGGCGGCGACAGCACGGACTACGGGACCGTGCCGGAGGAGCTGATCCTCGGCCGGGCCCTGTTCCGCTGGCGGCCGCCGCGGGCCGGTCAGCGCTCGCCGCTGGCGCTGGTGCGCTGGGCGCTCTCGGCCGCGAGGCCGGTGCTGGCCGACCGTGCGGGGCGTTCCGCCTCCAGGCGTTTGCGGGCCCGGTAGGCGGCCACGTTGGCGCGGGTCGCGCAGCGGTCCGAGCAGTAGCGCCGGGAGCGGTTGGTCGAGGTGTCGAGGTAGGCGTTGCGGCACGGCGCCGCCTCGCACAGGCCGAGGCGGTCGACGCCGTACTCGGTGAGGTGGAAGGCGAGGCCCATCGCCGCGATGGCGGTGTAGCCGGCGGTGGCGTTGGACGGGTGGTCCGCCAGGTGCATGTGCCACAGCGGACGGCCGTCCTCGTCCCGGAAGTCGTGCCCGGAGATCTGCGGGCTCACCGGGAACTCCAGCAGGAGGGAGTTCAGCAGGTCCACCGCGAGGGTCTCCTCGCCCTTGTCGGCCGCCTCGAAGACCGCGCGCAGCCGGGCCCGGACCGAGCGGAAGCGGGTGAGGTCGGCCTCGGTGGCGCGCCGGGCGGCCTGCTGGTTGCCGCCGAACAGCTCGCGGACGGCCTCGACCGAGGTCAGGGAGTCCTTGCCGCGGGCCGGTTCCTCGCTGTTGACGAGCCGGACGGCGTAATCCGAGTAATAGGCCAGTTCCACTTGTAGTCCTTACGCGGGCACTCTATGGTCGGTCGTGCGGTCGGGTAACAGCCGGTCGTGCTTCCAGGGTATTACGGGACTTGTGCGGTGGAGGGTTGCCATGACGGACGCGCCGACGACCACGACCGGGGCCGACTGGGGTGCCTGGCAGGAGAGCTGGGACCGGCAGCAGGAGTGGTACATGCCGGACCGCGAGGAGCGGTTCCGGGTCATGCTCGACATGGTGGAGGCGCTGGTCGGTACGGCACCCCGGGTCCTCGACCTCGCGTGCGGCACCGGCAGCATCACCGCCCGGCTGCTCGCCCGCTTCCCGGACGCGGTGAGCACCGGGGTCGACCTCGACCCGGCCCTCCTCGCCATCGCCGAGGGCACCTTCGCGGGCGACGACCGGGTCACGCTCGTCACCGCCGACCTGACGGACCCGCAGTGGACCGCGCGGCTGCCGTACGACTCGTACGACGCCGTCCTGACCGCCACGGCCCTGCACTGGCTGCACAGCGAACCCCTCGCGGCCCTCTACGGTCAGGTCGCGGAGCTGGTCCGCGACGGCGGTGTCTTCATGAACGCGGACCACATGATCGACGACAGCACGCCCCGGATCAACGCCGCGGAACGCGAGCAGCGGCACCGGGGTATGGATCAGGCCAAGGCGGCGGGGGCGCTGGACTGGGCCGAGTGGTGGCAGCTGGCGGCGCAGGACCCGGTGCTCGCCGGGCCCACCGCCCGGCGGTTCGAGATCTACGGGGAGCACGCGGACGGCGACATGCCCTCGGCCGCCTGGCACGCGCGCGTGCTGCGCGAGAAGGGGTTCGGGGAGGCGCGGCCGGTGTGGTGCTCGCCGTCGGACACGCTGCTCCTCGCCCTCAAGTAGACGGACCCGAGCAGACAGGCCCGAGCGGACAGGCCGAAGGGGCGGTACGAGGGTCACCTCGCACCGCCCCTTCCGCCGTGCACCCGCTACAGCACCTTCGACAGGAACGACTTCGTCCGGTCGTGCTGAGGGTTGGTCAGGACGTCGCGCGGGTGGCCGGACTCGACCACCACGCCGTCGTCCATGAAGACCAGACTGTCGCCGACCTCGCGGGCGAAGCCCATCTCGTGGGTGACGACGATCATCGTCATGCCGTCCTCGGCCAGGTCCCGCATCACGTCCAGGACCTCGCCGACCAGCTCCGGGTCGAGCGCGGAGGTCGGCTCGTCGAAGAGCATCAGCTTCGGCTGCATGGCGAGCGCGCGGGCGATCGCGACGCGCTGCTGCTGGCCGCCGGAGAGCTGCGCCGGATAGTGCCCCGTGCGATCGCCCAGACCGACCCGGTCGAGCAGGCGCTGCGCCCGCTCGCGGGCCGACGCCTTCGACTCGCGCTTGACCTGGACCGGCGCCTCCATGACGTTCTCCAGGGCCGTCATGTGCGGGAAGAGGTTGAAGCGCTGGAACACCATGCCGATGTCCCGCCGCTGCGCCGCGACCTCCTTCTCCTTCAGCTCGTAGAGCTTGTCGCCCTGCTGGCGGTAGCCGACCAGGTGGCCGTCGACGTAGAGGCGGCCGGCGCTGATCTTCTCGAGGTGGTTGATGCACCGCAGGAACGTGGACTTGCCGGAACCGGACGGGCCGATCAGGCAGAACACCTCGCGCGGCAGCACCTCCAGGTCGATGCCCTTGAGGATGTGCGACAGCCCGAACGACTTGTGCACGCCCTCGGCCTTGACCATCGGGGCGCCGCTGCTCGGCGGGGTGATGTCCTTGGTGAGAGAGCTCATCGGGCCACCTCCGGGCGACGGAACGAACCCCACTGGGACAGATTCTTCCGCAGCCGCTGCAGCGGGGTGGGCGGGAGGTTGCGCGAGGAACCGCGGGCGTACCGGCGCTCGATGTAGTACTGCACGATGCTGAAGATCGTGGTCAGGAACAGGTACCAGATGCAGGCGACGAAGTACATCTCGACGACCGCCAGCGAGGTGCTGGAGATGTCCGTGGCCTTCTTGATCAGCTCGGGGAGCTGGACCGCGTAGGCCAGCGACGAGGTCTTCAGCATGTTGATGAACTCGTTGCCGGTCGGCGGGATGATGACCCGCATGGCCTGCGGGAGGATCACCCGGCGCAGCGTCTGCCCCTGGGTCATGCCCAGCGCGTGCGAGGCCTCCGTCTGGCCCTCGTCGACCGACTGGATGCCGGCGCGGACGATCTCCGACATGTACGCGGCCTCGTTCAGGCCGAGCCCCAGCAGGGCGGTGAAGACCGGCGTCATCACCTGGTTCATCTCGTCCTTGTAGAACCCCAGGTTCAGGATGGGGAAGACGAGCGCGATGTTGTACCAGAGCAGCAGCTGGACCAGGACCGGGGTGCCGCGGAAGAACCAGATGTAGAACCAGGACACCGTGCTGGTGACCGGGTTCGACGACAGCCGCATCACCGCGAGGATCACGCCGAGCGCGACGCCGAGCACCATGGCCAGCACCGAGATGTAGAGCGTGGTCCAGGCGCCGGAGACGATGCCCTGGTCGAAGAGGTAGTCGGGGATGACGCTGTAGTTGATCTTCGCGTTGGAGAAGGCGATCCCGATCAGCACCAGGAGTGCGATGACCACGACGCCGGACACCCAGCGCCCGTAGTGGCGCACCGGGATGGCCTTGATCTGCTCCGGCGGCACGGACGGCGCCGGAGTCTTGTCGACCGTGTCAGTCACAGTGACGGCCCTTCAGTCGTGCCCGGGCGTTCAGGAGCCGCCGTTGATCTTGGCCTCGGTGACCGCGCCCTGCGTGACGTTCCACTTCTCCAGGATCTTCTGGTAGTCGCCGCTCTTGATGATGGCGGCCATGGCGGCCTGCAGCGCGTCGCGCAGCTGGGTGTTGTCCTTGCTGACCGCGATGCCGTACGGGCCGGCCTCGATCTGCTCGCCGACGACCTCGAAGTCCTTGCCGCCGCCCGACGTCTTGGCGTTGTAGGCGGCCACCGGGAAGTCGTTCAGATCGGCGACGGAGGCGCCCTGCTTCAGCCGGAGCAGCGCCTCGGGGTCGGTGTCGAAGGTCTGGAGGTCGATGGCCTTGTTGCCGTCCTTCGTACACTTCTGGCTCTGCGCCTTGGCGATGCCCTCGGACGTGGTGCCCTTCTGCAGGGCCACGACCTTGCCGCACAGGTCGTCCAGGGACTTGATGCCCTTCGGGTTGCCCTTCTGGACCGGGATCGAGATGCCGGCGGTGAAGTAGTCGACGAAGTCGACGCCGCTGCCGACCTTCTTGCCGGTGTCGGAGTCGATGCCGTTCTGGCGGTCCTTGGTGTCGTTCATCGCCGACATGATCACGTTGAAGCGGTTGGCCTGCAGGCCCACGATCAGGTTGTCGAACTTGCCGTTCTGGAACTCGAACTTCACGCCCAGCTGCTTGCCCAGCGCGTCCGCGATGTCCGGGTCGACACCGACGGCCTTGCCGTTCTCCATGTACTCGACCGGCGGGTAGGCGATGTCCGAGCCCACCTTGATCACACCGGCCTTGCGGATGTCGGCCGGCAGCTTGCTCGCGAGCGGGGCCGAGGACGTCGAGGAGGAACCGTTGTCGCCGCCCTTGTCCGTCTGGTCACCGCAGCCGGTGAGGATCAGGGCGCCTGCGACCGCGATCGCACCGAACGCGGCAATCTGGGAGCGCGAGGCGGTGGTACGACGGGTGGAGCTTGCGGTCATGGTGGGTTCCTCCGGCAGGGGGTAGGACAAGCCGATATACCGATGTGTCTGATATGTCGATATGCCGATGGTCGACGGAAACACACACCTTCGGGTGTCGCGACCTCGTGGGTTTACGGCATCCTGCCATTGGGATTGCTCCAAGCAGACGTGTCACCATGTCAAAATCGGATAACGGGTGACCCCCGTGACGCGTCAGGCCGGTCCCTCCTCGACCCGCCGCCCCGCACATCTGCGGGAATCCGACCTTCTGGCCGGAAGATCTTCGGTTCACCACCGGTTCATCTCGGGCTGCACCCCGTGATCTCCTGCCGCTCACTCAGCCGCTCATCTGTCGGTTGTCTACGACATCCGTGATGTGACCTTGCGCCTATTCGACTCGTCGTGAGCGCTGTCCGTCCGGTAAGAAGGTTCTTTACACCCCTCATCCGGGGCTCAGGGCGCGTGTGCGGCGCGTCCGTCGCGCAGGTGCTCGTACGTGCCACTCGTACGTATCAGTGATCGGGCCCTGCGCGGTGCCCGCCCGCTCCCTCACCGGGAGCGGCCGACCCTCAAACCATGCAGACCTAAGGGGTAAGACAAGTGGCAGCGGAGATCGTCAATCCTCGCAGCGACAGCGCGTCGGGCAGTACGGACCAGGACGGCGGGGCGGAGCCCCTCGATTCCTTCGATCCGGCCTTCGCGCTGCACCGCGGCGGCAAGATGGCCGTGCAGGCCACCGTGCCGCTCCGTGACAAGGACGACCTTTCCCTCGCGTACACGCCCGGAGTCGCGCGCGTGTGCACCGCGATCGCGGAACAGCCCGAACTGGTCAACGACTACACCTGGAAGTCGTCCGTCGTGGCCGTCGTCACCGACGGTACGGCCGTGCTCGGCCTCGGGGACATCGGTCCCGAGGCCTCCCTCCCCGTGATGGAGGGCAAGGCGATCCTCTTCAAGCAGTTCGGCGGCGTGGACGCGGTCCCCATCGCCCTGGCCTGCACCGGCGTCGACGAGATCGTGGAGACCGTCGTCCGGCTCGCCCCGTCCTTCGGCGGGATCAACCTGGAGGACATCTCGGCACCGCGGTGCTTCGAGATCGAGCGCAAGCTCCAGGAGCGGGTCGACATCCCGGTCTTCCACGACGACCAGCACGGTACGGCCGTCGTCACGCTGGCGGCCCTGCGGAACGCCGCGCGGCTCAGCCGGCGGGAGATCGGGCAGCTCCGGGCGGTCATCTCGGGTGCCGGCGCGGCCGGGGTCGCCATCGCCAAGATGCTGGTCGAAGCCGGCATCGGGGATGTCGCCCTCGCCGACCGCAAGGGCATCATCTCGGCCGACCGCGACGACCTCACCGCGGTCAAGCGCGAGGTCGCCGGGTTCACCAACAAGGCCGGGATCAAGGGCTCCCTGGAGGACGCGCTGGCCGGCGCCGACGTCTTCATCGGCGTCTCCGGCGGTACGGTCCCGGAGGAGGCCGTCGCCTCGATGGCCGAGGGCGCGTTCGTGTTCGCCATGGCCAACCCGAACCCCGAGGTGCACCCCGACGTCGCCCACAAGTACGCGGCGGTCGTGGCGACCGGGCGGTCGGACTTCCCGAACCAGATCAACAACGTGCTGGCGTTCCCCGGCATCTTCGCGGGCGCGCTCCAGGTGCGGGCCTCCCGGATCACGGAGGGGATGAAGATCGCGGCGGCGGAGGCGCTGGCGGCGGTCGTCGGCGACGATCTCGCCGCCGACTACGTCATTCCGTCTCCCTTCGACGAGCGGGTTGCGCCCGCGGTGACCGCGGCGGTGGCTGCGGCGGCGCGGGCCGAAGGGGTTGCCCGGCGGTGACCTCGGATGGCCTCGCTCTTTTTGGGCGGGGCCATTCTTTGCCCACCCGCCCACTCGATCGGGTGCCTACGAGGTGACCGGTGTGCTGGGGGCTGCCGCCCCCAGACCCCCGCATGGGGGTCGGTAGGGGCCGTCGTCGGGTGGCGGTGGGTGGGGGCTGAGCGCGCAGTTCCTCCCCCAGCCTTCGGCCGGGGGTACCCCCGGCGTCCCTGACGGGGCGCTGTGTGCGGGGCTTCTCGCGTGGTTCCCGCGCCCCTCACGGGGCGCAAGAGGGGATGTGTCACAACGGTCCCCGGTTTCGCCACCGGCGCCGGGAACCTATCGTCAGCCCCATGTTCGCCGTCTACGCCGCCCGAATCGACCGCGACCAGCCGCTCACCGGCCTTGAGTTGGGGGAGCGCCCCGCCCCTGTGGCCCGGCCCGGCTGGAGTACCGTCGATGTTCGGGCCGCCTCCCTCAACCATCACGATCTCTGGTCCCTGCGCGGCGTCGGTCTTCCCGAGGGCCGGCTGCCGATGATCCTCGGCTGTGACGCCGCCGGCGTCGACGAGGACGGCAACGAGGTCGTCCTGCACTCCGTGATCGGGCAGACCGGCCACGGGGTGGGCCCGGACGAGCCCCGGTCCATCCTCACCGAGCGCTACCAGGGCACCTTCGCCGAGCAGGTCGCCGTGCCCACCTGGAACATCCTGCCCAAGCCCAGGGAACTGTCGTTCGCCGAGGCCGCCTGCCTGCCGACCGCCTGGCTGACGGCCTATCGGATGCTCTTCACGAACGCGGGCGTACGGCCCGGCGACTCCGTCCTCGTGCAGGGCGCGGGCGGCGGTGTCGCCACGGCCGCGATCGTGCTCGGCAAGGCCGCAGGGCTTCGGGTCTTCGCCACCAGCCGCGACGAGGCCAAGCGGAAGCGGGCCCTGGAACTCGGCGCCGTCGAGGCGGTGGAGCCGGGGGCCCGGCTGCCGCAGCGCGTGGACGCCGTCATCGAGACCGTCGGCGCCGCGACCTGGTCCCACTCGGTGAAGTCGCTGCGGCCCGGCGGCACCATCGTCATCTCCGGTGCCACCAGCGGCGACCGTCCCTCGCACGCCGAGCTGACCCGGATCTTCTTCCTGGAGCTGAAGGTCGTGGGCTCGACCATGGGCACCAAGGACGAGCTGGAGGACCTGCTCGCCTTCTGCGCCGCCACCGGTGTACGTCCCGTCATCGACGAGCTGCTCCCGCTCGACCGCGCCCGCGAGGGCTTCGAACGGCTGGAGTCCGGCGACCAGTTCGGGAAGATCGTGCTGACCAACTCCTGATCGGGCGAGGGACGGCCGGGCCTCACGGGTTCCGGGTGTCCAGCAGCGCTCCTATGCGGGCCGCCGCCGCCGAGAGGTGGCGGCGGGCCTCGCGGAGCTGGTCGGGGGTGACTCCGTGGTCGCGGGCCGCGTCGCGGATGTCGTCCCGGAAACGGTCCAGGAGCCGGTCGAGGTCGCGGGCCGCGTCGCCGGTGTCGGTCTCGTCGCCGTGCGCCCACGCGGGGACGTACTGCGCCGGGAAGTCCTCCGCGGTCTGCGAGTACTCCGGGGCCGCCGCGGATGACGCTGCCGGCGCCGGCTTGTGCAGGTTCGTGCCGGTGCCGGTGCCGGGGGCCGGCTCGGTGCGGGTGCCGAAGCCCTTGCCGAAGTTCATGCCGTAGTCCTTCCCGAAGTCGCCGAACTCCTTGGCGAGTTCGGCGAGGCCCTCGCGGACCCCCGTCGGCCAGTCGCCGCGCGCGAAGTGGTCCTGGACGTGCTCCTGCACCCGGCGGCCGATGCGCTGCATCTCCTCCTGGGCCTGGGCCCGCGCCTGGGCCTGGGCCTCCTGGGCCTGCCGACGAGCCCGCTGGGCCTCGTCACGGGCGCGGCGGCTCTCGTCCTTGGCGCGGCGGGCCTGCTCCTTCCACTCCTGCTTGACCCGGCGCATCTCCTCCTTGGCGGCCCGCCACGACTCCTTGTCGCCGAGGTCGCCGTACTCCCCGGCCCCCGCGCCCGCGCCGTGCCGGGCCTCGGAGGCGGCCTCGCGCACCTCGCGGCGCAGGTCACCGGCGGCGCCGCGCACGTCGGCCCTTATCTCGGCGGCCAGTTCGGCCACCGACTCCCGGATCTCCAGCTCCAGGTCGGCCAGTTCACCACTGCGATCCGCCAGTTCGGCACGGCCGGCGTCCGTGATGGCGTAGACCTTGCGGCCCCCCTCGGTGGTGTGCGTGACCAGGCCCTCGGCCTCCAGCTTGGCGAGGCGGGGGTAGACGGTGCCCGCCGAGGGGGCGTAGAGGCCCTGGAAGCGCTCTTCCAGCAGCCTGATCACCTCGTAGCCGTGGCGCGGGGCCTCGTCCAGGAGCTTGAGGAGGTAGAGGCGGAGACGGCCGTGGGCGAAGACGGGAGGCATGTCAGAGCACCTTCTTGTCGGTCGTGCCGTCGGTCGTGCCGTCGGCCGGTTCTGCCGGGCCCGTGGGGGGCTCGGCCTCCCAGGCCGCCCGCTCGTCCTCGTCCTCCTTGGGCGGGCGGCGCAGCAGGGCGATGGAGCCGGAGACCGTGGTGGCGCGGAGCTTGCCGGTGCCCGCGCCCAGGCGGCCGGTGATCTTGTGGGCGCCCCACTGGCCGTGCACCCGCAGTCCGTCGAAGGCGTTGGAGATCGTGCCGCTGGCGGTGTTGGCCTCGACCTCGGCGTCGGCCGGGTGCGGCAGCCGGATGGCGATCTCGCCGGAGACGCTGGTCAGCCGGACGTCGGTCGGGCCGTCCGGGTCCAGGTCGATGATCATGGAGCCGCTGACCGAGTCGGCGCGCACGGCCGAGCCGGAGCCCTCGACGACGGTCAGGTCGCCGGAGACGGAGTTGAACCGCAGGTCGCCGGTGACGGCCTGGGCCTCCAGGTTCCCCGACACCGTGTCCGCGCGGACCTCGCCGGAGAGGCCGACCAGGGTGGTGTCGCCGGTGACGCCCTTGACCACCGAGGTGCCGGTGATCCCGGAGACGACGGCCGTCGCGCCGACCACGCCCACCTCCACGCGGGTGTCCGCCGGGACGGCGAGCGAGACGACCGCGCTGCGCCGCCAGCCCTTGCGGTCGAGCCACTTGAGGAAGCCCTTCCAGGGCAGGTCCTCGTAGGCCACCGTGAGGGTGCCGCCCTCGTGCGTGACGATCAGGGGCGGGCCCTCGATCCGGGAGACCTCCAGGCGGGTGGAACCCTCGTCGGTGCCCACGACGTTGACTGTTCCGTTGACGATGCGGACGTGCAGGTCGCTGACGGGGGTGTCGAAGTCGAGCTTCTCGGGCTCGGCGACGGACCACTCGGACTTGGGCATGGTGCGGACCTCCTCGGGCCGGACACGACGGCTGGACGCGTACGCGATCGCACGGCTCGCGCCATATCGCGTCTTCCATGAAACACGATATATCGCGGACGTGGGAAGTCAAGGCACTCGTGAGTGTGGCCGGTTGGGCGCGGTGTTGACCCGCGACGGGGTCCAGGCGGCTCGCATATCGGGCGGTAAGCGGAGGAATTGCTTACCGTGTGTCCATGTCGACGGATGAATCCAGAGCCGTCTCCCGGCCGTCGTACGCGCAGCGCGCGGAAGGGGCGCCGAGGGCCCGTCGGCTGGCCCTGGCCGAGGTGGCGGTGGGCCTGCCGGCCGCCGCGTGGGGGATGCGGCGGCGCAGCGTGGGGTGGGCAGCGGTGGGGGCGGTGCTGACGGTGCACGGGGTGCTGGAGCTGTCGTACGAGACGGTGTTCCCGCGGGACTGAAGCCCCCCGCGCCCCCGACGGGGCGCGGCGTCGCCGGGGTGCTCGCCTACTCCTCGTCCTCGTCGTCCAGCCGGGCCAGCCACGTCGCCAGACGCTCCACCGGGACCTCGAAGTCGGGGTTCAGGTCGACGAACGTGCGGAGCTGTTCCGCGAGCCACTCGAAGGTGACCTCTTCCTCGCCGCGCCGCTTCTCCAGTTCCTCGATGCCTCGATCGGTGAAGTACATGGGTTGCTCTCCTGCTGCCTGCATGTGTGGGTGCCCGGTGGTGGGCGTCTACCAGCCTAGGCGGACGACGGAGGTGGTCGGCGCGGGAACGGACGCCGAAGGGCCCGGCCCCCGCAACCGGGAACCGGGCCCTCCCACACGGTGCTCCGCGGGCCTAGGCCTCGAAGACCTCACGCACCAGCTGCTCCTGCTCGGCCTGGTGGCGCTTGGCCGAGCCCACCGCCGGGGACGAGGAGTGCGGGCGCGAGATGCGGCGCAGGCGCTCGCCGGCCGGGACGTCGGCGCCGACCGCCAGGTCCAGGTGGTCGATCAGGTTGAGCGCGATGAACGGCCAGGCACCCTGGTTCGCCGGCTCCTCCTGGGTCCACAGGTACTTCTCGGCGTTCGGGTACTTGTTGACCTCGGCCTGGAGCTCCGCACCCGGCAGCGGGTACAGGCGCTCGAGACGGATGATCGCCGTGTCCGTGACACCGCGCTTCTGCCGCTCGGCCTCCAGGTCGTAGTAGACCTTGCCGGTGCAGAAGACGACCTTGCGGACCGCCGACGGGTCGACCGACGCGTCGCCGATGACGGGGCGGAACTGCCCGCTCGTGAACTCCTCCGCCTTCGAGGCCGCCGCCTTGAGGCGCAGCATCGACTTCGGGGTGAAGACGACCAGCGGCTTGTGGTGCGGGTTGTGCACCTGCCACCGCAGGAGGTGGAAGTAGTTCGACGGGAGGGTCGGCATCGCGACCGTCATGTTGTTCTGCGCGCACAGCTGCAGGAAGCGCTCGATGCGGGCCGAGGAGTGGTCCGGGCCCTGGCCCTCGTAGCCGTGCGGGAGCAGCAGCGTGACGCCGGAGGTCTGGCCCCACTTCTGCTCGGCCGCCGAGATGTACTCGTCGATGACCGACTGGGCGCCGTTGGTGAAGTCACCGAACTGCGCCTCCCACATCACCAGCGCGTCCGGACGGGCCAGCGAGTAGCCGTACTCGAAGCCCATCACCGCGTATTCGGAGAGCAGCGAGTTGTAGACGTTGTAGCGGGCCTGGTCCTCGGACAGGTAGAGGAGCGGGGTGTAGTCCGCGCCCGTCTCCCGGTCGATCAGGACCGCGTGGCGCTGGCCGAAGGTGCCGCGCTGGGAGTCCTGGCCGGACAGCCGCACCGGCGTGCCCTCCATCAGCAGCGAGCCGATGGCCAGGGTCTCGCCCATGCCCCAGTCGATCGTGCCGTCCTCGATCATCGCCGCCCGGCGCTGCAGCTGCGGCAGCAGACGCGGGTGGACGGTGAAGTAGTCCGGGATGTTGACCTGGGACTCGGCGATGCGCTTGACGACCTCCGTGGAGATCGCGGTCGGCACGGCGACCGGGAAGCCGTCCTGCGGCTCCTGGGCGGGCGCGACGGCCGGCTGCGCGGTGGCCTCGCGGACCTCCGTGAAGACCTTCTCCAGCTGGCCCTGGTAGTCCTGCAGGGCCTGCTCGGCCTCTTCCAGGGTGATGTCGCCGCGACCGATCAGGGACTCGGTGTAGAGCTTGCGCACCGAGCGCTTCTTGTCGATCAGGTCGTACATCAGCGGCTGGGTGAAGGCCGGGTTGTCCGACTCGTTGTGACCGCGGCGGCGGTAGCAGATGAGGTCGATCACCACGTCCTTGTTGAACGCCTGGCGGA